>JBMOOJ010000017.1:0-32324 GCA_049323835.1 Pseudomonadota bacterium | reverse complement strand
GCGCAGGCCTACGTGCCCTCCGCCGATTTCCGATACTTCATCACCGATATGAAGCAGCACCGGCTCAACCGCGACCGCTGGTTCGCGTCAGTGACGGCGGCGGATTCACGCAAGGTGATGCGGCTGGTGCGGAAAGGTCCGCTGACCTTGCGCGATATCGAAGACGACGAGCTGCGCGAGAAGGATCACGCCTGGGCGAGCAGGAAACCGTCGAAGCGCGCGCTGCATCTCGCCTTCTTCGAGGGACGGCTCGCGATCTCGGCACGCACCGGCATGCTGAAGACCTACGATCTGATCGAGCGGCATTTCGGCTGGGACAGGCTGCCGAAGGCCGCGACCGCCGCCGAGGTCGCCGCCTATCTGCTCGACCGCGCGCTGCGCTCGCAGGGCGTCGTCAGTCTCGATTCGATCTGCCATCTCGATGCGCCGAGCAAAGGCGCCGTGAAGCGGATCATCGATGCGCGTGTACGCAAGGGCGAGCTCGTTGCGGTCGCGCTCGACGGCGCGAAGCATCCGCACTGGGCCGCGCCGGACACGCTGGCGGCGTCATACGAGCCCAACGATCTCGTGCATATCCTCTCGCCGTTCGATCCGCTGGTGATCCAGAGGAAGCGCAGCGAACTGTTCTTCGGCTACGGCCACAGGTTCGAAGCCTATGTGCCAAAGGAGAAGCGCGTGCTCGGCTACTTCGCGCTGCCGGTGCTCGCCGGCGACGCGATCGTCGCAGCACTCGATCTCAAGACCGACCGGCAGAACCGGAAGCTCCTGATGCAGCAGTGGACGTGGATCGGCGATGCGCACAAGCGCGCCAATGCGGCCTTGCGCAAGGCGCTGAAGGTGCGGATCGAGGACGAGCTCGGCCGATTCGAAAAGTTTCAGCTGGGCGAGTGAAGGTTTCACCTCTCCCCGCAGGCGGAGAGATGGAGAAGCTCTCACATCTTCATGCGCATGCGGCCCATGAAGTCGCGCTTGCCGACCGGCACGCCCTTCGAACGAAGGATGTCGTATGCCGTCGTCGCGTGGAAATAGAAGTTCGGCAGCGAGAACGTCATCAGGAAACCTTCCGCTGTAAACGGCAGCGCGCGATCGCCGACCTTGAACGTGACGTCACGCCCCTCGAGCGCGTTGACGTCTTCCGGCTTCAGCGCCGTGAGCGCCGCTTGCGCATCGCGCACCAGCGTCTGCAATCCGGCGTAGTTCATCGCCGGATCACCCGACGGCGGACGGAACGTGCCGTTCTTCGCGGCCTCGATCGCACCGAGCGAATGCCCGGCGACCGAGAAAATCTGGTTGCGCAGCGGCCACATGTCGGACGCAAGCCGCGCCTCGACGATCGATTCCGGATCGACGCCCTGCTCCTGGAAATGCTTCAACCCTTTGTCGAGGAAGTGACTGACCGCCCCGAGAGTCTGGAGAAAGTTCGCGACGCTCGCGTCATAGAGGGAAAAGGCCATGTCCTGAAATCCAGGTTGTACGAAAGATTGCTTTCGTAACCAAAGTACGCGACGGCAATCGGGATAGGCAAGACACGGCTGCGCCAACACAACCTGTTTTTGATCGGCGGCCGGGCTGCACTGCCGGTGAAGCTGATGTGGCGATTCAGACGAGCGCATCCGTGTTGCCGCATGCTGCGATGCGGACTCCGGAGTCGGAACGCTAGAGCGTCGCCTGCTTGTGCCCGCATTCCTTGCAGGTGAAATCGGCGCGGGTCACGCCCTTGGCGGCCTTGACGCGATTGGGCGCACCGCACTTGCCGCACGTCGTCTCGATGCGGGTGTCGCCCTGCTTGACGACCACCGACCGCTTTTCCATTGCCTCACGGACCAGACGCTCGGCCTCGTCACGCATCGCTTTCTTGTCCATTCCGTCCTCGCCTGCGGCCGCCCGCGATTGCTTTAAATGGAATCCGGACCGCGCTCCAGCGCCGGATCGGCGGCCGTTGGCCGCGACCGCACACGATCCGGCGATTGCCTCAAGCCCGACACAAATCCGATACGTTTCCTTAAGCCTCACGGCGCAGGCTCGGGCCCGAGCCCTGAGTGACTGGCAGCTTCTCTTTTTTGCGGAGCGGACCGTGGCCGACAAACCGGAGTACGTCGATCTTATCAGCGCGGCCACACGCCAGAGCTGGCGTAACCCGGTTGCGCGGACGCGCGCGTCACTTCCGGAACTCGAGCCGGAGAAGCCGCGCTCGCGCCTGTCAAGCTGGCCGCCACCGCGCTGGGCCGAATGGCGGCTCGATCTGCTCAAACCCTGGAAGAAGCGCAACAATCCGCGCGTATAATCACTTCGCGCGGCCGCCTAAGGTCTGAATACCGTTATCGCGTCCGCCACGAGCTGGGCGCTCGGCACATAGCCGGTTTCGATCGTCGAAACCTGTTTCAGAAATTGCGCCATCGCGGGTAGCGGCCGGCCGGACGCATCGAACAGATCGACCCTGTCGTCGATGCTTTGAACCGTACCTCTGATCCATGTTCGGGCTACCCGGCTCGGACAATTGCAGTTGTCGCACTGCTGGCTGCCCGGTTCGCCCGATGCGGGCCTTTCGCAGCGGGGCGAGTAATCAAGAGGGACGGACGGCAGGCGATCCACGCATGTTCGCCCCCAGCCGCCGCGAATGCGCTTGCTGCCGCGCGTATCGCACCACGGCGCATAGGTTTCGGCCATCAGCCGCGCGGTTCTCTTCCCGTCGTTCTGATAGCGCATCAGGGTGCCGATCGTCTTCGCCAGCGACCATTTGGGGTGTTCGTAGACCGCGTGCATCTCGGCATCGACAACGGGACGGCCGTCCGGCGTCGTCAACTGTCCCGGAAAGGGTGTCCGGGAGTGGTTCTGGGAGCAACCATAGTTGTTCAGCTTGATGCACCGTGCCACGTTCGCGCAGTTCGGCGCCTTGCCCTTTTTTCGCAAATGTTTCTGCGCATGCGCGCACCAGTTCGGCCCCTCGACCGCCCACGCGGCAGCGTCGCCGCCGACCCCGACAAGCAGCGCGAGCAAAATGGCTCCCACCCAGCTCAATGTTCGCGTCATGGCAATGACTCTCCGAAACATGCTTCCACGCAACCGTTGAACGGCGCCGTCTGCAATTGCCAAATATCGTAAGCGCGCCGATGGACGCGCGGCAAGCCGCATGAGAAAATGCGACAACCGATCGCGGCATGCCGCACCGAGCCCTCAGATGGCGCTGAAGACCGCATCCAAACCGCAAACGAAACCGAAGACCAAGGTCGAGCGGCCGCGGCTGCACAAGGTCATCCTCGTCAACGACGACTTCACGCCGCGCGAATTCGTCGTGGTGGTGCTGAAGGCGGAATTCCGCATGACCGAGGATCAGGCGCACAAGGTCATGATCACCGCGCATCAGCGCGGCGTCTGCGTCGTCGCCGTATTCACCAAGGATGTGGCCGAGACGAAAGCCACCCGCGCCACCGACGCCGGCCGCGCGAAAGGCTACCCGCTGCTGTTCACGACCGAGCCGGAGGAGTAGCTGGCTGCTTTTCATCCCTCCCCTCGCTGCGCGGGGAGGAACGGCCGAGCCATAAGCGCGTTTTACGCGCGTCTTCGACGCGCTATGGTGAAGGCCGGGGTGAGGTGCTTGTCCAATTGCCCCCACCCGTCGCTTCATTCGCTGACGCTCATTCGCGCCACCCTCCCCACGCTGGGCGGGGGAGGGAAAAAGATCACTGCGATCCGATCTCGATGTTGTTCTCGCGCACGATCGCGCCCCAGACCTTCATCTCGTTGGCGAAGAACGTCTTGAGCTCGGCAGGCCCTGCGGCGCGGATTGAGATCTGCTGCGACTGGGTCAGCTTCTCCGCAACCTTCGGATCCTGCAACGTCGCACGCAGATCGCGCGCGAACCGTTCGATCACCGGTACCGGGGTCGCCGCCGGAGCGAACACGCCCCACCACGCATAGGATTCAACACCCGCCGCGCCGCTCTCGGCCGCTGTCGGCACATTAGCCAGTTCCGGCGACGCCGCGCGCTTTTCGCCGAACTGCGCGATGGGACGCAGCGTGTTGCCGGAGAACTGCGGATTAAGCAGCGCAGCGCTGGCAATGATGAGATCGACATGTCCGGCCAGTGCGTCGTTCAGCGCCGGCCCGCCGCCGCGGTAGGGGACATGATTAAGCTGAATGCCGAGTTGCTTCGAGAGCCGCACCATCGTCAGGTGTCCGAGGCTGCCAGCCCCGATGGTCGCGTAGGTCAGCGCACCGGGCTTCTGCTTCGCCGCAGCGACAACATCGGCGAGGGTCTTGAACGGCTTCGACGGATTGGTGGCGAGCACGTTCGGCGCGGTGCCGATCAGCATCACCGGCGCGAGATCCTTTTCCGTATCGAACGGCAGCTTGAGCAGGAACGGATTGACGGCCTGGGTATCGAACACGAACAGCCAGGTACGGCCGTCAGGAGCGGACCGCGCAACCTGGGTCGCTCCCGTCGAGCCTGCGGCGCCGGGCTTGTTCTCGATGATGACGGTCGCTTTCAACCGTTCCTGCAGACCTGGCTGAACCTGCCGCGCCACCGCATCGACAGTCCCGCCGGCCGGGAACGGCACGACGATCGTAACGTTGCCGCCGACAGGAGCGTCTTGTGCAGCAGCGAACTGAATTGGAAACACAAACGAAAACAGCGCAAAGCCAGCCGAAAGGCTGCGGCGTGACAGCAGCATCGAGTCCTCCCTCCCATGTCACTGGCCACGGCCGATCGCGGAGCGCCCGCCGCAGCAACGTCTTCTGCCGCAGCTCTCACCGGCCGCTTGTCAGAAGAGGACGGGACTTCTAACGACCGCAAGGAATCAGTCAACACCTTCCTCGGCGGGATAGACACCGCGCAGGACACTTTCGAAATGCCCCTTGACCGATTCGTTGCAGAGGCACGCGCGGGCGGTGAGCATGTCGGCATTCGTCACCAGCAGCGATCCGCGCCGCGTTTCCAGAATACCGTCGCGGCGGAAGGTCTGGATCACCCGGCTTGCGTAGCTGCGCCCGACGCCGAGCATTCCGGCGATCTGCTCCTGCGTCAGCGGCACGGTGCTGTCGCCGGTGCGCTCCATCGCCGAGATGATCCATTTCGCCGTGCGCTGTTCGATCGAATGGGTGGCGTTGCACGCAGTCGACTGAAACATCTGCGCCATCATGCAATCGGCGTAGCGCGCGAACATCTGATGCAGCGAGGGTGACCGCGCCTTCGCTGCTTCCAGCGTATCCAGCCGCAGAAGCGCAAACGTGCCGCCGAACTGAACGATCATGCGCGTATAGGCCGGCAGATTGCCGCGGCTGACGATCCCGCCGACCGCACCTTCGCGGCCGATCAGAATGGTTTCGACATCGCGGCCATCTTCGTTGGTGACGAGATAGGACACGAGGCTTGGCCCGCACGGAAAGTAGACCGTGCCGACGTGATCGCCGGGGCTGTAAAGCAATTCGCGCGCCGCAAGCTCGGTGAATTGCAGATCGGGTTGCAGCAGCGCGTAATCCTGATCGCGCAGGATGCGCAGCAGGTTGTTGAACGGCCTTTCCCCGCCGGCAAGGGGCCGGTTTTTCAGAATAGTGATGGTCACGGATTATCCTCTGCCACAGTGGCAGTTCATAGCGGACGGCCGCGGCGGCTTATGTCCACTTCTGAACAGACAAACGCATAACCCCCCAATATTGTTCCATGAAGGAACCGCACTGCGCCATCGGGCAGCGCAGGTTCGCTGCGTGCGCCTGCACCCTTTCCGCTTTGAGAAACCTGACACCGATGGACGATTCCGGTCTGCCCTCCGACGTGCTCATCGTCGAGGACAACTTCATCATTGGCCTCGACACCGAAATGATCCTCCGCGACCTTGGAGTGATCAGCGTGCGGCTGGCCGGAGACGCGGCGGCCGCGTTGAGAGCGATCGAAGCCCGGTTGCCGGACTTCGCCCTGATCGACGTCGAACTCGGCAGCAGCAGCGGCTATGACGTCGCAGCGGACTTGGCCAGGCGCGGCGCTCCGTTCGCATTCACGACCGGCTTTGCCGAGTTGCTCGCGCTGCCGCCGCAGCTCGCGGGGACGACCGTGATCGGCAAACCCTACACGGCCGAGACGTTGCGCGAGCTGTTGCAGCGCGTACGGAAGTAGTTCGCCCGCGGCGGCAAGCGGCTCCTCGTCACAGTGCGCACAACAAAACAGGCGCCCCTGTCAGGAGCGCCTATTCGTACATGACTGGAAATATCTGGCGTCAGAAGCCGAAGCTGAAGCCAAAGCCCGGTCCATAGAACCGCGGGCCGCCGTAATAGCCATACGGCCGGTAATAGCCGTAGGGCCGATAGTAACCGTACGGCCGATAATAGCCATACGGCCGGTAATAGCGCGGCCCGTAATAATAGCGCGGGCCGTGGTAGTAACGGCGATAGCGGCGACGGGCGCTGACGTCTTCAATGGCGTTCGCCGTGCTCGCGTTGTGCTGCGTGACCGCCGGCGTATCGGCCGCGGCTGGCGTCAATGCCGCCGAGCTAACGAACATCAACGCGGCTGCACCCATGGTCGCGCCCAAGGTTGCACCGAACAATGTCTTCATGATTCGCTCCTCGTTTCCTGCATCCGCGGCGCCGTCGCCATACGCCTCGGACTCTTCTGTCGGCCGGGGTGAAGGAAAGGTTCATCCCGGCACACCTTCGGTAAGGTCTTCAACGCAGAACCGCGCCGCCGGTTCCAGAATTCACACGGTGCGCCCCAAGGGACGCGGCGCGATCCGCTCAGTAGTAGTAATCAGTAGTAGTAATAGGGATAGAACGGACGGCGGCAGATCTTGCGCGGGCCGAAATCGGTCCAGACGATGCGGCAGCGGCGCGGATAGATCACAGGTGCGCCAACGAAGAAGCGCGGACCATAGAACCGGCGATGATGGAAGTGCGGCCGGTAGAAGCCCCCGCGATGAAAGTGAGGCCGATGGAAGCCGCGATGGAAACCGCCGCGATGAAAGCCGCCGCGAAATCCGGCTGCCCTGAAGCCGCCGCCACGGAAACCGCCGCCGCGGCGCACTTCGATGACGAGATTTTCCGACGCATACTTCGCCGCACCGGCGCCGGCCGGATTGATCAGCGACAGCGCCTCGGCGCGCTGAACCGGCGCCGCGACCACCATCGCAGCGGCAACGGCCATCAGTCCCAGAAACTTCTTCATGCTCCTAATCCTCCCCAGCGATCGGTCCGGCCGATCGATCATCCGCAGACAAGTCAAGGTGCAAGCGCGTTCGTTACGCCGACGCTAGGGCGCGCAACGTGAATGCGTCATGAATGTCCACGCCGCATTGATGAACGCGATGGACGAGGATGTTAGAAGGTCTTCAAACAGCGCAAGGCGAACCGTACCCGGTTGCCGCGTCAGCCGCTCCAGTAGCAGTTCACCAGCGGAACGATGACGGTGCCGCTCGGCCGATATTCCTGAACGTAGCGCGCGTTGCAGACGCGCTGCGAATTCGGTCCCGGAAACGAGCGGTAGACCCGCACGCGGGTCGGTTGCCGGCGCGCACGGCGTTGCGCGGTGAGATCGGACGGTTTCGACGAAGCCGCCGGTTGCGCCTTCGGTACGGACTGCTCAGCAAGCACGGACGCGCCCGGCAACAGGCTCGCCAGCGCCAGAGCTCCCACCCCGATCACAATGCTCCTGAACGTCATCACGCACCCCCTGCCGAGGCCGCAAAATCGCGGATTAAGGAGGCTGCGTCAACCGGGCGGCCGACCTGCGAGAAACGATTCCGCGGCACTCTGGCGGTGCCTTTTTGCATCGCCATGCTCTAGAAGGAGATCATGTGGATTTCGGCCAAAGCCCCCTCCCTCGCCGACATGGAAGCCATGGCGCATCGCGTGTTCGAGCGGCTGCCGAAAGGCTTTCGCGACCGCTGCGAGGGCCTGATCATCCGCGTCGACGACTTTCCGACCGACGAGGTGCTCGACACGATGAATGCCGAGAGCGAGTTCGACCTGCTCGGGCTGTTCCAGGGCATCGGCCTGCCGTTCCGGTCGGTGGACGAAATCGCGCCGATGCCGAACATGATCTGGCTCTACCGTCGCCCGATCCTCGACTACTGGGCTGCGCACGACGAAAGCCTCGGCCACATCATCCGCCATGTGCTGATCCACGAGATCGGCCATCACTTCGGCATGTCGGACGACGACATGGAAGCGCTGGAAGCGAGCGTGGACGATGACAGGGCGACGGCCCAGACCTGAACCGGCGGCGGAATCGACATGCCGTGGTGCATGAAATCAGCGGTTTTGCGGGCCTATCGGTCTGCCCTCATATCTGACCCGCCCGGTTGAACCTTGACGGGAACGGCCCGGCCGGTCACAAACGGCGGAAATCGTAACCGTTTCAACGGGAAACCGGCCTCCGAGAGACACAAGCCATGGACAAGTTCACCACGCTGAGCGGCGTCGCGGCGCCTCTGAAGATCATCAATGTCGACACCGACTTGATCATTCCCAAGCAGTACCTGAAGACGATCAAGCGCACCGGCCTCGGCAAGGGCTTGTTCTCCGAGCAGCGCTACAAGGACGACGGCAGCGAGAACCCGGACTTCGTGCTGAACAAGCCGGCCTATCGTCAGGCGAAGATTCTGGTGGCCGGCGACAACTTCGGCTGCGGGTCGAGCCGCGAGCATGCGCCGTGGGCGCTCGCCGACTTCGGCATCAAGTGCGTGATCTCGACCTCGTTCGGCGACATCTTCTACAACAACTGCTTCAAGAACGGCATTCTGCCGATCCGCGTCTCGCAGGAAGAGCTCGACAAGCTGTTCGACGACGCCGATCGCGGCTCGAATGCGACGCTGACGATCGATCTCGAAAAGCAGGAAATCCGCGGTCCCGATGGCGGCTGCATCGCCTTCGAACTCGATCCGTTCCGCAAGCACTGCATGCTGAACGGCCTCGACGACATCGGCCTCACGCTGGAGAAGAAGACTTCGATCTCGGCCTACGAGTCGAAGGCGAAGGAAAGCCGGCCCTGGCTGTAAGGCTGGCGCTGTTGGCTGCGCTCCCTCGCCCCGCGTTAGCGGGGAGAGGTTAGTCACCGTCGGCATGCGCTATCAGTCCCGATAACTGGTAGACAAACCGAGGCGAGTTACCCCGCCGCCGCAATCGCATCGGCAATCGCAATCGTCCGGCGCGCAATCTCCATGTGCATGCGCTCGACCATCTGGCCGTCCATCTGCACCGCGCCCTTGCCCGCGTTCTCCGGAGAATCGAACAGCGCTGCGATCTTGCGCGCCCGCTCGACCTCGTCGGCGGCCGGCGTGAACGCGGCGTTGCACGGCGCGATCTGGCTCGGATGAATCAGCGTCTTGCCGTCGAAGCCGAGGTCGCGGCCCTGCTCACATTCGCGCGCGAAGCCTTCGAGATCGCTGAAGTCGTTATAGACGCCATCGAGAATCTCGATCCCACCCGCACGCGCGGCGAGTACGCAGTTCGACAAGAGCGGCAGCATCGGGGCGCGACCCTTGACCATGCGAATACGCGACTCGCGTGCGATATCGTTCGGGCCGATGACGAAGCCGGCGAGACGATTATCGGCTTCGCTTCCGGCCGCGGCGATTTCCGGAGCACGCAGCACGGCCTGCGGCGACTCGATCATTGCCCAGATCTTGATGTGAACGCCGCCGCCCATATCGGCGATGCGGTCGGCGATTGCCTTGAGATCCGCGACGCGCGACACCTTCGGCACCATCACGCCATCCGGCTGTGCTTTTGCCGCCATGCCGATATCGTCGATCCACCACGGCGTATCGAGGCCGTTGATGCGGATGATGACCTCGCGGCGGCCAAAGCCCCTGGCTTTCACCGCCGCCGAAATCTGATCGCGCGCAGTCGCCTTGGCGTCGGGCGCAACCGCGTCTTCCAGATCGAGGATCAGGCCGTCGGCCGGCAAGGTACGGGCTTTTTCCAGCGCCCGGGCATTCGAGCCGGGCATGAATAACATCGAGCGGCGCGGGCGGATCATGACGGCTTATCTCCAGCAGGTATGCATTATTTTCTGGCACGACCTGATCAAAAACCGGTAGCCACTTTTCGGGATCAAGCCAACACCCCCACAAAACCCTCGACAAGGGTTGTGGCGCAGCGCCGGGTATGCTTATCGAAAGTCGTCCAACACGAGGACGGCCATGACGGACTTTCCCAAAAACCTGATCGACGGCTATCGCAGCTTCGCGGCCAACCGGCTGCCAGCCGAACAGTCACGTTACCGCGAACTCTCCGAGTATGGGCAATCGCCGGAGGTGATGGTCATCGGCTGCTGCGATTCACGTGTCTCGCCCGAAGTGATCTTCGACGCGGGCCCGGGCGAGCTGTTCGTGGTGCGCAATGTCGCCAACCTCGTGCCGCCCTACACGCCGGACGGCGCGGCGCGCGCGGTGTCGGCCGCGCTCGAATTCGCCGTGCAGGTTCTGAAGGTGAAGCACATCGTCGTGCTCGGCCACGCGCAATGCGGCGGCATCCGCGCCTTCGCCGAGGAAGCCGAGCCGCTGTCGCCAGGCGATTTCATCGGCAAGTGGATGGAACTGATGGCGCCCGAGGCCAAGGAGATCGGCCCGCGCGGCGACATGTCGAAGCAGCAATTCCTCGCCAAGCTCGAACGCGCCGCCGTGAAGCGTAGTCTCGAAAACCTGATGACCTTCCCTTGCGTGAAGATTCTGGTCGAGCGCGGCAAGCTGAAGCTGCACGGCGCGTTCTTCGGCGTCGCGCAAGGATCGCTGTCGCTGCGCGATCCGGTCACCGGCGAATTCCACGACGTCGGCGCGGTGGCGGAGGTTTGAGCTTCCTTCTCATCGCCACCTATTATCCTCGTCATGGCCGGGCTTGACCCGGCCATCCACGCTTTTGTTACCGCAGTGATGTCAAGGCGTGGATGCCCGGCACAAGGCCGGGCATGACGGCAAGAAATTTACGGCAGCATCCGAGAAAAACGCTAATGCCCGCCCTGTCCGCCCCAGCGGTCGGACAGCGCCATCAGCAGCGCCGACACCACAAACACCAGATGCACGCCGGCGAGCCACATCAGCTTCTCGGTGTTGACGGCGGTGTCGAGCGCCATGAACGCCTTCAGCACCTGAATGGCCGAGATCGCGACGATCGAGGCAAGCAGCTTCTGCTTCAGCCCCGAGAAGTCGACCTTGGTCATCCATTCCGGCCAATCCGGATGACCGCCGGGATCGATGCGCGAGACGAAATTCTCGTAGCCTGAGAACACCACGATCAGAATCAGGTTGCCGGTCAGCGACAGATCGATCAGTGACAGCGCGCCGAGGATGATGTCGGCTTCCTTCGCCATCGGCGCATGCACGATGAAGTGGATCAGCTCGGCGACGAACTTGTAGAGCAGCACGGCCAGACAGACGATAAGACCGAAATAGAACGGCGCCATCAGCCAGCGGCTGTTGAACAGCACGGCCTCGAACCCACGCTCGGCTTTCTTGATCGGGCGCTGATCCGAGCTTTGGGCTGGACTTCGATCGGTCGTCGGCGCGGCCATCGCTTCACTCCTCGCATGCCCGGGCATAGGCGTTCTTTATAGAACGCCGCTCCTGGAACGGCTATGCCCGGCGATGACGAACGTGAAGCCGGCCAAGAACACCTCTCCCCGCTTGCGGGGAGAGGTCGGAGACCAAAGCAAAGCGAAGGTCTCCGGGTGAGGGGGTACAGAACAACTTTGGAGAATCTGAATTCGCGGATAGCAGCCCCTCACCCCGACCCTCTCCCCGCTGAAGCGGGGCGAGGGAGAAGTAGAGGCTGCGATCTGGCTTACGCCGCCTTCTGCTTCGGCTTGAGCAGCTTCCGGTTGATCAGGGACTCGGCGATCTGAATCGTATTCAGCGCCGCGCCCTTGCGCAGGTTGTCCGACACGCACCAGAACGAGAGGCCGTTCTCCACCGTCGCGTCCTCGCGGATGCGGCTGATGTAGGTGGCGTCCTCGCCCGCCGATTCATACGGCGTGACGTAGCCGCCCGGCTCACGCTTGTCGATCACGAGACAGCCCGGCGCTTTGCGCAGGATCTCGCGCGCTTCATCCGCCGTGATCGGATTCTCGAACTCGACGTTGACCGCTTCCGAGTGACCGATGAACACCGGCACGCGCACGCACGTCGCGGTGAGCCTGATCTTGGGATCGAGCATCTTCTTGGTCTCGGCCACCATCTTCCACTCTTCCTTCGTGTAGCCGTCCTCCATGAACACATCGATGTGAGGAATGACGTTGAAGGCAATGCGCTTCGGAAACTTCTTCAGCTTCAGTTCGTCGTTCGTGTAGACCGACTTCGTCTGCGAGAAGAGTTCGTCCATCGCATCCTTGCCGGCGCCCGACACCGACTGATAGGTCGCAACCACGACGCGCTTGATCCTGGCGGCATCGTGCAACGGCTTCAGCGCGACGACGAGTTGCGCCGTCGAGCAGTTCGGGTTGGCGATGATGCCGCGCTTGGTGTAGCCGGCGAGCGCATCCGCATTCACTTCCGGCACGACCAGCGGCACGTCCGCGTCGTAACGGAACGCCGACGAGTTATCGATCACGACCGCGCCCTTGGCGGCGATCTTCGGCGACCACTCCTTCGACGTCTCGCCACCCGCCGACATCACGCAGATGTCGACGTCCGAGAAGTCGTAATTGTCGAGCGCTTTCACTTTCAGGGTTTTGTCGCCGTAAGAGACATCCACGCCAATGCTGCGGCGCGACGCCAGTGCCACGACCTCATCGGCCGGGAAGCTGCGTTCGCTGAGGATGTTGAGCATCTCCCGGCCCACGTTGCCGGTCGCGCCCACGACTGCGACCTTGTAACCCATCGTTCACTCTCCGAGGAAATATCCCTGCCCCCGCGCGCGGCGGGTAAGGGAAGAGGGTGCGCTTCTATGCGAGAAATGACGCAAAGACAACGTCATCACGCATTTCAGGCACGCACCGCAGCCACGTCGATCCTACATGGCCTCGTTTCCGGACATCTTAAAGAGCACGGAAATTCATCCGGTGCTGCGCAGTTTCGCCGACGAGGTGCGGGCTGTGGTCGTCCGCCTGATGGCCTATACCGGCGGGCTTGCTGCTCTCGCTTTCATCGCCGCCGATCTCTTTTCCACCGTTCCCGTGATCGCCTCCGTCGAGCAACCGGCGGCCCGCCCGGGCTGGTTCGAGGTCGCCAAGCCGCACCCGGCGTTCGCCGTGGCGCAGGCCGATTTCGGCGGGACGCCAACTACTTACGGCATCCGCCGGCATCCCGAGGGCGGCCGGAAGGACACCCTCGTCTGGGGTATGGCGGGTGAGAACCCGGTTGCCGAGGTCGAAATCTTTCGTCTCGGCGGTGAAACGCCCGAGAACGCGCCCCCCGCCTCCGATCTGGCGATCCGCATGGGCCTCCTGGCCGGCGGCGAGGCCGAAGCGGCGGGCATTATCGAAACCAAGTTCGGGCCCGTCAGCCTGATCCGGTTCCCTGCCCAGGAAAGCAAAACAAAGCCGTGCCTCGGCTTTGCCAGGGTCTTCGAGGGCGCCCGGATCCATATCACCGGCTTTACCTGCAATGCCGACACCATCGCCGCACAGCGCGCCTCGGTCGGCTGCCTGCTCAATCGCCTGACCCTTCTCGCCGCCGGCAATGACAGCAAAATGGCCGAACTTTTCGCGCGCGCCGAGCTGAAGCGCGGCACCTGCAATCCGGCACCGGTACCCGGCGATTGGGTCTCCAGCCTGCAAGAGCCGCAGCTCCGCGGCCGCCTCTAGGCATCGGTCTCCGGAACGAAGCACTTTCCACGCGCGTTCACGACATATTGGCCGTCCGGCTTCTCTCCACAGGCGCAAACCGTCATTATGTCCTTGAGGTGTGGCCCAAATCACCTTGTGGCGATGGTCTGGACAGGGCTACAAGAGGACAAATCAGGACGTTCACGAGGACGCTATGACTTTGAAAATGCTCGCTGCCGGCACTGCTGCGGCTTTCGCTGCCGTCGCCCTGTTCGGGGTCACCGCGGCCGATGCCCAGACCCAGCGCAAGAAGAACAACCAGCGTCCGGTGCTGGTCCGCAGTGTCGGGCCGAATGTGTCCTATCAGCGCGGCCCGACCCGCATCTATGTGACCAAGCGCTCCTGGCTCGATGCCGGAACCGAAGTTCTGCCGGGCGAACGCAAGTATCAGGACTATGCCTTCCCGCCGGGCTATTCCGCGAGCGGCTCCGCCGTTCCGCGCAGCACCGTGCGTGGGCCGTTGTCCGACACGCCGTGGGATCTCGGCGGCTACCCGACGGCGATTCCGCTCTATTGAGCGCAGCAAAACGCTCGAACGAAAAAGCCCGGCTGCAAGGCCGGGCTTTTTGATTCAGCATCACCCTCCAGTCGCCGCTGCGAACGCAGGGACCCATACGCTGTGCCCTCTCGATACTGCACGGCGTATGGGCCCCGGGTCTCGCAACGGCTCGCCCGGGACAACGGGTTTAGTGCAGCGCCTGCAATTCCTTCACAATCGCCTCGCCCATCTGCGACGTCGAGACAATCGTCGCGCTGTCCGACTTGATGTCGGCGGTGCGCAGACCCTTGCCGAGCGTGACGGCGATCGCCTCATCGAGCTTGTCGGCAAGCGCGCCCATGTCGAACGAATAGCGCAGCGCCATGCCGAACGACGCCAGCATCGCCACCGGATTGGCCATACCCTTGCCGGCGATATCCGGTGCCGAGCCGTGCACCGGCTCGTACAGCGCCTTGCGCTTTCTCGTCTTCGGATCGACGTCGCCGAGCGAAGCGGACGGCAGCATGCCGAGCGAGCCGGTGAGCATCGCCGCGATGTCGGACAGAATATCGCCGAACAGGTTGTCGGTGACGATGACGTCGAACTGTTTCGGCCACTTCACGAGCTGCATCGCGCCCGAGTCGGCGAGCTGATGCTCGAGCGTGACGTCCTTGTATTCGCGCGCATGCACCTGGTTGACGACCTCGTTCCAGAGCACGCCCGACTTCATGACGTTGCGCTTTTCCATCGAGGTCAGCTTGTTCCTGCGCTTCCGCGCGAGGTCGAAGGCGACGCGGGTGATGCGCTCGATTTCATAGGTGTCGTAGACCTGCGTATCGACCGCACGCTTCTGGCCATTGCCGAGGTCGGTGATCGTCTTCGGCTCGCCGAAGTAGACACCGCCGGTGAGCTCGCGCACGATCATGATGTCGAGGCCTTCGACCACCTCGCGCTTCAGGCTCGATGAGTCGGCCAGCGCCGGATAGCAGATCGCCGGACGCAGGTTGGCGTAGAGCGCGAGATCCTTGCGCAGACGGAGCAACCCGGACTCCGGCCGCACGTCGTAGGGGATGTTGTCCCACTTCGGACCGCCGACCGCGCCGAAGATGACCGCGTCCGCCGCGTGCGCAAGCTTCATGTCGCCTTCGGAGATACCGACCTTGTGGGCATCATAGGCGGCGCCGCCGACGAGGCCCTGCTCGGTCTCGAACCTGGCGATGCCCGCGCTGTTCAGCCAGTCGATCAGGCGCTTCACCTCGGCCATCACTTCGGTGCCGATGCCATCGCCGGGCAGAAGGAGCAGTTTGTGGGTCGCCATGGGAAAACGCCTCGCGGGGAAAAACAAACGGATGCGGCGGAGTGCTAGAATTTTGGGGCGCAAATGGCAAGCCACCATTGCCGAAGCGGCGGTTGGCTGAGGGCATGCGGCGTGCCAAGGTTGCGCTTGCCGGAGATCACCTTGTCCAACCCCGCCACCGCGCATCCCGCACGCACGATCTTGATCCTGTCGCTGGGGCCGACCATCGGGCTCGGCATCGCCCGCTTCGGCTACGCGCTGGTGCTGCCGGATATGCGCGAGAGCCTCGCGTGGACCTATTCAGCCGCCGGCTTCATGAACACGATCAATGCTGCCGGCTATCTGTTCGGCGCGCTCGGCACCGCGGCACTGGCGCGGCGGATCGGCCTGTTCGAGACCGTCCGGCTCGGCGTCGTTGCCTGCATCATTTCACTGGCGCTTTGCGCTGTGACCTCGGACTTCACGCTGCTGAGCATCGCACGGCTGATTGCCGGCGCCGGCGCCGCATTCGCCTTCATCGGCGGCGGCGCGCTCGCCGCGCACATCGCGCAGGCGAACCCGGACCGCTCCGCATTCCTGCTCGGGCTGTACTATGGCGGCCCGGGTGTCGGCATCATCGTCTCGGGACTGGTTGCGCCATTGATGCTCGATGGATTAGGCGCCGGCTCCTGGCCGAAAATCTGGGCGGCGTTCGCGATCATATCGGTGGCGTTCGGGGCGATCCTGAGCATGAAGCGCATCGACACGCCGCCGACGCCCGACAGCGGAGGAACGAGCCGGATCGCGCTCTCGCGCATCTGGATTTTTCTCTTCGCTTACTTCTGCTTCGGCGCCGGGTACATCGCCTACATGACGTTCATGATCGCCTATGTGCGCGATGCGGGCGGCGGCGTGTGGGCGCAGAGCGTCTTCTGGAGCCTGATCGGCATCGGCGTGTTCGTCTCGTCGTGGATCTGGCCCGGCCTGCTCGCACGCGGCCAGAGCGGCAAGGCGCTGGCGATCCTGCTTGGCATCAATGCCATCACCGCAGGCTTGCCCCTCCTCAGCAACTCGCCGCTGATGCTCGGCGTTTCCGCGTTCGGCTTTGGCGCGGTGTTCTTCACCGTCGTCGGAGCGACGACGGCCTTCGCCCGCTTCAACTATCCGCCCGCGGCCTGGCCGAACGCGATTGCCGTAATGGCGATCGTCTTCGGCGTCGGTCAGACACTCGGCCCGATCGTCACCGGCGCGATCAGCGACGCGCTGGGCAGCCTGTCGTCGGCGCTCACGGTTTCAGCAGCAACGCTGGCGATCGGGGCGGTGGCCGCGGCCTTCCAGCGGCGGCTGACGTCGTCCGAATCGTGACTACAGTCCGCTGTAGTCGTTGTAACCGAGGTCTTCCCAGTAACCGCCCATGTAGTCGTTGGTGACTTCCATGCCGACGACGTATTTCGGATTCTTGAAACCGAGCCGGGTCGGAACGCGGATCTTCATCGGATAGCCGTAGGCGCGCGGCAGAATCTGGTTGTCGAACCTGAACGACATCTGCGTCTGCGGATGGAAGCAGGTCGGCATGTCGAGGCAGGTCGAGTAACCCTCGGCGCAAACGAAGCGCACATATTTCGCGCGCGTATCGGCGCCGACCGCCTTCAGGAAATCGCCGAGCTTCGGCCCGCTCCAGCTGCCGACCGCACTCCAGCCCTCGACGCAGATGTGGCGCGTGACCTGCTTTTCCTGCGGCAGTTTGTAGAGCTCGTCGAGCGTCCACGGCTTCTGATCGCGGATCAGGCCGGAGAGTTCGAGTTTGTACTCTTCCGCCTTGATGTCCGGCGCCTCGTCGAGCGGATAATAGGCGTTGTAGGGGAACGGCTTCATGATGAAGCTTTCCGGATACGTCTTCGCCAGCTTGTTCGGATCGAACAGGCGCGCCTGCACCGCATCGTTGAACTTCGAGATTTGCTTCAGCACGTCTTCCGCCGAGAAGCCGTCGGTGACGTCGCAGCCGGTGAGCAATGTCAGCGCACCGAGGCTCGCGCCCCCGGTGAGGAATCGGCGGCGCGCCGGATCGGGCAACAGCTTCGCAGCATCCTTGACGAGCAGCGCCTGATCGACGCCGGGAATGATTTTCGCGGGCTTGCGCTTCATCGCATCGCTCCCTTAACGGCCGATAATCATCGCGCGCAGGCTCTTCGGAACCAGCACGGCGAGCACGACATGAATGACAAGGAACCCGACGATCGCAGCCATGGCGAAGAAGTGCCACACCCGCGCGGTGTTGAAGCCGCCGAAGATATCGGTGAGCCAGCTCAGTTGCACCGGCTTCCAGATCGCGAGACCGGAGAGCACCACGACGACGCCAGCGAGGATGACACCGAGATAGAGCAGCTTCTGCACGTTGTTGTACGTCGAAAGATCGTCATGCGAGAGCTTGCCCGTCAGCGCGGCCTTGGTGTCCTCGAAGACACCAACCGGCGAGATCGGCAGCATCTTCTTGCGGAAGCGGCCAGTGAGCAGGCCGACGACGATGTAAGCCAGACCGTTCACGACCAGCAGCCACATCGCGGCGAAATGCCAGAGCAGCGCGCCGCCGAGCCAGCCGCCGAGCGTGATCGCCGACGGAAACGTAAAGCTGAAGATCGGATAGGCGTTGTAGATCTGCCAGCCCGACATGATCATCATGATCATGGCCACCGCATTGATCCAGTGCATCACGCGCACCCACGCCGGCTGAATGATCTTCGCTTTCGGCGCGGCTGTTGCCGCGTCCTGCTTCTCATGACCTGCTGCGAGGCTGGACATCATCCGCTCCACGCTTGTGAATTCCCTATCAACAATACGTCGCCAGACTACCAATGTTTCGCGCGTCTTGACGCGGGTTCGAACATATTTTGCCGCAGACATCGATAACACTGCGCTATCGATGCGATAGCCGAAGCAGCGGCGCAGCAGGAACGAGAACGGGCCGGATCGCTCCGGCCCGCTTCGCATTTCTGGCTTATGTCAGAAGGGTTGCCGCAATGGCGACCCGACCGATGGCTCAGCCCGGGAGCAGAACGGTGTCGACGACGTGGATCACGCCGTTCGACTGGTTGACGTCCGGAATGGTCACGATCGACTTGCCGCCCTTGGCGTCGGTGATCGTCACCTTGCCGCCGGCAACGCTGACGGAGAGCTCTTCACCGGCAACGGTCTTCAGCTTCTGGCCGTCCTTGAGCTGTGCGGCGTTCAGGCGGGCCGGAACGACGTGATAGGTCAGGATCTTGGTCAGCGTCGCCTTGTTCTCAGGCTTCACCAGGTTGTCGACGGTGCCGGCCGGCAGCTTGCCGAACGCAGCGTTGGTCGGCGCGAACACGGTGAACGGGCCCTTGCTCTGCAGCGTCTCGACGAGACCGGCGGCCTTCACGGCGGCGACGAGCGTGGTGTGATCCTTCGAGTTCACGGCGTTCTCAACGATGTTCTTCGACGGGAACATCGGCGCGCCGCCGACCATCACAGTCTTTTCCGGACCGGACATCTTGTCCTGTGCGATCGACGGAGCGGTGAAGGCAATCGCAGCGACTGCTGCGACCGTGAGCAATGCAATACGTTTCGACATCATGAAGTCTCCCGATGTGCTTGATGGGGCGGCGATGCGCCACCCAGCGATGGAACTCAGCAACAACATCGCGCGATCGCCCTGGAGGGACGTTCTGCGATGCCGTTGGCCGAGTTACGACCCCTGGCGGACCGGGTTTCGGGAAAAATCAGTATTCAGGTACGAAACTTTTTTGACATCCGCGCGTGAGGTGTCACGCATGAACCGATCGCATTTGTTTCAAATGGTGCGGAGGCACCGCTGAGCGCGATGCCAGCACACCAACGAAAGCCGCACTAGTTAAGGTGCGGCTTCGAGTTGCAGGAAGCTGCGGTTCCAGGTCGGCGAGATCAGCACTTCGTTGACGCAGACATGCGCCGACATGCCGGCGACGAAAGCGATGGTGCGGCCGAGGTCGTCCGGCTGAAGCATGCGCGCCATATCCGCATCGCTCGGCGGAACCGGCCGCAGCTTCATGATCGGCGTCGCGACTTCACCGGGCGACAGACAGCAGGCACGCAGTCCATTCTTGAATTCATCCATGTTGAACGAATGGGTGAGCGCCAGCACCGCATGCTTCGACGCCGTGTAAGCCGGCCCGGTCATCTTCGAGACGATGCGACCCGCCCAGGACGCGACGTTGATGATGACGCCGTCTTTCTGCGCGCGCATCGCCGGCAGCACGGCGCGGATGCAGTACATCAACCCGTTGAGGTTGATGTTGATCACCTTGTCGAAGCCGTCATTGTCGACGTCGCTCCAGCTCCGCTTCGGAATATTGAGACCGGCGCTGTTGACGAGACAGTCGATGCGGCCGTGCCGGGCGAGAATGGCCTGCGCCGCCGCGTTCACCTCCGCCGCATTCGAGACATCGAGCGCCAGCGCTTCCGCCTTGCCGGCGCGAGCATTGATGGTCGCGGCCGCCTCCTCCGCCACATCCTTGCGCCGGCCCGAGACGATCACCGTCCAGCCGTCCGCCGCCAGCGCCTGCGCCCCCGCCAGTCCGATGCCCGTGCCGCCCCCGGTCACCCACGCGATACGTGGTCTGCTCTCGCTCATCGTCACTGCCTCCCTTTGGCTTTTCTTGGCCCCTTTCAAAGTTGCCTTGCAAAGGGGGTTGTTGCTATTGGATTTTTCCATGCGCGGCGGGTTCGCCGTTCCGCCGTCTTTGCTCAATCGCCGGATGTTTGCATGAACGCTGCCGCCAACGCGAATCTGTTCTCCCGCCTGTTCGACAATCTGGCCGACCCGGCCAAAACCGCGATCGAAACGGCAGACGGCGCACATATTTCCTATGGCGATCTGGTTGCGCGATCGGGACAGGTCGCGAACCATCTGGTGGCGCGTGGCGTCAAACCCGGCGATCGCGTTGCGGTGCAGGTGGAGAAGTCGGTCGAGGCGCTGGTGCTCTACCTTGCCGTCGTCCGCGCCGGCGCCGTGTTCCTGCCGCTGAACACGGCCTACACGCTGAACGAACTCGACTACTTCATCACCGACGCCGAGCCGTCGCTGGTCGTCTGCGACCCGAACAAGGCGGACGGGCTTCAGGCGATTGCAGCGAAGGTCGGCGCCAAGATCGATACGCTCGACAGCAACGGCAAGGGATCGCTGACCGACGGTGCGGCGAAAGCCGCGCCGCAGTTCCAGACCGCCGCACGCACCAGCGACGATCTCGCCGCCATCCTCTACACCTCGGGGACCACGGGCCGCTCCAAGGGCGCGATGCTGACCCACGACAATCTCGCGTCGAATTCGCAGACGCTCGTCGGCTACTGGCGCTTCACGCCGGACGATATCCTGATCCACGCGCTGCCGATCTATCACACGCACGGCCTGTTCGTGGCGTCGAACGTCACGCTGTTCGCGCGCGCGGCGATGATCTTCCTCAACAAGTTCGATCCCGAGCAGGTGATCGGCCTGATGGCGCGTGCGACAGCGCTGATGGGCGTGCCGACGTTCTACACGCGGCTGCTGCAAAGCCCGAAGCTGACGAAGGACTCGACCAGGCACATGCGGCTGTTCGTGTCGGGCTCGGCGCCGCTGCTTGCCGACACGCATCGCGAATGGTCCGCGCGCACCGGCCATGCCGTGCTCGAGCGCTACGGCATGACCGAAACCAACATGAACACATCGAATCCGTATGACGGCGAGCGCGTGCCCGGCGCGGTCGGCTTTCCGTTGCCCGGCGTCAGCGTCCGCGTCACCGACCCGGACAGCGGGACACCGCTCAAAGCCGACGAGATCGGCATGATCGAGGTCAAGGGACCGAACGTCTTCAAGGGCTACTGGCGCATGCCGGAGAAAACCGCCGCGGAGTTCCGCAAGGACGGCTTCTTCATCACCGGCGACCTCGGCAAGATCGACAGCAAGGGCTATGTCCACATCGTCGGCCGCGGCAAGGACCTTGTGATCTCCGGCGGCTTCAACGTCTATCCGAAGGAAGTCGAGAGCGAGATCGACGCGATGCCGGGCGTGATCGAAAGCGCCGTGATCGGCGTACCGCATGCGGACTTCGGCGAGGGCGTCACCGCCGTCGTGGTCACCGACAAGAAGACCGCGCTCGATGAAGCCGGCGTGCTGAAAGCGCTCGATGGACGGCTGGCGAAATTCAAGATGCCAAAGCGCGTGCTGTTCGTCGACGACCTGCCGCGCAACACCATGGGCAAGGTGCAGAAGAACGTCCTGCGCGATCAGTACGTGGGGCTGTACAAGAAGTAAGCGCTAGACGCCGCTTCCGGGCAGCAGACTGATGACGAAGCGGATGCACACGCTCATCAGATAGGACCCGAACGCGATCTCGAGATGACGCTTCGTCAGCTTGTGAGCGAGCTTGACGCCGAGCGGCGCGAACAGCATGCCTGCGGGAATCATCAGCGCGGCGCCGATCAGCGAAACATAGCCAAGCGTCAGCGGCGGCTGGAGCGCCGCCACGTCCGGATAGCGCGCGGCTGCGGGCCAGCCGGCGTAGATGTAACCGAGCGCGCCGGGAATCGAGATCAGCACGGCGAGCCCGGATGACGTGCCGACCGCCTGATGGATCGGCCGCCCGTAGAACGTCATCACCAGATTCGAGAACAGTCCGCCGCCGATGCCCATCAGCGTCGAGATCAGGCCGATGAAAACGCCGTAGAGCTTCATGCCGATGCCTTGCGGCATCTCATCGCCGAGCTTCCACGTCTCGCGGCTGAGCAGAAGCCGCAGCGATGCAGCGCCCGAGATGATGACAAAGACGATCTTGAAGAAGCGTTCCGGCGCCACGCGCGCGATCAATGCGCCGAGGATGACGCCGACGATGATCGGCACAATCCATCGGCGCAGGATGTCCATGTCGACACTGCCCCGCGCCCGATGCGCACGCCAGGAACTGATCGATGTCGGGATGATGATGGCGAGCGAGGTGCCGATGCACAGCGGCATCCGCACCTCGATCGGAACGCCGACGAGGCGGAAGCACTCGTACAGCACCGGCACCAGGATCGCGCCGCCGCCAATGCCAAAGACGCCGGCCAGCAGGCCGGCGAGACCGCCGGCGGCGACGAGTAGGATTGCGATTTCGGCAAGCTGGCCCGGGGCAATACTGGTGATCAAAGCGATGAATCCCGCTGGTAGTTGGTATACCAGAAGCCGATGGCCGGATACCTGCTGTTGCAGCAAAGCTGATCCGCAATCACGTCAGCGCGCGATGCGATACAGCACGAGGATAAAGTGAAAGAAGATATGAACGGCCATTCGCAGACGGCGCATTTCGGCGTTGCACGCGATGTTTTCACTCCGTAAATAGAACTTCTCTAACGCAAGCATTCAATGCCGGTCCACACGGCCGCAACCTGCGAAAAGACCTTCATGAGCGCCAGTACCGCCGATCTGAAGTTCCTGCACCTCACGCCGCAAGTCCACGATCAGGAACTTCAGATCGAAAGCGGTACGGGAATCGATAATCTGCCAGTGCCCTTTGGTTTTCGAAGTTCGATAAAGAGAATGCCGCGATGAATTACGAACTTCGAAAACCGGTGACTGGCGTCGAACGCCCGCTTTCGCCGCATCTTCAGACCTACCGATGGACGCTGACGATGGCGATGTCGATCCTGCATCGGGCGACCGGCTTCGCGCTCTATTTCGGCACGCTGCTGATGGCATGGTGGCTGATCGCCACCGCATCAGGCCCCGCAAACTACGCGACCTTGCAGGCCTTCCTCGGCACGTGGTTCGGCAAACTCGTCGTCCTCGGCTACACATGGGCGCTGATGCATCACCTGATGAGCGGCATTCGGCATCTCGTCTGGGATCTCGGCTACGGCTTCGGCCCGAAGGAGCGCGAGTGGCTGACGGCCGCGGCGCTGATTGCCGGCATCGTCGCCACGTTGCTGCTGTGGGCAGCGGCATATGTTTTCGGAGGCGGACGATGAGCGCCAACAACTCCGGCTCGATGCGCACGCCGCTCGCGCGTGTCCGCAATCTCGGCGCCGCTCACTCCGGCACCAAGGACTTCTGGCGTCAGCGCGTGACCGCGATCGCGATGATCCTGCTGCTGATCCCTGCCGCAATCATCATCATGATGATGCTCGGCCGCAATCAGGCGGGCGCGGCGCAGATTCTCGGCTCGCCGCTGATCGCCATCATCATGCTTCTCTTCATCATTGCCAGCGTCTGGCATATGAAAATCGGCATGCAGGTGATCATCGAAGACTACGTGCATGGCGAGAAGATCAAGCTCGCGTCGATCATCGCCAACAATTTCTTTTGCGCGGCCGTCGCCCTCGCATCGATCTACGCCATCTTCAAACTGTCTTCCGGAGTCTGATCCATGGCTGTCAACGGAAATGGCGCCAATGGAACGGGCGCGAACGGGGTAGGTAGCCCTGCCACCAACGGCAAGGCCTATCCGATCGAAGACCACACCTATGACGTGGTCGTTGTCGGCGCCGGCGGCGCGGGCCTTCGCGCGGTCGTCGGTTGCAGCGAAGCGGGCCTTCGCACCGCCTGCATCACGAAGGTCTTCCCGACCCGCTCGCACACGGTCGCGGCGCAGGGCGGCATCTCCGCCTCGCTCGGCAACATGCACAAGGACGACTGGCGCTGGCACATGTACGACACCGTGAAGGGGTCGGACTGGCTCGGCGATCAGGACTCGATCGAATACCTCGTGCGCAACGCGCCGGAAGCCGTCTACGAGCTCGAACACTGGGGCGTGCCGTTCTCGCGCACCGAAGACGGCCGCATCTATCAGCGCCCGTTCGGCGGCATGACCGTCGACTACGGCAAGAGCCAGGCGCAGCGCACCTGCGCCGCCGCCGACCGCACCGGCCACGCCATGCTGCACACGATGTACGGCCAGGCGCTGCGGCACGCGGCCGAGTTCTACATCGAGTTCTTCGCCATCGATCTGATCATGGACGATCAGGGCGCCTGCCGCGGCGTCATCGCGCTCAAGCTCGATGACGGCACACTGCATCGCTTCCGCGCGCAGACGACGATTCTCGCGACCGGCGGCTATGGCCGCGCCTATGCGTCGTGCACCTCGGCCCACACCTGCACCGGCGACGGCAATGCCATGGCGCTGCGCGCCGGCCTGCCGCTGCAGGACATGGAGTTCGTGCAGTTCCATCCGACCGGCATCTACGGCTCGGGCTGTCTCGTCACCGAAGGTGCGCGCGGCGAAGGCGGCTATCTCGTCAACGCCGAAGGCGAGCGCTTCATGGAGCGCTACGCGCCGTCGGCGAAGGACCTCGCGTCGCGTGACGTCGTCTCGCGCGCGATGACGATCGAAATCCGTGAAGGCCGCGGCGTCGGCAAGAACAAGGATCACATCTTCCTGCACCTCGATCATCTCGATCCGGCGGTGCTGCATGAACGCCTGCCCGGCATCTCCGAGTCGGCGAAGATTTTCGCCAACGTCGACGTGACCCGGCAGCCGATTCCGATCGTGCCGACCGTGCACTACAACATGGGCGGCATCCCGACGAACTTCCACGCCGAGGTCGTCACCAAGATGAACGGCGACGACAATGCCGTGGTGCCGGGCCTGATGGCGGTCGGCGAAGCCGCGTGCGTGTCGGTGCATGGCGCCAACCGCCTTGGTTCGAACTCGCTGATCGACCTCGTCGTGTTCGGCCGCGCGGCGGCGCTGCGCTGCGCCGAGAAGCTGACGCCGAATGCCAAGCAACCCGATCTGCCGTCCGACGGCTCCGATCTCGCGCTCGGCCGCCTCGATCATTTCCGCCATGCCTCCGGCGGCACGCCGACGGCACAGCTGCGCGCCAGCATGCAGAAGGTGATGCAGACCAACTGCGCCGTGTTCCGCACCGGCGAAGTGCTGCATGAAGGTCAGGATCTGATCCACAAGGTGCACGGCGGCGTCGGCGACATCGGCGTGTCCGACCGTTCGCTGACCTGGAATTCGGACCTGATCGAAACGCTCGAATTCGACAACCTGATTTCGCAGGCCGTCGTCACCATGGACTCGGCGGCGAACCGCACCGAGAGCCGAGGCGCGCACGCACGCGAGGATTTCCCGGATCGCGACGACGCGAACTGGATGAAGCACACGCTGGCCTGGATCGATCAGCGTGGCTCGACCACGATCGATTTCCGCCCGGTTCACAACTACACGATGACCAACGACGTGCAGTACATCCCGCCGAAGGCGCGGGTCTACTGAGCCGGGTCTCCACCGCAAGGAGCGCAGCGTTGCTGCACAGGGGCGTCCGTTCCAAGACGATCAAGGGGCTGCGCCGGTTGACGGCGCGCTGGAACGCCGCGTCTGAAATGGACAGCATTGTCGCCGGCCACCGTGGCCGCGTGATGAACAAGTGGGGCCACTACTTCGAGATCTACGATCGGCACTTCGCGCCGTTCCGCGACCGCGACGTGAGCATCATCGAGATCGGCGTGCAGGGCGGCGGATCGCTCGACCTGTGGCGCTCCTACTTCGGCCCGAAGGCCAGGATCGTCGGCATCGACATCGATCCGAACTGCAAGGCCTTCGAATCCGCCAATACCTTCGTGCGGATCGGCAGCCAGGGCGACGACGCATTTCTCCAGAGCGTGGCGGCGGAGTTCGGTCCGTTCGATATCGTCATCGAGGACGGCAGCCACGCTTTCGAGCATCAGATCGGCACGTTCCGCTCGCTGTTTCCGCACATCCGCCCGGGTGGCATCTATGCCTGCGAGGATTTGTGCTCCTCATACTGGGAGCCGGAATTCGGCGGCGGCGTGCGCAAGCCGGGCACCGGCGTCGAGTTCTTCAAGACGCTGATCGACGAGATGAACGCCTGGTACTCGAGCGACAGCGTCGATTCCGAACCGGACGCGCTGGCGAAGCAGCTTTTTGGCATTCACTTCCACCCGGCGCTTGCCGTCATCGAGAAGCGCGCGATGGCGCGGCCGATGCTGGTGCCGGTCGGCAAGTCGGAAAAGTAACGTTCATGGCTCATGATGGGAATGTCATGACCGTTGTTGTTGATTGGACCCGGCGGGGCTATCACCTGCTGACACAACCTGCGGCACCCGCCGCATCGCGAGAGACCCATGGTTGAATTTGCGCTTCCGAAGAACTCCCGGATCACCGAAGGCAAGAGCTGGCCGAAGCCGGCCGCGCAGGAAACGCGCGAATTCAAGGTCTATCGCTGGAATCCCGATGACGGGAAGAACCCGCAGGTCGACACCTATCACGTCGACATCAACGACTGCGGTCCGATGGTTCTCGACGGCCTGATCTGGATCAAGAACAACATCGATCCGACGCTGACGTTTCGCCGTTCCTGCCGCGAGGGCGTCTGCGGCTCGTGCGCGATGAACATCGACGGACAGAACACGCTCGCGTGCACCAAGTCGATGCACGACACGAAAGCAGGCGCAGTAAAGGTCAATCCGCTGCCGCACCAGCCGGTGGTGAAGGATCTCGTGCCGGACCTGACGAACTTCTACGCGCAGTACGCTTCGATCGAGCCATGGCTGAAGACGACGACGGCGACGCCGCAGAAGGAATGGCGGCAGAGCCACGAGGACCGCGCCAAGCTCGACGGCCTCTACGAGTGCATCCTCTGCGCCTGCTGCTCGACCTCGTGCCCGAGCTACTGGTGGAACAGCGACCGCTTCCTCGGCCCGGCCGCACTGTTGCAGGCGTCGCGCTGGGTGAAGGACTCGCGCGACGAAGCGACCGGCGAACGCCTCGACAACCTCGAAGACCCGTTCCGCCTCTACCGCTGCCACACCATCCTGAACTGCGCCAAGGCGTGCCCGAAGGGATTGAACCCCTCGCAGGCGATCGCCGAGCTCAAGCTGAAGATGGTCGAACGTCAGGTCTGAGGATCGCCTGCGTCAGGCCCGTCCGGCGCCGGCGGCGGGTCCGCGGGTTTTGCGAACAGCAGATCGCGCGCGAACGCTTCGAGCGGCTCGACCGCCCCGAGCGCTGTTTTCAGTGCTGCCTTCTGCCGGCGTGTCAGCCGCCTGACCTCGACAGCGTTGCCGGGTGGCCGTCCCGCGGCGATATCCACGAGCTGCTGCCTGAGGATCAGATCCAGAAAGACATCACGCGCATCCGCGAGCGCGTCGATATCCTCGCCGCCACCGATTTCGAGTGCCGCAAGGCTCCGCAGCCGCTCCGGCGTCGAATGGCCGGTGACGTGATGACAGATCGCGAGCGCCCGTGCGGCGCTGACGACCCCGAACAGCCCCGCCTTCTTGAGATCGATACGGCCTTGATCGGTCTTGATGCCGCCGTACCAGGTGAGCCCTGAAGGCACAAACCCCTCCGCCTGCAACAGGAGTTTGGCGAAAGCCGCATCGCCTCGCGCCGTGTCGAACGCAAAGGCGCGCAGCCTTTGCGCCAGCGCGATGTCGCCGTAGGCCGCGCGGAGATCGAAGAAGATGTCGACCGACAGCAGGCTCTCGGGCGAAGCGTTGGAGATCCAGCGCTGAACCCGCTGACACCACGTGGCGTACGAACCGCGCCAAGCGGGATTGCGCGCCATCACCCCGCCCTTGCAGAGGGGAATCCCGACCGCATGCAGCGTATCGGTCATCCGGCGGCCGAGTTCGGCGAACCAGACGTCGGCGCCGTCCGGACTATCATCGGCAAAGACGATGGCGTTGTCCTGATCCATCGCCAGCAGGCTTTCGTCACGCCCCGCCGACCCCAGAACAAGAACCGCATAACCGCACGGCGGCTCGCCCAACCCCTCCGCCTTCATGGCGGCCTCGGCCTGCTCGGCTGCCAGATAGGTCATCTCCCTGACACGCTGCGAAACGACTGCCGCCACATCCGAGGCCGACAATCCTTCGGCGAGCAGTTCGCCGGCAATCTGCGCCAGCCTTGCCCAGGCACGGGCCAGGTCATGAACGTCCCGCGCCGATCCGATCTCGTCGGCCAGCTCCACGGCTCCCTCCGCGCGCAGCCGCAGGAGATCCCGCGACGACAGCACGCCTGCCACGCGGCCGGTGCGATCGGCGACGCCGAGATGCCGGACCTGCAGCCGGTTCATGCGTCCGATCGCGGCATAGGCGAGCGCATCGGCCTGCACCACATGCAGCGGATAGCTCATCAGCGCGACAACCGGCATGGCGAACGCGGACGGACCATGCTCGCTGAATGCCCGCATCACATCGCGTTCGGTGACGATACCGGTGTTGTCGGCCTGCATCGCCGCCGCGTCCATGCGGACGAGCAGCGAAGACACGCGATTCGCGATCATTGTCTCGAGCGCTGTCGCAACCGTTTTCCCCGATCCGATCACCAGGGGAGGCGCCGTCATGATCGCAGCGACGCGCGTGTTGTAAGGCTGAACGTCCCGCCGGGCGACGCTTGCCGCATCACCCGGAACCGGTTGCCGCCACGCAATGCGCGGTTGCATCCGCATCGGCTCGGCCAGATTCTCGCAGGCCCGCATCGCCTCGGCCAGCGTCCGGATGCCGCGCTCGCGCAGGACTGGAACAAGGCCATGAAAAATCCGGGCCGTCGCCATCGCATCGCCAAGCGCCGAATGACGTCCCGTTATCTGCACGCCCAGCCAGGCTGCAAGGCTGTCGAGAGAAAAGTCCGCGAGGTCCGGCCGCGCGACCTGCGCCAGCATCCGCGTGCACAGCGACGGCGGCGCGCGCCAGGCAAGGCCGGCCCGGTCGCATTCGCGCTTGATCACCGCGAGATCGAACGCAACGGTGTGGCCAATGATAACCGTGTCATCCATCTGAGGCAGGAGTCCGGGCCAGACCGCAGCAAACGCCGGCGCGTCGGACACCATCGCTGCATCGATGCCGTGGATTCGCGTGGACGGGACAGGGATCGGAACGTCCGGCCGGATCAGGAATCGCGACGCCTGATCCTGCTCGATCCGGCCCTTCTCCAGCGGCACGAGGGCGATATCGACAATGCGCGCCCGCGCGGGATCGAGCCCCGTCGTTTCAGTATCGATCACGATCGCGTCGAGCGAAATCAGCGGCGTTGCGCTGCGGCCGATCGACACGTCAGCTCTGACGCGCCGCGCGGCGGCGAGCGACGGGCTCGACGTTCGCCGCACCCGGCTCGTCGTCCTGCCACCGGCACCGTTCGGCTTCCTGGATCTTGCGCCAGTCGCTGACCAGCGCCAGACGCCGGCGCGGGTAGCGCGTCTCGGTCACCTCGAAGGCGATGATCCGGTCGACGCGAAAATGCCGGATGTCGTTGCGCAGTTCGCAGAACGCCGCGAGCACGCGGGTCCGGTCGAAATAGGCAAGTGCGAACGGCCAGATCGCCCGTTTGGTTTCGCGGCCGAGTTCGTCCGCATAGGTCATGTTGATCTTGCGCTCGGCCCTGATCGCCTGACGCAGCGCCGGCATTTCGTTTTCGCTGACCGGCGGCTGGCCGCCGAATCCGACGATCAGCGGCGAGTTATCGGCCTCGTCCCGAAGCTCCGGCGGCAGCACCGCAACGATTTTTGCCAGAGCGTTGGTTGCCGCCGCGGCAAGACGGGCATCGCCGCGCTGGGCCACCCAGCGCGAGCCGAGCACCAATGCCTCGATCTCCTCGCCGGAAAACATCAGCGGCGGCAGCATGAAACCCGGCCGCAGGATGTAACCGATCCCCGCCTCGCCATCGATCGCCGCGCCCTGCGCCTGTAGCGAGGCAATGTCCCGATACAGCGTGCGGATGCTGATGCCGAGTTCGTCGGCAAGCGTCTGCCCGCTTACCGGCTGGCGGTAGCGGCGCAAAATCTGGATCAGGTCGAGCAGCCGTTCTGCGCGTGACACGTCGATATCCTTAGGTCTCCGGAGCGCGGCAAGCTAGCACGGAACCCTGCCGGAATCTGACCCAAAAGTTCCCTATTCTTTCCGGCGCAATCGCGACGATTCCGGCCCGATCGGCGTTATCGGCCTGACATCAACCGCACTCAGACTGGCACGGCCGGGAGATATCCATGATCGATCACGTCGATTTTTCCGTCTCCGATTATCCGCGCGCGAAAGCGTTCTACACCCGGGCGCTGGCGCCGCTCGGCTACAAGCTGATCATGGAGGTGCAGCAGAACCCATCCGATCCGCCGGCCGCCGGCTTCGGCGCGGATGGAAAGCCGGACTTCTGGATCGGCGGCGAGGGCGCCCTCAACAAGCCGCTGCATATCGCGATCGCCGCGAAGGATCGCGCCGCGGTCGATGCCTTCTACAGGACCGCGATGGAAAACGGCGCAAAGGACAATGGTCCGCCGGGCATCCGCGCGCACTATCACGCGAACTACTACGGCGCGTTCGTGATCGATCCCGACGGCCATAACCTCGAGGCCGTCTGTCACGCGCCGGCTTGAGCGGCCCCATACGCGCGCAGCCCCCAGCATCCGGTCAACAAGTGACCGGGCCGCGCTCAATCGCGAACGCAGAGCTACTTGATCGCGGGCAGCACGAAGATGGCGACGTTGATAATGAGTCCGACAAGCCAGACGAGCGAACGCATTGTCGCAATGTTGGCGAGATAGCAGGCCGCATAGGCGAGACGGCTGAGGATGAAGAGGCCAGCGAGCCAATTGATCGTGCTGATCGATCCGCCCAGTTGCGCCGAAGCGATCACCGCAACGGCGAAAAACGGAAACACCTCGAAACTGTTTTGATGCGCTGCATAGGCGCGGCGCTTGGCGCCTTCGAGCTTCTGCGCGGAATCGCGCGGATTATAGTTGTTGCGCGACGAAGACTTTGCGTAGGCGACCAAAGCGTACGGCATCAATGCCGCAAACAGAACGCACCAGTAGGCAAACGGCATAGTCCCTCCCCCTTGTTGTCTGGCCGCGAACGTGACGGAGTTCCACCGCGCTTGTCAATCAACCGCAAATCACAGGAACATCCGGCTACCGCCGCGCGCGGATCACGTGCACAAGCAGTTTCTGACAGTGCGTCAGCCATGAACTCCAGCGATCATTCCGACGGCACACTCGCGTTGCGACAGCGCACGCGACGCATCGGACCTGCACGAAGGGATCGGGCATGTCTGACGATCGTGCAGCTAACGATGCCGTGCGTTCCGCCTGACCCTGACATGCGGCTTTCAGCCCGCGCCTGAACGCCTCGTGAATATCTCGCAGTGACGGCGCTGCCGCGCGGAACTAATAATCTCCACAACGATTTACCTCTGCCACATTGCGGCCCCACCCATCCGTGTTGATCGTTGCTGTTCGCATCGGTCGCCGACATGGCGATCGGCAAATCTTTGAAAACCGGGTTCTCATGACAAAGCTTCGTCTCGTCCTCCTCGCCACCACCGCGCTTTCGGCTGCGTACATCACGTTCGGCGCGTCTCCGCTCCACAGCGAGCCAATGGTGCTTGCGCAGGCCGCGCCGGCACCCGAGCTTGGTCCCGATGGCAAGCCGAAGCAGCCGCCCAAAGGGCCACCTCCGGCCGCGGCTCCGCCCAAGGCAGCACCGCCGCCTCCCGCACCTCCGAAAGCTGCACCGCCTCCGCCCCCGGCGCCGCCAAAGGCAGCTCCACCTCCACCACCTGCCGCGCCGAAGGCTGCACCTCCTCCGCCGCCGCCTCCGGCTGCCGCACCGCGCCAGGCACCGCCGCCTCCACCACCGCCTCCTGCTGCGGCTCCGAAGGCTGCGCCGCCTCCGCCGCCCGCAGCCCCAAGAGTTGCGCCACCGCCCCCGCCACCTCCCGCCGCACCGAAGGCTGCCCCGCCGCCTCCGGCAGCACCCAAGGCCGCGCCCCCACCGCCGCCTGCCGCGGCTCCGAAGGCGCCTCCGCCTCCGCCGCCACCGGCTGCTGCGCCGAAAGCTGCACCAACTC
>JBMOOJ010000016.1:0-32805 GCA_049323835.1 Pseudomonadota bacterium | reverse complement strand
ACCTTGGCGAGATCGTCGACGCTGCGCACCAGCCAGTTGTGCTTGGTGCAGGGCCGCGTGATGCCGACCGTGTCGCACTCCTGAAATGCATCGTTGCCGATCAGGTGCGTCGGCACCTGGCCGGTGATGCAAACCAGCGGGATGGAATCCATCAGCGCGTCGGTCAGCGGCGTCACCATGTTGGTCGCGCCGGGACCGGAGGTCACCAGCACCACGCCCGGCTTGCCGGTCGAGCGCGCGTAGCCCTCGGCCGCGTGGCCCGCGCCCTGCTCGTGCCGAACCAGAATGTGCTCGACATCGCTCTGCTGGAAAATCTCGTCGTAGATCGGAAGCACCGCGCCGCCCGGGTAGCCGAAAATGTGCTCCACCCCATGATCCTTGAGCGCGCGGACGATCATCGCCGCGCCGGTCATCTGATTGGGATCGTGCTTCTTGTCGCTCATGGTCTGCTCCGGGTGCATCTCTTTAGTTTGGCGGATGACCTGATCCGAAACCGGATCCCACTTTTCGAGGTCATGCGCTCCGCGCTTCAGCTTTCCGTCCGACGTTTCGTTTGTTGGAGCATGACCTTGGTCCGAAAACCGGTACCCACTTTTTGGGGTGATGCTCCGGGAAATAAAAAAGGGCCTCAGAGGCCCTCGACACACCGCCCGTCTGTCAGGTGGCCGTCAGCCACCCCCGGCGGTGTGCCAAGGTACGACGATAAGGGCGAGTTTGGTAATTTTATTGCGCATCTTAACGAAGTTCCGCCATTTCCTTGCGCGCTTATAGGCAGCGCACACTGTCCGGTCAAGGGCTTATCGCCCTGCAAATCAGCTGAATGCCAGCATACAGCGAAGTTTCGGTTCGACAACAGGCGCGCGCGCCGGAGCAGCCATTCGGCCGCTAGAGAGCCAGCATCTGATGCAAACGGGCCATAGCCCCCTCCGGCCTCACCCACCCGAACTCCGGCAGTTGGTGGCGAAACCACGTGAACTGCCGCTTGGCGTAGTGGCGGGTATCGGCCTGGCCGATGGCAACGGCTTCGTCCAGCGGCAGTTCGCCCGCGAGATGCCGGATCAGCGCCGGAACGCCGTGAGCCTTCATCGCCGGCAGCAGCGGATCGAGCCTGCGTGCCGCGAGCGCCCTCACCTCGTCCAGTGCGCCCGTGCCGATCATCGCCTCGAAGCGGCGATCGATACGCGCGTAAAGCGTATCGCGATCCGCATCGAGAAAGATCGCCGTGACATTCTCCGGCGCAAGCAGCGGCGGCAGCCCGTCGCGATGCCAGTCGGTGATGGAGCGGCCTGTCGTCTCGATCACCTCCAGAGCACGCGCGACACGGGTGCGATCGCGCGGCATTAACCGCTCAGCCGACGCCGGATCGACCCGCGCCAGTTCCGCGTGCAGTGCTTCGACGCCATCGCGTTCGAGCCGCGCCCGCACATTGTCGCGCACCTCCGCCGGAATGGGCGGCACTGCGGAGAGCCCGCGCGTCAGCGCCCTGAAGTAGAGGCCGGAGCCGCCGGTGAAGATCGGCAGGCGGCCGTCGTTGCGAACCTCGTCCAGCACCTTCGCGGCATCGGCGACCCACATCCCGGCTGAGCAATTCACAGCTGCATCGTGATGACCGTAAAGCCGGTGCGGAACGCTCGCTTCTTCTTCCGGCGTCGGCCGCGCCGTCAGCACCCGCAGGTCGCGATAGACCTGCATTGAGTCCGTGTTGATCACGACCCCGCCGGTTTTGCGGGCGAGATCGAGCGCCAGCGCCGACTTGCCGCTGGCGGTCGGCCCTGCGATAAGCACGGCCTTGATCGATTTTCCGCTCGAACTCAAAGTCAATCCCGTCTCATGTCGCTCGTCGCCACGCTCATCTGCAATCCGGCCAATCCGGCGCTGGACACCACCATCATCGATGGCGCCCTCGCCGTGCTGCCCTCGCCCGGCCGCGCCGAATGGCTGTTCGACGAAGTCGCCGCCGACATCCCGTTCGAGAGCACCGAGCCGCCGCGCGCCATCACTGAGCGGCTGCGGCAAGCGATCGGCGATCTGCCCATCGACGTTGTCGTGCAGCCTCGCGCGGCGCGGCGCAAGAAGCTTTTTCTGGCCGACATGGATTCGACCATGATCGGTCAGGAGTGCATCGACGAACTGGCGGATTTCGTCGGGCTGAAGGAGAAGGTTTCGGCGATCACCGAGCGCGCCATGCGCGGCGAGATCGCGTTTGAGCCGGCGCTGCGCGAGCGCGTGGCGCTGCTGAAGGGGCTGCCCGAAACCGTCGTCGCCGAGGTGCTGGAGAAGCGCATCACGCTGACACCCGGCGGCCGCGACCTGGTGATGACGATGCGCGCGAATGGCGCCTACACCTGCCTCGTCTCCGGCGGCTTCACGCCGTTCACCCGCGCCATCGCGGCCAAGGTCGGCTTTCAGGAGAACCGCGCCAACACGCTGCTGGCCGATGGCGGCCAATTCAGCGGCAAGGTGGCCGAACCGATCCTCGGCAAGGAGGCCAAGCTCGCAACGCTGAAGGAACTGCGCGCGTCGTTCGATCTCGATCAGGCCGATACGCTCGCGGTCGGCGACGGCGCCAACGATCTGGCGATGATCGAAGAAGCCGGACTTGGCGTCGCCTATCACGCCAAGCCGGCGGTTGCGGCGGCCGCAGCCGCCAGCATCCATTACGGCGATCTCACCGCGCTGCTGTATGCGCAGGGCTACAAGCGCAGCGAGTTCGTCAGCGGCTAAAACAGATTAAGGCGCGATCGACAGCTTGTTCAGCCCGGCACTATCGAACGCCTTGCGCACGGTGCCGTCAGTCTTCGCCTTGTCGACGAACGTCTTCACATAGGCGAGCGCCGCCGGGCGATCCTTCTGCACGGCGATTGCCACGCCCGTCGTCTGGAACGCGCCATCGAGAATGCGCGAGCCCGGCAACTGCGCCTGCAACGGCGGCAGTGAGTCATGCGTCAGCGCGAACGCCTGCACCGAGCCCGCCTTCATCATCTCCATCGCCTCGTCGACCGATTTCGCAGCGACGATCTTGGCAACCTTCAGCGAGCGTCCGGCCGCACGGATCGTCGTCGAGCCGTTGATGCCGACCACCGTGATCTCGGGCTTGTCGACATCGGCTGCGGTCTTGATGTTGGTGTTGGCGCCGGCAAGCCAGGTGCTCTCGATCACAAAGTACCACGGGCTGAAGTCGACGCGCTGGCGGCGCGCATCGTCGGCCGGCATGAAGCCGATATCGATCTCGCCGGCGACGGTCTTGTCCGTGAGTTCGTTGGTCGTGGCGGTGACCACCAGTTCCACCGGCACGCCGAGCGATCTCGCCAGCGCCTCGCCGAGATCGCGCGGCACGCCGCGGACGTCACCGCTCGCATCCTTTGCCGCGAAGATCGGCGTCGGTTTCGGTGCGTAGGCAATGCCGACCCGGAGTTTGCCTGTCGGCACCAGCTGCTTGATCACGTCGGCATCGGCGGCTGTCACATCAGAAACCATGGCGGCTGAACCCATCGCGCATGCGATGACCACTCCCAGGAACGCGGCTTTCATCGGAACCTCCCGAGCTCGCGCTTGTCGTCGCGCGTCGGCCTGCTCGACAAAGAAAACGCGCCGTTACCCGGCGCGCTTTCGTAAACACCGCTGCGTGCCCTTTATTGCACGCTGAGCGCCACGAAGCGAACCTCGCCCTCGCCGTTCGAGACAAGCAGCAGCACCGATTTCTTGCCGTCCTTCTTGAGCTGGTCGATGCGCTTCTTGACGTCGGCCGCATTGGTCACGGCTTCCTGCGCCACCTCGACGATGACGTCGCCGGCGTTCAGCCGCTTCTCCTGCGCGTCCGATCCGCCATCGACGCCGGTAATGACGACACCCTTCACGCTGTCCTTGATCTTGTACTTGGTCCGCAGATCCTTGCTGAGACCGGCGAGATCAAGGCCGAGCGCCTTTTGCGTCACGAGCTTTTCGGCCGGCTCCGGCGCCGTCGTCTTGGCCGAGGCCTGGATCGCCTTCTCGCCATCCTCGAGGCGGCCGAGCGTGACCTTCTTGATCTCTTCCTTGCCCTTGCGGATGATCACGACGTCGACCACCTTGCCGACCGCCGTATCGGCGACCGCGCGCGGCAGATCCTTCATCTCCTTGATGTCCTTGCCGTCGAACTTGACGACGACATCGCCCGGCTCAATGCCGGCCGGCTTGCCCGGGCCCTTTTCGTCAACGCCTGCAATCAGCGCGCCGCGGGCCGGCTTGATGTTCAGGCTTTCCGCGATTTCGTCGGTCACCTGCTGGATGCGCACCCCGAGCCAGCCGCGGCGGGTTTCGCCGAACTGGCGCAGCTGATCGACCACCGCGACGACAGTCTTCGACGGCACGGCGAAACCGATGCCGATCGAGCCGCCGGTCGGCGAGATGATCGCGGTGTTCACGCCGATCACATCGCCGTTCATGTTGAACAGCGGGCCGCCCGAGTTGCCGCGGTTGATGGCGGCGTCGGTCTGGATGTAGTTGTCGTAGGGGCCCGAGTTGATGTCGCGGTTGCGCGCCGACACGATGCCTGCGGTCACCGTGCCGCCGAGCGAGAACGGGTTGCCGATCGCGATCACCCACTCGCCGAGACGCAGCGTATCGGAATCACCGAACTTCACCGCGGTCAGCGGCTTCTCCGGCTTCACCTTCAGCACGGCGAGATCGGTCTTCTTGTCGCGGCCGAGCACTTCCGCCTTCAGCTTCGAACCGTCGTTGAGAATGACGGTCACCTCGTCGGCGTCGGCGATGACGTGGTTGTTGGTGATGACGATGCCGGCGGGATCGATGATGAATCCGGAGCCGAGCGACGACACCTTGCGCGCCTGCTGGTTGCCGCCGGGCTGGCCGGGACGACGGTTCTTGAAGAAGTCGTCGAAGAATTCCTCGAATGGCGAGCCGGGCGGCAGCTGCGGGTTGGCACCGCGCTCATTGTTCTCGCCCTGTTTGCTGTTGTTGCGGCCCTGGTTTCCGTTTCCACCGCGCGCGTCGACCTTCTGCGAGGTCGAGATGTTGACGACCGCGCCGATCACCTTCTCGGCGACATCGGCAATGCCGTCGGGGCCGCGCGCCACGGCAGGTGCCGGCGTGGCGGTCAAGACGCCAAGGCTCATTGCGCCGGCAAGACAGATAGCCGCGATCCGCGAGCCCAGATGATGCGATGACACTCGGAATGCGCCGGAGGACATGTTGGCTTTCGCTCCAAAATACGGATGAGTCGGGAATTGGCTGTTGCGCTGAATTTACAGCGCGTACCTGCGCCGTACCAGCGTGAATCCGGGCTATCCTGCCCGTCCGGCGGCAGATGATGCGGCGATTGAGGCTAAAAACCGGCGCTCGCGGCCTCTTTTGCGCCGGGTCACGAAGCTGTTAGGGCAGCCGGTATAATCGTCAGCGGCGCACCAGCCAGATCAGTGCAAGCCCGCCCAGAGCCGAGACGATTCCGACCACGCGCAACACGTTGTCAGGCGTGACCAGCACGCTCTTGATCGCCTCCCGCATCCAGCCCGGCATGGCGGCAAACAGCAGCCCTTCGATCACGAAGAGCATGCCGATGCCGACCATGAAGTCGGAGAGGCCGATCGAGCGCATGCGCGTCCTGTGCGATCACTGACCGTAACGGTCAGCGCGAACCGGCCGGCGTACCCGCGGCAGGCGCCGTCGGCTTGTTGGCCGGATTGCTGAAGTACCGGAAGAAATCCGAGTCCGGCCGCAGCAGGTAACGGGTGTCGTTGGTGCGAAGGCTCGCCTCATACGCGCCCATCGAACGATAGAAGGCGAAGAAGTCCGCATCCTTGCCGTAGGTCTCGGCAAAAATGCGGTTGCGCTCGCCGTCGCCCTCGCCGCGCACCTGCTCCGACTTCGAGTTCGCCTCGGCGATGATCACCGTCGCTTCACGGTCGGCGCGTGCGCGCGTTTCCTGCGCCTTCTGGGCGCCCTGGGCCCGAAACTCGGCCGCCTCGCGGGCACGCTCGGTCTGCATGCGCTGATAGACAGCCTGGCTGTTCGCTTCCGGCAGATCGGCGCGGCGGATGCGGACATCCACCACGGAGATGCCGTAGCCGTCGGCCTCGCGGTCGAGTTGCTCGCGGATGCGGCCCATCAGCAGTTCGCGTTCGTCACGCACCACGGTGATGAAGGTGACTTCACCGAGCACGCGGCGCACGGCGGCGTTGAGCAGCGCCGTCATCTGGATGTTGGCGGCCTGGATCGAACCGAGGCTCTGATAGAAGCGCAGCGCGTTCTTGATGCGGTAACGTGCGAACGCATCGACGACGAGCCGCTTCTGGTCTGACGCGATCACTTCCTGCGAGGGATTTTCAAGATCGAGAATCCGCTTGTCGATATCGATCACGCTGTCGACAAACGGCGCCTTGAAGTTCAACCCCGGCGCGGTCACGACCCGGACCGGCTCGCCGAGACGCACGACGATCGCCTGCTGCGTCTGATTCACGGTGAATACGGAACTGTAGCCGACCACGACGGCGACCGCGAGAATGATGAGGGCGACGATGCCCGAAACGCCAGCCTTCATCGGTTCGCTCCGCTCTGTTGTTGTTGCTGCGGGGCCCTGCGGTTGAGCAGATCGCCGAGCGGCAGGAAAGGCACGGGGCCTGATCCGCTGCCGCCTTGGCCCGGATCGAGCACCAGCTTCTCCGCGCCGCCGAGCACGCGCTCCATCGTTTCGAGATAAAGGCGCTGCCGGGTGACGTCCGGCGCCTTCTTGTATTCCTCATAGACCGACAGGAAGCGGGCGCTCTGGCCCTTGGCTTCGGCCACCGCCTGCTCCTTGTAGCCTTCCGCGTTCTGCAGGATCTGCGCGGCACGTCCGCGCGCTTCCGGGACGACGCGATTGGCGTAGGTCTGCGCCTCGTTCTGAACACGTTCCTGGTCGGCGCGCGCAGCCTGCACGTCGCGGAACGCCTCGATCACCTGCGAGGGCGGGTCGACCTTCTGCAACTGCACCTGCTGGATCAGCACGCCCGCCTGATACGAATCGAGCGTCTTCTGCATCAGCTCCTGCACGGCAGCCTCGGTCGCGTTACGCGCCCCGGTGAGGATCGGCTGGATGTTGGTGCGGCCGATGACCTCGCGCATCGCGCTTTCGGCCACGGCCTTCACGGTGCCTTCCGGATTCTGGATGTTGAAGAGGAAGTTGCCGACGCCGTCGGGCTTGATCCGCCACAGCACGGTGAAATCCACGTCGACGATGTTCTCGTCGCCGGTCAGCATCAGGCTTTCCTCCGGCACGTCGCGCACCGTCGTGCCGCCGCGGCGCGGATCGTCCAGCACGCGCATGCCGACGTTCAGCGTCGAAACGCGCAACGCCTTGGGCAGCAGAACGGTCTCTACTGGATACGGCAGATGGTAGTTCAGGCCGGGCTGCACGGTGCGCACATGCTTGCCGAAGCGCAGCACGACGCCAAGCTCATCCGGCTGCACACGGAAGAAACCGGACAGGCCCCAGATCGCCAGCGCGCCAAGGATCACGACGATCACCCCGAGGCCGCCGATATGGCCTCCCGGAAGCATGTTCTGGATCTTGTCCTGGCCGCGGCGCAGCAAGTCTTCCAGATCAGGTGGACGCGGCCCCTGCGATTGCGGGCCGGAACCCCAAGGCCCCTTCGGACCCGGGCCCCACGGACTTCCACCGCCCTGATTCTTCCACGGCATCAACGATCTCCTTGTGGGCGGGACTCCCGCCCGAAACGGTCCGGACGGCTTTATAGGGGACGGTCCAGCCCCTTACAACGCGCGCGAGGGGTGCTTTGCAGCTAGGATTGGACCGGCCATTGTCAATGTGAACGGGCGGCTAACGCGGTCAACGCGCATCCCGGCGGCGATAGGTCACATAGGAAAAGCCGGCGCTGTCGCCTGCGCCGGCGGCATGTTTCTCGCGCGCGACTTCCTCCCAATCGGCGGGGTTCAGCGGCTCCAGAAACGTATCGCCCTCCGGCGAGGCATGAACCACCGTCCACTCCACCCGCGCCGTGCGATCGAGCCATTGCCGGAAAATCTCCGCGCCGCCGATCACCGCAATCTCAGTGACGAAACGCCGCAGCGCGTCTCCACGCGCGATCTCGTGAGCGGCGTCGAGGGACGGCGCAACAACGATGCCCGGCGCACTGAACCCGCGATCGCGCGTGACCACGATGTTGGTGCGGCCGGGCAGCGGCTTGCCGATTGATTCGAACGTCTTGCGCCCCATCACGACCGGTTTGCCGGCGGTGAGCGCCTTGAACCGTTTCAGATCGGATCTCAGATGCCAGGGCATCGCATTGCCACGGCCGATGACGCCGTTCTCAGCGACGGCAACGACGAAGACGATGTCCACGCTCATGCTCTCCGCGCCAGCGCCGCCAGTGCATCGCCGTTGACGCGGCAGACCGTCCACTCGTCCATCAGCGTCGCGCCGAGGGATTTGTAGAACGCGATCGACGGCGTGTTCCAGTCGAGCACCGACCACTGCAACCGCGACCAGCCGTTGGCGACACACTCCCTGGCAAGTCGCGCCAGCAGCGCCACGCCGATGCCCTTGCCGCGATAGGCGGGGCGCACGAACAGATCCTCGAGGTAAATTCCGGAGCGGCCGGTGAAGGTCGAGAAATTGACGAACCAGACCGCGAAACCCACCGCCTCCCCGTTCCATTCGGCGATGTCGCAAAAGACCCGCGGGTTCTCCACGAACAGCGCGCGTGCGATCGCAGCTTCGTCCGCCTCCACCTCGTCCAGCAGCTTCTCGTACTCGGCGAGTTCGCGGATGAAGCTCAGGACAAGGCCGGCTTCGTCGGAGCGCGCGCGGCGAATGTTCAGCGGCGCGGCAGCGCTCACACCGCGACCTCGGCCTTGATATGCGGATGCGGGTCGTATCCTTGCAGCGTGAAGTCCTCGTACTTGAAGGCGAAGATATCCTTCACCGCCGGATTGATGCTCATGGTCGGCAGTGCGCGCGGCGCGCGCGACAGCTGCAAGTGCGCCTGTTCCAGATGGTTGGAGTAGAGATGCGCGTCGCCAAGCGTGTGCACGAACTCACCGGGCTTCAGGTCCGTCACCTGCGCGATCATCATCGTCAGCAGCGCGTAGGATGCGATGTTGAACGGCACGCCGAGGAAGGTATCCGCGGAGCGCTGGTAGAGCTGGCATGAGAGCTTGCCGTTGGCGACGTAGAACTGGAACAGGCAGTGACATGGCGGCAGCTTCATCTGCTCGATGTCGGCCGGATTCCAAGCGCTGACGATCAGGCGGCGCGAGTCCGGGTTCTTCTTGATCGCGGCGACGACGTCGGAAATCTGATCGATGACGCGGCCGTCGGGCGCAGCCCATGAGCGCCACTGCTTGCCGTAGACCGGGCCGAGATCGCCGTTCGCGTCCGCCCATTCGTCCCAGATCGTCACCTTGTGGTCCTGCAGGTATTTGACGTTGGTATCGCCGGCAAGGAACCAGAGAAGTTCGTGAATGATCGCCTTCAGCGCGAGCTTCTTCGTCGTCAACAGCGGAAAGCCGGCAACGAGGTCGAATCGCATCTGGTGGCCGAACACCGACAGCGTGCCGGTGCCGGTGCGATCGTGCTTCTCGACGCCGTCGCTGAGAATCCGCTCAAGCAGCTCGTGGTACTGTTTCATGCGCCGTCAAGGCCGTTTGGTATCCGGGACATGCGATGGATGCGGCTCGCCCGACTCACCCTCGCAGTATCCCACGACAATACGCCATTAGATGGCGGCGGACGGCAAAAACGGCAAGCAAAAGGCCCGGACAATCCCCGTTAATTCGGGATCGTTCCGGGCCTTGTTTTCACTGCGAATTTGGCCAATCAGGCCGAAAATGCCTCAGCCCACCGGCTTGAGGAACTTCTTCCACTTGTCGACTTCCTCCTTCACCAGCGTGCCGAGCGCCTCGGGCGTGCGCTGGGCCGGCTTCGGGATGTCGTTGCCAAGCTCCTTCATGCGCGCGATGACCTTCTCGTCGTCGAGCGCCTTTGCCGCGGCCGCATTGAGTTTGGCAATGATCGCGGGATTGGTGCCCTTGGGTGCAAAGAGCGCGTTCCAGGCCGTGGTCTGATAGGTCGGCAAGCCAGCCTCGGCGGTCGTAGGGACATCCGGCAGCGACGCATTCCGCTCCGGCGTCGCGATTGCATACGCCTTGATGGTGCCGGCCTTGACCTGACCCACCACGTTGGTGATCTGGTCGCACATGTAGTCGACCTGGCCGCCGACCAGCGCGTTCATCGCCGGGCCCGTGCCCTGGAACGGCACGCCGACCGGGTTGATGCCGATGACGCCGTTGAGCAGACCGCAGGTGATGTAGGACACCGCGCCGACGCCGGCATGGGCCTGGTTCACGCTGCTCTCGTTCTTCTTCAGATACTCGACAAACTCCTTGAGATTTTTCGGCGGGAAATCCTTCTTGCCAAGAATCACGATCGCTGCACCGTTGATCAGCGCAACCGGTTCGAAGTCGGTGCGCGGATCATAGGCGAGCTTGGGATAGAGCGCGGCGGATGCGGCATGCGTTCCCATGTGGCCCATGATGACGGTGTAGCCATCGTTGGCGGCACGCGCGGCGCGGGTGCCGCCCGTAGTGCCGCCGGCGCCGACCACGTTTTCGATCACGATCGGCTGGCCGAGCGTCTTCGACATCTGTTCGCCGACAAGGCGCGCGACGACATCCGTCGGACCACCGGCCGCGAACGGCACGATCATCGTGATCGCCCGGGTTGGATAGTCCTGCGCCTGCGCAGCGCCCGCAAACAGGGCCGCACCGAACGCCGCGGTCACGGCGAATTTCCTGAAATAGCTCATGATATCTCCCTTGCGCGTCCGCATCGGAGCGGACGCCGGTTCCTCAACTTCATCATCCCGGGCACCCAAGAGCCATGCGACCGAAAGCCACCGCTCGCAGAACCCGGCAATGCGCGGATCAGGATTCCTCGACGAACACCTCGTCGCGCTTGCTGCGGATCGCCGGCAGGATCGCAATGATGATCAGCACCAGCGACAGCAAAAGCAGCATCGGGGAAATACAACCTTTGGCGTAGTCCCCGATACCGACGGCGGCGATGTCTCCGCTCGGCAAACGCTGGCCGACCGGCTGGACACACCGCCAGAAGTAGACGGTCGCATCGCCACGGGCGATCAGCATCGCGCGGCGAAGGTTCTCTTCCATCAGCGGGCCGAGCACCATGCCAAGCAGCAGCGGCGCCGGCTCGAAGTCGTGCTTCAAGAGCCAGTATCCAACGAGGCCGAAAGCTCCTGCGATCATGACGTCGGTCGGAGCATTGTTCACCGAATAGATGCCGATCGCGCAGAACACGACGATCGACGGGAACATCAGCCGGTACGGCACGCGGAGCAGCCGCACCCAGATGCCGACGAGCGGCAGGTTGATGATGAGCAGCATCAGGTTGCCCATCCACATCGAGGCGATCATGCCCCAGACGAGGTCGGGCTGCTTCTGCATCACCTGCGGACCGGGAATGATGCCATGGATGGTCATTGCACCGACCATCAGCGCCATCACGGCATTCGGCGGAATGCCCAGCGTCAGCAGCGGAATGAACGACGTCTGCGCCGCCGCATTGTTCGCACTCTCGGGTCCGGCCACGCCCTGAATGATGCCGCGGCCGAACTTCTGCGGTGTCTTCGAGATTTTCTTTTCGAGGGTATAGGCCGCGAACGAGGCGATGACCGCACCGCCGCCCGGCAGAATGCCGAGGATCGAGCCGAGCACCGTGCCGCGTGCGATCGCCGGCGCGGACTCCTTCAAATCCTTGGCGGTCGGCATCAGACCCGTAACCTTTTCCTGCACCAGATCGCGGTTGGCGCCGACACCGGAGTCAAGGTTACGGATGATTTCCGCGAAGCCGAACAGACCCATCGCCACGGTCGCGAAGCCGAGACCGTCTGCGAGCTCGGGAACGTTGAACGCCATGCGCGACGCGCCGGTCTCGATATCGGAGCCGACCATCGACAGCAGCAGGCCGAGCACGATCATGGCGATCGCCTTCAGCACCGAGCCTTTCGCCAGCACGACGGCGAAGATCAGGCCGAGCACCATCAGCGAGAAATACTCAGCGGGGCCAAACGCGAGCGCGACTTTGGTCAACGGCGCGCCGAGCAGCGCGATCAGAACGGTCGCCACGCAGCCTGCAATGAACGAGCCGATCGCCGCGATCGCCAGCGCCGGACCGGCACGCCCTTGCTTTGCCATCTCGTGACCGTCGAGTGCGGTGACCACCGATCCAGCTTCGCCAGGAATGTTGACCAGAATGGATGTGGTCGAACCACCGTACTGCGCACCGTAGTAGATGCCGGCAAGCATGATCAGCGCGCCGACCGGGGGCAGGCCGAAGGTGATCGGCAGCAGCATCGCAACAGTGGCGATGGTGCCGATGCCGGGAAGCACGCCGACCAGCGTGCCGACCAGCGCGCCGATCAGACAGAGCATCAGATTGATCGGCGATGCCGCAACCGAGAAGCCGAGCGCAAGATTGGAGAGAATCTCGTTCATTGCCGCCTCACTGAATCAGGAAGCGCGGCCAGAGCTGCATTGGCAGCCCGAGCGCATAGGGAAACAGCAAGCTGCAGAACAGCGTCAGACACGCACCGACAATGGCGGCCTCGATCCACTTCGTCTCGTCCGATCCCATGGCGGCAATCAGAAAGCTCGAAAACGCCGTGACCACGAGCCCCATCGGGCGGATCATGAACGCGAAGCTGATGATGGCCAGCGACACGAAAAACGGTCCGCGCACGCCATATTTCTGGAGCGGAGGTCCATCGCTGAGAAGGCCCGTAATGGCGATACCGCCGCCGAGGAAGAACAGCAGCGCCGCAAACAGCCTTGGCGCGGTTCCCGGCCCGAACGTGAAGCCGCGCATGCCTTGAAGGTCGCTGGCTGCCCAATATGCGAAGCCGGCAAGCGCCATCAATGCGAGGCCGCCGAAGAAATCTTGCGGCGCCCGAATGAACGACAGCGCACCGGATTTGCCAGGCGATGGGCCTGTTGCATCAGTCATGAATGTCCCCTCCCAAGTCGACCGCGGTACACGTTTCTTATGCGGCCGGGGCAATATGTCGCCCTGCTGGATATTGCCTAGCCATTTTCCCTCGAAAACGCCAGCACAACCAAGACGGCCGTTCGCCCGGTTTTTGTTGCGTGTGCAAAAACAAAAAAATCGAGGAAGGCGGGCCGGATTACCGCGTCACAATCCTGCCTAACGAAGGCGCAGATGCATGAATTGCATCGAGCGATCCGAAACTTGCATCACGAAATCTAGACCAGCCCGGCGAAACCGAGCGCGCCGCCGGCCGCCAGCAACCAGAGCGGGTTGACCCGCGTGGCGAACGCCAGCAACGCCGTGATCGCCGTGATCAGTGCAGCAGCGGCCGTCCGGTTGGCGGTGAGCGCGAGGATCAGCCCGCTGGCGCCCATGAGCCCGATCGACAATGGTACAAGCGCTGCTTGAAGGATCGCCGGCCAGCGGGCATCGCTCGCGCGAAGCAACGTGCGGCTCACAAAATAGGCAACCACAGCGGAAGGGCCGCACATGGCGATCGTCGCGATTGCCGCACCTGCGAAACCGGCAACGTGATAGCCGATCAGGGTCACGATCAGCACGTTGGGCCCCGGCGACAGTTGCGAGATCGCGAACATGTCGGCGAACTGTGCGTCGGTCATCCACTGCCGCACATCGACCGCGACGCGATGCATCTCCGGATCGCCGAATTGGCACCGCCGATCGCAAGCAGTGACATCAGCGCAAACGTCCAGGCCATGGTGAAGAGCGTGCCGGCGGGTGCGTTCATGTGGCGCCTCGCGAACGCATGAACGCTGTCAGCGCAAGGCTGAGCGGAATCGAAACCACAAGCACGATCCACAACGGCAACCGCAGCACGCCGGCCGCAATGAAAACCGCGGCGAGCAGCAGCAGCGCCAGCGGATCGCGCTGCTTCAGGAGCGGCAGCAGCATCTTCGCGATCACGGCGAGAAACAGTCCGACCGCCGCGCAGGTGATGCCGGCGAGCGTTCGTTGCATCCACTCGATCTGGCCATACGCCGCGTAGATCGCGGCAAGTCCGGTGCAAATCATCATCGGCGGTCCGACGAGACCAAGAAACGCGGCGAGGCCGCCCGCGATGCCGCGGAAACGCGAACCGAACACGACGGAAAAGTTGACGATGTTGGGGCCCGGCAGGAAGTGACAGAGCGCAAAAGCCTCGTTGAACTGCTCCGCCGTCATCCACTTGCGCTCCTCGACGATGGCGCGCCGCGCGAACACGAGCACACCGCCGAACCCGGAGAGCGACATTTTGGCGAAGGCAATAAACAGTTCGGCAAGACCCGGCGACGCGCCCGACGGGCTTTCGGGGGATGGCGATTCTGCGGGCATGGACAAGGAATAGGGCAGCGGTTCCCGCAATCCAACCGGATTTGCGCACCAGCCCGCACACGGCGGTGTCTTGCCGCCCGCGCTTTGCGTCCTGCAACCCCTCTTCTTTCTTTACCCATCGCCGCCTATATTAGGCGGGCCGGTTCGCCGGCTATGGAAATAAATGGCCGTCGTAATAAACCATTCGGACCCGGGGGCAGCACCCGGCGCCTCCACCAAAGCTCGTAAGGCATGGTCCCGACAAGTGGGTACCGGTTTCTCGAACCGGATCATGCCAAAACAAGCGAGTTTCGGCGGGGGCGAAACAGGATCGACGAGGGTGTAAAGGGCTCGCTTTTTCTCGGTATGGTTCCGCCGTTATCGGGCTATGCAATAGTTGCAAACGACAACTATGCTCCGGTTGCTCAGGCTGCGTAACGCAGTTTGAAAGACCATCTTAAAGTCCTGACGGGTTAAGCTCCGTCAGGCGGGGTTCGGAGGCACCTGGCAACAGAAGCCTCCACTTCACACGCATTTGAGCCGTCCAGGTTGGCCCTGCAGGCCGGAAGCCCGACATATGGACGGGCGATAAGTTGGGCATGAGCGAAAAGGCGAAGGCTGACCTCGAAACCCGCCCGGGCTAGGATCGCTCAAAGCGAGTCGCGCGGGCTGCGCGGCGTAACCCACATATGGACGACTGATGGCGACCGATCATATCCGCTACGATGTTCTGGCCCGCGAAGCGCTGCGCGGCGTGCTGCGGCAGGTCCTGAAGGATGCTGCGGACAACGGCCTGCCCGGCGACCATCACTTCTATATTACGTTCCTGTCGAAGGCGCCCGGCGTGAAGCTGTCGCCGCGCCTGCTCGCGCAGTATCCGGAAGAAATGACCGTGATCCTGCAACATCAATTCTGGGATCTCGACGTCAATGACGAACGCTTCGAGGTCGGTCTATCGTTCGGCGGCGTGTCCGAGCGGCTCGTCGTGCCGTTCAGCGCGATCAAGAGCTTCTTCGATCCGTCGGTGCAGTTCGGCCTCCAGTTCGAACCATCCGAAGCGGCGATGCCCGCAGGCGGCCTCGTCGATCCGCCCGCCGCGGTAGCACCTGCTGCCGCCAAGGACGAGCCCGCCCCAGAGCCCGCAAAGCCGGGTGATGGCGCCGAGGTCGTAAGGCTGGACCGTTTCCGCAAGAAGTAGCCTGCGCGAGATATCGCCGGGCATCCTTGAGTAATTCCAGTTACGTTGTGTTGTCATCAGCGGCGTGACGGGACACCGTCCCGGCCGAACGTCGCTGAACACGCGACATCAACGGCAGAATGAAACAGTGAGCATCATGGCGACGAAAAAGACGGCAGCCGCAAAAGGCACCCGCACCGAGACCGACACGTTCGGCCCGATCGCGGTTGCCGCCGATAAATTGTGGGGCGCGCAGACCCAGCGGTCCTCGGAGAATTTCCGCATCGGCGTCGAACGCATGCCGCTGCCGCTGATCCGCGCGATGGCCATCGTCAAGCTTGCCGCGGCGAAAGCCAATCTCGATCTGAAGCTGATCGACCGGAAGCGCGCTGACGCGATCATCCGCGCCGCGCACGAAATCATCGATGGCGTGCACGACGACCACTTCCCGCTCGTGGTCTGGCAGACCGGCTCCGGCACCCAGACCAACATGAACCTCAACGAGGTGATCTCAAACCGCGCCAACGAAATGCTCGGCGGCGAGCGCGGCGCCAAGACGCCGGTGCATCCAAACGATCACGTCAACATGAGCCAGTCGTCGAACGACAGCTTCCCGACGGCGATGCACATCGCCGCGACCGAGCGCATCGTTCACGACCTGCTGCCGGCCCTCACCTATCTTCACGCCGCGCTGAAGAAGAAAGAAAAAGCGTTTGCCGGGATCGTGAAGATCGGCCGCACCCATACGCAGGATGCGACGCCGCTGACACTGGGTCAGGAGTTCTCCGGCTACGCGGCGCAGCTCGACAGTGGCATCCGCCGCCTGAAGCTGGCGGTGAAGGAGTTATATCCGCTGGCGCAAGGCGGCACCGCCGTCGGCACCGGCCTCAATGCCAAACCGCAATTCGCCAAGCTGTTCGCAAAGCACGCAGCAGCGATCACGAAGCTGCCGTTCGTCACAGCGCCGAACAAGTTCGAAGCGCTCGCCGCCAACGACGCTTTCGTGTTCGTGCACGGCACGATCGAGTCGATCGCCACCGCCCTGTTCAAGATCGCCAACGACATCCGCCTGCTCGGCTCGGGTCCGCGCTCGGGCCTCGGCGAACTGATCCTGCCGGAGAACGAGCCGGGCTCCTCGATCATGCCGGGCAAGGTGAATCCGACGCAGTGCGAAGCGATGACCATGGTGTGCTGCCAGATCTTCGGCAATCAGACCACGATCTCCGTCGCCGGCAGCCAGGGGCATTTCGAGCTGAACGTCTACAAGCCGGTGATGATCAATGCGATGCTGCAATCGATCCGCTTGATGAGCGACGCGGCCCGCTCCTTCACCGACCATTGCGTGAACGGCATAGCTGCGAACGAGACACAAATTCGTGAACTGATGCAGCGATCGTTGATGCTTGTGACTGCACTCGCGCCGACAATCGGATACGACAATGCGGCCAAGGTGGCGAAGACGGCGCACGCCAACGGTACTACATTAAAGCAGGAAGCAGTCCGGCTTGGATTCGTAACGGACGCCGAGTTCGATCGTCTGGTCCGGCCGGAGAAGATGATCCGTCCCGGATAAGAGCCTGGAGCAAGGATTTCGACGGAATCCCGAGCAGGATTCCCGCGGCGCGGCCGGCACACCCGGCCGCCCCAATGAGAAGACGGCGCGTAACACCGCAAACCCGCAAATATTCACAAAGAAAGTTGCACGAGCGCAGCTGCGAACGGCTTTTGTTCTTTGATGGCGACCGTGACAGCGGCAAAAAATTGCAGTTAACCCGCAACGCTCGGAAACGTTCTCCGATCCACATCGTAGCTACCGCATACCGTACCGGGGCAGTTATGACCGACGTCGTTAACCTCAACCGCTTTCGGAAACGTGTCGAACGCGACAGGCAGGCCAAGAAGGCCGACGCCAACCGCGCACGTTTCGGACGAACCAAGGCGGAACGTGAGGCTGATGAACGGCGCGAACAACGGCTCCGTGAAGTTCACGAGCAGCATCGTATCAAGAGCGGGGACGAAGCATGAAGTCGCCGGTGGTTAAACGTTCCATCGTAGTTGCAGGCCACAAGACCAGCGTGAGCCTGGAGGAAGCCTTCTGGAATGGCATGAAGGAAATCTCGGGCCAGCGCAGCGTCACGCTGTCGGAACTGGTCGGTGAAATCGACGGAGCGCGGAAGCAGGGCAACCTGTCCTCGGCGATCCGCCTGTTCGTTCTCGATCATTTCCGCTCGCGGGCGTCCGCCATCGAGACGATCGACAGCAACAGCAGCATGAACCGCGAACTGAGCCTGGCTCACGCGGATACCCCTTGAACCTTGAGCCCTCGGAATGCGGACCACGGTGAACTCGCGCTTTACGGGTTTTGCCGAACTGGGTTTTGCCGAATTTTCCCGGACGGGACTGAGGGTTAGAATTTACCCCTGATTTGCAAGGTTTTTCACGGTGCCGGCGACAATCGCCGCACCGGGCCTTTCGGGGGTTAGTCATGACAGATGATCTCGAACCCATGGGCACCGGTGATTCTCCACGGATCCGGGAGTTCGCGGTCGTCAAACGCTCGGTCATGGTCGGCGGACAGAAGACCAGCGTCAGCCTTGAGGACGCTTTCTGGACCAGCCTCAAGGATATCGCTGCCCGGCGTGGAATCAGTCTGTCGCGCCAGCTCGCCGCCATCGATGCGCAGCGCAGCACCGGCAACCTGTCATCGGCGATCCGGCTCTATGTGCTGGATCACTTCCGCGCCCGCGCCGACTATCCGGTGATGATCGGCGAGCGGCGCTTTATCACCACACAGCCGTCGCCGCCCCTCAGCCCGCGATAATGATACCGGCGTTGCGGTCGGCCGCTGGCGCGCAACCGCGCATCTGAGTCCTCAATTCGAGAATTGCGGCGTCAGGACCAGCGGCTGGCGCGGCCGTGGCGTCGACGCCGGGCGCGGCTGCTGGCCCGGCGCGGGCTTCACGTCGATCGGCGGCGGCAATGCCGGGGCGGACTGCGTTTCGATCGGAGGCGCGATCGCGGTCTGAGGTGGCGGAACGGGGCGCGGTGCAGCCTTCGGTTCCAGCTTAGGCTCTCCCTTGGGCTCTCCTTTGGGCTCTCCTTTGGGCTCGACCTTGGCTTTGGCGGGCGCGCGGCGTGGATCGCGGCCGGGCGTTGGAACATCCATGACAGGCAGATCGGGCGAGGGTTCAGCCCGCGGAGCCGCCGGCGGCGGCGCGATGGCGGCACCCTTCACCGCCGGCACGGCAGGTGGCGCGGGAGCGATGGCCGGAGGCGGCGGCACCTCGCCACGTTCGATGGCATCGAGCCTGCGGGTCTCGCGATCGATCGCCCGCACCGCCAGCCATGACGACAGCGATGTCACGTCGAGCGTCTTTACCGGCGCATCCGGCGTGCCGTGCGCAAGCACGAGAATTTCCGGGCGGTTCGGCAAGGCCGTCGACATGAGCAGCGCACGCATGTCGACCTGATCGGCGGCGATGTCGTAGCCGCCCGACACCACGGCGCGCGCGCCCTCGCCTTCCAGCGTCGTCGCGCCGACCCGCAGCCGCCCGTCGCTGACGACGAACGCGATCTGCGCCGATGGCGCAGCGAACGCGCCCGCGGCGAGAATCGGCTCCAGCAACGTCTTCAATCGCGCGGCATCGGTCGGCTGCCCCGCATCGCCTGCGCGGATCGCGGCATCGAAGCCTGCCGGATCGAGCCCGGGAATGCGCACCTTCTCCAGCGTGAACGATCCCGCGCCCGAGAGCGCGCCGCTCAATCCGGATGCGCTGCGGCCGCGGCTCGCGAGCGTCATCTGCAACGACGCCCGCCCGGCCGGCATTGCCAGGCCGCGATAGCGCAACGCACTCGCGTCGGCGTTCGCGAACTGCAACCGCGCATCGAGGCCAAGCCCGTTGAGGCCCGGCCGCGCGTCGATCTCCGCCGCCACGTCGCTGCCGCCGAGTTTGCCCTTGATGTCGTGGAACGACAGCGCGTCGCCATTGGTCTTCAACGCGCCGCCGACCGGCCGCAACTCGATGCCGCCCGGCAGCACGCCGCGCAGCGCCTGGAACGTCACCTGCCCGCGCCAGCCGCGCATCAGCCCGCGCCCGAGCGGCGCGGCCGGATCGCTGCCATTCGCACCGATCGCGCCGCTGAATACGGCGCCGAGATCGAGCACATCCATGCCGAGTTCGCCGTCGATCGCCGGATCGTCGCCGCGTCCGAACGACAACCGCCCGCGGACGCGCGAACTGCCGATACGGCTGTCGATATCGCGCAGCGCGACGTCCTGTGCCGACAGCGCAAGCCGCGACGTCAGACTGATGTTGATGGCTTGCGGCTGATCGAGCAGCGGCGCCAGGTTGGCGCGGCGAACGGTGAGTGCGGCATCAGCCGCCAGTCTCTGTGCATCCTTCGGCCACAACTCAGCACTGCCTTCCGCACTCGCATCGATCGCCGCGCCCGACACGGTGGCCTTGAACTTGAGCGGCGCACGGAGCGCGCCGTTCGCCGTGAAATCGAGCTGCACGGCTTCGGAGCCCGAGAGTGCCTTCAGCGCTTCGCCGAGCGGGATGAGGCCGAGCAGCGCCGCCTGCTTTGGAAAGATGGATTTCGTCTCGATGGTCCACTCGTCGCGCGCCATCGCATCGACGTTCACGGCCCGCACGTCATCGAGGCGCGGCGAACCGCTGAGCACCGCATTGGTTTTGATCTGCGTGCCGTCGATATCGAGCGCCACGCGCGCCTTGCCGCGACCGCTGCCTGCTTTGTCAAGCGCCGCCGTCAGCGCGATCTTCGCCCGCCCGGCGTCGCCGAGCGACTGAATGCGGTTCGCCAGTTCCGGCGCAAACGGCAGCAGCAGCGCAACGATCTGGCCCGCGCCGACATCCGATGCGCTGACGTTGATCTTGCCGGTCGCATCGAGGAAATCGATCGCGCCGCCGCCGCTCGCCTGCATCCCGCCCGGAGCGCCGGCAGAGAACGTGTCGATCGTCAGCGTCTTCGGCGTGAAGGCGAAGCTCGCCGCGAACGGTTTGAGCTCCTGTCCGGCCCACTTCGCGGTCGTTGCCGCGAGCTTGACGCTGCCCTCGCTCGGCAAGCCGCCCTGCGCGTTCATCGCCGCGCGGGCGAGCGCTATCGTTGCATCGAGATCGAGCGAATGGGTGGTGAGATCGGTCTCGATCCGCGATCCGCCGCCTGCCGATTTGACCCAGCCGAGCTTGCCGCGCAGTTCGCCGCTGCCGAGGTCCGCACTCATACCGTCGAGCGCGACGCGATCCGCCGTGACGTTGAGCTGTCCGCGCACGCGCAGACTGCGCTGGCCGCGCAGCACCGCATCGTTGCGGCCCTGCATCCACGTCGCCAGCAGGTCGGGATCGGCGGAGTCGATGCTGATCGCCCCCTTGAAACCGGCCGCGGCGGCCGTGCCGCTCAGAACCACCTGCGTTGCACCGGGCGCGCGCATCTCGAACTTGTCGATGCGCCATTCCGCCTTGCTGGCGCTGAGGTCGAGGCCGACGCCCTGCATCGGCCGCCCGCCGAGCATGATCTGGTCGACACCGACCTCCGCCTGCACCGGCAATGGCGGCTGCGGCAGGTCCCGCACCAGATCGCGCAGACCGGCGATAATCTGCGCCGGCTCGCTGGTCGCGCCCTCTTTCGCCAGCAGCCGATCGGCATCGAGCTGCCGTGCCGCGAGCACCACGTGCAGCAGCGGCGAGGCCCCGAAGCGGACATCGGCCACCCCATTGAGCTTGAAGGCGGTCTCATCCGAACCATAGGCGAGCTCGACCTGCTCGAGCTTCGCGGACGATGGTTCGGCGCGCACGTTCGCCGTCATCTTCCACGGAGTTTGCAGCACCGCACCTTGCGGACCCGATTTCAGCGAAGCGGTACGGACAACCGAGAGCGCACCTTCGAACTGCGGCGCATCGGCGGCGAACGTCAGCACGCCGTCCAGATAAGCACTGAACGGCCGCGCGCCCGGCTCGATGCCGAAACGAAAGCGCGTACCGTTGCCGTCGCTGCTCTGTCCGGTCGAGAGACGGAACGGGTAGCGCTCGCCGTTGGCGCTGAGCTGTCCTTCGCCGCGCACCGAGCCGGCCTGCGCCCGCACGTCGCCGCTGAAACTGATGTCGTCGAGCGCGATGGTGGTACGGCTTGCGGTATCGTACAGGCCGACCTTGCCGGTGAGATTGAGGCGGTCGATCGAGACGCCGCCGATGTTGAAGCCGCCCGAGAACGGCGGGGCGATGATGCGGCCGCGCTCATCGAGCCCGGCGTTGACGGCAAGGCCATCGATCGTCAGTTCCGAGGCCCGCCAGTCGCCGCGCATCAGCGCGCCGAGGCTGAACTCGACATCGAGCTTGTCGGCGGCGATCCGTCCGGGATCGTTCGGCTTGCCGACCGCGACCTTGCGCAGCCGCAACGTCGGCGTCGGCAGCAGGCGCGCATCGAGAGCACCTTCGACCCGCACCGGCGCGCCGAGCACACGGCTCGCTTCCACCTCGAACCGGGGCTTGAACTGGTTCCAGTCGACGAAATACGGGCCGATCAGGGCCGCCAGCAGCGCCAGGATGAAGGCAATGGCCAATCCGAGCAGCGTCGTCTGCACGATATCTCCCTTAGCGGGCGCCTCGAAGCGCCCGGCCAACCGCGCCGCAAATCAGATCCCCCGCTGGAAATATACATGAATGAACGCGGCAAAATCACTGCGGCAGGCGCAGCCTGCACCAAAAACTCAGCAGAACCGGATGCTGGCGCCAGCAAGCGGAACGCCGCTCAGCCTGGTGGTCCACGTTTCGCCGGGCTTGATCGGCAGGGCACGGGTGAGCGTGCCCGTGGTGATAATCTCGCCGGGCGCCAGCGGCGGATTGACAGAGTCCTTCGCCAATACCTGAACAAGATGGCGCAGCGCCGACAACGGCCCATCCAGCACGTTGCGCGAATGGCCCGGCGCGACCGTATCCCCGCACGAAAGCGTGATCTCGAAATTGTGCAGCCGCTCCAGCCAGCCATCCGCGCTGCCATCGAGCGGATGCCGCTCGCCGATCAACAGCGCGCCATGCAGGCCGAAGCCCGCGACGGTATCCGCGGGAGCGAATGTCCAGCCCGGGTAGATCGACTGCACGATCTCGAAGCCGTGCGAAACCCAGGCGATACAAGACAAAAGGTCGCGCTCGTCCATGTCCGGATCGGGCGCCGCCGACAGCTGGAAGATGATCTCCGGCTCGATCAACGGTTCCAACAGACCCGTCAGCGAGAAGCCGTCGCCCATCATGCGCAAGTCGCCGAGCGTGCGATCGTAGACGTAACCCCAGATCGGCGCATGGACGCCGAACTCGTCCCAGATCGTCCGGTTGGTGAAGCCGATCTTGCGGCCGACCACACGCTCGCCCGTCGCCTCGCGCAACTGCCGCACCTTCGGCGTCACGCGATAGGCATCGGCGAGGCTGAAGCCTGCAAGCGATGACGAGAACGGCGCGATCTGGGTACTGCTATCGCGCGCCGCAATCACGGCGGCGGCAATGGCGTCGATATCGATGGTCGCGTCTGTCATTTGGCGGGCACTCCTGCGGACAGATTACCAGCTATCGCTCGGCCGCCAACGACCCTCAATCGAAACGCACCGCCGTCGTGTTGGCGCCGCAGACCAGCACTGCGATCCGCTCATCCGGCTGCGGCGCGTATTTGCCGGACAGCAGCGCCCCGAACGCCGCCGCCCCGCCCGGCTCGGCGACGATCCGCAGCCGCTCCCACAGCGCTGCCTGCGCGGCACGGATATCATCGTCGGCGATCAGCAGCGAATGCTGGACGTAGCGCTGCGCGATCGGGAACATGTGCACGCCGACCTGTTTCGGCGCCAGCGAATCCGCGGCAATGCCCTCGGTCGGCGCGTCGACCGGCCGTCCTGCGGCGAGCGCCATGTGCAGCGTCGGTGCGCCTTCCGGCTCGACCGCAACGACCTTGATGCGCCCGGCGAACCATGCGGCGATGCCGCCGATCAAGCCGCCACCGCCGACCGCCACCAATAGAGTATCGATCTCTGGCGTATCCGCCTCGATCTCCAGCCCGACCGTGCCTTGCCCGAGCAAAGTCTCGACCTGATCGAAAGCGTGAATCTGGAGCGCGCCGCTCTCAGCCGCAAACGTCTCGCTTGCCGCCAGCGCCTCCGCATAGCGATCGCCGCCGATGACGAGGTTGGCGCCGTAGCTGCGAATGCGCTCGGCCTTCGCCGGCGACGTCACGCTCGGCACGAAGATGTTCGCCGGCACGCCGCGCTTCATCGCGGCATAGGCGACCGCCGCGCCGTGATTGCCGCCCGATGCAGCCACGACACCCGCCTTCGGCACGGATCGCGTCAGCAGATTGGTGAACGCACCCCGTGCCTTGAACGAGCCACTGTGCTGAAGGCATTCAAGCTTGAATTGCAGCGGCCGCGACGGCAGTCCGAAATCCGCCGCATCGGTTGCTATGGTCGGCGTGCGGCGGACGTAGGGCCGGATCAATGCTTCCGTCTGCGCGATACGCTCGCGGGTGATCTTCGGTTCGCCTTGCTGCTCCGCCATGCCGGCACCCCGTTTCTGCTGTGACCATGGACCATTGACGTGCACTTAGTTACTTGGCAAAGTAACGACATGCAAGCGGAAGCTGTATTGAAGGCGCTCGCCAACGACAAGCGCCTGCAAATTCTCGACTGGCTGAAAAGCCCGCGGCGGCATTTCCCTCCGCAGAGCGACGGCGACCTCGTGAAGGACGGCGTCTGCGGGCTGCTGCTCGCTGAGAAACTTGGCGTCACGCAGGCGACCTTGAGCGAGCACATGCGCGTGCTGGTTCAGGCAGGCCTCGTGCAGCCGAAGAAGATCAAGCAGTGGACGTTCTATCGCCGCGATCCCGAGCGGATCGATGCGATCAAGGCGATGATCGGCAAGATTTAGCGCCGACTACCAGCTCGCCGGCAATTCCACGAGTCCCCGCAGGACGAATGTCGGCCGCCACTTCGGATTCTCCGCATCGTCGAGCCTGAGATCTGGCAACCGCCGCAGCAGCGTCGCAATCGCCACCTCCGCCTCGATTCGCGCGAGCTGCGCGCCGAGGCAGAAGTGAATGCCGCCGCCGAACGACAGCGGCTTCACGTTCGGCCGCGTGATATCGAGCTTGTCCGGCCGGTCCGGATAGACCGCCGGATCGCGGTTGGCCGAGCCGAGCAAGCACAGCACCGTCTCGCCCTTCGGAATGCGCTTGCCGCCGAGATCGTCGATGTCTTCCAGCGTCACGCGCCCGGTCGACTGCACCGACGAGTCGTAGCGCAGGAACTCCTCGATCGCGTTGCCGATCAGCGAGGGATTGGCTTTCAGCAGCGCCAGCTGATCCGGATTGCGATGCAGCGCGAGCAGTCCGTTGCCGATCAGATTCACCGTCGTCTCGTGCCCTGCCCCGAACAGCAGGATGATATTGGCGGTCAGTTCCTCGTTCGACAGCTTGCTGCCGTCTTCTTCCGCCTGCACCAGCTGTGTGATGAGATCGTCGGCAGGCTCGCGGCGGCGCAGATCGAACAGCTGCTTGAAGTACATCTCGCCGGCGAGCGTGTTCGCGTTGGCCGTCTTGATCTCCTCCGGCGACATCGGCACCGGATCGAGCAGCCGACCGCCGTTGCGCGCACCGGCATAAAACAGCTCGCGATGTTCGGCCGGAATGCCGAGCATGTCGCAGATGATCGTGATCGGCAGGCGGAACGCGAAGTCCTCGATCAGGTCCATGTGGCCGCGCGGGGCGATCCGGTCCAGCGTCTCGTCGACGATCTGCTGGATGCGCGGGCGCATGTCCTCGACCCGCCGCGCGGTGAAGGCCTTGACCACGAGGCCGCGCAGGCGCGTGTGATCCGGCGGATCGGCTTGCAGCATCCAGTGGCCCATGCTGCGGAACGCCGGCTCCTGCAAAATCTGCGGCCCGTAGCGGCGCATCGTCCGGTCGGCGTAATCCTTGCCGAAGCGCTTGTCGCGCAGCACCAGGCTCGCTTCCGCATGCCGGCTCGCGATGAACATGCCATGCTCCGACACGTGCATCGGATCGGTGGTGCGCAGACGCTCGTAGAACGGATACGGGTCGCGGATGTATTCGGGGGCCAGCGGATTGAACAGCGGTTCGGATTTGGTCGGCTGAGCATGCTCGTTCATGAGGACCTCGAAGGTTCAAGCCTTGAACTTCAGTCGCGGATGGCAGAACCGCTTATACACCGCCCGCCGTCAGGATACCGGGATGATCTTGCCCGGGTTGAGAATGTTGTCCGGGTCCATGGCTTTCTTCAATGCCTTCATTGCATCGATTGCCTCGGACCCAAGCTCGGCTTTCAGATACTTCTGCTTGCCCTGTCCGATGCCGTGCTCGCCGGTGCAGGTGCCGCCCATGGCGAGCGAGCGCTCGACGAGGCGATGCATGAACTCCTCGGCGCGGGCGAACTCATCGGCGTCGTTGACGTCGCAGAGCAGCGAGCAGTGGAAGTTGCCGTCGCCGACATGACCGACGATCGGCGCCAAGAGCTTCAGCCGCGTGATGTCTTCTTCCGTTTCGGTGACGCAATCGGCGAGCCGCGAGATCGGCACGCACACGTCGGTCGCGACCACGCCCGCGCCGGGACGCAAGCCCAGCACCGACCAGTAGGCATCGTGCCGCGCCTGCCAGAGCTTGGTGCGATCCTCGGCCTTTGCCGTCCACGCGAAATCGCCGCCGCCGCATTCGCCCGCGATCTCGGCGAAGCGCTTCGCCTGCTCGGCGACCTCGGCCTCGGTGCCGTGGAATTCGAGCAGCAGCAGTGGCGTCTCGGGCAAGGTCAGCTTGGAGTAGACGTTGCTGGCCTTCACCTGCATCTCGTTGAGCAATTCGATGCGCGCAATCGGAATGCCGGTCTGGATCGCGAGGATTGTCGCCTGACACGCGCCTTGCAGGGTCTTGAACGAGCAGGATGCCGCAGCGATCGTCTCCGGAATGCCGCGCAACCGGATCGTCAGTTCGGAGATGATGCCGAGCGTGCCCTCGGCGCCAATGAACAGATGCGTCAGGTCGTAACCGGCCGAGGACTTCTTCGCCCGCGTGCCGGTGGTGATGATCTCGCCGTCCGCACGCACCACCTTCAGCGACAGCACGTTGTCGCGCATAGTGCCGTAGCGCACGGCATTGGTGCCGGATGCGCGCGTCGACGCCATACCGCCGATGGAGGCGTCCGCGCCCGGATCGATCGGAAAGAACAGGCCCTGGTCGCGCAGCTGCTCGTTGAGCGTCTTGCGGGTGATGCCGGGCTCGATCACGCAGTCGAGGTCTTCCTGATGCACTTCGAGCAGCCGATTCATGTCGCGCAGGTCGATGGAGACACCACCGGCCGGTGCGTTCACCTGCCCTTCGAGCGAGGTGCCGGTGCCGAACGGGATCACCGGCACGCGATGCTGCGCGCAGATGCGCACCACGTCCTGAATGTCCGGCGTCGACTGCGCCATCACCACGGCGTCGGGCGCCTGCGTCTTCAGCCAGGTGGTCGTGTGGGCATGCTGCTCGCGCACCGCCTGCGAGGTCACCAGCCGGTTACCGAACCGCGCAGCCAGCGCGTCGATCGCGCCCTTCAGCGCCTTGGCGTCCGGCCGCGGCAGCGATTTCGCCTCAATGCCTCCCACAACCAACTCCTTGTTGTTTTTGTTGCGGCAGCGACCGTGGCAAAGGTTATATGTGGGGTCAAGCGCCGCCACAGGCGCAATCAAACAAACGGGACGACGAATGACCGATATGCCTGTCCAGACCGACGCCGGCCCGTTTCTCAGTACGGTCAAGCAGCTCGAGCCGGACTGGATCGACTACAACGGCCATCTCAACATGGCCTACTACAACGTGATCATGGATCGCTCGATCGACGAGATGTTCGCGGCGATGGGTATGGGTCCGGCCTACCTCGCCTCCCGCAACTGCTCGACCATGACGGCGGAAGCGCACGTGCGCTACCTGCGCGAGGTGCATCTCGGCGATCCGGTGCAGGTGACGATGTACGTGATCGCCGCCGACGCGAAACGCATACACACGTTTCAGGAAATGAAGCACGCGACGGAAGGCTGGATTTCGGCGACATCGGAGAACATGACGCTGCACATCGACATGAGCGTGCGGAAGGTCGCGCCCTTCCCGCCGGATATCGCGGCGCGCGTGCAGGCGATGGCGGCGGCGCACGCCAAAGCAAAACGACCCGACGGGCTCGGCCGCCGGATCGAGATGCCGGCGAAGAAATAGTTGTCCCGGACGCAATGCGGCGCGAAGTGCCGCGTTGCAGAGCCGGGACCGTTCCAGAACAAGCGCCCGACTTGGTACGGCCCCGGATCAGCAGCGCATCACTTCGTGCTGCGCCGCGTCCGGCGCAAAATCGCTACACGTTCGTCCGGCCGCGGACGATGCTCATCACCGCGGAGATCAGGAACAGCACGATCGCGATGAAGAAGACGATCTTCGCGATTTCGATCGATGCCCCGGCGATGCCGCCAAAGCCCAGAAGACCGGCGATCAGCGCGATAACCAGAAACGTTACAACCCAGCTCAGCATGGCTTTCTCCTCAACGTGTCTCTCGCTCCGCCGATCTCGGCCGACAAGCGATGTCGGGAAGCCAATGCCCGGCGGCATGCCGGAGTTCCGGATGCTTCAAAGGCCTTCATGCTGAAAAAAGCCGGGAAATCGCGGGAACAAATGCGGTGAACTGACACCGCAAGCCTGTCGGCGGCGGCCCGAAAGCCCTATATCAAGCCTCCCGTCCGGCGGCTGGCAGTGCCATCTTGTCGGCACAACGAATCGCATGACCGAGCCTCGCAAATTTCCCGCGCCTGAAGCGCCGCTTCACCAGCCTGTCGCGGGCGGCATTGCCGCGCGTGCGCGGGCGGCGGCCGGCCCGCAGTATCTCAATGGCCTCAATCCGGAGCAGCGCGAGGCGGTCGAGACGCTCGACGGCCCGGTGCTGGTGCTGGCCGGTGCCGGCACTGGCAAGACGCGCGTGCTGACCACCCGCATCGCCCACATCCTCAGTCAGGGCCGCGCCCGGCCGCAGGAAATCCTGTCGGTGACCTTCACCAACAAAGCCGCGCGCGAGATGAAGCACCGCCTCGGCCAGATGCTCGGTCAGGCGGTCGAAGGCATGCCGTGGCTCGGCACCTTCCACTCCATCGGCGGCCGCATCCTGCGCTTCCATGCCGAGATGGCCGGTCTGAAATCGAACTTCACCGTGCTGGATGTGGACGACCAGATCCGCCTGCTGAAGCAGCTTCTTCAAGCCGAGAATATCGACGACAAGCGCTGGCCCGCGCGCATGCTGGCGAACCTGATCGACGGGTGGAAGAACCGCGGCCTCGCGCCGTCGCAGGTGCCGTCCGGGGAAGCGGCGATCTTCGGCAACGGCAAGGGCGGCAAGCTCTACACGGCCTATCAGGAGCGGTTGAAGACGCTGAACGCCGCCGACTTCGGCGATCTGCTGCTCGAGAATATTCGCATCTTCCGCGAGCACCCGGACGTCCTGCGGCAGTACCAATACCGCTTCAAATACATTCTGGTCGACGAGTATCAGGACACCAACGTCGCGCAGTATCTCTGGCTGCGGTTGCTGTCGCAGGCCCCGAGCGCGACCAACGTCGGGCCGCCCTCTTTCTTCACCTCGCCCCGCTTGCGGGGAGAGGTCGGCGAGAATGAGCAAGGCGAATTCGCGCCGGGTGAGGGGCAAGGCTTCGACCTTGCCGACACGTTCGACTCGCCTCCTGCATCGGCACCCCCTCACCCCAACCCTCTCCCCGCAAGCGGGGAGAGGGAGCGCACCGTACCCGTTGAAGCGGGAACGGCATCGACCCACCTCAAGAACATCTGCTGCGTCGGCGACGACGATCAGTCGATCTACGGCTGGCGCGGCGCCGAGGTCGACAACATCCTGCGCTTCGAGCACGACTTTCCCGGCGCCAAGGTCATCCGCCTCGAACGCAACTATCGCTCCACCGGTCACATCCTCGCCGCCGCCTCGCACCTGATCGCGCACAACGAAGGCCGCCTCGGCAAGACGCTGCGCACGGAAGACGAGGACGGCGAGAAAGTCACCGTCACCGGTGCGTGGGATTCGGAAGAGGAAGCCCGCGCCATCGGCGAGGAGATCGAACAGCTGCAGCGCCAGGGCGACAAGCTGAACGAGATCGCCATTCTTGTGCGCGCGTCGTTCCAGATGCGCGAGTTCGAAGACCGCTTCGTCACGCTCGGCCTGCCCTACCGCGTCATCGGTGGTCCCCGGTTCTATGAGCGCGCAGAAATCCGCGATGCGTTGGCCTACCTGCGCGTGATCAACTCGCCCGCCGACGATCTCGCCTTCGAGCGCATCGTCAATGTGCCGAAGCGCGGCCTCGGCGACGCGACCGTTCAGATGCTGCATGACCACGGCCGCAAGCGGAAGATTCCGCTCTATGAAGCCGCGCGCGCGGTGATCGACACCGACGAGCTGAAGCCCAAAGCACGGAGTTCACTCCGTGCGTTACTTGAGAGCTTCGAGCGCTGGCGCAAGCAGATGGACGTCGTCCCGCACACCGAGCTGGCCGAGATCATGCTGGACGAGAGCGGCTACACCGAGATGTGGCAGAAGGATCGCTCTGCGGACGCCGCCGGCCGGCTGGACAACCTGAAGGAACTCGTGCGCTCGATGGAGGAGTTCGAGAACCTGCAAGGCTTCCTCGAACACATCGCGCTGGTGATGGATCGCGAGGGCGGCGCAGACGAAGACGCCGTGTCGCTGATGACCCTGCATTCGGCGAAGGGCCTCGAATTCAACAACGTGTTTCTCCCCGGCTGGGAAGAAGGCCTGTTTCCGAGCCAGCGAACGCTCGACGATCAGGGCCGCGCCGGCCTCGAGGAAGAGCGCCGCCTCGCCCACGTCGGCATCACCCGCGCGCGCCGCCGCGCGAAACTTTACTTCGCCACCAACCGCCGCATTCACGGCACCTGGTCGACGACCATCCCCTCGCGCTTCCTCGACGAGTTGCCCGCGCACAACGTGGAAGTGACCGAGAGCAAGGGCGGCGGCGGATGGGGCGGCGCCGGCGGCTATGGCGCATCGCGCTTCGACAACATGGACTCGTTCGGATCGAGCTATTCGACGCCGGGCTGGCAGCGGGCGCAGCAGCGGCGCGGCGGAAACAATCGCAGCGGGTTCGATGAGGCCGGCTCGTCTTACGATGCCGGCCCGCGCGGCGGCGCATCGTCACGACCAAAGCGCGCGCCGCTGACGATCGAGGGCGAATTGATCGCGAAATCGACGGGCACCCAGTCCGAGTATTCGCTTGGCGATCGCGTGTTCCACCAGAAGTTCGGCTATGGCCGCGTCGCCAGGATCGACGGCAACAAGCTCACCATCGATTTCGACAAGGCCGGCGAGAAGAAGGTGGTCGATAGCTTCGTGGAGCGAGCGTAGGTCCACACGTTGCATCTATGGTGTATGGTCCCATAGAGCAGTAAGAAAGAATACCTAGGATGCACCACAAGCGCAAACGTCCGAAGTCAGCGCGAGCCGGCTGCTTGATGTGCAAGCCGTACAAGGCGAACGGCGCATGTCCACGGCATAAGAACATGCGTTTTGGTGATCGTCGCCGCAGCGAGGCACAGCGCGATCAGATGCGCTGTGAAGGCTTTCGCTAAGCTCGTCATGGCCGGGTTTATCCCGGCCATCCACGTCTTTCTTGCCGATGCGCTGCAAGACGTGGATGCCCGTGACAAGCACGGGCATGACAGCGGGTTGCGGTTAGACCTCATGCAACCTATCTACAGCTGCCCGACAACCTCCCGCCCGGTCCCATGCCCATCATATCCGTCAAAAACCTGTCAAAGGTCTATCCGTCCGGTTTGCGGGCGCTCAACAACATCAACCTCGATATCGAGCCCGGTGAGATTTTCGCGCTGCTCGGCCCGAACGGCGCCGGCAAGACCACGCTGATCAGCATCATCTGCGGCATCGCCACATCGAGCGAGGGCAGCGTCAGCGTCGGCGGGCATGACATCAACAACGACTATCGCGCCGCGCGCTCGATGATCGGTCTGGTGCCGCAGGAATTGCACACCGATGCGTTCGAGACCGTGTGGGCGACCACCTCATTCAGCCGCGGCCTGTTCGGCAAACCGAAGAACAAGGCGCATGTCGAGAAGGTGCTGCGCGATCTCTCGCTCTGGGACAAGAAGGACGCGCAGATCATCACGCTCTCGGGCGGCATGAAGCGCCGCGTGATGATCGCCAAGGCGCTGTCGCACGAACCGAAGATTCTGTTCCTCGACGAGCCGACCGCGGGCGTCGATGTCGAGCTGCGCAAGGGCATGTGGGACGTGGTACGCGAGCTGCGCGCGTCCGGCGTCACCATCATTCTCACTACGCACTATCTCGAAGAAGCCGAAGAGATGGCCGACCGGATCGGCGTCATCGCCAAGGGCGAGTTGATCCTGACCGAGAACAAGGCCGCGCTGATGCAGAAGCTCGGCAAGAAGCAGCTCACGCTGCATCTGCAAAAGCCGCTTGACGCGGTGCCGGCGTCGCTGTCCGCGCACCATCTGGAGCTGAAACCCGGCGGACAGGATCTCGTCTACACCTACGATACCAAGGGCGAACGTACCGGCATCACCGCCCTGCTCAACGACCTCAACACCGCCGGCATCCGCTTCAACGATCTCAACACCACGCAGAGCTCGCTGGAAGAAATCTTCGTCAGCCTCGTGCATCAACCGAACGAGGCCGCGCAATGAACGTTCATGCCATCAAGGCCATCTACAAGTTCGAGATGGCGCGCACCTGGCGCACGCTGATGCAGAGCGTCATCTCGCCGGTGATTTCCACCTCGCTGTATTTCGTCGTGTTCGGCGCCGCGATCGGCTCGCGCATTCCCGAGATCGAGGGCGTCAGCTACGGCACGTTCATCGTGCCGGGCCTGATCATGCTGTCGCTACTGACGCAGAGCATCGCCAATGCCTCGTTCGGCATCTATTTTCCGAAATTCGTCGGCACCATCTATGAAATTCTCTCGGCTCCCATTTCGCCGCTCGAAATCGCCATCGGCTATGTCGGCGCGGCCGCGACCAAGTCGATCATTCTCGGCCTGATCATCCTCGCCACCGCCGGCCTGTTCGTGCCGCTGAAGATCGCGCACCCGGTCTGGATGATCGCGTTTCTCGTGCTCACCGCCGTCACCTTCAGCCTGTTCGGATTCATCATCGGCATCTGGGCGGATAACTTCGAGAAGCTGC
>JBMOOJ010000015.1:1537-32937 GCA_049323835.1 Pseudomonadota bacterium | reverse complement strand
AACGCGCATGCGCGGCGGAGCGATCCGCCGCGCATCGTCTGTATCGGATTGCGGGAGAGGGGATGCTGCTTTACGACGCCGTGGCGTTGCGGCTCGCCCATTTGGCGTAGTCGCACACGTGAGCGGCCGGGATGGCATCCGCGTCGTCCTGGACAGAGGCTTTCGCGATTTGCCCGGTCCTGTACGACGTAAAATGAATGATGTGCGCGTCGGCGAGCTGCGGCGCGTCGGCGATTTCAGTGATCTGGGGCGCGGCGGTAACAGCAGCATCGCTTGCCGGCTTCTTGTCGAAGCTGAGCGCGCGCATGGCGCGGCGATAGTGGTGGCGCCGGCGTTCCTGTCGCTTGTGATAAGCCGTGTAGAATTCGGAGATCGCGTAGAAGCTCTTCAGAAGCGCGGCCTGAGCCGACGCCATGATATCGCGCACGAGAGCTTCGACGGTGAGATCGTTGGCGCGCCGTTCGTTGCGAATGGCAAAGAGGCATTGAATCGAGGTGGTCGTCACGTTTCTTGTCTTTCTAGTCCAGATTGTCTTCAAGTCCGGTGCCTGCGTTTAGTCGCTGCACCGCGGTATATGGTTCGAGGGGCTCAGGTTTCCAAAGCCTGCTCGCTATTTTGTGATCGGCTTTGGGTTAATGCCGACGCTTCGCGCTCCCGCCTGATCTTGCGGGTGATCAGAACACGAAAAACCCCGTACTGGACCGCGAACGCAACAATCTTGGCGCCCAGTGCCACCACCGAGGCATAAAATGCCCACAGCTTGAGATCGCCGGTCCAGGCGACAGCGATATTGCCGATTCCTATCGCAAACATTAACGCCGCCCACACGTAGCCCGCGGCATAGGCAAGGTGGGGAATGTGTTCGATGACGAACGGCGGCATGTAACGCAGCATCCAGCCGGGGCGCAGCATGATCACACCGATGGCGAAATGGCCGATGCTCGGCTTCATCAGGACGAAGCGCGAATCGTGGGTGATCAGCGTCATCAAACCCAGCACGATGACGAGCCCGAGGCTCGCCCAGCTCATGATGTCCAGCGTCTTGCCCTTGATGCGCGCATAGACGAACTGCGCGATCGCGCCGGCAATGGCGATGACCGTCGCGAGCACGACGTTTCCGGTCGCGAGATAGATGACCAGGAAGACGATCGTCGAGAAGAAATCGAAAGCAAGCTGGGCGAAGACGGTCTTCATGGACGAAAATGTTTCCGGGCAGGCGGGTTTATCGAGCGGGGGCGGGCGTCTGCGCGGCCGTGCGCTTGTCCTGGATGTGGCGCAGGTGATCCGGATACCAGTTGGTGAACCAGAGCGCGGCGTTGCGCAGGCCGAACACGATCGCCAGGCCCAGCCAGAGCGGCGCGCTCGGCAGATAGATCATCGTCAGATTCGCGACAAGCATGAGAGCTGCGGCGGCGGCCCACACCCACGTCATCACGTAGTTCGCGGTGACGAACGCGGGCAGCGCGCGCGTTTCGGCATCGACGCTCTCCCGCGCATACTGCAGCGTGAAGGGGACGCGCACCGCGAGCGAGAACAGCGCGATGATGATCACGCCGAGATCGACCGCAATGCGGACGCCGAGATCGCTCCATTCGGCGCCGGTAGCCGAGAAGTAGATGGCCATCGCGCCGAACATGAGCACGGTGCCGGCCGCGAAAATCTTGATCGAGTTGCCTCGGACGATGTCGTGGATGATCGCGAGGATGGCGACCGCAGCCGCGGCGGATGCGCTGGCGGCGGCGGTGGTCAACAGCAGCAGCAGGCTGAAGGCGCCGAAGGGAGCGAGCGACAGGAAGATGGCCATGGGCGTTCCCGGGTCTGATCTTTACATCGTAAAGATAGAATTAGGCGTTTCCAGATGCCGGGTCAAGCAAAATCTTGACGATGTAAAGATGTTGGAGCATGATGTCCCCATGGCTGCAAGGAATCTGAAAAAAGCGAAATCAGGCAAGGATTTGGCCGCTGCCCGGCAGAAGGCGGGGACACGCCCGGTTGCCGCGAAAGCCGCCGGAAAGCCGAAGCCGAAGCCCTCCGAGGGCCCCTACCACCACGGCGACCTGCCGACGGCGCTGCTGGAGGCGGCCGAGCGGATTATCGAACGCGACGGGCTTCAGGGGCTGACGTTGCGCGCCGCCGCGCGCGAGGCGGGCGTGTCGCACGCTGCGCCGACGCATCACTTCGGCGATCTCACGGGCCTGTTGAGCGAACTCGCGGCCGTCGGCTATCGCAAGTTCAACGCGGCGCTCGCGCAGGCGCGTGCGGCCGCGCCCGCTCCCGACGCCTCGTTCGACGCGACGGGAGAGGCTTACGTGATGTTCGCGCTGAAGCATCCTGGACTATTCCAGCTGATGTTCCGGGCCGAGCGGCTCGATATGCAGCGGCCCGCATTGCAGGAAGCGGTGATGGCATCGTTCCGCAATTTCGCCGGTGCGGTGGCGACGATGCGGCACGAGAACATCAACACGGCCGCGCTGTCGTTGCCGCAGGCCGCCGACATGGTGCGCACATGGTCGATGGTGCACGGGTTTGCGATTCTCGCCCAGCACGGCCGTTTCAAGCATATTCTCGAACGGCTGCCACCGGGCACCGATGTCACTGCGCTCATGCGGGCGATGCTGAAATCGAAGACACCGATCCCGACCTCGGGCTCCGTCTCCTGAACGTTCTGTTGCGCCGGACTGCGTTGACAGGGATGGTGCAACGGCGGCTATCTGACCGCCATGGCGGTGGTGGGACTGGATGGTTGCAGGAACGGATGGGTGGCAGTGCGCATCAGCGGACGCGCGCGCGCGATTCGTTTTCTGACGCCGGACGGCAAGGCGTCGGCGCTCGATGCGCTCCTCACCATGCGCTTCAAATGCGCGGCCATCGACATGCCGATCGGACTGCCGGAGCGCGGCTATCGCGATTGCGACCGTGAGGCCCGCAAGCTGCTGGGCGCGAACGCATCGCGCGTGTTCCTCGGCGCGCGGCGAGGGGTGCTGACTGCGCGATCACAGGCGATACTCAATGCCGCGCTGAAGCGGGCAGGCGAGCCGGGCGTCTCCGCGCAGCTCTACGGCCTGAAGGCGAAGCTCGGCGAGGCTGACGCATTCGTGAGAGCGAATCCGGACATCGATATCCGCGAGGCGCATCCGGAACTGGTGTTCCAGCGTCTGAACAAGGACAAGCCGGTGCCGCGCAAGCGCGATCGAGCCGGGATCGATCTGCGGATTGCGCTGCTCAAGCGTGACGGGTTCAAGGATATCGAAGCGTGGTGCGGCAATCGCCCGCGCGGCAGCGGCGCCAAACCCGACGACATTCTTGATGCTTGCGCGATGGCGATTGCGGCCCGGGATTTCAGCACCAGGCGTGTCGTGCCGCGCGGGAAGGTGCCGAGGGATGCGACAGGGTTACCGATGCAGATCTGGTATTGAGGGAAAGAGCTGTGCCGTCACCCTGAGGTGCGAGGCCGGACCCGTTGGCTCGTGCCTCAGGATGACGAGCCGGATTTATTCCGAGGTCAGCGCGAGCCTGGTGGCGCGGCCGGGTTTGCCGGCAGCATGATAGCGGTCCGGCTCGATCATAGCATCTCTGTCATATGCCGCTGCAAGGGTGGGGATGGTTCTGTTCCGCGTGCCGAAAGGCATTACTTTTGGGCCGGAATCGCGCTAGAGGACGGACCTTACCACCCGTCAATGCTGAAGTATCCGCTCTGCCATGCCCTCCTTGTTGCCTCGTAGCTATTACCGCGTCGGCCGTTCCCGTACCGGACTTGGCCTTTTCGCTCTCAAGCCGATCAAGAAGGGCACGCGGATCATCCGCTACACCGGTCCGATGCTGGATTCGCGGATCGAGAAGCATGATGCGATCGAAAACAAGTACCTGTTCGAGATCAACAGCCGCTGGACCATCGACGGCTCGGTGCGCAAGAACATCGCCCGCTACATCAATCATTCCTGCCGGCCGAACGCGGAATCCGACGTCCGCGAGCGCGAGCGCAAGGTCTTCATCCGCGCGATCCGGAACATCGAACCGGGCGACGAGATCAATTACGACTACGGCACCGACTACTTCAAAGAGTTCCTGAAGCCGATCGGGTGCCTGTGCGTGAAGTGCGTGGCCAAGCGCAAGGCGTTGAAGGCCGAGGAGCGCGCCAAGAAGAAGCGGGCGAAAGTTCGCGCCGGGAAGAAGGCGCAGAAGGCCAAGTTGAACGGCCATGCGCTGAACGGTGCAGCGAAGCCGCGCAAGGCGAAGAAGACGTAGGCGTAAGTGATTGTCATGGCCGGGCTTGTCCCGGCCATCCACGCCTCCCTTTCTTGACCTGTCCTGAAAGACGTGGATGCCCGGCACAAGGCCGGGCATGACGAGTTGATGTGAACGCTTACCGCGCCGCTGCCACGCCCTCGCTCTTGCGCAGGCCCATGTACTGCAATTCGGCGAACAGGCCGACCGCAACCGCCTGCATCACGATGAAGGCGACCCCGAGCGTGTTCGGCGCGATCCAGCTCGTCGCCAGCAGCGCCAGGCTGTCGATGGTCCACACCGCGTTGCCGGCGATCACGGCCCAGACGATGGCCTTCGACATCACATCGCGGGTGGCGAGAAAGCCGACGATCGCGGTCCAGCCGATCAGGGCCACGCCGGAAATTCGCAGGAACGTTTCCGGCAGGTTCAGGAACGAGGCGAGATATCCCGCACCGAAGGTGAGCAGGATGGCCATGGCGCCAGTCGCAAGCGTGTCGAGCTGGAGGGCGCGGCGAAGCAGAAGGGACGGATTGATCATGACGGTTCTCCTTGGTTGATCGTTGAGGTCGGGTTTGAGGTTCAGAACTTGGGCGATCGGGCGTTGAGTTCGCGCCAGACGCGGCGCGGGCAGACGAGCGCGGCTTTGCGTTCGACTTCGCTGACGTAAGCGACGGCGAATGCGGCAATCTGGGCCGCGACGGACTCCGGCACATTGAGCGAGCGGGCCATCGACCGCAGCGCGAGCCGGAACAGCCACCGCGCTTCGATCGCGAGCGTCGAGCGGGCGAACTCACCGGCCAAAACGAGACTTTTCATCACCTTCTCCTGCCGTTTTCGGCGGAAACCGCCACGACCATGGGCGTGAAGATGCGCGGGAGAGGGACCCGTTTCCATTACCTGGCAGGTCATGGAACGTGCGGATTCTGCATGGTAGGTTTTCCACCATGAGCACAGCACAGGTTTTGGCGCGGCCCGTCAGCGCCCCGGTCAACATCGGCGATCACCTCCGCGAATGGCGGCAGCGCCGGCATCTCAGCCAGATGGATCTTGCCAATGACGCCGAGATTTCGACGCGGCATCTCTCCTTCATCGAGACGGGACGCGCGGCGCCGTCACGCGACATGGTGATGCGGCTGGCCGAGCGGCTCGACGTGCCGCTGCGCGAGCGCAACGTGCTGCTCGTCGCGGCAGGATTTGCGCCGGCGTTTCCGCAGCGCCCGCTCGACGATCCGGCGCTGAAGGCTGTGCGCGACGCCGTCCAGGTTGTCCTCAAAGGGCACGAGCCGTATCCGGCGCTCGCGGTTGACCGGCACTGGAACCTGATGGCGGCGAACGCGATGGTCGCGCCGATGCTGGCTGGTGTGTCGCCGAAGCTGCTGACGCCGCCGGTCAACGTGATGCGGCTCGCCTTTCATCCGGAGGGCCTCGCGCCGATCACGGTCAACCTTGCGGAGTGGTGCGGGCATCTGCTCGAGCGGCTGCGGCGTCAGATCGATGCAACGGCCGACGTGCAGCTGATCAAGTTGTACGAGGAGTTGAAAGGCTATCCGATCCCGGCGCGCACCGCGCGCGATCGCCGGCCGATGGAATCGGTGGCGATCCCGTTCCAGATCAACTTCAACGGCGCGGTGCTGAGCTTCATCTCGACGACGATGGTATTCGGCACGCCGGTCGACATCACACTCTCGGAAATGGCGCTGGAAACCTTTTTCCCGGCGGACGAAGCGACCGCGGCGGCGATGCGCGAGATCGCGGCATCGCTTAAATAGCAAACGGCTCAACCCCGCATCGCCCACGGCGCCTTGGCGAAGTGCCTGGCGAGGAAATCCATCAGCACCTGCACCCGCACCGGACGGTTGGCGCCGGGCGGCGTGACGAGGTACACGGCATTCGGCGGCGGCATCCAGTCGTCGAGTACGGTGTCGAGCTTTCCGTCCCTGACATCCTTCCAGACAAAGAATTCCGGCAGTGTCGCCATCGCCATGCCGGCGCGCAGCATCGGCAGCACGACGTCGCCGTTGTTCGTTCGCAGCGAGCCTTTGATGTTCACCGCATAGTCGCCGTGGCGCGCGTGAACGAAACGCAGGGTCTCGGGCGTTCGCGAATAGCTGTAGGTGAAGATGTCATGCGACGCGAGATCGCGCGGATGCTTCGGCCGCCCGCGCTTCTCCAGATACGTCTTCGAAGCCACCAGGATCATCCGCGAGGTGCAGAGCCGCCGCGCCAGCAGGCTCGAGTCCGCGAGTGTCGAAATGCGCAGCGCCAGATCGAAGCCCTCGCTGACGAGATCGACCAGCTCGTCCGAGAGACTGAGGTCGATCGCGACGTCAGGATATTTCCTGAAGAATTCCGGCAGGGCCGGGCCGAGATGCTGGATGCCGAACGACATCGGCGCCGACATCCGCACGAGGCCGCGCGGCGTCACCGACTGCGCCATCGCTTCCTGCTCGGCGGCTTCACCTTCCGACAAGATGCGGCTGGCGCGCTCCAGCGAGGAGCGGCCGGAGTCCGTCAGCGAGAGGCGGCGCGAGGTGCGGTGGAACAGCGGCGCGCGCAGCTTGGTTTCCAGCCGCGTAATGGCCTTGGAGACGGTGGCCTTCGACAGGCCAAGCTCAGCCGCGGCGCGGGTGAAGGACGAGGTTTCCGCGACCTTGGCGAAGATCGCCCAGGCTTCGAAATCGGGCAGGCGCATTGTGCTCATATCGGAAACAGTCCGTTTCGATCATTTCTATTTTAATGCGCCTCGGGAATGCCCATTGTCAACGTCAACGAGGCGCGTGATCCCGAAAAGTGGAAACCGGTTTTCGGATCAGATCACGCGCCAAACATAGAGCGGCATCCGCCGCGCTTCATTCAAGGAGATCGACAATGATCGAACGCAGGCCATTCGACACCCTGGGCGGAGCCAACCACGGCTGGCTCGACGCCAAGCATCACTTCTCGTTCGCGGACTACCGCGATGCGAACCGGATCAACTGGGGCGCACTGCGCGTCTGGAACGACGACACCATCGCGCCGCAGTCCGGCTTCCCGCCGCACCCGCACGCCAATATGGAGATCATCACTTATGTCCGCGAGGGCGCGATCACGCACGAGGATTCTCTCGGCAATCGTGGCCGCACCGAAGCGGGTGACGTGCAGGTGATGAGCGCCGGCACCGGCATTCGTCACGCCGAGTACAACCTCGAAAACGAGACGACCAAGATCTTCCAGATCTGGATCATGCCGAACGGGCAGGGCCACGCACCGTCATGGGGCGCCAAGCCGTTCCCGAAGGGGGCGAGCGCCGGCAAGTTCATCACGCTGGCGAGCGGGCTCGAGGGTGACACCGACGCGCTTCCCATCCGCGCCGATGCGCGCGTGGTCGGCGCGACGCTGAAGGCGGGCGAGAGCGTCGAGTATCCGCTTGGCTCTGCGCGGCACGGCTACCTCGTGCCGGCCAAGGGCAAGGTCGACGTCAACGGCGTCGTCATCAACGCCCGTGACGGCGCGGCCGCGCACAACGAAAACGTGCTGCGCGTGACTGCGATCGAGGACTCCGAGATCGTTCTCGTCGACGCGGCGTAAGCCGAACACAACTTCGTCATGGCCGGGCATAGCCGTTCGGAGAACGGCGTTCTTACGAACGCCTATGCCGGCCATCCACGAATTTCCCAGCAACTCGAAGACGTGGATGCCCGGCACAAGGCCGGGCATGACGGCTTCATTCTATGGAGTGTCAGATGCCCAAAGTTCTCGTTCTCTATTACTCGTCCTACGGCCACATCGAGACGATGGCGAACGCCGTTGCCGAAGGCGCTCGCGAAGCCGGCGCGACTGTCGACATCAAGCGCGTACCCGAGCTCGTACCGGAAGAGATCGCCAAGAAGTCGCACTTCAAGCTCGATCAGGCCGCGCCGATCGCGAAGGTCGAGGAGCTTGCCAACTATGATGCGATCATCGTCGGCACCGGCACGCGCTTCGGCCGCATGTCGTCGCAGATGGCGAACTTCCTCGATCAGGCCGGCGGACTGTGGGCGAAGGGTGCGCTGAACGGCAAGGTCGGCGCGGCGTTCTCGTCGACCGGCAGCCAGCACGGCGGGCAGGAGACGACGCTGTTCTCGATCATCACCAACCTGCTGCACTTCGGCATGACCATCGTCGGCCTGCCGTATTCGTTCGCGGGTCAGATGACGATGGACGGGATCACGGGCGGTGCGCCCTACGGCGCGACCACGGTCACGGGCGGCGACGGTTCGCGTCAGCCAAGCGCCAACGAACTCGCCGGCGCGAAATTCCAGGGCAAGCTGGTGGCCGAGACCGCGAAGAAGCTGTTCGGGTGATGTGTTTCCCTCCCCCGCGAAGCGTGGGGAGGGTGGCGCGAATGAGCGTAGCGAATGGAGCGAGGGTGGGGGGCGAGTGAACCCCCACCCCGGCCTTCGCTTGCGATGCGGCGCATCGCACGCTTGGCCGACCCTCCCCACAAGGAGGAGGGAAAACCGAGCTCATTCTCGTCGGACTTATCCTTCGAAGAATCGCGCCGCAGAACCCGTTTCCTCCGGGTAACTGATCCCTTGCCCTGACACCCACTCGTGCCTAGCTTCAGGGCCAGCAAAAGCACCCGGAGCCCCGCCATGTCAGCCCTGAAGCCGCTCGTTCTCGATGTCGTGTCCGACGTGGTCTGCCCGTGGTGCTACATCGGCAAGAAGCGGATCGAGGATGCGCTGGCGCTGGTGCCGGATGTGCCGGTGCAGCTGAACTGGCGGCCGTTCTTCCTCAATCCGTGGGTGCCGCGCGAGGGCATCACGCGCGACGAATATCTCACGCAGAAGTTCGGCTCGGTCGAAGCCTACAAGAACATTGCCGGCCGGGTCGGCGATGCGGCGCGCGCCGAGGGGCTCGAATACAATTCGCAGCTGGTGAAACGGCAGCCGAACACCATCGACTGTCACCGCCTGATCCACTGGGCGGAAGCGATCGGCAAGGCGCCGCAGATGAAGCAGCGGCTGATGGAGCTCTACTTCCGCGACGGCGGCGATCTGACCGATACCGAGGTGCTGGTGCAGGCCGCGCGCGATGTCGGCCTCGACGGCGACGATGTGAGGAAGCGGCTTGCGACCGTTGAAGACGTCGAGCGGATTTCGAACTGGGCGCGGGAAGCATCGGAGAAGGGAATCTCCGGCGTGCCGACCTTCGTGTTCGCGCAGAAGTATGCGGTATCGGGCGCACAGGATGCGCAGAACCTCGCCCGCGCGATCCGTCAGGTGTCTGCCGAGATCAATCAGGCGGCTTGATCTTTATCCCTCCCCCTTGTGGGGAGGGGGCGCGTTGCGAGCAAAGCGAGCGACGTGCCGGGTGGGGTGTTGTTGCTCTCACCCCACCTCGGCCTCCGCTTCGCTCGCATAGCCGACGCAAAGCGTCGGCGTTCTTCAAGGAACTGACGGCGGCTGGAAGCCGCCTTTCCCCTCCCCATCAAGGGGAGGGATTCATTCAAGCCCGCGCAGGCATCGCCGCACCCTCAACCGTCGGCTGCGGCAGCTTTGCCGGCAGGCACGCGACCGCGATCAGGATCACGGCAGCCGAGCACGCCATGAAGCGGAACAGCATGTCGAAGCCGTACGTCTCGTAGATGAAACCGATCAGCGGCAGCGTCGCGGCGAGCGCCGTGAAGCTGACGACGTAGCGCACGCCATAGATGCGCGCGCGGGCTTCGCCGCTCGCCATCTTGCCGATCATGAAGTCGTTGATCGGAATCTGGCCGAACGCGCCGAACATGAAGCCGAACGCGATCGCCAGCGCCCACGCATCCTTCATGCCGGGCATCAGGCCGAAGAAGATGACCTGAATCGATGCGGTGATCAGGAACACGTTGCGCGGGCCATATTTGTCGAGCGCAATGCCGACGACGAGCTGCGCCAGCGAGGCGACAGCGAAGACTGTGAAGGCGAGGCCGCCGACGACCGTCGCGACGTCACCCGACGCGGCAACGCCGCCGGCGTTGAGCCACGCCGTCAGATCCCGGGCGAGGCTCTGCATGCGTTCGTCGAAAATCTTCGGCAGCGCGAAGGTCGTCGACTGGAAGACGATGCTCGATACGGCCGTGGTGAAGAACACGATGATCGAGATGCGCAGCATGATCGCCTTGTAGTCGGCGCTCATCAGCGGGCCGTTGGTGGCCGCCATCTGCGCGGGCGTCTTCTTGTGCGAAACCTCCGCCCACTGATGGAAGGTGTAGAGGATGCCGACCACGATCGAGACGACGCCCGGCACGACGAACGCGGCGCGCCAGCCGCCATTGTCGATGAAGTAGCCGGTGATCAGCGCGGCGCTGGCGACACCGAGATTGCCCCAGATGCCGTTCACGGCCAGCCGCATGCCGGTGTTCTTCCACTTCTGCGTGACGATCGCGAGCCCGACCGGATGATAGATCGCGGCGAACACGCCGATGATGAAGAGGCCGATGCCGATCTGCAGCGGCGTCTGCGCGAACGCAGTCGCGATCGACGCGATGCCGATACCGACGAAGAACACCGCGATCATGCCCTCGCGGCTCCACTTGTCGGCGAGCCAGCCGGCAGGGAGTGAGAACAGGCCGAAGGCGAAGAAACCGGGTGTCGCGTACTTCAGAAGCTCGCCGTAGCTCAGGCCCCATTCGCGCGAGAGCGCGAGCGCCGCGACGGTGGCGAAGATCAGCGTGAACAGGTGGTCCAGGTAGTGACCGACGTTCAAAAACAGGAAGTGGGTGCTGTCGCGATTCATTGGAGTTGGCCCCGGTATCGTTTTGGCGCACGCACGCGCATCGTCCCGCCATGCTGCGGGATTCGGTCATAAATTACGCTTGGCGGATTGGCGCTGTCATGCCAAAAATCATCGAGAATCTGCCATCTGCCACAGAGAGGCCTATGGCCGCCCGCACCAAACCGGCGTCTCGCACGAGGGAAAACCGCAGCACCAACGCGGAGGATTACCAGTTCCTGCCGCGGCCGATTGCGGCGATGGCCAAGGGTTTCACGGACGGCCACGAGATCGCGCCGCATCACCACACCCGCGATCAGCTCGTCTATTCGCTGACCGGCGTGATGCGTGTGCGCACCAAGCGAGAGGCGTGGATCGTGCCGCCGGATCGTGCGGTGTATCTCCCCGGTCAGACGGTGCACGCGATCAGCATGCGCGGCGAAGTGCAGATGCGAACGCTCTACATCTCGCGCGATGCGCATGACGATCTGCCGTCGGCGCCGACGGTGCTCGACGTTTCGCCGCTGCTGCGCGAACTGATCCTGGCGCTGATCGACGAGCCGGTGGTCTACGACGAGCGCGGCCGTGCCGGGGCGGTGGCGTTTCTCATTCTGGCGGAGATCGCCAAGGCGCAGCGGCTGTCGTTCGTGATTCCGATGCCGCGCGATCCGCGGCTGCTGCGGCTCTGCAATGCGCTGCTGGAGAATCCGGCGAGCCGCCTGACGCTCGAGAGCTGGGCCGATACGGCGGGTGCGTCGTCGCGCACGCTGGCGCGGCTGTTCGAGGCGGAGCTCGGCATGAGCTTCAGCGCGTGGCGGCAGCGCGTGCGCTTCCACAACGCGATGGAGGCGATCGTCGGCGGCGAGCCGATCTCGCGCGTCGCCGAACGCAACGGCTATCGCTCGTCGAGTGCGTTCTCGGCGGCGTTCAGAAAAGCGATGGGGCAGGCGCCCTCATCGCTGCGGGTTGATGGCGTGAGTTGAAGCGCGCTACGCTTCGATGTATTCGGCCATGCTGGTTGCTGGTGGAATATCCAGACCGTCCGCCTTCAGGCCTTCGATGTGAAACTGAATAGCGCTGCGGATACCTTCTTCGACATCGGCAACGGTTTTCCCGGTCGCCACACAGCCCGGCAGATCAGGAACATAGGCCGAATAGTTCTCGGCCGCTTTCTCGATGACCACGGCGTAGCGCATTAGCGGAAATCCCTCAGGCCAGACTGCTTCAAGATACTATTCACAGTGCCGGGCGCAAGGTCGTCCGAGGGCTTACCGGCCACGGTGACGCGCCCGGGTTTGGTCAGATGCTTGAATTGCCGATGTGAACCTTTGGTCGCAATGAGAAACCAGCCATCGGCCTCAAGCCGTGCGAGCATATCTCTGACTTTGACCGTTCCGCCCATGTGCGCAGGGTGGAACGGTTCATTCCGGTCTGACTATTCCTGTTTCTTGCCAGCGCTCACGCATCCTTGAGATAATAGTTCGCCTTCTTGCCGAGCGCGATACGGCGCAGCAGCTTGCGCATGGCAAACGACGAGCGCAGCGGACGGATCACCGCGAGCACGCTGCGGTAGAACGCGAGCTTCATCATGTCGAACGCGGGGCTCTTGCCCGGCGCCGGCTGCGGCAGACCGATGCCGCGCAGCATCGAGTTGAAGAAGTGCAGGTCGTTGTTGCGGCGGACCGGGCGCGTCTTCCAGGTGATGGCCATCGAGATCGAATAGGTGCCGGCGGTGCGCACCCAGTGCGGCCACTGGTACGGCACGTAGCAGCCGTCGCCGTCGAACATATGGAATTCGATGCCGCGCGGTGCGAACTTCTCATCGTAGGTGAGGTTGCGGTGCTTGGTCATCGAACGCTCGATCTCGGCGTCGTCGGCGATCGAACGGTCGGCGTTGTCGAAGAGCGTGAAATACTTCTCGCCGTGGATCTGGACGAAGAAGTTGTCCTCGCTGTCGAGATGGAACGGCGTCGTCGAATTCGGCGACGACACGAACAGGAAGCCTTCGATCTGCTCGAAGTCGGCGTCGGCGAGGCTGTTGAAGCCGCGGGCGCGGGCGACCGAGAGCAGGGTGTCTTCGAGGAGCTGCTTGTATTCGGGCGCATTCTCGATGCGCTTCAGCACCATCCAGGCGCCGGCAGTCTCGATGCGCTTCACAACTTCGACCGGATCGAGGTCGACGGTCTGAACCTTGTTCGGGTCCTGGCTGATCGCAGCCTTGCCGGAGTTGTATTCGATCAGGTCGCGCGGTAATTCCTGCGCAAGCTGCGCGATGCGCGGCAGCGTCAGCAGCGGATGGCCGGACAGCTTGTGGCGGATCGCGAACGGCTTCAGCGGAAAATCGCGCTTCAGCGACTCATTGTCCGCGGTGATCACCGGAGCGACATGGGAGGCGGCGTTCATGGGCGTTTCTCCTTGAAATGTCTCAGGGCATGAATGAGGTGGCGGGCGGGTTCGCGAACCGCGCGGCGCAGCGCGATGCCGGCGCGGATCAGCGCGAACACCGGATCGTTGCGGCGAAGCGGGATCAGCATGTCGCCGATGGCGAGACGGCCGCGCCAGATCGGGTCGATCATCGGGTGACCCGGGATCGCGGTGGAATCGACCGAGGCGATGTCGGGGTCAGCGCAGAGGTAGCGCGTCAGTTCGAGCGTGAGCTGAACGCCGGGCGAGAACTTGGCGAAGCGCTCGTCGACGCCGAGCTTGAAATAGAAGGCGCGGTCCTGATGCCGCAGCACCACGGCGGCCGCAACGGGCGTCGTGCCGGCCATCAGGGTCACGATCTCGCACCGACCGAGTGCTGCGAGTTCGACCGCACCGCGGCGAACGAAGGCGGTGTCGCCGCTATGCTGGATCAGCGCGGTGCCGCGCCTGGCTTTCCAGCCGCTCGACTCCAGAACCAGGAACGTGTCGAGCATGCGTCCGACTTCGTCGGGCGTGCGCGAAATCACGAACATCACCTCGCCCATTTCGGCGAGACGGTTGCGCTGACGGCGCAGCTCTTTCAGCTTTTTCGGGCCGAGCGCATCGCGGAGGAGTTCTTCCGGATCGCGCGTCGCATCGAGACAGGCGCGGCGATGCGACTGGAGAATTTGCGGGGCGAGGCCGCGGCTGGCGAGCGCGGCACGGAATGCATCCGCCACCGGGCCTTCGAGCGTCATGTCGCGCAGCAGCAGCGCGCGCATGCCGCTGGCGCGCGCTGCGTCCAGCAATGCGTTCGCAGCGGCGGCAGGATCGGTGCGATCGAGCAGCGGCGTTCCGAGCGTGCCGTAGGGATCGGCGCTGACGAGCGCCGGCAGCGGCAAGCGATAGGCCCGCCAGAGCGAGATCGCCGGCATCAGCGCATGCAGATGCGGACGGGCTGACGGTGCATCCCAGGCGCAAAGGGCATTCGCATTCGTGCGGCCGCGGGCCGATGCGCTCACCGCGCTCAGCCACTCCGGCAGATAGTATCCATTCGGTTCCACAGCGCGTTCGGCCAGCGCCAGCCATGCATCGTCGGACACGCCGTCGACCGGGCCGAGCGCCGCGAGCGGCGCCGCGGTAACGGAAGAACTGGCGCGCGGCGGCAGCGCAACGGCATTGCGTTGCATCACCGCACCGGTCGGATGTGCCGTCTCGCTCACGTCCCTGTCCCTCACATGGCCTTGTCGCTGCGGCGTTCAGCTCTGCGCAGCGTTTGCCTTGTTGATCCCGCGCTGACGCTAAACGCGAGATCGAAAAATATCATGCGAGAGAAGACTCAAATGCAGGGCGCGGGATTAACACTGCATTCACCATTAACGGTGCGTTCAGCATGCATGCCGAATTCGGCGGTATTCCTGCATACGTAGTATTCCCGAACGCCAGCCGTTAAGCCTTTGCGGCCGCCTCTCAGGCATAATCCCGGGGGTTTGTCCCTCCGTGGGGCAACTGCGCATGTTCGGAAGCAGGACGCTTATTGAGGATCGAGACGATGGATGCCCGTCAGCGCATCAACATGACCGATAGCGACATCGTGGCGCACTTCGCCCGTCTCGGCTATCGCGTTCTGATTCAGCAGATCGCATTCGTCGGCGAGACAGTCGACGACTTCCGCGAGGCCCGTTCCAAGAAGTGGTACAAGGCTGGCAGGGTGAAGCTCAACGAGCCCGGCCTTTACATCGTCGAGGAGTGTCAGCCGCGCCCCGGCCAGCGCACCCGCGACGTCGTCGTCGTCAGCTTTGGCTCGTCGCGCGCCGTGATGGGGGTCGAGATCAAGCCCGGCGCGCCGCCGCTGCGGCTTGGCGATGCCACATGCCGCTACGCTCCGACGATGGAATGGGCGAAGCCCGAGGCGCCGAAAGGCAGCGTGCCGAAGGGCAAGACCGTCAAGAGCGCGTAAGCGCGTGTGAGACAAGAGCGCGTAAGCGCGTGTGGGACGATGCCGCGCGGGCGCGTCTGAGGCGGCAGCGCCAGAGGGATGCTCGCGCAACTATCGTCAGGCGAACGCGACGCCGATGCGCCGTTCGGTGCGCCACTTCATCTCGCAGCGGCGGATCGTCTTGTCGGTTTCCAGCACGAGCGTAAACGAGGGCGGCACAGCCGCGCCGCTGTCGATATCGAGATTGGCGCCGCCGTCCGACAGATTTCGCACGGTGCAGGTCAGGCTCTTGCCCTTGAAGGCGATCAGCCCGCCCTTGAACACGCGATGCCGCGGCGTCCGCCGCCGCTCGGTCAATGTCTGTTGCATGGTCGTACCTCGCTGAAACGCTTCAGCCTCCTGACGCGCAACTTCTCACGCCCGCATTACCCGGCGCTGAACCTGACCGCCGACACAGCGGGGTGATGTCTTAAGGGACGATTCAGCATGTCGGCTCAGTGCCCTGCATGAGCGCGGCGAGCGGAAAAGGTATTTCAGTAGAGTGTGCGACTCAAAGTTGTCACCCGGGTGCAACAGACCGGACGCATTGTGTTTTCGCGCAAACGTCCGGAATTGATCTTTCGAGATGTACAGGGGACAATCCTGCACGCATTGCGTGTGAGTGGTTTTATGATTGAAGTCTTTGAGATCATACTCGTTTTGTCAGCGATCTATTTCGTCGTCTCAGGCCTGATCCGGAAGGTCCGGGGCATCTGACCTGCCTGCAGTTTGCCGATTATGAGAATGGGCTGCCGGTTGGGCGGCCTTTTTTTATGTGCTGGGGCCGCTGGAAAACGCGGGAACCAGCGATTCTTCTGAGGCATGATGGAAAAGTTACCTTGCAGGTAACTGCAAGGCCGCCAACTAAGGCGGCCTTCTCATAGCGATGGCGAACCCGGCGCATCCGCCGATTATGGCTCCGATGGGTGCCGCGATTAAGATTGGCGTACCAAGTATCCAGTCGTATTTCGCAGCAAGCGGAATGCCCACGGCGAAGCCAGCTCCTAAGCCGATAACCCCGCCAAGCAGGCTATACGTCAGCGCCTTGATGAAGATCATGGCCGCTTCCGTACCTCGGCGGCCAATAAGGCCGGATGAATCTCCCTGTAGAATCTTACGAGGCTCACTTTGTTCTCCCCGGAACTCACAAGTGAATCCGATCAAAGAAACTTTGCTAACGGGCGTGGTTACTGCCATCCCGGAATCCAGAATAGGCCAGTCCCTACTTCAACTTAGGCCATTAACGCCGGAAACAGGCCAGTGCCGGGGACAACGGTGAGAACATATTGCGAACTGAGAACAAATGAGGTACATTGATTTTCATCTGAGCAAGCCCGCCAGGGCCGAGAAATCGAATTTCCCCCTCGGCGAATCCCGGTCATAAGGAGCGCGACCCCATGTCCCAAGCTGCCCTGCGTATCGTCGAAGGAACCTCCATGGACAAGACCAAGGCCCTGTCGGCCGCGCTCTCCCAGATCGAGCGCCAGTTCGGCAAGGGCTCCGTGATGAAGCTCGGCAAGAACGACAAGTCGATGGACATCGAGACGATTTCGTCGGGCTCGCTCGGCCTCGATATCGCGCTCGGCGTCGGCGGCCTGCCGAAGGGACGTATCGTCGAAATTTACGGGCCGGAATCGTCCGGCAAGACCACCCTGGCACTGCACTGCGTGGCCGAGGCCCAGAAGAAGGGCGGCATCTGCGCCTTCATCGACGCCGAACACGCGCTCGATGCGGTCTATGCCCGCAAGCTCGGAGTCAATGTCGACGAACTTCTGATCTCGCAGCCCGACCACGGCGAGCAGGCGCTGGAAATCGCCGATACGCTGGTGCGCTCCGGCGCGGTTGACGTGCTGATCGTCGACTCGGTCGCAGCCCTTGTGCCGCGCGCCGAACTCGAAGGCGAAATGGGTGATGCTCTTCCCGGCCTGCAGGCGCGGCTGATGAGCCAGGCGCTGCGCAAGCTCACCGCCTCGATCAACAAGTCGAACACCATGGTGATCTTCATCAACCAGATCCGCATGAAGATCGGTGTGATGTACGGCTCGCCGGAAACCACGACCGGCGGCAACGCGCTGAAGTTCTATGCCTCGGTCCGCCTCGACATCCGCCGCACCGGCGCGATCAAGGAGCGCGACGAGGTGGTCGGCAACCAGACCCGTGTCAAGGTGGTGAAGAACAAACTCGCGCCGCCGTTCAAGCAGGTCGAGTTCGACATCATGTACGGCGAGGGCGTGTCGAAGATGGGCGAGATCCTCGATCTCGGCGTCAAGGCCGGCATCGTCGAGAAGTCCGGCGCATGGTTCTCCTACGACAGCCAGCGTCTCGGCCAGGGCCGAGAGAACGCAAAGGTGTTCCTGAAGCAGAATCCGGAGATGACCGCGAAGATCGAGGCGGCGATCCGCCAGAACTCGGGTCTGATTGCCGAGCAGATTCTTGCGGGCACACCGGAGCGCGATGCCGACGGCGAAGAGCCGTCCGACGATTGATCAGGTTTCCGGGGCCGGACCGGGTGAGAGCGGTCTGACGCTTCGGTGAGAGCGGCGAGGGTTGCGAGGGGTGAGTTGCCCCATTCCTTGCGGTCGTTGCCGCATCCCATTCCAAGGTGCGCATGCCGTTCAGCCATGACGGTGTACCGACTGGTGGAGTGAAAAAGCCGCGCGGCGTGAGCCGGGCGGCTTTTTGCTGTGTGGGGTTGCAATTTTTCGTCATGACCGGGCTTGACCCGGCCATCCACGTCTTTCGTGCCTGCCATCGCTTAAGACGTGGATGCCCGGCACAAAGCCGGGCATGACGCATCTGGTTACTCTGCCGCCTGCGCGTAGTCCGACACCGGCGGGCAGGAGCAGACCAGATTGCGGTCGCCGTAGACGTTGTCGACGCGGCCGACCGGGCTCCAGTACTTGTCGTTCTTCGAGACGCCCGGCGGGAAGCAGCCCTCGCTGCGGTTGTACGGACGCTGCCAGTGGTCGTCGGCGATGTCGTGCACCGTGTGCGGCGCATGACGGAGCGGCGAGGCCTCGATCGGGAAGCGGCCCGATTCGACGTCGGCGATTTCCTTGCGGATCGCGATCATCGCCTCACAGAAGCGGTCGATCTCCACCTTCGATTCGGATTCGGTCGGCTCGATCATCAGCGTGCCCGCGACCGGGAAACTCATGGTCGGCGCGTGGAAGCCGTAGTCGATCAGCCGCTTGGCAATATCGTCGACGGTGACGCCGCACGATGTCTTCAGCGGCCGCGGGTCGACGATGCACTCGTGCGCGACGCGGCCGCGCGCGTTCTTGTAGAGCACCGGGAAGTGCGGCTCGAGCCGCGCGGCGTGGTAGGTGGCGTGGTGGTTAGCCAGCTGCGTCGCGCGGGTGAGGCCTGCGCCGCCCATCATCGCGATGTAGATGTAGGAGATGGTCAGGATGGAGGCCGAACCGTAGGGCGCGGCCGAAACCGGTCCGACCGGGGTCGTGACCTCGCCGGTGCCCGCCGACAGCGACGGCAGGAACGGCGCGAGGTGTTTCTTCACGCCGATCGGCCCCATGCCCGGCCCGCCGCCGCCGTGCGGAATGCAGAAGGTCTTGTGCAGGTTGAGGTGGCTGACGTCGGCGCCGTAGTCGCCGGGCCGCGCCAGGCCGACCTGCGCGTTGAGGTTGGCACCATCGAGATACACCTGGCCGCCGAACTGATGGACGATGTCGCAGATCTCGCGGATGTGCTCCTCGAACACGCCGTGCGTCGAGGGGTAGGTGATCATCACCGCCGCGAGCCGGTCGGCATGTTGTTCGGCCTTGGCGCGCAGATCGTCCACATCCACGTCGCCGCGCGCGTTGCAGGCGGTCACGACCACGTCCATGCCGACCATGCTGGCGGAGGCGGGGTTCGTGCCGTGCGCGGAGGAGGGGATGAGGCAGACGTTGCGGTGCGCCTCGTTGCGCGAGGCGTGATAGGCGCGGATCGCCAGCAGACCGGCATACTCGCCCTGTGCGCCGGAATTCGGCTGCAGCGAAACGGCGTCATAGCCGGTGATGTCGACCAGCCACTTCTCCAGCTGCGCGAACATGGCGTGATAGCCGGCGGCCTGGTCCTTCGGTGCGAACGGATGCAGCGCGCCGAATGCCGGCCAGGTCAGCGGGATCATCTCCGCCGTCGCGTTCAGCTTCATGGTGCAGGAGCCGAGCGGGATCATCGCGCGGTCGAGCGCGAGGTCGCGGTCGGAGAGCTTGCGCATGTAGCGCAGCAACTCGGTTTCCGAGCGGTGGGTGTTGAACACCGGATGCGTGAGGAACGCGGTTGTGCGCTTGAGTTCGGCGGGAATGGCGTCGGTCGCCATGGCGTCGACTTCGTCGTAGCCGAGCCCGCCGCCAAAGGCGCGCCACACTGCTTCGACGATTTCCGGTGTCGTGGTCTCGTCGAGCGCGATGGAAATGAGATTGCCGTCGCTGCGCAGGTTGATCTTCTCGGCGGCGGCGCGTGCGAGCACATTCGCATGCTTCGCGCCGGCATCGACCGTGACGGTATCGAAGAAATGCTCGCTCTTCGGCGTGACGCCGAGCTTCCTCAGGCCGGCGGCGAGCACCGCCGCGCGGCGGTGAACCGTGCGCGCGATGTGGGTGAGCCCCTCGGCGCCGTGATAGACCGCGTACATCGAGGCGATCACGGCAAGCAGCACCTGCGCGGTGCAGATGTTCGAGGTCGCTTTCTCGCGGCGGATGTGCTGCTCGCGCGTCTGGAGCGCGAGGCGATAGGCCGGGGCACTGCGCGAATCCACCGAGAGGCCGACGATGCGGCCGGGCAGCGAGCGCTTCAACGCATCGCGCACCGCCATGTAGGCGGCGTGCGGGCCGCCGTAACCCATCGGCACGCCGAAACGCTGCGTCGAGCCGACCGCGATGTCGGCGCCAAGTTCGCCGGGCGAGGCCACAAGCGTCAGCGCCAGCGGATCGGCGGCGACGATGGCGAGTGCGCCCTTGTCATGCAGGGCGGCGATGACGCCGCGCAGATCGCGCAGGCTGCCGTGCGTGCCGGGGTATTGCAGCAGCGCGCCGAAGACGTCGGTCTTGTCGAGATCGCGCGCCGGGTCGCCGGTGATGACGCTCCAGCCGAGCGGTTCGGCGCGCTGGCGCAGCACGGCGAGTGTCTGCGGATGCACGTCCGTATCGACGAAGAATGTCTTCGAGTCGGATTTCGCGGCGCGCTCGGCGAGCGCCATGGCTTCCGCCGCAGCGGTGCCCTCATCGAGCAGCGAGGCGTTGGCGACATCGAGCCCGGTGAGATCGCAGACCATCGTCTGGAAGTTGAACAGCGCCTCCAGGCGGCCCTGACTGATTTCCGGCTGATACGGCGTGTAGGCCGTGTACCACGCCGGGTTCTCAAGGATGTTGCGCTGGATCACCGCCGGCAGAATGGTGCCGGAGTAGCCTTGGCCGATCAGCGACGTGAAGATCTGGTTCTTCGCCGCGAGCCCGCTCATGTGCGCGAGCACCTCGACCTCGCTCATCGGCTTGCCGAGGTCGAGCGGCGCCTTCTGCCGGATCGAGGCCGGCAGCGTCTCGCTCATCAGCGCATCGAGGCTCGCCGCACCGACGGCTTTCAGCATCGCCTCCGTTTCGCGCACCGACGGGCCGATGTGGCGCTGTTCGAAGGTGATGGCGGCTTCGTTCTTTGCGGTCATGCTGTCCTCGCGGGCCTTTGTCGTTTTGATTCGTAGCCTGGATGGAGCGCGAAGCGCGCAATCCGGGTCTGGTCACCCCGGATTTCGCTTCGCTTCATCCGGGCTACATCACGCCGTGTGCGCCTTGTAGGCGGCTTCATCCATCAGACCTTCAAGCTCGCCCTTGTCGGCGATCTTCACCTTGAAGAACCACGCCTTGCCGCCGGCATCCGAATTCACCAGCGCCGGATCGGCGACCAGCGCCTCGTTCACTTCGGTCACCTTGCCGGTGATCGGCGCGTAGACGTCGGAGGCCGCTTTCACCGATTCGACGACCGCCGCCGCGGCCGATTTCTTCAGCTCGGCGCCGACCTTCGGCAGTTCGACGAAGACGACGTCGCCAAGCTGCGACTGCGCGTAGTCGGTGATGCCGACCGTCGCAACGTCGCCCTCGATGCGGAGCCATTCATGATCGGTGGTGTAGAGGGTGGTCATGAGAACCTCAGCGCTTGTAGGTGTTGGTGATGAACGGCATGGCGGCGAGCTTCAGCGGCACCCGCTGTCCACGCACCTCGGCGAACGATTGTTCGGCGACGCCCTTGGCGCCGGTCGATTGCGGCTTCGGCAGGTAGCCCATGGCAACGGGGCCGTTCAGCGTCGGTCCGAAGCCGCCGGACGTGATCTTGCCGATCTGATCGGTGGCGGAAGCGTCGGCGAACAGCGGCGCGTTCTCGCGCACCGGCGTCCGGCCCTCGGCTTTGAGGCCGACGCGCCGCCGTGTGGCGCCGGTCTGCAACTGCGGAAGAATCACATCGGCGCCGGGGAAGCCGCCGGCGCGCTCGCCGCCCGTGCGGCGCACCTTCTGGATCGACCATTCGAGCGCGGCCTCGACCGGCGTCGTGGTCTCGTCGATGTCGTGGCCGTAGAGGCAAAGGCCGGCTTCGAGCCGCAAGCTGTCGCGCGCGCCGAGTCCGATCGGCAGCACATCGGGATGATCGAGCAGGGCCGTCGCAAGCAGAACGGCATCCGCCGCGGGCACCGAAATCTCGAAGCCGTCCTCGCCGGTGTAACCCGAGCGTGAGACGAAACAGGCGAGCGCACGGCCGTTGACGGTCAGCGTGCGCGGCCCGGTGTCCATGAACGTCATCGCGGTCACATCAGGCGCAAAGGCAGCCAGCACGCTTTCGGCTTTCGGGCCCTGAAGTGCGAGCAGCGCGCGATCCGCGAGCGGCTCGATGATGCAGGTATCCGACAGATGTTCGCGGATATGCGCTTCGTCCTGCGCCTTGCAGGCCGCGTTGACGACGATGAACAGGTGGTCGCCGAAATTCGCCACCATCAGGTCATCGAGAATGCCGCCGGTCTCGTTGGTCAGCAGCGCATAGCGCTGGCGGCGCGGCTCGATGCCCAGAATATCCTGCGGGCAGAGGCGTTCCAGCGCCAGCGCCGCGTCCGCGACGCGGCCGGATTTCGGCCGCAGCGCGATCTGGCCCATGTGCGACACGTCGAACAGGCCGGCGCTCGCGCGCGTGTGCAGATGTTCCTTCAGCACGCCTGCGGCATATTGCACCGGCAACGCATAGCCGGTGAAGGGCACCATCTTGCCGCCACGGGCGACGTGAAGGTCGTACAGAGGGGTGTGTTTCAGTGCGTCTGGTTCGCGGGCAAGCATCATAGGCTCCTGATGACGTTCCGGACCTCTTGTCCGGACAGTCGTCGAAGCCCCATCTGTCGCTGTGCCTGAGAGTATTATCCCGTCGGCGGACACGGCTTGCGGCCATGTCTCTTTCCAGATGTCAAAAGATCACGCGGTCCTTTTGCCTGAGAGTTTCCGGGGCGGTTGCTCCTTCGGCGCCGGCACGAAGCCAGTCTCTCCCAACGCGATCTGCTCTACGGGGCCGTTGATACGACGGAAACCGGACCGAGCCAAGACCCTGTCAACGCGATAGCTGCTGCTTTTCACGGCTATCTCGCGGTTGCAATGAACAAAGTTGCCGCAACCGCGATTATACCAGGCCAGGCACCGCGTCACACCGCTGTCGTCTCGGCCATGCATGTCAAAAATGCCGCGAACATGCCGACCGGAGGCCACAATGACCACGACGACGGAAGCCGATAGCGCCGCGCTGCGTGAGCGCATTACGCAGGATCTGGCCGACACCCTGGACGAAGAGCTCGAACTTGAGCTCGACGACGGGCGGCTGGACGCGCTGGTGAATGATCTCGAGGACGTTCCGGCCGGGCCGTCGCTGGATCGCCGCGTCTATTTCAAGGAGCTGTTCCGCCTCCAGGGCGAACTGGTGAAGCTGCAGGACTGGGTCCAGCACGAGAAGAAAAAGATCGTCGTGCTGTTCGAGGGCCGCGATTCCGCGGGCAAGGGCGGTGCGATCAAGCGCATCACGCAGCGGCTCAATCCACGTGTTTGCCGCGTCGCCGCTCTGCCGGCGCCGAACGAGCGCGAGCGCTCGCAGTGGTATTTCCAGCGTTATGTTGCACATCTGCCGGCCGGCGGCGAAATCGTGCTGTTCGACCGCTCCTGGTACAATCGCGCTGGCGTCGAGAAGGTGATGGGGTTCTGCACTGACGAGCAGTACGAGGAGTTCTTCCGCTCGGTGCCCGAATTCGAGAACATGCTGATCCGCTCCGGCACCATCCTGATCAAGTACTGGTTCTCGATCACCGACGAGGAGCAGGAATTCCGCTTCACCATGCGCATCCGCGATCCGCTGAAGCAGTGGAAGCTGAGCCCGATGGATGTGGAAGCCCGCACCCGCTGGGAGGCCTACACCAAGGCCAAGGAGAAGATGCTGGAACGCACCCATACGGCCGAATCGCCGTGGTGGATCGTCGATGCGGTGGACAAGAAGCGCGCCCGTCTCAACTGCATTTCGCATCTGCTGGATCAAATCCCGTACCGGGAGGTCGTCCATCAGCCGGTGATCCTGCCGCCGCGGGTGCGGCATCCGGACTATCTGCGCGGCCCGATCCCGCCCGAGATGTACGTACCGGCGCGCTACTAGCCGCCGATCCAAATGTCAGGCCAACGGGGTTGCCGGATCATGCATCCGGCGGCCGTTGCGCCGTTTTGCCGGCGCTCCCCTTTCTGGACAGGGCAAAGCGTGCCGTCTAAAAGCGAATTCGGAACATTTCCTGCTTCCCTGTAATTCGTGGCTGTGGTCAGCCCTTCGGGCGCGCTGAACCTTGGGCCGGCATCGCAGGCGCATATCAAGACGATGGACGGCAATGAGCGGCGTTAACGAGATCAGGTCTGCGTTTCTGAACTACTTCGCGAAGAACGGCCACGAGATCGTGGCGTCGTCGCCGCTGGTTCCGCGCAACGATCCGACGCTGATGTTCACCAACGCCGGCATGGTGCAGTTCAAGAACGTCTTCACCGGCCTCGAGAAGCGCGCCTACCAGCGCGCGACCACGTCGCAGAAATGCGTGCGCGCCGGCGGCAAGCACAACGACCTCGACAACGTCGGCTACACCGCGCGCCATCTCACCTTCTTCGAGATGCTCGGCAACTTCTCGTTCGGCGACTATTTCAAGGAGCGCGCGATCGAGCTCGCTTGGAATCTCGTCACCAAGGAATTCGGGCTGCCGAAGGACAAGCTGCTCGTCACCGTCTATCACACCGACGACGAGGCGGCCGGCTACTGGAAGAGGATCGCCGGCTTCTCGGACGATCGCATCATCCGCATTCCGACCTCGGACAATTTCTGGGCGATGGGCGACACCGGCCCGTGCGGCCCGTGCTCCGAAATCTTCATCGATCGCGGCGAACATATCTGGGGCGGACCTCCGGGCTCGCCGGAAGAGGACGGCGACCGCTTCCTCGAATTCTGGAATCTCGTGTTCATGCAGTACGAGCAGGTGACGAAGGAGGAGCGCGTCTCGCTGCCGCGTCCTTCGATCGACACCGGCATGGGCCTCGAGCGCATGGCTTCGATCATGCAGAGCGTCGAGAGCGTCTTCGAGACCGATCTGTTCCGCAACCTGATCGATGCTGCGTCGTCCGCGCTCGGCCACGGGCCGAACGGCGACAACGCCGCATCCTACCGCGTCATTGCCGACCATCTGCGCTCGTCGTCGTTCCTGATTGCCGACGGCGTGTTGCCATCGAACGAGGGCCGCGGCTATGTGCTGCGCCGGATCATGCGGCGCGCGATGCGCCACGCGCAGCTGCTCGGCGCGAAACAGCCGCTGATGCATCGCCTCGTCTGGGCGCTGGTGCGCGAGATGGGCCAGGCCTATCCGGAACTGGTGCGCGCGGAAGCGCTGATCGAGGAAACGCTGCGGCTGGAAGAAACCCGCTTCCGCAAGACGCTGGAACGCGGCTTGACGATTCTCGACGACGCATCGAAGTCGCTCAAGAAGGGCGACATGTTCGACGGCGAAACCGCGTTCACGCTCTACGACACCTACGGCTTTCCGCTCGACCTGACGCAGGACGCGCTGAAGTCGCGCGGCATCGGCGTCGATATCGCATCGTTCACCGATGCGATGGACAAGCAGAAGGCCAAGGCGCGCGCGTCGTGGGCCGGATCCGGCGATACCGCGACCGAGGCGATCTGGTTTCCGCTGCACGAGAAGCTCGGGGCGACCGAGTTCCTTGGTTACGAAACCGAGAGCGCCGAGGGCGTGGTCGCGGCCCTGGTGAAGGACGGGGCGGAAGTTCAGGAACTCAGGACCGGCGAAGCCGGCGCAGTACTGCTCAACCAGACGCCGTTCTACGCGGAGTCGGGCGGTCAGGTCGGTGACACCGGCGTACTCACCGGCGAAGGCGGTTTGCGCTTTCGCGTCACCGATACGCAGAAGAAGGCCGGCGACCTGTTCGTTCATCTCGGCACGGTCGAGAGCGGCACGCTGAAACCCGGCGCGCCGCTGGCGCTCGACGTCGACCGCACCCGGCGTGGCGCGATCCGCGCTAATCACTCGGCGACGCATCTGCTGCACGAAGCGCTGCGGCTCGTGCTCGGCGATCATATCGCCCAGCGCGGCTCGCTCGTCTCGCCGGATCGTTTGCGCTTCGATTTCGCGCATACCAAGCCGATCACGCAAGACGAACTGCGCAAGATCGAGGACATCGCCAACGACGTGGTGCTGGAAAACAGCGCGGTGACGACGCGGCTGATGGCTGTCGACGATGCGCGCGATGCCGGCGCACGCGCGCTGTTCGGCGAGAAGTACGGCGACGAGGTGCGCGTGGTATCGATGGGAGCGGGCTCCGGCAATGCGCTCGGCTGGTCGGTGGAGCTCTGCGGCGGTACGCATGTGCGCCGAACCGGCGATATCGGCCTGATCTCGATCACCGGCGAGAGCGCGGTTGCCTCCGGCGTGCGCCGCATCGAGGCGCTGACAGGCAGCACGGCGCGCCACCACGCCAGCAACAACTTGCAGCTTGCGCGCGCAGCCGCGGGCGAGCTGCGCACCACGCTCGAAGACATGCCGGCGCGCATCGCCGCGCTGATGGACGAGCGCAAGAAGCTCGAGCGCGATCTCGCCGATGCGCGCAAGAAGCTCGCCATGGGCGGCGGTGCGTCCGCTGGCGGCGACGCCGCCGCGGCAGATATCCGCACCATCGGCGACGTGAAGCTGCTTGCGCGCGCCGTGCAGGGCATCGAGATGAAGGATCTCAAGAGCCTCGCGGACGACGGCAAGAAGCGTGTTGGTTCAGGCGTCGTCGCGATCGTCGGTGTGACTGAAGATGGCAAGGCCGGCGTCGTTGTCGGCGTAACCGCCGATCTGACGTCGCGCTACAGCGCCGTCGATCTCGTCAAGATTGCCTCCGAGGCGCTCGGCGGCAAGGGCGGCGGCGGCCGTCCCGACATGGCGCAGGCCGGCGGGCCGGATGGATCGAAGGCCAACGCCGCGCTCGATGCGATCGCTGCGGCGATGGGCCGATAGCTCTCCGGCCCATCGGCGCTCGCGTCGCCTAGTGCGACATGAACGTCGGCACCGTCATCGAGCCGAGGATGCCGCGGGTCACTCCACCGAGCAGGAACTCGCGCAGCCGCGAGTGGCCGTAGCCGCCCATCACCAGCATGTCCGCCGACACGTCGGCGGCATGCGACAGGATGCGGTTGGCGATATCGATGCCGGCGGCCGGAACGACGTTGAGATCGACCTTGAGGCCATGGCGCGCCAGATGGTTGGCGATGTCGAAGCCGCGGATGTCGTCGCTATTCTCGTCGGTCACGCGCAGCAGCTCGACGGATTTCGCCTGCTTCAGGAGCGGGATGGCGTCGTTGACGGCGCGCGCGGCCGTGCGGCTGCCATCCCAGCAGCAGACGATCCGGTCGAGGTTGATGCCGTTCCTGTGAATGTACGGCACGACGATCACCGGCCGTCCGGATTCGAACAGCGCCGCTTCGATCAGGTCGTCGTTCGAGACATGATCGCTGTCGGACTGCATGATGACGCTGAGATCGAACCGCCGGGTCATGCGCGCGAAGGTCGTCGCGCGGTCCACAGCGAGGGTGCCGTTGACGAGATGGGGCTCTGCGGAGATGTTGCTTCGCCGCGCCGCGGTTTCAAAACCGCCGATGGCGTCCTGTGCCATCCGCTTGTCTTCCTCGACCATCATCCGGATGATGTCCGCGGGAACTTCGCCCATCGCCGCCGCGGCAACGCCTGAACGTGCGGCGAAGGCGACGCCGGTCACATGGGCGTCGAACCTTTCGGACACTGAGACCGCATAGTTGACGATGTGCTGGCGCGACGGCGCGCGCTCGAGATTGACGATCAGGTCCTTGATCATGACTGCCCGGCCTCCGGTTGTAGGATCGGACGATCCTGTCACTGCGGGCCGGGAACCGTATTGACGCAGGTCAAATTTGAAGAGGGCAGCGCGGAGCGGCCCGCTATCGCTGCATCATTCGCGCGGCAACTGAGGGCGCGAACCGCAGGATCATCCGGAGTGCGCGGGCCTTGCCGATGAAGATCTGTGGCGCGCCGCTGTCGAGTCCGTCGAGGATCGCGGCGGCCGCGGTCGCCGCCGGCATTTTCTCGCCGCCGCGGCCTGCGGTCATCGGCGTATCGACGAGCGGCATGATCGCTTCGACGATCCGCACGCCGCTCCCCTGCAACTGAACACGCAGGGCATCGGAGAACAGGCGCAAGCCCGCTTTGGTCGCGCTGTAAACGGCCGATGTTCGCTTCGGCACGAACCCGAGCCCCGAGCCGAGGTTGACGATCACGGCGTGCGGCTGCGTCTTGAGATGCGGCAGCAGCGCGCGCGTCAGTGCGATCGGTGCGGTGAGGTTGATCGCGATCTCCTCGTCGATCTGTGCGGCTGTGTAACTCGCATCATCGACGCGCTTGTCGTGCTGGATCGCGGCATTGTTGATGATGCCGGTAATCCGCGGGTGATCGGCAAGAAGGGCGGCAGCGAAGGCGTCAATTGTCTCGATCTTCCGGAGATCGAACGGTATCGCAGTGATCCGGGGCGATGCCTTCGCGGTCTCGGCGAGGCGCTGGCCGTCGCGACCGATCGCGATCACGGCGTGGCCGCGTGCGGCGAGTTGCTGCGCGAGTTCACGTCCGATGCCCGAACTCGCGCCGGTGACGATGAATGTGGAGGTCTGCTGGCCGGTGGCCGTGGTCTGCGGTGTCATTCCCGCATCATGCAGGTCCAGGATGTTTCCGCAATGACCAGCAATTGCATTCGCCGCGTCAAGCGTGCGTGATGCCGATCAGGCGTCGACAGAGGCGAGATGCTTCTCGCGCTTGGCGAACATCTGCCTGATGCGGTCGGGAATGCGGACGCTCTTGTGCGTCGTCTGATCGACATAGACCCACACAAGCTCGCCGGTGGCGAGCAGGGTAGTCGAGCCCTTCGGGAAGATCGCGAGATCGATCGTCATGCTGGAGTTGCCGAAGCGGCCGACGCGCGCGCCGACTTCGATCTCCTGATCGAGCCGGATCGGCACCTTGTATTCGACCACCGACTTGGCGACATGGAAATCGATGCCGCTCGCCCTGGCATCGGCGAGCTGGTCCCAGCCGATCCAGCGGAAGTATTCCGTCGTGCCGGTGTCGTAATAGGTGAGGTAGTGCGCGTTGAAGACGACGCCCTGGCCGTCGATCTCCGAATAGCGGACGCGGAACGGGTGAAAGAAGGAGAAGTCGTTCCGCGTCATTTTGCTATTCCGGTTAAGGCGTCATTGCCGGGCTTGACCCGGCAATCCATCTACCTTGATTTTCTAAAGATGGATGCCCGGCATAGGCGTTCGGTAGAACGCCGTTCTTCGAACGGCTATGTCCGGGCATGATGAAGATTGGGTTACGCTGCTTTCGCCATTGCGGTTTCCAGGTTCGCGGCGACCTTGTCGAGGAAGCCGGTCGTCGAGAGCCAGCGCTGGTCGGCGCCGACGAGGAGCGCGAGGTCCTTGGTCATGAACCCTGCTTCGACGGTTTCAACACAGACCCGCTCGAGCGTCTTGGCGAATCTTGCGAGGTCCTGGTTGTTGTCGAGCTTGGCGCGGTGGGAGAGGCCCTGCGTCCAGGCGAAGATCGACGCGATCGAGTTGGTCGACGTCTCCTTGCCCTTCTGGTGCTCGCGGTAGTGGCGCGTCACGGTGCCGTGCGCGGCTTCCGCTTCCACCACGCTGCCATCCGGGGTCAGCAGCACCGAGGTCATCAGGCCGAGCGAGCCGTAGCCCTGCGCCACGGTGTCGGACTGCACGTCGCCGTCGTAGTTCTTGCACGCCCAGACGTAGCCGCCCGACCACTTCAGCGCCGAGGCGACCATGTCGTCGATCAGGCGATGCTCATAAGTGAGCCCCTTGGCGTCAAAATCCTTCTTGAACTCGGCGTCGAAGATCGCCTGGAAGATGTCCTTGAAGCGGCCGTCGTAGACCTTGAGAATCGTGTTCTTGGTCGAGAGATAGACCGGGTAGCCGCGCGACAGGCCGTAGTTGAACGAGGCGCGGGCAAAGTCCTTGATCGAGTCGTCGAGGTTGTACATCGACATGGCGACACCGCCGCCGGGCGCCTTGAACACTTCCTTCTCGATCACGGTGCCGTCGTCGCCGACGAACTTCATCGTCAGCACGCCCTTGCTCGGGAACTTGATGTCGGTCGCGCGATACTGGTCGCCGAAGGCATGGCGGCCGATGATGATCGGCTTGGTCCAGCCCGGCACCAGGCGCGGCACGTTCTTGCAGATGATCGGTTCGCGGAAGATGACGCCGCCGAGGATGTTGCGGATGGTGCCGTTCGGCGACTTCCACATTTCCTTGAGGCCGAATTCCTTCACCCGCGCTTCGTCCGGGGTGATGGTGGCGCACTTGACGCCGACGCCCACCTTCTTGATGGCGTTGGCGGCGTCGATCGTGACCTGATCGTTGGTCTTGTCGCGATACTCCATGCCAAGGTCGAAATACATCAGCTCGACATCGAGGAACGGGTTGATCAGCTTGTCCTTGATGTACTGCCAGATGATCCGGGTCATCTCGTCGCCATCGAGTTCGACAACCGGGTTTGTCACCTTGATTTTAGCCATGGAGCAGGGCCTTACCTTTGGAGTGCGCAAGAGAGCGTTCATTGGCGGGGAACCGGAACCGGTTCGTCGGGGCTGGCTATAGCACCCGCAAAGCGGGGCTGGAAGGCGGCTTTCGGCGGAGGGCTTTGCGGCTGACGCGGGCGCGCGGGCAGGAGACCACGGGCGAGCCCGCACTCGGACAAGGCGACTCGCGGGCAAGAGGGACGCAGGCGAGCCGGCAGATGCGTGCCGCACTCCCTCTCCCCGCCTGCGGGGAGAGGGTTGGGGTGAGGGGGCATGCGCGCGTGAGGGGCTCGAATCGGTAAGGGATAAACGGAAGGTGCGGCCTTACGCCACCCGGCGCAGCGCGAACGCCTTGCCGTCTGCGGACGTGACGTGGCCGAGCCGCGCCAGCGAAGCCAGCACGTCGGCGATCTTTTTCTCGGCGGTCTTGGTTTTCCTGAACTGCGCGGCAATGGCGGCGACGTCGAGCGGTGCGCTTGCGGCCGCCAGCGCCGCGAACACGGCGGCGGTCTGCTCCACCGCGCCGGACGGGAAGGCGATCTTCTGTGCCGTCTCCGGCAGCAGCAGTTCGGCGGCGACCTGCGCCCCGTCCTCGCTGGCGGCCTGTTTGTCAGCAGTCTTGCCGAAGCGCGGAATCTGGTAGTCCGGCCGCAGCCAGCGCACGAGTCCGCGTTTTTCCTCCGCGGCGCGCTCCTTGTTCAGCGCCACCAGCCGGGCGAGAATCTCGTCGTCGGAGAGCGTTGCCGGCCAGCCATAGGCATCGGCCACTGCGATATCGAGCTTGTCGTGCAGTTCCTTCATGATCAGCACGAGGCCGTCATCGAAGATGCGCTGTTCGGATTCGGTCAGCACGATGGACTCACCTCTCCCCGCCTGCGGGGAGAGGTCGGACGCTGAGCGTAGCGAAGAGTCCGGGTGAGGGGCAG
>JBMOOJ010000015.1:0-1527 GCA_049323835.1 Pseudomonadota bacterium | reverse complement strand
CCCCGCGAGCGTTTGCCCCTCACCCCGACCCTCTCCCCGCACGCGGGGAGAGGGAGCAGCCCCCGCCCGCAGCTTCTCCAGCACGTTGTAAAGCCCGGTCAGGGTCAGGTGCGGATGCTCGTCCAGCACGCGCTTGCGGTGCGCGTCGAGTTCTTCGGCAATCACGCGAATGGTCTGCTTCTGGATGTTGTTGGCGTCGGGGAAAGGAAACGGGTCGAAGCAACGTGACTTCGAGTAGCGTGGATCATTGCCGACTCCGAGCCAGCCTCCGGCGCGCAGAGCCCATGTCACATGGATGTGCGACGACAACACGCCGAGATGGAAGGCATCGTCGGAGCCAATAGCGATCAGCATGTTGTCCGGCACAATCGAGGCGTCGAGAAATTGGAAGACGCGGTGTTTGGTTGTCTCGACTGTTCCAATATAGCGCGGACGATTTGCAAGTGCTGGTCTCAACTCTTGTCTCGGCTTTCCGAACATCCACCAATGCTTCGCATAAGCTTGCGAATCTTTGCTCCCGGATCGCGCAGCTTCTTTCTCGCGCTCGGGTTTCACCATTGCCGCGAGGTGTTGATAGACTTCAGGAAACTTTTTTCGAACATCATCAGCTTTCAGCCCGAACAAGTCGATCACCATCACGCCGCGCGGTCGTGAGGTCAGATCACGTCCGTTGCGGTAATGGCGAATATATTTTTCCAATCCCTCGCGTTTGCCGAGCCCGAGATGTTCGGCTTCCTGCGGTGTGACGATGAAGCCCGAGCCGTGCAGCTTTACGCCCGGTGAAGAAATTCCATCGTTACTGCCCAAGGTGCGAGCTGAAGTGACATCAACGCCCACAGTTAAATCAGAATTGATGGTGCTGGTCGATTCCTTGAATGAGATCTGAGGGGCATCTGTATCGAGTGCGGACTCGCTTGTCGTCTCGCGCAAAACACCGTGCGTCGTTCCGGCTTCCCCCACAGTCATTGCAATACGGACCGCAGCAGCATCGTCGGTTGCTTTCGTCCACGGATGGTCCGGAATTGCTATCACCAGCGAAACCGGCTTTTTCGCTTTCAGGTGCTTCTCCATGACGCGGCGCTGGAACACCTGCGAAATGGAATTGGTGGTCACCAATCCAAACCGGCGCAGTACCGTGCCCTTGCGCGTGAGCAACTCCGCGGCGCGATCCCACCAGTACATCACAAAGTCGGCAGACTCGTTCATGTGCGGATGAACCGCCCAGAGTGCCTCTGTATAAGCATCGCCGAGCCGCGCACGCAGAAAACTTGCCCCAATAAACGGCGGATTGCCCACGATGAACTCCGCCGCCGGCCATTCCGGCCGCCGCGCGTTGGGATAGGTCTGCTTGCCATCGACGATCGTCGGCACCGGCTCGCCGTCCCACGTCAGCACCGCGTTCTTCACCTGAATGTTCTTGAACGCTTTCAGGATCGGCTCATCGGGCGGGCCGCCCTTGGTTCGAAAGTGCCATTGCAGGTAGCCGATCCACAGCACCAGCTCGGCGATCGCCGCCGCGCGGGGGTT
>JBMOOJ010000014.1:0-3696 GCA_049323835.1 Pseudomonadota bacterium | reverse complement strand
GGGCTTGTGCAGCGCCATCGATTGCGGTCGCGCTGCACAAGCCTCGTCTAGCTTCAAGGTCTCGAAAAATGTTGAACGTCGAACAAACCCAGAAAATCCTTGCCGATTTCGGTCGCGTGCCGAACGACACCGGTTCGCCGGAAGTCCAGGTCGCCCTGCTGTCCGCCCGCATCGACAGCCTGTCCGAGCACTTCGCCAAGCACGCCAAGGATCATCATTCCCGCCGCGGCCTGCTCAAGATGGTCAATCAGCGCCGCCGCCTGCTGGCCTATCTGAAGGCCAAGGATGCCACCCGTTACAAAACCCTGATCGACCGCCTCGGCATCCGCCGCTAAGCGAACAGCACCGAGGAGATGGCAGTGGCGAAAGTAACCAGGTCGTTCCAGTACGGTAATCACGAAGTCACGCTGGAAACGGGCGAAATCGCCCGCCAGGCTAGCGGTGCAGTCATGGTCAGCATGGGCGGAACCGTCGTGCTGGTCACGGCGGTAGCGGCCAGCAAGGCGCGCGAGGGACAGGATTTCTTCCCCCTCACCGTCGACTATCAGGAAAAGTTTTACTCCGCCGGGCGCATTCCCGGCGGTTTCTTCAAGCGCGAAGGGCGTCCGACCGAAAAGGAAACGCTGACCTCGCGTCTGATCGATCGTCCGATCCGTCCGCTCTTCCCCGAAGAGTTCAAGAACGAAATCCAGATCATCGCGACGGTCATGTCGCTGAATCCGGAAGTCGACGGCGACATCCCGGCCCTGATCGGCGCCTCGGCCGCTCTCGTGCTCGCGGGCGTGCCGTTCAAGGGCCCGATCGGCGCGGCCAAGGTCGGTGTGATCAACGGCCACTACGTGCTGAACCCGAGCGTCAGCGAACTCAAGACCTCGGATCTCGAACTCGTCGTCGCCGGCACGTCCAATGCCGTGCTCATGGTCGAGTCCGAAGCCAAGCTGCTCAGCGAAGAAGTCATGCTCGGCGCGGTCACGTTCGGCCACAACGCGCTCAAGAGCGCCATCGTCGCGATCGAAGCCTTCGCTGCCGAAGCCGGCCGCAAGACCTTCAACTGGACCGCCCCGGCGCGCAATGAAGCGCTGTTCGCCGCGCTGGAAAGCCAGATCGGCAACCGCATGGCCGAGACGTTCCAGATTCGCGACAAGCTGGCCCGCCGCGACGCGCAGTCCGCGCTCAAGAGCGAAGTCAAGGCGGCGATCGCCGAGGCGGCTGCAGCGAACAAGTGGAGCGACGGCGAAATCAGCGCTGCGATCGGCGACATCGAATACCGCACGATGCGCGACGGCGTGCTCAAGACCAAGGTCCGCATCGACGGCCGCGCGCTCGATACCGTCCGCGGCATCGACATCCGCGTCGGCGTGCTGCCGCGTACCCACGGTTCGGCCCTGTTCACGCGCGGCGAGACGCAGGCGCTCGTCACGGTCACGCTCGGCACGACCAAGGATTCGCAGATCATCGATGCGCCGGAAGGCGAGTCGAAGGACACATTCCTGTTCCACTACAACTTCCCGCCGTTCTCGGTCGGCGAATGCGGCCGCATGGCCGGCCCGAAGCGTCGCGAAATCGGCCACGGCCGTCTCGCCAAGCGCGGCGTGCAGGCGGTCAAGCCGACGATGGAAGCCTTCCCGTACGTGCTGCGCGTGGTCTCCGAGATCACCGAGTCGAACGGTTCCTCGTCGATGGCGTCGGTCTGCGGTTCGTCGCTCGCGATGATGGACGCGGGTGTGCCGCTGGTCGCGCCGGTCGCAGGTATCGCGATGGGCCTCGTGAAGGAAGGCGACGATTTCGTCGTGCTGTCCGACATCCTCGGCGACGAGGATCACCTCGGCGACATGGATTTCAAGGTGGCCGGTACGCAGGACGGTATTTCCGCGCTGCAGATGGACATCAAGATCGACGGCATCACCGAAGAGATCATGCGGGTGGCGCTGGAGCAGGCCAAGCGTGGCCGTCTGCACATCCTCGGCGAGATGAACAAGGTCATCACGTCGGCGCGTTCGGAAATGAGCGAGTTTGCGCCGCGCCTGCTGACGATGCGCATTCACCCGGACAAGATCCGCGAAGTCATCGGCAAGGGCGGTTCGGTCATCCGCGCGATCACCGAAGAAACCGGCACGACGATCGATATTCAGGACGACGGCAGCATCGTCATCGCCTCGGTCAACCGGGCGGCGGCCGACGAAGCCAAGAAGCGCATCGAGATGATCGTGTCCGACGTCGAGCCGGGCCGAATCTACGAAGGCAAGGTCGCCAAGCTCATGGACTTCGGCGCTTTCGTGACGATCCTGCCGGGCAAGGACGGTCTCGTCCACGTCTCGCAGATCTCCAACGAGCGCGTCGAGAAGGTTTCCGACAAGCTCAAGGAAGGCGATACGGTGCGCGTCAAGGTGCTCGAAGTCGACAAGCAGGGCCGCATCCGCCTGTCGATCAAGGCTGTGCTCGAAGAAGAACAGCAGGGCGCGGCTTCGGCCTGATCCTCGCGTTCGTCGCAGCAAAGAAAAAGCCGGCCTCGTGCCGGCTTTTTCGTATCGCGGCGTCGGCGACACGCCCGTTCGGCCGTCCGCCGATCGCTCGCCGGCGATCACGCCGCCGGCCCGTTTCCGTCACGGCCGCCCGCCGCCGATGCCTGGCGCATCGGCGCGTGCTTCCACTGCAGCGGTGAAATTCCGCACTGCGCCTTGAACGCGCGCGACAGTGCGGCCTCGCTACCGTAGCCGACTTCGCTCGCAATGAGCTTCAGCGTGCGTCCCTGGCGCAGCGCACGCTGCGCGAGGCTGACGCGCCATTGCTGCAGATAGGCGCCGGCCGTGCAGCCGACGGTGTCGCGGAAGGCATTCGCGAACACGCTGCGCGACATGCCGGCCTGCGCGGCCAGGCCGTCGAGCGACCAGTCTTCCGCCGGCCGCTCGTGCATGGCCACGAGTGCCAGGCGCAGGCGTGGATGGGCCAGGCCGGCGAGCATGCCGGCACGCGTCTGGCCGCGCTCCATCAGGTGCCGCAGCACCTGGATCAGCACGATTTCGAACAATCGGTCGAGCATCGCTTGCCGGCCGCAATTGCGCTGGAACGCTTCCTCGAACAGCAGTGCGAGTACGCCTTCGGCTCCAGCGAGCTCGTCCAGCGGCACACAGGTGAAGGCCGGTAGCGCGGCCGCGATCGGGTTGGCCGCACCGCCGTCGAAACGCAGGTGGGCGCAGGCGAAGTCGGCGCCGCGTTGCGGGTCCGACACGAACCGATGGGCCATGGGACGCGGATACAGCAGCAGGCTGGGGCGCAGGATCTGCAGTGCGGCCGCACCGCCGTGAATCACCTCGACATGGCCTTCGCGGATCAGGTGCAACTGCCCCGTGTCGGTCGCGTCCAGGTCATTGATGCCGCAGAGCGCTCCGGCGTGGAAGACCTGGGCCGTGATCGAGAAATGCCGCAGCAGCGAAGCGAGTCGGTCGGCCATAAAATACGATCTATCAAATAATCAGTACTTATCATGCTAATTGGTATCGCCTGGGTGCGCAAAATGCGTTCCGCCAACCGGCAACGACCACCACCTACGGGAGATACCCATGAACGTTCTGCTCCGCACCCTGACCGCTTCCCTGCTGGCCCTGGGCGTGACCGCGCCGCTGAGCGCCGCACCGACCGCTGCCAAGACGGCGAAGGCCGCCGTGTCCGGCGTCACGAAGTCGGCCAGCTACATCA
>JBMOOJ010000013.1:0-35604 GCA_049323835.1 Pseudomonadota bacterium | reverse complement strand
ACCGAATGCCGAGCCTTCCGACGCGACGATCATGTCGCAGGAGAGCGCGATCTCGGTGCCGCCCGCGAGTGCGAAGCCGTTCACCGCGGCAATCCACGGCTTCGTGCGCGGCTGATGCACGAAGCCGGCGAAGCCGCCGTTTGCCGTGCCGAGCGTGCCGCGGCCCCCCTGCGACACAGCCTTGAGGTCGGCACCGGCACAGAACGCCTTGCCGCCCGCGCCGGTGAGAATGACCACCCAGATATCCGGATCGGCTTCGGTGGCCTGCACGGCCGCTTCCATGCCGGCGGCGACGTCGCCGTTGACGGCGTTGCGCGCGTCGGGGCGGTTGATGGTGACGAGGGCAACGTGATCGGCGATCCGCTCCATCAGAACCGCATCGTTCGGGCCCATGCTTTTTGAAGTCATTATGCTGTTCTCCAATTCAAGAGGCCGTCATCGGCGCGGGTGATGGTTCCGGTCGAGCCGACCGGGGAGCGATCGGGATTGGTGAGATGCGCGAGCGTCGCGCGATCGTCCGCGGTGATGCGGCCGAGCGTGCGCTTGCTGTCTTCGGTGCGCAGGATGGCGACGCCATGTTCCACTTCACCGTTGCGGCCATAGATCACGGTGAAGCTCTCGACCGTGCCGGTGCCGCTGGCCTCCGGGTTCATCTCGGGCACGGGGCCGCGGTTGCGGTCGCTCTCGGCCTGCACGCTCGTATCCTGCGCCAGCGCTTCGGCCGGCGGCTTCGGTGACAGCACCAGCGCGTGATGCTTCGTGACGTAGCCGCCCTGACCGTACAGCAGACCCATTTGCTTGCCGTTGCGCAGTGCGCGGATCATGCCGCAAGTGGCGTGCGTCATGTAGTCGTTCAGCGGTGCACCGAAGAACGTCAGCCCGCCCGTGACGGTCGGCTGCACATCGGGACCGAGACCGAGTGTGCGCCGCGCCATCTTCGGCACACAGGGAAAGCAGCTGTAGAGTTCGATGGCGTCGAACGCTTTGCCGCTGCCGCCGGCGAGTTTCATCACCGCGCCGAGCACCGCATTCTGCGCGTGACTCTGATAGAACTGATCGCGCTTGAGATAATCCATCGGCTCGGCCGCGTCCGCGCCGCCCCACACATAGATAAGCTTGCTGTCGGGAATGCCGGCCGCGCGTGCCTTCGCGAGCGAAGTCATGATCAGGGCCGCGCCCTGATTCACGGCCGGGTTCGCCACCATCAGCTTGGTGTAGGGCCAGGCGATCAGGCGATTGTCTGCCGTCGGCGTCGTGATCGCCTCGGCGCTGAACCTGTCCTTCAGCCAGGCATTCGGATTGCGCGACGCTTCGGCGGAGTATGTCGCCCACAGCGAGCCGGACTCGGCGAGAGCCTCGCGTGGCGTCTGGCCGTAATGCGCGGCGGAAGCGGCGTCGTAGAACGGATAGATCGTGATCGGACGCACGACATTCAGCGCCTGCGCCATCGGATGCTGATAGCTCGCATGCCGCACGATCGGCGGCGCGTCATGCGCGAACGGTGTCCACGGCAAATCGACTTTGGCCTTCTCGGCCTTGTTGACGGTGTTCTGCGCCTCCGCGCCGCAGACGGCGGCAACTGTGCTTTCGCCGCGCGCGATACGCTGTGCCGCTTCGTGCAGATAACGGATCGGGCTCTCGCCGCCGACGGGACCATAGACCGCGCGCTTCGGCGCGATGCCGAGCCGCTTGCCAAGTTGCGCCGCCGGGTCGGAGTAGCGCCAGCTCATCAGGTTGACGATGTCGAGTGAGTCAATCTCGTTGATGAGCCTGGCCCCGGCGTCGGTCTCGGCGCGCCTGAGCGCTTCGACCATCAGCGCGAGCGGTTCAAGCCCTTCGGTCGGGGTTTTCGGATGATCGGAGATTTCGCCTTCGCCGACAATGACGGGAATGCGGTCCGGAGAATTTTGTAAGGTCACTTTTCTCTTCCAGGCTTCTTTTGCTGTTTTCGTCGTGCCCGGCCTTGTGCCGGGCATCCACGTCATTTCAACCTCGCGGTAGGAAAGACGTGGATGGCCGGGTCAAGCCCGGCCATGACGACGGTTTAATCTTCGGCGACGAGATTGTTCATATGCTCGATCGCCTCGACGAACTCTTCCTTGAACTCCTGCACCACCTGACCCGCCGACTTGACGCTGTCGATCAGGCCGACGCCTTGGCCGACGAAGTAGCTGACGAGGTCGCGCGCCTGGGCGTTGCCGCTCTCTGCCGCGCGATCGATCGCACGGAAGGCGTCGCGGCTGATCAGGCTTTGCAGCGGCATCTGCAATGCGCCCGGGCTCGATGGATCGCGGTCCCATGCGTCGGTCCATATCGAGCGGAGTTGCCGCGCCGGCTTTCCGGTGCGCCCGCGCGAACGCACCGCATCGCGCGAGGATGCGGCGATCAGTTTCTCGCGGAAGATTTCCGTCGTCTCCGACTCGACCGTCGCCAGCCACACCGATCCGGTCCACACGCCCGCCGCACCCATCGCCATGCAGGCGGCCATCTGCCGGCCGTTCATGATGCCGCCGGCGGCAAGCACCGGCACGTCGCCCATCGGCTTCACGGCCTTGACGACCTCCGGCACCAAAACCATCGTCGTCACTTCGCCGCAGTGACCGCCAGCCTCCGTCCCTTGCGCGACAAGAATGTCGACGCCGGCTGCGACCTGCCGCACCGCGTGCTCCTTGGCGCCGACAAGTGCAGCGACAGGCACGCCATGTTTTTTGCCCATCTCGATCATCTCGCGCGGCGGCACACCGAGCGCGTTTGCGATCATCCGGATCGGATGCTTGAATGCGGTGTCGAGGACGCGCAGCGCCGTCTCCGCATCGAACGGCTGCGCCTGATTGGGCGGGACTTCCGACATTTCATAGTCGATGCCGAATTTCCCGAGCAGCTCTTTCGTGTACGTCTTATGCTCTTGCGGCACGCGCGCCTGAAGTGACTTCCACGTCACTTGCTTCTCGCCGGCGGTCGAGATGTTCTCCGGGATCAGCACGTCGATGCCATAGGGCTTGCCATCGACATGCGCGTCGATCCACGCAAGCTCCTGCTCGATTGTTTCCGGCGTGTGCGTTGTTGCGCCGAAGACGCCGAAGCCGCCGGCGCGGCTGACCGCCGCAACGACATCGCGGCAGTGGCTGAATGCCACCAGCGGGAACTCGATACCGAGCATTTCGCAGATCGGCGATTTCATCATTGACGTTTCACATCCCTCGTGACCATCGGCTTCTTTCTGGGCCGGTTGTTGAATGAACGCTAGCGATTGCGCTCGACGGTGCCAAGTCCGCTCATCGGCAACCGCGCTCTGATGATGGCGCATTGCATGCAAGCGATGCCTGTGACGGGCCGTCGGGCCGTTGCATTGCGCCATAAATGCGAGACAATAGACGCAACAAGAATGCGTCGGGAGAGACACGATGGCTGAGCAGGGCGCGCCCATTTCGTCTGATGAAACGTATGACGTCGTCGTCGTCGGTGCTGGCTTCGCCGGCATGTATCTGTTGCACAGGTTGCGCGGATTGGGATTGTCGGTTCGTGTCTATGAGCAAGGCAGCGGGGTCGGCGGCACGTGGTACTGGAATCGTTATCCCGGCGCGCGCTGCGACGTCGAAAGCATGCAGTATTCGTACTCGTTCGACGATGCGCTTCAGCAGGAATGGAATTGGAGCGAGCGCTACGCGCCGCAGCCGGAGATTCTGAAGTACGCGAACCATGTTGCCGATCGTTTCGATCTGCGCCGCGACATGGAGTTCAACACGCCGGTGAAAGCCGCGGCCTTCGACGACAAGAGCAATCTCTGGAGCGTGACGCTCGGCGGCGGCAAGCGCGTCAAGGCGCGCAACCTCGTTCTCGCCACCGGCTGCCTCTCGAATGCGCGCACGCCGGACTTCAAGGGCCTCGCGACGTTCAAGGGCAAAACCTATCACACGGGCCATTGGCCGCACGAAGACGTCAGGTTCGACAATCAGCGCGTGGCCGTGATCGGCACCGGCTCGTCGGCGATCCAGTCGATCCCGATCATCGCCGCGCAAGCGAACCAGGTTTACGTGTTTCAGCGCACGCCGAACTTCAGCATCCCGGCACACAACAGAAAGCTGACGGATGCCGAACGCAACGAAGTGAAAGCGAACTATCCGGAGATGCGCCGTTTCGCGCGATGGGAATCGAAGAACGGTATCGTCAATCCGATTCCGGACAAGGCGCTTCAGGACGATCCGCCGGAAGTGCAGAACGCGAAGTTCGAGGATGGCTGGGCGTATGGCGGCTTCCGCTTCATGGTCGCCTACAACAACATCGCACTCGACAAGGCGGCGAATGATGTCGTATCCGAGTTCGTACGCGGCAAGATTGCCGGGATCGTGAAGGATCCGGAAGTCGCGAAGCTGCTCCAGCCCCACGATTATCCGATCGGCACCAAGCGCATCTGCGTCGATACGGATTATTACGAAACGTTCAATCGTGACAACGTCAAGCTGATCGATATCCGCTCAGAACCGATCGAGGAGATCACGCCGACCGGCCTGCGTGTCGGGGCTAAGGACTACGCCGTCGATTCCATCGTGTTCGCCACCGGTTTCGACGCGATGACGGGTTCGGTTGCGAAGATCGACATTCGCGGCCGCAGCGGCGAAACGCTGAACGAGAAGTGGGCGGCGGGGCCGCGCACCTACCTCGGCCTGATGACCGCGGACTTCCCGAACATGTTCATCATCACCGGACCGGGCAGCCCGTCCGTGCTCAGCAACATGATCGTGTCGATCGAGCAGCACGTCGACTGGATCACCGATCTGCTCGCGTACATGCAGAAGCAGGGGCTCGATCGCATCGAGCCAGTGAAGGCTGCGGAAGACGAGTGGGTGACGCACGTCAACGACGTCGCGCATGGCACGCTCTATCCGCAGGCGAATTCCTGGTACATGGGCGCCAACGTGCCGGGCAAGCCGCGCATCTTCATGCCGTATATCGGCGGTGTCGGCCCTTATCGGCAGATTTGCGACGACGTCGCGGCGAAGGGCTACGAGGGCTTCACGCTCTCGTCGCGTCAGCGCGCGGCGCCGGTCGCGGCGGAGTAGCGCTGCGCGGCAGCTTTATGACCCGGCAATCCATCCAGCAACGACGTCAAAGGCAAAGATGGATCACCGGGTCAAGCCTGGTGATGACGAGTCAGAGTATTACTGCGCGCTTAATCCCCCGCCATCAGAGCCGCATTGCCGCCGGCGGCCGCGGTGTTGATTGTCACCGTCTGCTCCGTGGCGAAGCGCGAAAGGTAATGCGGCCCGCCGGCTTTCGGTCCGGTGCCCGATAGCCCATGTCCCCCGAATGGCTGCACGCCCACCACCGCGCCGATCATGTTGCGGTTGATGTAGATGTTGCCGACCGCGAGCCGCTCGGTCACATGCTCGACCATTTCGTCGATGCGCGAATGTACGCCAAGCGTCAGTCCGTAACCGCTGGTCTCGATCGATCGCAGGACCTTGTCGAGCTCCGTGGCATCATAGCGCACCACATGCAGGATCGGCCCGAACACCTCTTCGGTCAGTTCGTTTGCGCTCTTGAGCTCGAAGATGTGCGGCGCGACGAACGTGCCGTGTGACGGTGCTTCGCCGGCAAAGTGCGTTCGTGCAGTTGCCTTCATCTTCGCGATGTGTGTGTCGAGCTTCTGCTTGGCCTCAGTATCGATCACCGGGCCGATCTGTGCAGACCAGTCGTGCGGATCGCCGACATTGAGTTCGCGCGCGGCACCGGCGATGATCTCGATCATCTTGTCGGCGACGTCATCCTGCACGAACAGCAGCCGCAACGCCGAACAGCGCTGGCCGGCGGAACGGAACGCCGACATCACCACGTCGTCGGCCACCTGCTCCGGTAATGCGGTCGCATCGACGATCATTGCATTGATGCCGCCGGTCTCCGCGATCAGCGGCACGATCGGTCCATCCTTGGCCGCGAGCGTGCGGTTGATCGACCGCGCAACCTCCGTCGAGCCGGTAAACACGACGCCGGCGATCTTCGGATGCGCGACAAGCGCTGCCCCGACTTTGCCATCACCTTGCACGAGCTGCAGGGTGTTCGCCGGAACACCCGCCTGATGCATCAGGCGAACGGCCTCGGCTGCGATCAAAGGGGTCTGCTCGGCGGGCTTTGCAACGACAGCGTTGCCGGCCATCAGCGCGGCGGCGATTTGCCCTGTGAAAATCGCCAGTGGGAAATTCCATGGCGAAATCGCGACGATGACGCCGCGGCCGCGCAGCCGCAGCACGTTGCTTTCGCCGGTCGGGCCGGGCATCGGCTGATCCGAGAATATTCTGCGTCCTTCTGCCGCATAGTAGCGGCAGAAGTCGATCGCCTCGCGCACTTCGGAGATTGCGTCATCGATCGTCTTGCCGCCTTCCGTTTGTAAGAGCGCGAGCAGATGCGGCTGGTTCTGCTCGAACAGACCGGCAATACAGTCGAGAGCGTCGGCGCGTTGACCAGCGGGTATCCGGTCCCATGAGGAAAAACTGTTCAGTGCGATTTCGACAGCGCGCCGCGCGTCGTCCGGTGTTGCATCGGCTCGCCGTTGAGGGGCGGGAAGCGCGGCGCGCTCTACCTGCTGCTTCAGTCTCTCGACCGTCGTTCGATCACCGAACTCGACGCCGCGCGAGTTCTTGCGTACAGGCCCGAACAGGTCTTGCGGCAGCGGCAGCTTCGGATTGGCGGCGTTTTCGGGCGTGCGGATCAGTTCCCCCGGCTGGCGCAGCAAATCCGAGATCGGGATGGATTCGTCCGAGGCCAGTGCCACGAACGACGTGCTGGCGCCGTTTTCAAGCAATCGCCGGACGAGATACGCGAGCAGATCGCGGTGATGGCCGACGGGCGCATAGGTGCGGCACGCGAGTCGTGGACGGTCCTGCAACAGCTGCTCGTACAGCGCGTCGCCCATGCCATGCAGCCGCTGGAACTCGTATCCCTCTTCGCCATCAGCGATTTCGAGAATGGTCGCGACGGTCAACGCGTTGTGGGTGGCGAACTGCGGGAATATCAGCGGGCGGAGTGCAAGCAGTTGCTGCGCGCAAGCGATGTAATTCAGATCCGTCATCGCCTTGCGTGTGAAGACCGGATAACCGTCGAGGCCGCGCTCCTGCGCACGCTTGATCTCGGTGTCCCAGTAGGCGCCCTTCACCAGCCGCAGCATCATGCGGCGATTGAGATGCTTCGCCAGTGCCGCGATATGATCGATCACGGCAGAAGCGCGCTTCTGGTACGCCTGGATGGCCAGACCGAAGCCATCCCAGCCATCGAGCGATGGGTCGGCGACGGCGGCCGCGATGACATCGAGCGAGAGTTCGAGCCGATCCGCCTCCTCCGCATCGACGGTGAAGTTGAGATTGTAGTGCTTCGCGCGCCGCGCGAGCTTGATCACCAGCGGCGTGAGCTCTGCCACCACACGTTTGCGGTTCAACGCTTCGAAGCGCGGATGCAGCGCCGAGAGCTTGATGGAGATGCCGGGCCGATCCGGCAGCGGATGATCGCCCGCCTCGTTGCCAATTGCTTCGATCGCCGCCGCATAGGAAGCAAAATAGCGTCGCGCGTCGGCGGCTGTGCGCGCGCCTTCGCCGAGCATGTCGAACGAATAGCGCACCGAAGCGGCACCTGCGTCCGCGCGGTGATCGGCAGCGCGGCGCAACGCGGCTTCGATGGTTTCGCCGAGCACGAAATGGCTGCCCATCAGCCGCATCGCCTGGCGCGTTGCCGCGCGGATCGCCGGTAGCCCAAGGCGCTTGGCGAGTTTGCCGATCAGCCCTTGCGGCGTTTCACCGGGCTGAATCACGCGCGCCGAAATGCCGAGCGCCCACGCGGATGCGTTGACCAGAAAGGCATCCGATCGCGTGTCGTGATGCACGAAATCGCCCTGGCCGAGCTTGTCTTCGATGAAACGATCGGCGGTGAGCGAATCCGGCACGCGCAGCAAGGCTTCGGCGAGCACCATCAGCGCGAGACCCTCGCGCGTCGACAGCGAGAATTCGCGCAGCATGTCCTCGACGCCGCCGAGGCCATGATTGTTGGCGCGGATTGCGCCGATCAATCGTGCCGCTGTCGCGCTGCTGCGCTCAGTCTGCCGCGGCGACAGTTTGGTCTCGCGCAGCAAATGTTCGGCGAGGGTGCGATCGTCCGGCGCATAGGCGGCGGTGAATGGAGGGAGCGGGGATGGCGGCATAGGCTGCTTCTTTCGATAACGATTCGAAGCTAATGCAGAGGCGGCCTTACTGCGATGGGGGATTTGGTCGTTTTACCTTATGATTTTCTGGATATTTTGAGTTTCTCCGTATAATATATGGACATGGATAAGATTGACCGAAGAATTCTCACGATACTTCAAGCAGATGGCCGCATCGCCAATGTCGAACTGGCGGAGAAGGTCGGGCTGTCGCCAGCCTCGGTTGGCGAACGGCTCAAGCGACTTCAGCGCGAGGCGTACATCGAAGGCTATGGCGCGCGGCTCAACCCGCATCGTCTGGGGCTCGGGCTGCTCGTGTTCGTTGAGGTGCTGCTCGACAAAACCACGCCGGATGTGTTCGAGCGCTTTGCAAAAGCCGTGCGGCTCGCGCCGGAAGTGCTCGAATGCCACATGGTTGCGGGCGGCTTCGATTATCTGGTGAAGACGCGCGTTGCCGACATGACGGCGTTCCGGCGCTTTCTCGGCGAGGTGCTGCTGACGTTGCCGGGTGTACGCGAGACGCGCACCTACGCGGTGATGGAAGAGGTGAAGCGCGATGGCCCGCTGCCGGTTTAGCGCGCCGTCACGATCTAGAAGATGAAGGTCATGAACTCGAAGCCAAGGCTCGCATCCGCTTGCGGCGGTGCTGCGAGCGCGACTTCGGCAGGCTGTTCGGCGGCCGCAGGCGCAACGGCGACGGCCGGCAACGGCTGTTCATTTGCGACTGCGATCATCGTGCTCGGGTCGATGAAGCGGCGCACGCCGCCCTGATCGATCGCGAACAGCGGTTCGGTCTGGCGCATCTGGTCGTCCTCGATCATGGCGAGACGGCGGTTGTCGAGAATGCGCCAGCGGCCTTCGAAGCGCGCGGCAAGCACGGCGTGATCTTCATTGAACAGATGATCGCGGACGATGACGAGCCGCAGATCCGCTTGCGCCACACCGGCTTCGCGCAATGCGACCAGCTTGGCGATGGCGTAGTCCTCGCAGTCGCCGGCACCCGAGGCCAGCGTTGCAAGCGGCGCGCTCCAGTGATCCTGGATGCCGTACTGCTTCTCGTCGCTGACCGGGCGGATGGCGAGGTTGATGGCGCGATTCACTTCGCCGAAGCGCGCGAGGCCGTCGCGCTGCCTGGCGCTGTCGATAATTGCGATCAGGCGGATCGCCGCCGGCGTGCATTCGGCGCGGCCGCTCCGGCAACTGCGGATTGTTTCGAGGTCGGCGTCGATTGCGCGCGAGACACCGATCCATTTGGTGTGTAGCCCGCCATCGGACAGTGGCATGGCGCCAACGCCGAACGGTTCCGCGGCGACGGACGGTGAGTTCGTGTCCTTGAATTGCTGGTTCGATGGTGAGCCGGCCGAAAGCGGCATCGCGCCCAGCAACAGCACCGCCATCACCACAACACCACGCACGCAGCCGCGTGCGGACAACAACACAGACATGTGACGCCCCATGTCCGGGCGTCGGCGGGCGTTGGCCTGCTCGCGACCGGATCGTTTGCGTCATCACGTTTATGGGGGCACCCTCTTCGGCCGGCTTAAGGCAGCCCGCCTTTGGCCGCATTTTTGGGTGAGATGCTGAAGCGGGAGTGAGGAATCAGACTGAATTTTCAATTACGGCTAACGCGGCGGTCTTGCTCAGGACGCGCTGGTAATGGAAAATAAACCAACCGCATTTCTGATGTCACTCGTACTTACTTCTGTCTCGTTTCAAGTAAATCAGCGATCCCGTTCTCGTCTATTGCAGTCAATTTAACCGAAAGTCACAGTCATAAGGCTCAAGGAAACATTCATCGACAATATTCTTTCGCTGTTTTACTTTTGTATTTATAATAGAGGCATTCAATGGCCAATTTTTACTGTGCCCCTTTTGCGTGCAAGCGCATGAATAAACTGGGCTTTTCCTCGCTTCGCCAAGTAAAGCGCTTCCGGAAACCCTGCGACTGATGGTAAGTTGCGGCCATAACAATTCATTTTGAGTTTTTTCGTTTCGGGCAGGGCGTCAGCACGTGAATTATTCCGACAAGTTCGGTGCGTCCTCTTTTCAGGAAATTTCGTCCCCCTTCGCGAAGGGCGGCTTCGACGTTCCGATTCCTGAGAATACTGCGGCGCGGCCGACGCCTTCGGGCTTCATCAAGATCAATGACGCTGAACTCCTGTTCTCGGGCACCTACAAGCGCGAGGGTAGCGATCTCATCATCTCCAATGACGTGCGCAAGCTCGTCGTTCCCGACTACTTCAAGAGCGAGACGCGGCCCACGCTGACGTCACGCGACGGCGCGACCCTGTCAGGCAAGATCGTCGATGCACTCACAGGGCATGTCAGCTACGCCCAGGCCTCCGGCGCGCCGGAGCCGCCCAAGGAAATCGGCAGCGTCGCCAAGCTCACCGGCAGCGCCACCGCGATCCGCAACGGCGTCGCCGTCGAACTCAAGATCGGCGACAAGGTCTACAAGGGCGACGTTCTCCAGTCGGGTCAGGGGTCTTCGCTCGGTATCACGTTCGTTGACGGCACCGTCTTCAGCCTCTCGTCCAATGCCCGCATGGTATTGAACGAGATGGTCTACGATCCGAACGGATCGTCGAACTCGTCGTTGCTCAGCCTCGTTCAGGGCACCATCACCTTCGTGGCCGGTCAGACCGCGAAGAACGGCAACATGCGCGTCGACACGCCGGTCGCGACCATGGGCATCCGCGGCACTGCGGTGCTGGTGGAAATCGGCTCCGACAACGGCCCGACAAAGTTCTCGGTGCTGGTCGAGCCCGGCAACAAGGTCGGCTCGTTCAACCTCTACGACAAGACAACCGGCGCGCTGCTCGGATCTGTCTCGCAGGCGGGTCAGGTGACGCTGGTGACTCCGGGCGGCATCGGCCAGCAGGCAACCGCCGTCGAATTGCCCAAGACCATTCTCGATCTCCAGAACGAGCGCTCGATCATCAAGCAAGCGTTCGAGATGTTCTTTCCGAACTTCAACGACGCCAATCCGCAGGGGACGCGCGGCGTCGGATCGAGCGTCAACAATCTAGCCGACATTCTGAATACCGGACTCGGCGCTGCTCCAGGAACGGTTCTTTTCAAGCAGGACCTCAATCTTCTCGGATCGCCTACGCCGGTTACGGTCACAGTGACCGCCGTGACGACACCGCCGCCGATTGTCATCACCAATGCGACCGACATCCAGCCTCCTGAGGAAAGAGGCGGCAGATTCACAATTGCGGATCAGATCGAGCCGAATTCGAGGATCATTCCCTACATCGCGGGAACCCTCATTCTCGACACCGCCGAAGGCCCGAGCTCGATGCCGTCCGGCTTCCCGTTGCGCAGCCTCGTGACGCTCAATCCACAAACGGGCGAAATCACCTACAACCCGGCCGACTTCCGCTTCCTCGCCGACGGCGAGCAGGCGATCTATACGTTCAGCTTTCAGAGCCAGAGCGACGAGTTCATCTTCGTCAAGACGCTGACGCTGACGATCGACGGCTTGAACGATGCGCCGATCTTCACCGTCGAGAACTTCGCCGCGCCGGTTGCCGAGCCGGGCAGCACCGACTCGGCTGCGACCTTCAGCAAGCAGGGCACGCTGACCTTCACCGATCTCGACTTCAGCGACGTCGCATCGGGATACACAGTCCAGACCCTCGGCGTGACCGCGAGCGGCAAGATCACCGCCGTTCCGAACACCGCGGCGCTACTCGGTTTCCTGCATCTCGATGGTGTGACCAAGGCGCTCGGCAGCACGCAGGGCGTCATTACTCAGACATTCTCGGCGCCAGCCAGCGCGTTCGATTATCTGGCCGCCGGCGAGACGGTCAATCTCGCGTATCAGATCAAGGTGACGGATGCGGACGGCGCCTCGCGCACAGCGACGCTGACCGTGACGGTAACCGGCACCAATGATGCGCCGACGATCACTGGTGCAACGACACCGGTTTCCACGTCTGGCGATTTGCTGGAAGACGGCGTGCTGACTGCGAGCGGTGTCATCACCTTCCGCGACGTCGATTTGTCCAATACGCACACGGCCGTTTCAGCGCTGACGGGTGGGACGATTTCCACGCCGCTGCCGGGCTTCAATCCGGCGACATCGATGCTCGGCTCGCTCGCGGTCACGGTCAACGAGAACCCGAACGACGCGAACAACATCGGCACGGTGAGCTGGGTCTACTCGCTCGACAATCTGATCGCGCAGCGGCTCGCAGAAGGACAGGTCGTCACGCAGACCTTCATGGTGACCATCACCGACAGCAGCGGCGCAACCGTGATGCAGCCGGTGACGGTAACGGTCACTGGCGCCAATGATGTGCCGACGATCGTGCTGACTCCGCCGAATACGGGCGATCCGGTCACTGTCGATGTCGGTGCGGTGACGGAAGAGGTTGATATCAACGGCGATGGCGATATCTCCGCCACGGGCATTGTCGTTTTCAAAGACGTCGATCTGAGTGATACGCATACGGCGTCATTTGTTCTGAAGTCGAGAGCCGCCGATCCGACTCTGCCTGACTATGACGGCATGCTCGTTCCGCAAATCGGCACGTTCGCGCTCGATACCACGCTGATCGGCGATAACACCGATCTCATCGATATCGGCGTCGTCGGCTGGACGTTCGCTGTCGATAACGATCATCCGATCGTGCAGTCGCTGGCCGAAGGCCAGACCATCACGCAGGTCTACACGATCACGATCACTGACAGCAGCGGCGCGACGGTCTCGAGGGACGTGACTGTCACGATCACCGGCACGAACGATGCGCCTGTCATCGATGTGACCACTCCAGATCCCGTTCAGGAAGGCGATGCTGGAACGTCGGCTCTCGTCTCGGTGGACGTCGCTGACTTCGTCGCGATTGATGATGTCGATGTAATCGATACGCAAGTGCCATACGTCGCGGGTACGCTCGTGCTTGAGTCGGCGGATGGTCCTGCGCCCGGAACAGGGTCGCTTGCTGACCTGTTCACTGTCGACGCGGTGAACGGAACGATCGGGTACGATCGCGCGGCATTCGACTATCTCGCGGCTGGCGAGCAGGTCACGGCGACGTTCACCTTCTCGGCATCGTCGGGCCCTGATACTGTCGTCAAAACGATCACGGTGACGATTACGGGTGCGAACGACGCGCCGGTGATTACCTCGAACGGCGGCGAAGCGCTAACGGTCGCGGTTGCAGAGAACACGGCCGAGGTTACAACCGTGGCTGCGGCCGATGCCGATCACGGCGCAACGATCACGTATTCGATCGTGATCGGTGCTGGCTCGCCGGATGCGGCGCTGTTCGAGATCGATCCCGATACCGGCGTGCTCAGCTTCATCGCTGCGCCCGATTTCGAGGCGCCGGGCGATGCCGGCAGCAACAACAGCTATGTCGTGCAGGTGCGTGCGTCCGACGGTACGGATGAGGACATTCAGACCATCACCGTCAATGTGACGGATGAGACGGAGGGGCCGGCTGGAAACGATGTCGTTTCGGCGCTCGAGAATACGCCAGCCGGTCTCACGCAACTGAGCTCGAACGATCAGCCCGGGCACACCATCCTCGCGGTGCATGACGAACAGCACGGCACCGCGACCATTGGCCCAGGCAACGTCACGTTCCTCCCGAACACTGATTTCAGCGGCATTGCCAGCTTCCAGTACGACGTTTCCGACAATGGCGACACCGTGACGGGAACGGCGACGGTGACGGTCAACGTCGCTCCGCTCGCTGCGATGCCAACGTTCGTGACTGGATCATCGGCCTCGGGCAACGAAGATGCCGCGATTTCGCTCGGTACGATCGATGCCGCTGTCGCAGATATCGACGGATCGGAAACGATTGTCCTAAAGCTGTCTGGCTTTCCGGCAGGTGCAACGTTCCGCGTCGATGGCGAGGTTGTCGGAGCGCTCGCGACGAGCGGCCCAGATAACGGCAAGTGGATTATCAGCGATCCGTCAGTGATTGAGTCCCTGGCGTCTTCCGTGCTCACGATTACGCTGCCCGCGAACTTCAACGGCAACTTCACGCTCCATGTGGATGCGGTCGTCACTGACACTGCGATGCTGACGACAGGCATTGCGACCGACATCAAGACCTTCGGCAGAGATGTGAGCGTATTCGTCGATCCGGTGAATGACGCGCCAGTGCTTGATCTCGACGGCACAGACGTATCCGGCACCGGCTTCGCCGCTGCGGTCGAGAACGATGGCAGTCTTTCGGCAATTGCCGACATGCCGTCGCTCGCGGATATCGATCATGCGATCCTCGATGGGGTAAGGGTTGTTCTCGCCGATGGCCAGGCTGGTGATTTCCTCGCCGTGTTCGATGGCTCGGAGCCGGGAGGCGAGACAGGCGAGCTTGATAACGGCGTAACCTGGGTGATCAGCGGTGCGGCTGGAGACCCGGACGAGCCGCTTACGATCACGTTCGCTGGCGGATTTTCGCCTGCCGACTATCAGTTCGCTCTCACGCAGGTCATGTTCGGCAGCGATGGCGGTGAGACCGGCCAGCGTCATGTCGAAGTGACCGCGAACGACGGCAGCGACGACAGCAACGTTGCGACGGCCACGATCGACGTGGTCGATGACAACACACCACCTAATGCCGTCGATGACACGATCGTTCTGCGGAACGACTTTTTCGCCGTCGCGAGCACGTTGACCAGTAATGACAGCGACCCGGATTCAGGAGATGCGGTCACGATCTCCGGGCTTTCGCACGGCGCCACATTAGCCGAGGAGATTCCCGGCGGCTTCAAGGTGCAGGGGCTCTACGGCACGCTCTACGTCTATTCGGATGACGCAACCAATCCGATTGGCGGCTCAATCAATGCGGGCGATTACTTCTTCTACCTGGGACAGGACATCAACGGCTATCCGATCGCCAACAATCCTGCAGACGTCCTGCAGCCGGATGCGCTGTTGAGCGACAGCTTCACCTACACGATTTCGGACGGCCATGGCGGCACCGACACTGCCAACATCGCGCTGACCATCGAGCCATCACCGGTGCATGTCACGGTGCTTTCCAGCGCCGGCGTCGATGTGACTCCGGCCAAGCTGTGGAGCTATCTCTACGACAATGATCTGATTGCGATCAGCCCGAACGGATTGACCATTCAGGTGCCGGACGACATCGGCCCGGGCGTGACGCTTGTGACGATCGATGCTCAGGATCTGACCTACACTCCGCCGAATCCGAACTTGCCGATCGACGACGTCACGCTGACCGGCGGATATATCAAGAATGTTTACGTGTCCTATGATGCCGATGGCGCGGGTAGCGGCAGCGCCGTCAGCCTCTACGAGGCGACCCATTTCAACATCCCGGCGCAAGCGTTCTATGCTGCGGTGATTGACGACACTCCGGATTCGTTCGAGGCGCTGCTCGCCACCTATGCCTATCTTTCTAACGGCGGTACCGGACCTGACGTATTGTTCGGTGGCAATCGTACCGACGTCATCGACACCGGTGGCGGCGCGGATATCGTCGATGCCGGCGGCGGCAACGATGTCATCCTCGTGCACGACGACAATGGCTGGGACATCGACGGCGGCGAGGGGATCGATACGATCCAGTTCGTCGGGGAAATTCATACCGGGCAAGTTCCGCCGGGCTCGGACGCGCATAACATTGAGATCATTGACCTCAACACCACTCATGCGGATACGCTGCTGATCGACGGTGAGGGTGCGGCCAGTATCAACGAGGAGGACAAGCTATACGTCCTCGGCGATGGCAGCGATCTGGTGAACTTCGAGAACTCAGCAACGTACCCGAATCACTACTGGCATCATGCTGAGGTCAGCGGTGAAAACGGATTCGAGCTATATCAATTCACCACCGGCATCGGCCCCAATGCCGACGTGGCGGCAGAGGTCTTCGTTCAGGACGGGATCGGGGTCAACTTCGCGCCGATGCTCAGCGGCGACGAGATATCGGTCGTGGAGCTGAACGATGGTGTGACGATCGTGCTCGACCTGATGCTGGCCGATTATTACGAAGCCGGTGCGTTGACCATCACGGCTGAGGCGATGAATGGCAGCGTGACGGCGGTAGTCGGCGGTGAGCCTACGTCGCTCGATCCGCTCGACGGCGGATTTACGGGAACGCTGACCAGTATCAATGCGGTGTTTGAGGCCGGCGTTACCTACACGCCCGATAACTATCAGGACCAGGTTCCGCTCAACGACATCGTCACCGTGAAGGTCACCGATAGCCATGGCCTCAGCGACGAGCTGAGTTTCGTGTTCCAGCAGTCCGGTCCCGGTGGTGTGGCGCTGGTTGGCACAGGCGGCAAGGATCTGATCTTCTCCACCGACGGCAATGATACGCTGACTGGCCTCGCTGGCCGCGACAACTTCGTGTTCTCTCCGAATAACGGCCAGGACAGCATCGAGGACTTCCAGACGGGAATCGACCGGATCGATCTTCGGCAGTTCGCCGGCGAGGTCGATGCCAGCACCATTGACGATTGGCTCGTCAATCACGCCAGTCCGTCGGGCAACGGCAACGATACCCTGATCACGTTCGATCCGAACAACTCGATCCTGGTGAAGAACGTGGCGGCGCTGACCGCGAACGACTTCATCCTGCATCCGGGCGGGCAGGGCATATAGACCACCGGCGGCTCGTTAACTCCAACGTCCGGAAGGCTTCTCCGATTCCCGCGCTTCATGTCATAATGGTATGGATTTCGGGGCTTTTCGCCCGCTGGCGGGGCCAGCGTGGCGATCCGCGCTCTCTCGTTCGTCCATCAGGTCAGACCATGCAGCGCCCGCAACGTCCGGTTCCCGGAACCACACCCCGCAGTGAGCTCGGGGAGGCACTTCATTCGTGCCGCAGCGCCTTTATGGGCGTCGGCGTGATGAGCCTGATGATCAACCTGCTGTATCTCACCGGCTCGTTCTTCATGCTGGAGATCTACGACCGCGTGCTGCCGAGCCGCAGCGTGCCGACGCTGGTCGGGTTGATGATCCTCGCCGGCGGTCTTTACATCGCGCAGGGTTTTCTGGATGTCATCCGCTCGCGCATCCTGGTCCGGATCGGTTCAAGCCTCGACGAGAGTTTGAGCGAGCGCGTCTACGATACGGTGGTGAAGCTGCCGCTGGTCGGCGGCGGCAAGGGTGAGGGACTGCAGCCGCTGCGCGATCTCGACAGCATCCGTTCGTTCCTGTCCGGCGCCGGCCCCGGCGCGCTGTTCGATCTGCCCTGGCTGCCGCTTTATCTGGGCATCTGCTTCCTGTTCCATCCGCTGATCGGAGTCACCGCGCTGGCCGGTGCGCTGATCCTGATCGGCCTCACCATCGCGACTGAATTCATGACGCGCCTGCCGGCGCAGCGCTCGACCGGCTATGCGGCGCGCCGCAACGATCTCGCCATATCCAGCCGGCGCAATGCCGAGGTGCTGGTCGCCATGGGCATGGCGGGGCGGATGGCGCAGCGCTGGAACGAGACCAATCGCGACTACATGGAAAGCCAGCAGCGCGCGAGCGATGTGGCCGGCGGGCTCGGCGGCGCTGCCAAGGTGCTGCGCATGTTCCTGCAGTCGGCGGTACTTGCTGTGGGCGCATGGCTGGTCATCAACCAGCAGGCGACGGCCGGCATCATCATCGCCGGATCGATCCTCAGCGCCCGCGCGCTGGCGCCAGTCGATCTCGCAATCGCGCACTGGAAGGGTTTTGTCGCCGCGCGTCAGGGCTGGCAACGCTTGAACAAGTTGCTCGCGCGCATGCCCGTGCGCGACGCGCCGACCTTGCTCGATGCCCCGGTCAAGAAACTCGCGGTCGAAGCCGTCAGCGTCGTGCCTCCGGGCGATCAGCGTATCGTCGCGCAAGACATCAGCTTCGCGCTCGAGGCCGGCAGCGGCCTCGGCATCATTGGCCCGAGCGGTTCCGGCAAGTCGTCGCTGCTGCGGGCGCTGGTCGGCGTGTGGCGGCCGGTGCGCGGCAACGTGCGCTTCGATGGCGCCGCGCTCGACCAGTGGTCGCCGGATGTGCTCGGCAGGCATATCGGTTATCTGCCGCAGGACGTTGAACTGTTCGCCGGAACGATCGCGCAGAACATCTCGCGCTTCGTGCCAAATGCCGACTCGGCCGGCATCATCGCTGCCGCCCGCGATGCTGGCGTGCACGATCTGATTGTGCGCATGCGGGAAGGTTACGACACTCAGGTCGGCGACCATGGCAGCGTGCTGTCGGCAGGTCAGGCGCAGCGGGTCGCGCTGGCGCGTGCGCTTTACGGGAATCCGTTCCTCGTCGTGCTCGACGAGCCGAACTCGAATCTCGATACCGAGGGTGATGAAGCGTTGACCCGCGCCATCCAGTCTGTGCGGGCGAGGGGCGGTATCGTCATCGTCGTGGCGCATCGCCCGGTCGGCATCGAGGCGGTCGACATGGTGCTGTTCATGCGTGACGGCCGGGCGCAGGCCTTCGGCCCGAAGGAGCAGGTACTGACGCAGGTGTTGCAGCGGCCTGCGGCTCCGGCGCCGATCAAGATCGTCTCCGAGGGAGGAGTGACGAAGTCATGATCCAGCTCGATTCGAAGGACTCGCGCGAATCGATCCGTATTCACCTGCTGCTTGGCCTCGCAGTGGTGCTGCTGCTGGCGGGCGGTCTCGGCGGCTGGGCTTCGACCGCGCAGATTTCCGGCGCGCTGATCGCGCCGGGCTCCATCGTCGTCGATTCCAACGTCAAGAAAGTGCAGCATCCGACCGGCGGAGTCGTCGGCGAGGTGCGCGCGCGCGACGGTGACGTGGTGAAGGCGGGAGACGTCCTGGTTCGGTTCGACGATACGGTGACGAAAGCGAGTCTTGCGATCGTTACCAAGGGTCTCAACGGCCTCCTGGCGCGCGCTGCCCGGCTCGAAGCCGAGCGCGAGGGCGCGAAGACGATTGTATTTTCGCCGGCGCTTGTCGCGCAGTCGTCCGACCCGGACGTGAAATCGGTGATGGACAGCGAGACACGGCTGTTCGAAGTGCGGCTCGCCGGCCGTACCGGGCAGAAGGCGCAGCTGCGCGAGCGGATCGCCCAGCTCAAGGAAGAATTGACCGGGCTTGCCGCGCAGGAAGGCGCGAAAAGTAAGGAAATCGATCTGATTCAGCGAGAACTCAAGGGCGTGCGCGAGTTGTTCGAAAAGAACCTCGTGCAGATATCGCGCGTTACTCAGCTTGAGCGCGATGCCGCGCGACTCGAGGGCGACCGCGGTCAGTTCATCGCTGCTTCCGCCCAGGCAAAGGGCAAGATGGCCGAGACCGAACTACAGATCATTCAGGTCGACAAGGACCTCAGCACTGAGGTCTCGAAGGAGCTGCGCGAGATCAACGACAAGATCGGCGAATTCGTCGAACGCAAAGTGACGGCCGAGGACCAGCTCCGCCGTATCGACATCCGCGCGCCGCAGGACGGCATGGTACTGCAATCGACCGTGCATACGGTCGGCGGCGTCGTCACCGCGGGCGATGCGATGATGCTGATCGTGCCGCAGACCGACAATCTGTCTGTGGAAGCCAAGGTCAATCCGCAGGATATCGACCAGCTTCAACTGGGTCAGAAGACGCTGCTGCGGTTGTCGGCGCTCAACCAGCGCACCACGCCGGAATTGAACGGCCTTGTCAGCCGCATTTCGCCTGACACGACCACCGATCCGCGTACCGGTATTCCGACCTACACCATCCGCATTTCGCTGCCGCCGCAGGAGGTTGCACGGCTCGGCGAGGTCAAGCTGATCCCGGGCATGCCGGTCGAAGCGTTCGTGCAGACCGGCGAGCGCACGCTGATGGCGTATCTGGTGAAGCCGTTGCGGGATCAATTGATGCGGGCATTCCGCGAGAAGTGAGTGGCGGCGCGGGGCTGGGGTGAGTTTTCTCAAACGAGTTGCTGCGCGAGTACGTCACCTGGCAAGGCGCTTCGGCACCGCGCGCGCCCTGTGCGTCCTGCTTCTCGGTGTTCTCGTCGCCATCCGCGTCGCCGATCCGGTGCCGCTGGAAGAGCTGCGGCTTCGCACATTCGACCTGTTCCAGATCGTCAAGCCGCGCGACGACAAGTTTCGTCCGGTGGTGATTGTCGACATCGACGAAAAGAGCATCGCCAGGCTCGGGCAGTGGCCGTGGTCGCGAACGGTGATCGCCGATCTCGTCAACCGCCTCAAGGCTGCGGATGCGGCTGCGGTTGCGTTCGACGTGATTTTTCCCGAACCCGACCGGATGTCGCCCGGAGTTCTTGCGGATGCCTATCGCAATCTGGACGACGCGACCCGCGAACGCCTGAAGAAGCTGCCGAGCAACGACGAGGTGTTCGCACAGGCGTTACGTGGCTCGCGCGTCGTGCTCGGCGTGTCGGGATTGCCGAATGCGGCCCAGCAGTCGCCGCAGCCGCTGCCGCTGACCGGACTCGCAACGCTCGGGTCCGATCCGGCGCCGTTCCTGTTCGATTTTCCCGGGCTTCTGCGCAACGTGCCGGTGTTGGAGCAGGCTGCGACCGCGCGTGGGATGTTCACCATCAAGCCCGAGCGCGACGGTATCATTCGCCGCGTGCCGGTGGTGTTGCGGGCGCAGGATGCGGTTGTCCCCTCGCTCAGCTTCGAGATGATCCGGCTTGTCGCGGGCTCCGACACGATCTTCATCAAGGCGGATCAGGCCGGGCTCAAAAGCGTCGCGGTTCCGGGTTTCGAAGTACCCACTGATCGCAACGGACAGCTGTGGGTTTATTTCGCAAAGCACGACATGAAGCGTTATGTGTCGGCGGTCGACGTGCTCGAAGGACGGGTCGGGCCGGATGCGCTGTCCCGCAAGCTCGTTCTAATCGGCACGTCGGCGACCGGCCTTCTCGATATCAAGACCACGCCGCTTGATCCGGTGATGCCGGGCGTCGAGGTGCATGCGCAGGTGCTGGAAAACGTGCTGACTCGCTCGGTGCTGTCGCGGCCGAACGTCGCGGTCGCGGTGGAGCTGTTCGCGGCGATTCTGGTGTCGCTGCTGATCATCTGGCTGGCGCCGATCTTCGGCCCATTGGCGCTGCTGATCTCGGGCGCCGTGGTCGCGCTGATCTCGGTCGGCGTTTCCTGGTACTATTTCGTCTATGAGAAGCTGTTGTTTGATTTCACGTTTCCGATGCTGACGACGTTCTCGATCTTCCTCGTCATCACCTTCTTCAACTATGCGAGCGAGCAGGCGAAGCGGCGGCAGATCCGCTCCGCGTTCGGACAGTATCTCTCTCCGGCGCTGGTTGAGCAGCTGGCGAACTCACCCGATCGACTGAAGCTCGGCGGCGAGGAACGTGAGATGACGGTCATGTTCTCGGACGTGCGCGGTTTCACCACCATCTCCGAGTCGTTCAAGAGCGATCCGCAAGGACTGACCTCGCTGATGAACCGCTTTCTGACGCCGCTCACCAACGCGATCATCGACCGCAAGGGTACGATCGACAAGTACATGGGCGATGCGATCATGGCGTTCTGGAATGCGCCGCTCGACGATCCTGCGCATCCTGTCAACGCCTGCAATGCCGCGCTCGATATGATCGAGAGAATCGAAGCGCTCAATATCGAGCGTCAGCGGGAAGCGGAGGAAAGTGGCAAGCCTTTCATTCCGATGCACGTCGGCATCGGTCTGAACACCGGCGTTTGCGTGGTCGGCAACATGGGCTCCGATCTTCGTTTCGACTACTCGGTGCTCGGCGACAGCGTCAATCTGGCATCGCGCCTCGAAGGACAATCGAAATCCTATGGCGTGCCGATTATCGTCGGCTCGAAGACCGCAATGGCGGTGAAGGACAAGTTCGCCATCCTCGAGCTCGACTTCATCACCGTCAAAGGCAAGAAAGAGCCTGAGGTGATCTACGCCATCGCCGGGCGCGAGGATGTCGCTAACTCCGGCAAATTCCAGCGTGCGCGCAATCTCAACATCGAGATGCTGGCGCACTACCGCAGCCAGAAGTGGGAGGAGGCGCTGCTCGCACTCGACAAGGCACGGCTCGCGGACGAAGGGGGATCGCTTGCGACTCTGTACGATCTTTACGAGAGCCGGATTCGCGACTTTATCGCGCAACCGCCGCCGCCCGACTGGGACGGGGTTTTCGCGTTGCAGACCAAGTAGTTCGTGCTCTGCGTGTGCGTCATGGCGGCGTGGCATAAGCGTTGCCGGTATTCCACACCTCCTCCAAAAATGATGCCGCTGAATAGCTTCTGATGTCGGTTCCGGTATAGTGCGGAACTCGCTTTTTTTGCTCTGGAATACTGATCGAGCTGACACGCTATGCCGCCACCTTCGATGTCCGTTCGTTTTTGGGGCGTTCGCGGCAGCGTCCCGTGCCCAGGACCGAATACCGTTCGCTACGGCGGCCAGACCTCCTGTGTGGAGGTGCGGTGTGGCGACCAGCTTTTCGTCTTCGATACAGGCAGCGGTATCCATCAGCTCGGCGGTGCGCTCCTAAAGGAGCGCAAGCCTCAGGATATCGATATCTTCTTCTCGCATTGCCACATCGACCATGTGATCGGGTTGCCGTTCTTCGGCCCGCTGTTCGAGGAAGGGCACCGCCTGCGGTTGTTCTGCGGCCATATGAAGCCGCATGGTGGTCTGAAATCCGCATTGAACCGGCTAATGAGCTTTCCGCTGTTCCCGATCGGCTTCGAGACGGCCAAAGCCAAGCTTGAGTTTCACGATTTCGAAGCCGGTGAAACGCTGACGCCCCGTCCGGGCGTGACGATCCGTACCGCGCCGCTGATTCATCCGGGTGGCGCAACCGGATACCGTGTCGAGTATCAAGGGCGCGCGGTCGTCTATCTCACCGACCTTGATCTCGACGGAAAAACCAGTCCGGGCGTCCTTGCGCTGGCGAAAGATGCGTCAGTTCTGATCGTCGATGCGACCTATACTGACGAGGAGTTGCCGAGTCACGCCGGCTGGGGCCATTCGAGCTGGCAGCAGGTGGTGCGGCTGGCCAAGGAAGCCAGGGCAAAAACGCTTTGCCTGTTTCATCATGATCCCGATCATGACGACGCTTTCATGGATCGTATCGCCGCAGCGTCGGCGGCTGCCTTGCCGGGCACGATCGTCGCCCGCGACGGCCTGATTATTCCGCTCCCGTAGACGGCATCTATGTCAGTCGTCGAGCTTGTTGAGATCGCGCACCGACTGCATGATCGGCTCGAAGTTCTCGCGCGCATCGAGCGCGTCGAACAGCTGCCCGGTGTCCGCCAGCAGCGCGCGCGATCGTTCGATCGCCACCTCGGCATCGTGAATGGGTGTGGCCGATAGGCGGCCGTGACCCGACAACAGCACCTTGGCGTTCAAGCCCGCGAGGCGATGCAGCGACTCGATGTAATCGCTGATGCTGCCAGATCCGAAAATCCCGCCCATCACGCCGCCCGGCATCAGCGTGTCGGCGGCGAACAGCAATCCTTTATCCTGATCGAACAGGCTGATGCAGGCCGACGTGTGTCCTGGCGTATGCATGACGCGCAGGTGGAAGTCGCCGAGGTCGATGACGTTTCCTTCCTCCAGCCACAGATCGACGTCGAACGGCACGTTCGGTTCGTTGAACATCTTGCGCAGGGTCGCGAAGTCGTCGCGGAGCGCGATCTTGTTTGCGGCAAGCCGGTGCGCTGCGATCATGGTCTTGCCGCCGAACAGATGGGCCGCGCCGATGTGATCGAGATGCTCGTGCGACAGCACCACGAGATCGATATCCGCAAGCGTGCAGCCGAGATGGTTCATGCCGTGCTGAAGCTGCGCGAAAGTTGAAACAAGGCCGACGTCGATGAGAATGGTCCGACGCGATCCCTGTACCAGATAGGCGTTGGCGCCGCGGCTCTTGAAGCGGAACTGATGGACGCCGGGCGCTGCGCGGATCAGCGTATAGAGTTCGTCGTTGAGAATGGTCTCGAACGGATCGGGCGGTTTGTCGCTCATGGCATTACCCGTTCGCAGCCGTTCCGTCGGGCGGAAGGCCGAGCGCCCGGCTGAGGTTGGCGGCGTTGGTCGCGCGCAGGCGGCGGCTGAGTGCGTCCATGATCATCAGCGCAAATGCGGGCTGCTGGGCGACAAGGTAGACGAACCGGGCGTGATTGATACTGATGATCCGCGTGTTCGGCGCGGCCGCGACCGCCGTTGCGGAGCGTGGGGACGAGTCGATCACGGCCATCTCGCCGAAGAATTCGCCTTTGCCGAGGGTTGCGATCACCAGTTGTCCGGTTGGGGTGTTGCGCACGATGTTGACTTTGCCGTCAAGGACGACAAACAACTCGCGCCCGATCGTGCCTTCCTCGAAGATCACCTCCGACGCGCCGTATTCGTTGATGCATTTTTCGATCGTCATCGGCGGCTCGCGCTTGCTGCGGTCCCGGCGAAAGCCGGCAGGAGACATCATCCAGCATCGCGCCGAACGCATAGCGCTGCAATCGCTTTCTGCCCGATCTTGCTGCACTGCGCCGGAATGGTTCAGGCATTCTGCTGGGCGCGCCGTTTCGCCTCAGCGTTGACGATCGAGGCGAGGTCCGGGTGGCGTGCCATCAGCACGCGGAAGTCCGCGAGATCGAGGACCAGCAGTGTCGATGTGCGCGTGGTGAACACGTTGGCGGAGCGCGGACGATCGTCCACCAGCGCCATTTCGCCGAAGAACGCACCCGTGCCGAGATGTATGCGCTTGTCGGCCGGCAGTTCGATTTCGACCTCGCCGTCGGCGATGAAGTACATGCAGTCGCCCACGTCGCCCTTGCGGATCAGCATGCTGTGACGTGGCACATCGATGCGACGGAGCGTACCGGCGACATCGGCAATGGCGGCGGGATCGAGCGTCGCGAAGAACGGCACCTTGGCGACCGTCTCCTGGGTGAGGACATCGGGCCGCCCGGCCGGTCCGCGCCAGCCCTGCATCAGGCCAGTGGCCGTCCGGAAGAGGTCGCGGGCGGTTGCCGCCGTGAGGCCAGCGAGACGGTCATAAAAAGGGAGCCTGGACATGGTTCGATGCCGACAGCTGGCGCGAGCCGGACCATCCTGGCCGGCTGGCGGATCGCCCTCACGTTGCCCCCCGGGAACTCCGCCGTCAACGATTGGGGCTTTGTACCAGGTCGTTGAACCGCCTTTAGAGCGGTTGTCACATACACAAGGCATGACATTACCGGGGCGTCGCTGGCGAAGGCCCGTCAGACCTTTATAATCCCGCAAAAGACGGCCGACGCATCGGCCCCTCCATAATGGCAGACGGACCACGTTCATGGATACGGCACAAACCATTCAACAGGTCGGCGGTGTGTTCGCGTCGATCTTCGTCGTCGCGACCTACACCATGCGGACGATGATACCCCTGCGTGTGTTCGGTATCCTCACCAATATCGTCCTGATCGTGGTGTCCTACTTTTCCGCGCATTACGCGACGCTGCTGTTGCACGCGCTGCTGCTGCCGCTAAATGCCTATCGCCTGCACCAGATGCTGCAACTCGTACGCGACGTGAAGCAGTCGGTGAACAGCGACCTGTCGATGGAATGGCTAAAGCCGTTCATGACCGAGCGCCAATGCCAGACCGGCGAAGTCTTGTTCTACAAGGACGAGAAAGCCGAGGACATGTTCTACATCGTCAGCGGCCGTTACCAGCTTGTCGAGTCCGGCATCGAGCTTCCGGTCGGCGCCATCGTTGGCGAGCTCGGCATGCTGTCGCCATCAAACAAGCGCACGCAGACATTAGAGTGCATCGAGGGTGGCCTGGTCTTGGCGGTGACGTATCGTCAGGTCGAAGAGCTGTACGTCCAGAATCCGTCGTTCGGCTTCTATTTTCTGCGGCTGGCCAGCGCGCGGTTGTTTCAGAACCTCGCGCGTGCAGAAGCTCGGCTGGCGGAGCGTGAGGAGCGGCAGGCTCAGGCGGCGCCCGGGACCACGTGATGGTCAAGATTCCCAAAGTCAGGGTCAAGGAACGGCTGCAGCCGATCCGCTCTGCGATCAGCGCCTTGCGGCGGCCCGAAGATCGCACGCCGCCGCCTGTGCCTGAGGGGCTGGAGCGGGAGGTCGTTCCTGTCGTCGAAGCCGGCATTCGGCATATGCTCGAGTATCAGAGCGTCGGTTATGCCGACCTCTATGTCGATCGCATCAGCCGCTTTATCGGCCGGCCAGAGATCGATGCCAATCTGCATGCGGAGATCGCGCGATTGCTGGCGATGCGCATGGCGTTTCGCGATCCGATCCGTGTCGCGCAGCGGCGGCTGGCGGAAGTGGACGGCGCCCCGCCAGATCCGGACATCCGTTCAGGCGCGCGCTTCATCTGGTTCTCGCTCGCCGAGGTCGTTGCACTGTTGCCGGCGCTGGTCGCGGACATCCTCATTCCTGTTATCGAGACGCTTGGCTGGCGCGATGTGCAGGTTCCGGTCTGGCTCGACATCTCCGGGCCGATCGGCATTCGCGCGCTACGCCTGCTCGCCTGGTTTCGCCGCTTCCGCCTGCGTTCGGTGCGTTATCCCAAGGAGCGCGCGGCCGTCGAACGCTGGCTGCACATGATCGATCGCGCGCTGGTGAAGCGGCCGGACGCGGTGCATGAGGTCGTCAAGTCCGCCGAGATCATTCACGGCTACGGCAAACGTTACAGTCAGACGCTCGCCAACTGGCATTTGCTGATCGACGCGGTGGCGAAACCCGTTTTCGACGGCAAGGAGAAAATCGCCGATCTGCCGGCAGCGATGGCGGATGCGCGTGCCGCAGCCGTTTCGGATCCTACCGGCGCCGCGCTGCGCCGGACGATCGATGATATCAAAGCGCGCGAAACCGCCCGCGCGGCCGCGCCAGCCCTCCAGCCGTTCTGACTATGTCTAGCCGGCACGGACCGCGACCTTGCCGGCGAGGTTGCGATCGCTCGCGACGCCGTCGGCTGCGCGGGTGAGCCGTTGCCGGTGCAGTTCGAGGCTGTCGCGGACGAACTCGTAGCCCAGCCGGAACGTCTCCAGTCCGTCGGCGCTGACGGTGCCATCCCGCAAACCGTTGAGGACGCGACGCAGGATGGCTTCCAGTTGATCCTGCGCGGCCTCCAGCTCAGCATGGGTCTTGGCAGCGGTAATCTTGTGCCCGACATCAAGCACGGCCGATGCGAGACGCCCGGCCTTCTCGGGAGCGGTGCGCGTGACGGCGGTGTAGAGCGCGACGAAGATCGAACCGAAGATACTGGCGGCGGCGAGCGCCAGATACATCAGGTCGGTATAGCGTTCGGCGAACGTTTTCGTCTCGTCATTGATGTATTGCGCGGCGCCGGGGTGAGCGACGATGTAGGCGTCCTTGTCGGTGTCGGCCGGTTCGATCTTGCTGGCGAAGCCGTTGTCGAGGGCGAGATCGGACTTGTTCTCGAACAAAGCGCGCGCGAGATCGACGATCCGCGTTTCCGAAATTTTCGCCTGCGCGACCAGCATCCATTGCCAGCCGATCGTCGAGACGTCGTCGTCGGGAATTGCGGGCGCTGACGACAGCAGCCGCGCTTCGACGGTTTCCGACGTGATGCCGGGGACGCGCCGCTCGATCGTCTTCGCTTCGTCGATGGCGTTGAGATGAAAGCCGCCGTGCTGCTTGGCGAACTGCTCGAAGCGCTTGTCGCGTGCGATGGTCGACAGGTGCTCGATGATCACGACCGCGCCGAAGCCTTCGGCCCCGAACAGCTTGTCGAGTGGAGCGTCTGCGGCGACCGTCTGGATGCGGAATGGGGTAGCGGCCGTATCGTAGGGTGCGAGGACACCCTTCAGCAGCGTTTCGTTGGCATCGTCCGGACCCCGGACTGCGATCTTCTGGCTCCTGAGTGCTGCCAGGGTCTTCACCTTGGCCTTTTTGCTGATCAGCAGCACCACATCGCGGTCGAGCACGGCGATAGCCCGAGCCCGTGAGGGCACCTTCATGTCGGTCCGCAGGATTGCGAGGTCGGCCTGCCGCCGGTCGAAGCGGGTCATCGCCTTGCCGCCGTCCGGGCTTGCGACGGGCGTGAGGCGAATGCGCGAACCGCTGGCTGTCAGCACAGCCGAGAGCTTGGCCGCAAAACGGGCTTCTATGCCGCTCGGATCGCCTACGGCGATCGTCAGATTGTCCGAGCGTTTGAACCAGACTCGGGTACCCCACACGGTAAGGCCCGTCAGAAGTACCGTCAGGAGCGCGAACAGCAGGATCTGGGACTTGTTGCCAAGCCGGCGCCGCCGGGGAAGCGGATCATGGTCCACCCCGTCAGTTGCCGCAGCTTTATTGCGTCTGCGAAACAAACCCACGATACGGCCTCTGGTGCTGGAACCAGCATATCCGAGGGCTTGGCCGGAGCAAGGCCGCGGCAGGGGATTGCGTTGCAACCACAGGCGTTTCCGGCGCCAAGGTAACCGTCAGCCGGTTTGGCGCGGACGAATTCTAGATCAGCGTACGCCTCGCCGGCATGCGAACGAGGCTCGTAGCAACGTGTCTGATGGTGTGTGGAAGCTGCACCGGTGCGCATGCTTCGCCGGCGCGGGACCGATTCGGTGCGATCTTTCAAGGTTCCAATGTCGCGACTGTGAGCATTGGTTAACCTTTCGTTAGGATGTCGCGTAGCATTCTCGGGACAGGAGAATAGCCCATGTGGTCCGGACGTAGCGCCTTCGAAAACGATGTCTGCCCCGTCGACGACGACATGCTCGGTCACCTTTACCGGACGAGCGAGAACGGCCTCCCAGCGTTGGTCGCGAGTGTCGCCCCGGATGTACGGGCGATGCTTGCGCTCTACTGCTACAAGCGCAGCCACCTGCATGCGATGAGTCTGGTGATCGCGACCTCTTGCGAGGAAGCGGATCTGGTGCGCATGGGTGGTCGCGTCGGCTCGATGCTTTACGCGCAATCACGCGAAACGGCGGCGCCGGCCGCACGCTCCGGCTACAGCAGCCGCAAGTCGATCACGCTCTCCACCAAGCCGCTCAGCGTCATTCCCCCGATGGAAGAGGATGACGATCTGGCGGCTGTGCCGGCCTAACCGGGAATCTGTCCTGATACTTCGACGTTGATGCGGGCGAGACCGAACTTGCGCCGCGCCATCGTGCATTCATCGTCGCCCGGCAAACAGACCCGGCATACCTCCGGCCGCACCTCATAGATGCCGCATGCCGTCACGCCGCCGACGCGCCCCTTCAGCGCGGAACAGCGATCGCCCTCGCAGCGCATGCCGGACAGGCGGTCGTTGACGTAGCTCAGCGGGATGAGGTCGAGCGCAGCGTCGTCCTCAGTGGTAAAGCGCGGCCAGTTACTCGAATACGCACAGCAGGCGCCGCAGGTGGTGCAGGGATTGGTCGTCGAAGCCTGGGTGGAATCCGTGACGGACAAGATCGGGCGCTCGCGTGGATCGTCACCCTGGCAAGCAATGCCGCCACGGCGCGATCACTGGCTAGCCGAGCCGTCCTTCTCTGACAAGCGCCGGGTCAGTTCCTCGACCTGCGCTCGCAGTTCCGTGATCTGCCGCTCCCGGTCCCTGACCACGGCGATGACGTCGTTGAAGTCGATCTTCTGCGGAATGTGCTGCGGGCAATTCGAATCCCAGGCCGAGATCGTGAACAGGATCGCCTGCTCAGGCCGCGCGCGATAGGCCCGCGGCATGAGCGACGCGATCAGCGCCGCGTCATCCTCGACCACGCGCGCGTCGCCCCAGATCTTCACCCGCTGCCGGTTGACGTAGTCGATCAGAAAGATGTGCGCCTTCGGATTCTCGTTCAGATTTCCCTGCGTGATGAACTGCTGGTTACCGCGAAAATCCGCGAATGCCAGCGTCGACTTGTCGAGCACCTTGAGAAATCCCGGAGGCCCGCCGCGATGCTGGATGTAGGGCTGCCCTTCGGCATTGGCCGTCGCGAGGAAGAAGCTCGTCTGCGCAGCGATGAAGTCGGCGAGATTGTCTGTGACCTCGGTCTGCCAGCCGCCGCTCTCCTCGACGCGGGCATAGTTCGCGCGTGAGCCCTTGCGGGTTTGAATCTCCTTCACCGCGCGGGTGAAGGCGACATCGCTGGAGAATGACCGGGATTGCGTCACGGCAGGCTTCCTCAACCGGAACAGACAAATTAGGTGCCGGGATGCCATGACACAATTATCTGAATTGACACTGCATTGTTGCCAATTATGAAATAATTCGTGGACCGTATCGATGCCATGCGCGCGTTTCTGACCGTTGCCGACCTGAAGGGCTTCGCGCCCGCGGCGCGCAAGCTGCGGCTGTCGCCCTCGGCCGTAACCCGCCTCGTCGCCGGGCTGGAAAATCATCTGGGTGCGCGGCTGCTGCAACGAACAACGCGCTCGGTGACGCTGACCGATGTCGGTATGCAATATCTCGAACGCACGCGGCGGATCATCGCCGACATCGACGAGGCCGAAACATCGGCTCAGGCTCAGCGCATCGAGCCGACCGGGCGGCTGGTCGTGTCGGCCCCGGTCGTCTTCGGCCGGCTGCATGTGGCGCCGCTGATGGCGCGCTACCTGAAGCGTTATCCGCAGGTCACAGCCGAGCTGCGCCTCAACGACCGGATGGTCAACCTTGTCGAGGAGGGAATCGACATGGCCGTTCGCATCGGCCATCTCTCGGATTCCAGTATCGTTGCCCGCACGGTCGGTGACATGCAGCGGGTTGTGGTCGGATCGCCGCAGTATCTGAAGAAGCGCGGTCGTCCGCAGAAGCTCGCCGATCTCGAACGGCATGACCTGATCCGCTTCAACGGCGCGGGTACCGGCGTCGACTGGCGCTTCAAAGAGAAAGGACGCGACGTTCGCATCGTTCAGCCGGCGCGTTACGTGACCAATTCCGCCGACGCCGCAGTCCAGTACGCCGAGCAAGGCGGCGGCCTGGCGATCGTGCTGTTCTATCAGGCCGAGGAGGCGATCAGGAGACGGCGGCTCAACATCGTGCTGAGCGAGTACGAGCCTGCGCCGATCCCGATCCAGATCGTCTATCCGTCGACACGGCTGCTGTCTGCAAAGGTCCGTGCCTTCATCGATACGGCGATCGAGACCTGCGACTGGACCTTCACGAAGATCAGGCCGCCGTCGCGGTGACGACGCGAAACGTGGCGTTGCCCCGGGCGCAGGGAGCGCCATCCGCAGTGACGAGACATTGCACGAAGCAGATCGTGCTGCCTGTCCTGATCACGTGGGGCTCGATCTGAAGCCATTGGCCGGGGCGCGCGCTGCCGACAAAGTCCATGCTGATGCTGATGGTGACAAACCGCGAGACTTTGCCCAGCTTCGCGCTGCAACTCAGCCCCATGGCATTGTCGGCGAGCGCGGTGACCAGTCCGCCATGCGCCATGCCGCGCGAATTGGTATGCGCCTCGGCGAGCCACAGCCCGATCATGACAGCGTCATCGGTGCGTTTCGAATAGAGCGGTTCCCACGGCTCGGTGAGCGGACTCTTGCGGAAATGAGGTTCGAATCCCTCGGGGACGGGTTGAGCGAGCATCTGATCATCCTTTGACTATCTAGACCAGTCTATATAGAAATGGAGGAGACGCAACCCGAATATCCGAAGGACCGGCGCATGCCTGCCACGCCGAAGCATCGCAATGCCATCGTCAATGCCGCGGCGACGCTGTTCCGCCGCCAAGGCTACGCGGCCACGGGCATCAATCAGATTGCGGACGCGGCCGGTGCGCCGAAGGGCTCGCTCTATCACTACTTCCCCAAGGGCAAGGACGAGATCGGCGAGGCTGCGGTGCGCTTTGCCGGCGCGCGTGTCGCCAGGACGCTGGAGCAACTTTCCGTCGAGCACAGTTCGACGGCATCGCTGATGAAGGCCTATGGCCGCCTGCTGGTGGGCTGGATGGCGGAGTCCGGGTTCAGCGATGGTTGCCCGATCACGACGACCCTGCTCGAAACCGCGCCTGCATCGCCGCCGATCACGGCCGCCGGGCGCGAGGCGTTCGGAAGCTGGCGCGACGTGCTCGTGCGGTCGCTGATCCGTGACGGTTTCCCGAATGGCGACGCACGACGGATGGCGACGCTGGCGATCGCTTCGCTGGAAGGCGCGCTGATCCTCGCGCGCGTCGAACAAAATGCCAGGCCGATCAATGAGGTGTTTGACGCGCTGGCGGATGTCTTGCGTGACGATGGGATAACGAAACCGCCAACGCGGTCGAGGAGGAGCCGATCATGAGCGAAGCACGAGGTGGGTTGAGCGCTGCCGACATCAAGGCGTTCGCGACGGCGCTGCCGTTCGTCCGCGAGTTCGGCATCGATATCGTTCGTGCCGATCCGGGCGAGGTGACGGTCGAGATGCCGTTCAACGAACGGTTCTCCGGCCCGCCAAGCCTGTTTCCAGCATCCATGGTCGGCACCGCAGGCGACGTGGCAGCCGTCACTGCATGCCTGTCGCTGCTGCCGAAGGGCTGGGCGCTCTCGACCATCGACTTCACCATCAAAATGACCGCGCCGGCACTGGGTGAAAAACTCCGCGCCAAGGGGCGCGTGCTGCAGGCCGGCCGCGTCAATTCGGTCGGGGCGGCGGATATCTATGCGGTATCGGGTGAACGGGAAACGCTGTGCGGGACGGTGCTGGCGACGACGCGCAACTTCGAACTGAAGTCTGCTGCCTGAGTCTCAATACGGCAGACCGACATACTGCTCCGACAGCGAGGCGGTCGCCGCCTGCGAACTGACCAGATAATTCAGCTCGGCCAGCTGAATGCGGGCACTGAAGGCATCGGTGTCCGGGAAACGATGCAGCATCGAAGTCATCCACCACGAGAAGCGCTCGGCTTTCCACACCCGCGCCAGCGCCTTGGCGGAATAGTTGTCGATGCCGGCACTCGACTTGTCGCGATAGAACTCGCGGAAGGCTTGCGACAGATAGTGGACATCGCTCGCCGCGAGATTAAGGCCCTTGGCGCCAGTCGGCGGCACGATGTGCGCGGCGTCGCCGGCGAGGAACAGCCGGCCGAAACGCATCGGCTCGGCGACGAAGCTGCGCAACGGCGCGATGCTCTTCTCGATCGAAGGGCCGGTGACGAGATCGGCCGCCGCCTGCGGATCGAGCCGCCGCCTCAGTTCGTCCCAGAAGCGCTGATCGCTCCAGTTGTCGACGTGATCGTCGTTCGTGCACTGCACATAGTAGCGGCTGCGGGTCATCGAGCGCATGGAGCACAGCGCGAAGCCGCGTTCGTGATTGGTGTAGATCAGCTCGTGTGAAACCGGCGGCGTTTCTGACAGAATGCCCAGCCAGCCGAACGGATAGACGCGCTCGAAGATCTTGATCGCACTTTCCGGGATGCTTGGACGGCTGACGCCATGATAGCCGTCGCAGCCGGCGATAAAATCACAGGTGATTTCGTGCGTGGTCCCGTCCTTATCATAAGTGACGCGCGGCTTGTCGGTGCCAAAATCATGCAGGGTGACATTGTCGGCATCGTAAATGGTGCTGCGGCCGACCTTGAGGCGTGCGTCCATCAGATCGCGCGTGACCTCGGTCTGCCCGTAGACCACCATCGTCCTGCCGCCGGTCGCGGCCTTCATGTCGATGCGATGCCGGCTGCCGCCGAAGCACAGCTCGATGCCGTCGTGCACCAGCCCTTCGCGGCGCAGCCGCTCGGTGACCCCGACTTCTTCCAGCAGGCCGACCGTCCCCTGCTCGAGCACGCCCGCACGGATCCGCCCCAGCACGTAGTCGCGATCCTTCCGCTCCAGAATGATGTTGTCGATGCCGTAGGCGTGAAGTAGTTGCCCCAGCAACAATCCGGCCGGCCCGGAACCGATGATGGCAACCTGTGTCCGCAACGATGTCTCCTGATCTGTTCGGCCCGCCGCCTGGCCTGGCGAAGCCAGCGCTGCGCCGTAATGTCGCCGGTGCTGCCAGCATGTCTATCGCATGTGGCGGGGCGGGAAAAGGTCCGCGGCGTGCTCGACATTTCCGCCTGGCGGACGCCGCGCATTTTGCGGCGTCGCACGCACCCGGCGGTGGGGCGGTCGGAGCGTGACGATGCCCCGCACCTGGACGCAGGGGTCGCCATTGACTCAGGTGACGGGCGTGCCGATAGTTATAGACTGTAACTAATCTGCCGCCCGTACCTTGTGATGAGCCAATCGTCATCGACACGGGCGGGGTGAAGTGGCAAGAAAGCCGTCAGGAACGGACATAAACCCGCGGCGAAGCGGGACGAAACGACCGGACCAGAACGACCGGACCAATTTGGGAGAGAACACATGAACCGGATTGTATTTTCAGCCGCGTTGCTCGGCGCCTCGATGCTGTCGGGCGGTGCCTCCGCGCAGGACATCAACATCGGCGTCACGCTCGCGATCACGGGCCCTGCAGCAGCGCTCGGCGTGCCGGAGCGCAACGCGCTCGAGTTCGTGCCGACCGAAATCGGCGGCGTCAAGATCAAGACCACGGTGCTGGACGACGGCGGCGACGCGACGGCAGCGACCACCAATGCGCGCCGCTTCGTCACCGAGACCAAAGCGGACGTGATCATCGGCTCGTCGACGACGCCACCGAGCGTCGCGGTGTCGACGGTCGCCAACGAGGCCGGCATTCCGCATTTCTCGCTCGCGCCGATGCCGCTGACGCCGGAGCGTACCAAGTGGACGGCGGTGCTGCCGCAGCCGATTCCGATCATGGGCAAGGTGCTCTACGATCACATGAAGAAGAACAACGTGAAGACGGTGGGCTTTATCGGCTTCTCGGATTCCTACGGCGACCTGTGGCTGAACGACTTCAAGGCGCAGGGCGTCGCCGGCGGCTTGCAGCTCACGGCTGAAGAGCGCTTCGCACGTCCCGATACGTCGGTGACCGGCCAGGCGCTGAAGCTCGTCTCGGCAAAGCCGGATGCGATCCTGATCGCGGCGTCGGGTACGGGTGCGGGTCTGCCGCAGACCACGCTGCGCGATCGCGGCTACACCGGTCTGATCTACCAGACGCACGGTGCGGCGACGATGGACTTCGTCCGCATTGCCGGCAAGGCGGCGGAAGGCGTGATCATGGCGTCCGGTCCGGTGATGGCGCCGGAAGGCCAGCCCGACAGCGCGCTGACCAAGAAACCGGGCCTCGCGCTGAACAGCGCCTATGAGGGCAAGTACGGCGCCAATACCCGCAGCCAGTTCGCGGGCCATGCCTACGATGCCTTCGAGGTGCTGAAGCGCATCATTCCGGTCGCGCTCAAGGCTGGAAAGCCGGGTACGCCGGAATTCCGCGACGCGCTGCGCGTGGCGCTGACGACCGAGCGTGATATCGCGGCAAGTCAGGGCGTCTACAACATCACCGAGAAGGATCGTTACGGTCTCGACGATCGCTCGCGCATCCTGCTCACCGTCAAGGACGGCAAGTACGTCGTCATCAAGTGACGAGAATGACGCCCCGTCATTCCGGGGCGTGAGCATCTTTTTCACCTCTCCCCGTTTACGGGGGGAGGTCGACGCACGAAGTGCGTCGGGTGAGGGGCTTCTTCGGCGTTCACCGTATTGCCCCTCATCCCGACCTTCTCCCCGCATGCGGGGAGAA
>JBMOOJ010000012.1:0-36748 GCA_049323835.1 Pseudomonadota bacterium | reverse complement strand
GCACCGGCGCGCGATGCACCAGCGTCTCGGCGTACACGGTGCCCTTCCCGCTCGCGGGCTTCGACACCGAACCAGCCGCGCCGCAGGACGGACAGAACCGGCGGCGGAAATACCAGGCCGATTTGCAGGCCGGGCACGCCTGATAGGCGATCGCTTCGGTGCCGTTCGTCCAGTCGGCTTGAAACGCCTGTGCGCCCATCAGACTTTCTCCAGAAACATGCTGACGTGCGACGACAGCACGCCGCCATCGCCGTGCAGCAGGGCCAGCGAGGCATCCTTCACCTGCCGTTTGCCCGCGCGTCCGGTCATCTGCAAATGCGTCTCGGCGACGTGCGCCATCGCGCCGCCGACGCCGCAGTGGCCGTAGCTCAAGAGACCCCCGTGGGTGTTCATCGGCAACACACCGTTCACGCCAAAATCGCCGTTGCGCGCGCGGGCCGCCGCCTCGCCGCGCTTGGCGAGCCCGAGGTCCTCGATCAGCATCGCCAGCGTGATGGTGAAGCTGTCGTAGATCGCCGCATAGCGCACATCCTCGATGGCAATGCCGCGCGGTTCTTTTGCACGCGCCAGTGCGGGCGCGGCGCCGAGATCGGCGAGCGCCGGAGCGGTCGTGACATATTGATGCGTGTGCGCCTGCCCCGCGCCGATCACCTTTACACCGTATTTGCTCGTGTCTTCGCGGCTGATGACGAAGGCCGCGCCGCCGTCCGACACCGGGCAGCAGTCGAGCAGCTTCAACGGCGTCGCGATCGGCTTCGACGCCATCACGTCGGCCACCGTGATCGGCTCGTGGAACTGCGCACCGGGATGGGCGAGCGCGTGCTCGCGCATCAGCACGGCCAGCACCGCAAGGTCCTCCTCGCTGACGTTGTGCTCGTGCATGTAGCGCGAGGCAACGAGGCCGTAGTACGCCGGGATGGTCGGCCCGAGCGGCACCTCGTATTGCGGATGCCCGACTTGCGCGAGCGATTGCACGGCCGCGTCGCGCGTTTGTCCGGTGACGCGGTTCTCGCCTGCGACGACGAGAATGTTCTTCGCCTCACCTGCACCGGCGAGAATGTGCGCCAGCATCGTCATCGCCATGCCGGTGCCGCCGCCGACCTGCACGGCGTGCGCGTACTTCGGCTGGATGCCGAAATGCTCGGCAAACACCGTCGCCAGCATGATGTGCGGCTGCACGGTGGAATAGCCGCACAGAATGCCGTCGATGTCGCGCCGTTCGAGACCCGCATCGGTGACCGCCTGCTCGGCCGCCATGCTCATGAGATCGAGCGTCGAGCAGCCATCATGCTTGCCGAACGATGTGAGGCCGACGCCCGTGATGAAGCTCATGACCGGGACCGCCGCTCCTCACTCGCCGCGAATGTTCGCATCGCGGATCAGCTTGCCCCAGGTCTCCGTCTCGGATGCGAGCAAGTCGCGCAGCGCCTCGGGCCCGCCGGTCAGCATGGTGACGCCGCGCTCCGCCGCCTTCGCCTTCAATTCCGGATCGGCGGTGGCTGCCGCCAGCGCCTTCGACAGCGTGGCGACGATCGGCGCCGGCGTATTCGCCGCGACGAACAATCCCGCCCAGAACACACCGCGGAAACCCGGCAGCGTTTTCGCGATCGGCTGCAACTCCGGCTTCAGCTTGATCGGTTCGGCCGACGATACGGCAATCGCCTTGCCGTCGCCACGCTCGAGCGCCGGCGACGCATCGACCGGTGTCGCAAAAGCGCCGTCCAAACGTCCGGCGATGATGTCGAGCGTCATCGGCGCGGCGCCACGATACGGCACATGGGTCGTCTGAATCCCGGCGCGGTTGTTGAGCAACTCGAGGACCAGATGACTGCTCGACCCGTTGCCGGCGCTGCCCATGTTGAGCTTGCCGGGATTGGCCTTGGCATAAGCGATGAGCTCTGCGGTGTTGTTGACGGGCACGTTCTTGTTCATCAGCAGATAGAATGGCGACTCCAGCGCCGGCCCGACCGGCATCAGTTCGGTCATCGGATTCTTCGGCGTCAGCTTCGGCGACAGCGCCGGATTGATGGCGAGGCTGACAGTGCCAAGCAGCACCGTGTAGCCGTCCGGATCGGACTGCGCGACGAAGGTGGACGCGACCGCCGTGCCCGCGCCCGGCTTGTTCTCGATCACGATCGACTGGCCGAGTTCCTTGGCCATGATCTCGGAGATGCTGCGCGCCATCTGGTCGTTGATGCCACCCGGCGCATAGCCGACGATCAGGCGCACGGGGCGGTTGGGAAACGGCGCTTGCGCCAAGGCGCTTCCGATGGTTGCGACACACGCAAAGGCTGCAATCGCGAGCCGTAATGACAAACCGTTGGCGTAGATCACGTCGTCTCTCCCCGTTCGTTTTCTTGTTTATGTCTTGGCGCCGAACATCCGGCGCAGTTCGGTCTTCAGCACCTTGCCGTAGTTGTTTTTCGGAAGCGAGGCCAGATAGACATATTGCTTCGGCCGCTTGAAGCGCGCGATCGACGCGAGGCAGTGCGCATCGAGAATTGCATCGTCAGGCGTAACGCCATCCGCGAGCACCACGCAGGCGACGACGTTCTCGCCCCATTCCGGATCGGCGACACCGATCACCGAAACCTCGCGCACCGACTCGTGCGTCAGCAACGCCTCTTCGACCTCACGCGGATAGATGTTGGTGCCGCCGGAAATGATCACGTCCTTCGAGCGGTCGGACAGCGTGAGGAAGCCGTCGGCATCGAGCCGCCCGACATCGCCGGTGCGCAGCCAGCCATCCTTCAGCGTGTTCGCGGTCGCTTCCGGATTATTCCAGTAGCCGAGCATGACCGGCGTGCCGCGCGCTTCGATCTCGCCGGTCTCGCCGGGCGGAAGCACGTTGCCGTCCGCATCGGTGATGCGAACTTCGATAGCACTATGAGTAGTACCAACGGATGCGAGTCGCTCAAGATAATGGGGGTGATCCGTCTGCTGATGCCAATAACGCGACAGCGCCGTAATCGTCATCGGCGACTCGCCCTGCCCGTAGATCTGCACGAAGCGCGGCCCCATCACCGCCAAAGCATCAAGAATATCAGCGCGATACATCGGCCCGCCGCCGTAGACGATGGTGCGGATGCCGTCGCCGTCGGCACCCTTGGCCTTCGCGACTTCGACGAGCCGCTTCACCATGGTCGGCGCGGCGAACATCGAGACGTTGCCAAGCCGTTGAGCAAGCGTGAGGATTTCCGCCGGATCGAATCCACCCGACTCCGGCACCACATGCCGCGCGCCCATGCGCACGTGAATGAAATTGTAGAGTCCCGCGCCATGCGAGAGCGGCGCGGCATAAAGTGCGTGATCGTGCGCGAAAACGCTATCGACATCAGAGAGATAGCAGAGCGATGCGGCAATCAGGTTGCCGTGACTGAGCATCACGCCCTTCGGCCGGCCGGTGGTGCCGGAGGTGTAGAACAGCCACGCGAGATCGTCCGTCTCGCGCGAAAAAGGTTGCGGCATTCCTTGGGCAAAATCTTGGGCATTGCGTGCCGCGACGTAGCGATCGCCGTCCACATCGAAGAGGCGCGTCACGGACCCGTTATCACCAAGCACCTCGCCCAGCGCATCCTTCGTCTCGCCGGCGACGAAGGTAATCTTCGCGCCGGAGTTCTCGACGATCCACAGCGCCTCCCGCGCGTGCAGCTTGGCGTTGATCGGCACCGCCACCGCGCCCGCCCACCAGATGCCGTAGGCGCATTCGAGATATGACGTCGCGTTGCTCATGAAGAGCGCGACGCGATCGCCGGGCATGACGCCGTGCGTGTCACGCAGATGCGCTGCGATCGCCGATGCCCGCCGCGCGAACTCGGCGTAGTCGGCGTCGATCGCCTCGCCCGTCATCAATGCAGGCGACTGCGGATAGAGCCGCGCGGACGCGGCAAGCCACTCGGCGATGTTCATCGCGCGGAAACTTACTTGGCCGGCTCGAGCACCGTGACGTAGTTGGCGACGGCCGCGCCGCCCATGTTGAAGATGCCGCCGAGTTTCGCGTCCTTGATCTGCATGCCTTCAGGCGCTTGCCCGAGCAGTTGCATCGCGCTCAGCACATGCATCGACACGCCGGTCGCGCCGATCGGATGGCCCTTCGCCTTCAGGCCGCCCGACGGATTGATCGGCAGCTTGCCGGTCTTCTCGGTCCAGCCTTCCTTGATGGCGCGCGCGCCCTGCCCCTTCGGCGTCAGGCCCATCGCTTCGTACTCGATCAGTTCGGCAATGGTGAAGCAGTCATGCGTCTCGACGAACGACAGGTCGGAGAGCTGCGCGCCTGCCGACGTCAGCGCCCGCTGCCACGCCACGGTGCAGCCTTCGAAATCGAGGATGTTGCGCTTCGACATCGGCAGGAAATCCTGCGCGTGGCCGGTCGCACGAATGTTGACGGCCTTGCCCATGGTCTTCGCGGTCTCCGCATCGGTCAGCACCAGCGCGGCCGCGCCGTCCGACACCAGCGAGCAGTCCGTGCGCTTCAAGGGACCGGCGACGAACGGGTTCTTCTCGCTCTCGGAGCGGCAGAACTCGTAGCCGAAGTCCTTGCGCATCTGCGCGTAGGGATTGGCGACGCCGTTCTTGTGGTTCTTCGCGGCGATCATCGCCAGCGCATCGGAGTTGTCGCCGTATTTCTGGAAGTAGGCCTGCGCGATCTTGCCGAACACGCCGGCAAAGCCCGCGGGCGTGTCGCCATCTTCGACCAGATAGGAGGCGCGCAGCAGGTTCTTGCCGATTTCGGGACCGGGCGTGCGGGTCATCTGCTCGACGCCGACGACGAGCACGAACTTAGCCGCACCGGCCGCGATCGCCTTCGCGCCCTGATGCACGGCGGCCGAGCCGGTGGCGCAGGCGTTCTCGACGCGCAGCGCCGGCTTGAAGCGCAGTTGCGGATCGGCCTGCAGCACCAGCGCCGCGGTGAAATCCTGCGGCGAGAAGCCCGCGTTGAAGTGCCCGAGATAGATTTCATCGACATCGGCGGCGGAAATGCCGGCATCCGCCAGCGCCTCGGAGGCAACCCTGGTGACGAGGCTTTCCACCGTCTCCATGTCGAACTTGCCGAACGGCGTGTGGGCCCATCCAACGATGCTGGCAGTCATGGTCATCTCCCGGCTTGTTTTGGCGCGAGTGGCGCGAATTTGCAGCGCAGCATAAACAGAACCAATGAAACGGCAACCGGGGTAGCTAAAAACCCTCTCCCCTTGCGGGAGAGGGTAAGGCTTCGATGCCGCTCTCGTCCTTCAGCGCCACGCCGGATACGGCTCGCGCGAGCCCTTCCCGCACCAGCCAGACTATCTTGAACGCGGCCTCGTCGTAGCTCAGCCCGGCGTGATGGATGTTGGAGACACAGTTGCGTTCGGCGTCGGTGCGGCCGGGTTTCGGGGCGAAGGTGATGTACGCCCCGAGGCTGTCCGGCGCGGAGAGCCCCGGCCGCTCGCCGATCAGCGTCAGCATCATTCTGGCCTTGCAGAGCACCCCCACCTCGTCCCCGAGCGCGACGCGCGCGCCGGTCGCGATCAGCACCGGGCCGATGCTCATCTTGAATGTCTTCAGCCGCGGCAGCAGGTTTTGCATCAGTGCAGCCGCATGCGCGTGAACCGCCGCCGCCGAGAGGCCATCCGCGATCATGATCGCGAGATCGCACGGCACGACGTAGCGCGCGGCGAGCGTCGCCTGCGATGAAGCATCGAGTTTCCGCCCCAGGTCAGGACGGCGGAGGTAGTCCGCGCGCGTTTCCGCCTGGCTCACGATCCGCATCGTCTCGCAGCCGAGCGCCGCGACCCCGGACGCGATCGCATCCGCATCGAGCGGCGCATGCACGGCATCGCGCGCCCGCGCGTGATCGAGCGTGAAGGCGAGCAGCGCGGATGTCGGCAAACCCGAACCGACGCGGCCGAGCGCGACCCGCGCCGGCGTCAGCGCGCGCAGATCGTTCAGGGAGCGCAGCTTTGGAACGTCAGGTTCGGTCATGCAAGAGCGCTCTCCTTATCCCTCCCCCTTGTGGGGAGGGTCGGCCAAGCGAGCGATGCGTTGCATCGTGAAGCGAAGGCCGGGGTGGGGGTGGTAAAGTTGCCCCCACCCGGCGCTCCATTCGCTACGCTCACGCGCGCCACCCTCCCCACGCTTCGCGGGGGAGGGATAGTCCCGCAGCATCAGTCACCCTACTCCGCCGGCACCGCCGCCTGTTGCAGCCGCGTCGAATAATACGACGCCGTCTGCTTTCCGCCAGAGGCATCGCGCGCGAACAGGATGAGGTGATGCGCGACGAGGCCGACGCTGATGACGCGCTCGATGTCGCCGGTCTTCAGCCGCGGCCACGCGAAATCCCAGAACTGGCGGCGATAGTCGCCGCGCACGCCAAGATGCCAGATGATCTTGGTGAGCATCGTCAGGCCGCGCTTGATGTTCGGCCACGACACGCGCTGCCGGCTGTTGGGCGGCTGCAGCCGGTTCGGATAGCATTCACGCACGTTGTGCTCGAAGCGCGCGAACAGCGCCTCCGGCGTGTAGGCTTTGGCCATCGTGCTGCGCCACATCGACACCACCTGATCGTATGGCAGGCGGAAGTCGACGTTGGAGTCGCGGTCTTCCCTCTCGATCAGCCGGTTCTCGCGCTTGAGGCGATCCCACAGCGGCGTGCGCGGCAACGCTTGCAGAAGGTTGATGGTCAGCATCGGGATTTGCGAATGTTCGATGAACTCGAGAATGCGCTCGCCCGAATCCGGCTTGTCGGTGTCGAGCCCGAGGATGATGCCGGAGACCACTTCGAGACCGTAGCTGTTGAGCGTCTGCACGCCTTCGAGCAGCGGCACCATCATGTTGTGGCTCTTCGACATCGCCTTCAGCGCGTCCGGCTCCGGCGTCTCGATGCCGCAGAACACCGTCGTAAAGTATGCATCGTGCATCAGTTGCAGGATTTCCGGCCGCTTGGCGATGTTGAGCGTCGCCTCGCACGCGAATTGCAGCGCGTAGCCGTTGCGCTTCTGCCATTCGACGAGATGCGGCAGCAGATCGAGCGCCGCCTTGCGGTTGCCGATGAAGTTGTCGTCGACGAAGTAGACCGCGCCGAGCAGCCCGCACGCGAGCATCTTGTCGAGTTCGGCCATCACCTGCGCCGGCGTCTTCAGCCGCGGATTGCGGCCGTAGAGCGCGGGGATGTCGCAGAACTCGCACTGATACGGACAGCCGGACGAGAACTGGATGCTGCCGATGAAATACTTGTTGAGCGGAAGCAGTTCGTACGCCGGCAGCGGAAATTCCGTCATGTCGAGGCGATCGTGCGTGGTGACGACGACCTGCTGTTCGGGCCGCGCGGTGTCTGCCGCCAGCGTCGCGACGAGTTGCTCTGTCGCATCGCCGAGTTCGCCGACATGCAGATAGTCGAACTCCGGATAGTATTCGGGGCACGCGCTCACCGACGGCCCGCCGAGCACCGCCGGCTTGTCGTGCGCATGCGCGCGGCGGCAGATATCGTTGATCTGGTTGCGCTGGATGTGCATGCCGCTGACGAACACCGCATCCGCCCATGCAAAATCGTCGTCGGCCGCACGCTGGATGTTCTCGTCGAGAAAGCGGATCTGCCAGTCGCGCGGCAGCCATGCGGCAATCAGCAGCAACCCCTGCGGCGGCATGAACGCCTGCACGCCATCGGTCAGCTGATAGGCATATTCGAAGGTTCCGAAAGACGGCGTGTAGCGCGGAAACACGCAAAGAATACGCCTCGATGGGCGCGCCGCATCAACCTGCGCTCTCGCCATTCCGCCTCCCCGTTTGCCCCATTCCGATGACGCGGAACTTCGCTCAAGGTTCCAGCTCTCTTGACCGCCCGGCCTCATGCCCTCCGGCGCGGCAAGTCTTCCAATCCGCTAGCGAATGCAGAAACTTGGGTCACATTAAGGCCGGCGGGGATCGCGGTATGATGCCGCGTCTGCCGTTGATGTGAGCGATGGATTGCACTGTGGCTGTCGCGATTATCCAATACCGCCACGAGCCGAGCGGGTATTCGGACGCCTCCAGAACAGGACGTCAGGACATGATCTTTCGCTACACCATTCTTTATGTCGCCGATGTGAAGGCGACCCTCGACTTCTACCGCCGCGCGTTCGGTTTCGAGACCGGCTTCCTGCACGAGAGCGGCGACTACGGCGAACTGAAAACCGGCGACACCAAGCTCGCCTTCTCATCTGTCGCGCTGATGACGCAGCTCGGCAAGTCGCCTGCCGCCGCCGACCCGAAGCATCCGGTATTCGAGATCGCATTCGAGACCGACGATGTCGCAGGCGCGTTGAAACGCGCGGTGGATGCAGGCGCGGCCCTGGTGCAGGACGTGGAGAAGATGCCGTGGGGGCAGATCGTCTCTTACGTCAGCGATCCCAACGGCTGTCTGGTGGAGATCTGCTCGCCCGTCCCGAGCCCGAGCTGAGTGAGGCCGGTGCGCAGCGAACGATCGTTGCGAACGCGCCCCGGCGTCGCCTGAAACCAGCGCACGAACTCGCGCGACATGTGCGCCTGATCGAAATAGCCGGTCACAGCGGCCACCTCAGCGAGCGGCGCCGGTGCACTCATCATCGCCGCAGCACGGCGCGCCCGCGCCAGCAGCAGCCAGAACTCCGGCGGCATCAGCCGATACCTACCGAACAGGCGCTGCAAGGTCCGGACGCTGACGCCAAGATTGCCGGCAGCCTGCGCAACACCCGTACTCTCCGCCAGACTGTCGATCGCCTCACCGACCGATGGCGCACGGCGGCAGTGCTCCTCGACCAGCGCGGCCATGCGAACAGCGTCTGGCTGGCGCGCATTGACCTCGGCGAGCAACCGCGCCTCGTCGATCGCAACGCCGGGCTTCAGGCGGAGGCCGTGAAAGGTCATGCGTTCGCCGACGGCAAAATGCAGCGGCGCCGTATGCAGGTCGGAGACGTGCCAGTCAGCCCGGCCGGTCGCGTCGATCGTCATGATCAGATCGCGGCAACCGTCCGGATAGACCGTCTCCGCCGACGCGGCGGGCGTCACATGCGACCAGGCTTCGAGGATGCAGGACATCGTGCCTTACCCTGCCAGCTGCGATGCGAACGCCAGCCGCGGCTGCTCGTTCGCGCTGATGCGAAAATCTTGCCCCGCAAGCCCCACGCGCACCAGCCAGTCGTCGAATTCCGGCGCGCGCTTCAGTCCGAACACGTCGCGGATGTACAGCGCGTCATGGAATGACGTCGATTGATAATTCAGCATCACGTCGTCCGCGCCCGGTACGCCCATGATGAAAGTCACACCCGCCGCGGCCAGAAGTGTCAGCAGGTTGTCCATGTCATCCTGATCGGCTTCGGCGTGATTGGTGTAGCAGACGTCGACGCCGAGCGGCAGGCCGAGCAGCTTGCCGCAGAAATGATCCTCAAGTCCGGCGCGGATGATTTCCTTGCCATCGTAAAGGTACTCCGGTCCGATGAAGCCGACGACGCTGTTGACCAGCAGCGGATCGAACGCCCGCGCGACTGCATGGGCCCGCGCCTCGCAGGTCTGCTGGTCGACGCGGTGGTGCGCGTTCGCCGACAGCGCCGAGCCCTGCCCCGTCTCGAAATACATCACGTTGTTGCCGACGGTGCCGCGCTTCAGCGCCAGCGCGGCGTCGCGCGCCTCGCGCAGGATGGAAAGATTGACGCCGAAGCTCGTGTTCGCGGCCTGCGTTCCCGCGATCGACTGGAACACGAGATCGACGGGATAACCCTTCCCGATCAGATCGAGCGTCGTCGTGACGTGCGTCAGCACGCAGCTCTGCGTCGGCGCGCCGATGCGCGCGATGATGTCGTCGAGCAGGCGCACCAGAGAGCCGATCACCGCCGGATCGTCGCTCGCCGGGTTGATGCCGATGCAGGCATCGCCCGCGCCGAGCAGAAGGCCATCGAGGATCGAGGCGGTGATGCCCTTGGCGTCATCGAACGGATGGTTCGGTTGCAGCCGCACGCTCATACGCCCGCGCAAGCCGATGGTGTTGCGCAGGCGCGTGACGACCTCGCATGTCTTCGCCACCAGAATGAGATCCTGGTTGCGCATCAGCTTCGAGACGGCAGCGGCCATCTCCGGCGTCAGGCCGCGCGCGAGCTTGCTCAGCACTGCGGGCGTCGCGGCATCCGACAACAGCCAGTCGCGGAACGCGCCGACTGTGAGCGAGCCCACGGCTGCGAAGGCTTTCGCATCGTGGCTGTCGATGATCAGCCGCGTCACTTCGTCATCCTCGTAGGGGATAACCGCCTCGGTGAGGAACTGCTTCAGCGGCACGTCGGCGAGGCACATGCGCGCGGCGACCATCTCTTCCGCCGTCCCGGCCGCGATGCCCGCCAGCCGGTCGCCGGAGCGCGGCGGCGTCGCCTTCGCCAGAAGATCGCGCAGATCGGCGAACAGGTAGGTCTTCGGGCCGATCACGTGCTTGTAGGTCATGCGCAATCATCTCACAGCCGCCGAATATTCCCGACCATCCGCCATGCGGCAAACATTTTTGTTGGCAGGACAGGCCTGTCCGGGGTGTGATAGACACCGCCCGCAAGCAAGAACACGCCCGAACGGGCGCCCTCCACCATTCTACCGTCTCAGAGCATAAGGGTTTCAGTCATGGCTAAAGTTGCCTTTCTCGGTCTCGGCGTCATGGGTTTTCCGATGGCCGGTCACCTCGTCGCCAAGGGAGGGCATGAGGTCACGGTCTACAACCGCAACGGCGCCAAGGCGCAGGCGTGGGCCGACAAGTTCAAGGGCAAGACCGCGCCGACCCCGAAGGCTGCTGCAACCGGCCAGGACTTCGTGATGTGCTGCGTCGGCAACGACGACGACCTGCGCTCCGTCACGCTCGGCGCCGACGGCGCGTTCGCCGGCATGACCAAGGGCGCGGTGTTCGTCGATCACACCACCGCATCGGCCGAAGTGGCACGCGAACTCGACGCGGCAGCGAAGAAGGCGGGCTTCCACTTCATCGACGCGCCGGTCTCCGGCGGCCAGGCGGGTGCAGAGAACGGCGTGCTCACCGTGATGTGCGGCGGCGAGGAAGCCGCCTACAAGCGCGCGGAGCCGGTGATCGCGGCCTACGCACGCATGTGCAAGCTGCTCGGCCCGGCCGGCGCCGGCCAGCTGACGAAGATGGTCAACCAGATCTGCATCGCCGGTCTCGTGCAGGGCCTGTCGGAAGGCATCCACTTCGCCCGCAAGGCGGGCCTCGACGTCGAAGCCGTGATCGAGACGATCTCGAAGGGCGCAGCGCAGTCGTGGCAGATGGAGAACCGCTACAAGACGATGAACGCCAACAAGTTCGATTTCGGCTTCGCCGTCGACTGGATGCGCAAGGACCTGTCGATCTGCCTCGCCGAGGCGCGCCGCAACAAGGCGCATCTGCCGGTCACCGCACTGGTCGATCAGTTCTATTCGGAAGTGCAGAAGATGGGCGGCGGCCGCTGGGATACGTCGAGCCTGTTCGCACGGCTGGAGAAGTAACATTCCAGGCTCCAGCGGTGTAACGACGCCGCTGGAGTTTTTTATTTCAAGCTGACGGAGAGCAGCAGTGGCGATCAAAGCCGTCGTTTTCGATGCCTATGGAACGCTGTACGACGTGCAGTCGGTCGCAGCGATCACCGAAGAGACGTTTCCCGGTTACGGCGAAGCCGTCACGCAGATCTGGCGGCTGAAGCAGCTCGAGTATACGTGGCTGCGCTCACTGATGCAGCGTTACGAAGACTTCGAGACGGTGACGCGCGAGTCCCTCGCCTACACGCTCGACAACCTCGGCCTGAAATACAACGACGTGGCGTTCGCGCGGATCATGGAGAAATATCGTTACCTCGATCTCTATCCGGATGCGAAGGCGACGCTCGGTGCATTGAAGGGCAGGAAGCTCGCGATCCTGTCGAACGGCAGCCCGGATATGCTCAACGCGCTGGTGACAAACACCGGGCTCGACACCGTTCTCGATGCGACCATCAGCGTCGATGCCTGCCGCACCTTCAAACCATCACCACAGACCTACAAGCTAATCGAGGCTCAGCTCGGCATAACGCCGGACGAGACGCTGTTCGTTTCCTCCAACGGCTTTGATGTATCGGGCGCGAAAGCATCTGGCCTCAATGTCGCGTGGATCGAGCGGGTGACCGCGGACGCGCTCGCCGCCGAGTTCAAGGACAAGAGCAAGGCCGGACCGCTCACGATGTTCAAGGCGCAGCGCATGCGCAGCGAAGCCATGGGCTTCGATCCGGATTACCGGATCAAGACACTCGCCGATCTGCTTGCCATCGTCGCAGCCGCATAGAGGATACGTCCATGCCGATCTCAGCTACGCCGTTCGCCGACATGAAATTCGCCACGGTGAAGGGCAAGCGCATGGCCTACATCGACGAGGGCGAAGGCCCCGCCATCGTCTTCCAGCACGGCAACCCGACGTCGTCCTACCTCTGGCGCAACATCATGCCGTACTGCAAAGGCCTCGGGCGGCTGATCGCCTGCGACCTCATCGGCATGGGCGCGTCCGACAAGCTCGAGAACTCCGGCCCCACCCGCTACACCTACGCCGAACAGCGCGCGTATCTCTTCGCGCTGTGGGATCAGCTCGATCTCGGCAGCAACGTCATCTTCGTCATTCACGACTGGGGCTCGGCGCTCGGCTTCAACTGGGCGAACCAGCATCGCGATCGCGTGCAGGGCATCGCCTATATGGAAGGCATCGTGACGCCGGTGACGTGGGCGGACTGGCCGGACAATGCAAAGCGTGCATTCCAGGGCTTCCGCTCCGGGTCCGGCGAAGAGATGATCCTGCAGAAGAACATCTTCGTCGAGCGCGTGCTGCCGGGATCGGTGATCCGCAAGATGAGCGACGAGGAGATGGCGGTTTATCTCAAGCCGTTTGCGAATCCCGGCGAGGATCGCCGCCCCACCCTCACCTGGCCGCGGCAGATCCCGATCGAAGGCCAGCCCGCCGATGTCGTGAAGGTGGTCGAGGATTACAGCGCATGGCTCGCGACGAGCGACCTGCCGAAGCTCTTCATCAATGCCGAGCCCGGCTCGATTCTCGTCGGCCGCCAGCGCGAGGTCTGCCGCGCGTGGCCGAACCAGACCGAGGTGACGGTGAAGGGCATCCACTTCATCCAGGAAGATTCGCCGGACGAGATCGGCGAAGCGGTCGCCAGCTTCGTGCGCGGACTGCGGCGCTAGCAATGGCCGGGCGCGATCAGGCTGCCCGCACCTCCTGCTCGAACTTCGCAAACAGCGCGGCGAGGTCTTGCGCCGGCAATGCCGGACTGAACAGGAAGCCCTGCACCTCGTCACAGCCCTCTGCGCGCAGCCGGTCGAGCTGATCCGCCGTCTCCACGCCTTCCGCCGTCGTCGTGATGTTGAGGCTGCGGCCGAGCCCGGAGATCGCACGCACGATGGCGGCGCAGTCCGGGCGGCTCGCCAGATCGCGCACGAACGAGCGGTCGATCTTGATCTTGTCGAACGGGAAGCTGCGCAGGTAACTCAGCGACGAATAGCCGGTGCCGAAGTCGTCCATCGAAATGCGCACGCCGAGCGCGCGCAGCGCATGCAAGGTCGCCAAATTGGCTTCGCTGTCGTCGAGGAACAGCGACTCGGTGATTTCGAGCTCGAGGCGATGCGCGGCGAGGCCCGAGCGGCCGAGCGCCGTCATTACGATCTGCACCAGGTTGCGGTTGCGGAACTGCACGGGCGAAAGATTGACGGCAATCCTGGTTTCGGCCGGCCAGCGCGCGGCCTCCTCGCATGCCTGCCGCAGCACCCACTCGCCGAGCGGGCCGATCAGGCCGATGTCCTCGGCGACGGGAATGAACTCGGCCGGCGAGATCATCCCCTTCTCCGGATGCTTCCAGCGCAGCAGCGCCTCGAAACCGGCGATGCGGTACGCGGCAACATCGACCAGCGGCTGGTAGTGCACCTGGAATTCGCCCTGCGCCAGCGCGCGGCGCAGATCGGTTTCGAGGACGCGCCGCTTCTGCGCCTGCCGGTCCATGTCCTTTTCGAAGAAACACTGCGCGCCGCGCCCTTCCGCCTTGGCGCGATAAAGCGCCATGTCGGCGTTGCGCAGCAGCTCGTCGCTGGTCACGCCGTCACCCGGCGACACCGCGATGCCGACGCTGGCGCCGATCACAATCTCGATGCCATCGATATCGTAGGGCTCGCTGAGCGCGCGGATCAAGCGCGCCGCCAGCGCGCCCGCGGCGGCGGCGGCCGCGTCCACCTCCAGCACGATCGCGAACTCGTCGCCGCCGAGCCGCGCGACGAGATGATTGACGCCGGCCACATCGCGCAGCCGCGCCGCAACCATTTTGAGCAGCCGGTCGCCAACCGGATGGCCGAACGAGTCGTTGACGTTCTTGAACAGGTCGAGGTCGGCGCACAACACCGCGACCTGCGATCCGCCAGCCGGCGCGCGCTCCAGCGCGGCCTTGAGACGATCGAGGTACAGCACGCGGTTCGGCAGGCCGGTCAGCGCATCGTGATGCGCGAGATAGGCGACGCGCGCCTCCGCCTTGCGCCGCTCGGTGATGTCGACGGCGGCGACCAGGAAGGCATCGCGGCCCTCGAACGTCATGCGGCGGCCAAAGGTCAGCACCTCGATCTCCGTGCCGTCCGCCTTCAGATGCCGCCAGTTGCCGGAATGATAGGACTCGCCGAGCCTGCCCAGCGCCTCGCCGTGCACCTCCCACTCGTCGCGCGGCCAGATATCGCGCAGCTTCTTGCTGAGGAAGCTCGCGCGGTCGTAGCCGTAGTGATCGACGGCGGCGTCGTTGACGGCGATGAACTCCGTGGTCGCCACGTCGAACAGCCACATCGGCATCGGGTTGCCGCTGAACAGCAGTTGCGACGAGCGCTCGCGCCGCTTCAGTTCGGTGACGTCGGTCAGCGTCAGCGAGATCAGATCGCCGAACACTGCCGCACTCAGCCGCAGACAGCGCTCGCCGCACGTCACCTCGAAGGCCTGGCTGACGCCCATGGCCACCACCTCGATCAGGCGCGAAAGCACGGCGGGTTCGCCGAGCTGATGCCCGCTGCTGCCGATCCGGCTCCACTGCAAGGCTTCCGGCGGCGTCGCCAGCAGATCGGACGCGCCGCGGTTGAGATAGACGATCTGGAAATCGAACGGCTGGCCCTGTTCGTTGCGCACGGCCGCGAGCGACAGGATGCCTTCCGCGCTGGCGCCGACGATCGTATCGAGCAGATTGAAGCGCGTGCCGTGCTCGTTGACGTAGACCGCGACGAAGACGCCGCCGCCGCGCGAGCGCATCGGCATCGCCAGGATGTCGTAGACCCGCATCATGCCCTCGCGTGCGCAATGCGCCGACGCCGCATAGGGCTTGCGGTTCTTCAGCGCCGACGCGGCACTCTCTGCAAACGCCAGCGCGCAGTCCGGCGGCAGCGTGCCGACCGGCTGATCGTGCATTTCGGACCCGGCCCACTGCTGAACGTAGCGGCCGGCGCGGACGACGTGGAACGCGGGTCCGCCGCTTTTCAGGAGTGCGATGTGATCGGCAAGCCGCCCGAGACTCCCGAGCATGATTTCTTCGTAGGGCGGAAGGTCGCGATCCGATCGCACCGCGGCCTGCCATTTGCGCTGAAGGACAGCGAGGTCATTGAACAGCATCACCGCATCTTTTTGTTCTGTCGCGAGCGCACTCTTACGCATCGATCACTCCACCGGGTTCCCGGCGCGATCAGATGATGCGCGGATTAATGCAGCGTAAAGTTGCGGCGCCGGGGCGCGAAGATGCCGAGGCAGCTCAGGACAATCTGCGATGAGGGTTAGTGCGGATTAGAGACTGTGACAGTTTTATCTCGCGGTGACGACGATCTCGCCGTCGACGCCGTTGACGACGTTGAAGGGCCGCTCGAACGTCTTGCCTTCGTTGCGCGCAATCGCGCGGTACTCGCCTTCCGAGAGGATGACGCGCGGAAACGCGCCGGTCGATTCCTTGATCACGTCGCCGGCCGGGCTGATCACCGACCATGCGGTGTTGGCGAGCGCTTCGCCGCCGCGTTCGCTGACAAGTTTCAGGGTGATCACCGCCGCACGATGCGTGACGGTGACGTCGGTGAGCTTGCCTGCGGTGACGCGGATGTCGGAGCGCACCACCGAGTTGGCGTCGCCGTAGTTCGAGATGATGTAGTAGGTGCCCTCGGGCAGCAGCACCACGTCGGCGGCGGGAATATTCGAGGCGACCGGCGCGCGCTCGCCAACCTCGAACTGGCTGCCCTTGAACACGCTGAACGTGATCTGCCCTTGCGGAATGCGCGAGGTGCCGACGCGCCCCTCGATGCGCAGGCCACCGGCGGGAAGTTCGAACGACTCCCGGATGGTCTCTTGCTTCAGCGTCACCGGCCGCACCGCGCTGACGAGACCGAGCGCCGCGTGCACCACATAGCCGCCGGGCGGCAGCACGATGTTGGGCGTTGGCGAACGCTCCTCGCGAACCAGCTTGAACTGACCGGTCGCGGGATCAGGGCGATCGGAGTAGATGCGCCAGATCAATCCGTTGGTGATGACCGGCAGGTCCTTGCCGAACTTCGCGGTCAGCGCCAGCACGCCCTGGTTTGGAGCGAGCGCCGGCGCGAGCGGCGCGACGGCCGGCGGGGCCTGGACGAGCGGAGGCGGCAGGCCCTGGGTCGGCACGCTTGGGCCGGATCCGGGACCGGATGGCGGCGCGAGGCTGATCGCCCCGCCCGGCGCCTCCGGGACCGGAGCCGGTGGAATGGGCGCGGGACGATCGGAAAAGAACTGGGCTGCGGCAGGGCCCGGCATTGCGAGAGCAAGCGCGAGCACGGCCGCTCCGGCCATGCCCCGCCAAGCCGTTAAAGGCTTGGCACCCGAAAGGAGTCGCCCCGCTGCTGTCATCGTCCGGGTTTTTCACCGAAAACGCGGCAAATTCAAGCCTATCCGGCGGCGCTGTCGCCCGTCCGTCATGTCCGGCCGATAGCTGGATTGCCAGAATAAGGGCACGATTCCCGCTCATTGGCTTGACCGGAACGGTATAACCGGCCCGTGGAACATAGCGGCGGTCCGGAACTTACCACCGTCGGATTGGTGGAGAACGGACGTTGCTGGAAGGATTGATCAGGTTTGGACAAGGCAGTGTGACCGCCGGCACCGAGGCCATTCCCCCAAATTCGCGCCGGCCCGCCATTGGCCTCGCACTCGGCGGCGGCGCGGCGCGCGGCTTCGCGCACATCGGCATCATCCGCACGCTGCTGGCCAACGGCATCGTTCCCGACATCGTCGTCGGCACATCGATCGGCGCGGTCGTCGGCGCCTCCTATGCCGGCGGACACCTCGATACGCTGGAAGACTGGGCGCGCAGCCTGCAGCCACGCAACATCCTGAGCTACCTCGATATCCGCCTCAACGGTTCGGGTCTGATCGGCGGCGGCAAGCTCGCTGCCCAGCTCGAGGCGTCGTTCGGCAAGATGCTGATCGAGGAGCTGCCGATGAAATTCGCGGCGATCGCGACCGAGGTGAAAACCGGTCACGAGATCTGGCTCAACCGCGGCCGGCTGGTGGATGCGCTGCGCGCGTCCTACGCCCTGCCCGGCATCTTCGAGCCGATGCTGATCGCCGACCGCTGGCTGGTTGACGGCGCGCTGGTCAATCCGGTGCCGGTGTCGGCGGCGCGCGCGCTCGGCGCGGAGATCGTCATCGCCGCCAACGTCTCGACCGACGTCGGCGGCCACGGCGCGACCATCGCCGCGCACGGCACGATGCCGGATTTGCCGCAAGCCGAGGTCAGCGTCGCCGAACCGAAGCGCGGCTTCCGCTTCTTTTCCGCCGAGAAGACGGTGAAGCGCGAGTTCTTCGGCTCAGCCGGGCGTCCCGGCATCTCGACCGTGATGGTCGATGCCTTCAACATCATGCAGGACCGCATCACGCGCGCGCGGCTCGCCGGCGATCCGCCGGACGTATTGATCTCGCCGCGGGTCGGGCGCATCGGCTGGTTCGATTTCCATCGCGCCGAGGAAACGATGGCGCATGGCGCCCGTGCGGCGGAGCGCGCCATCGAATCGATCCAGGAAGCGATCCAGATCGTCGCGCCGGTGGCGAGCAACACGCCCGGCACCGGCCAGAGCACGACGCCGTAAATTCGTCCTGGATACTTCGTCATCACCGGGCTTGACCCGGTGATCCATCTTCAAGATGCACCGCTCGAAGTAAGATGGATGGCCGGGTCAAGCCCGGCCATGACGAGTATGTCGGGCAGTCGACGCCGCCCGGATGACCTCACGCCGTCTTGATGTAGTCGCGCAGCGCTTCCTGCTCGCGCTCGTATTCCTGCACGCGCGACTTCACCACATCGCCGATCGAGATGAGACCGATCACCACATCGTTCTCGACAACCGGCAGATGGCGGAATTTTCCGGCCGTCATGCGCTCCATCAGCATGCTCACGGTGTCGCTGCTCTTGCAGGTGACGACCTTGCGCGTCATCACCGCGCTCACCGGTTCGTCGAGCACGCCCGCGCCGCGCTCGCCGAGCACGCGCACGATGTCGCGCTCGGAGAGAATGCCGTCCATGTGCCGGTCGGTCATCACCAGCACGGCGCCGATCCGCCGCTCCGCCAGAAGCTTCACCGCCGCCGACAGTTTGTCATCCGGCTTGACCGAGATGACCTGACTGCCCTTCGCGCCGAGAATTGCCTTCACCGTCATTGTCGCCCTCCCAGCAACCGGCCGGACTGCGGCCGGAGATTCGTGAGATATCCGAAACCACGTGTGAAAAGATGCGGGACGAAAACGGCCGAAAACTGGCTTCGTTGCGCTGCTTTGGCTGCGCAGCCGCTATGCATTGAAACCGGTCCCGCGCGAACTCCGCCCGACCTGCCTCCTTCAATGCCTGAAGCGATGCGTCACATGCGACACTTCACATGTCATACGTCATCGTGCTGCAGCGCGAGGCGATGGCCTCGCATATGCATCAACGTCAGCGATGATGGAACAATTCGCCTGCATCGGCAAGCGCGGCTGGGTGCGGCAGAATTAGCCGCGATCGGAAACGTGCGCCGGCTCGCCGTCGTCCTCTTCGACCGGATCGAACAGCGAGAACAGCAGAAGTCCCGCCGCGAAGCCGCCGATGTGTGCCTGCCAGGCGATGCTCTGCGGCGCGCCGATCGCGATCGCGCCCATGCCGAAGATGATGTTGATGCCGAACCACACGGCGAGAAAACCCAGCACCCGCGGATTGCGCAGCGAACGCCACAGCGGCAGCGCCGGCACATGTGCGGCCGCATCCGCGTCGGCATTGCGGCGGCGGAACGACAGGAAACTGCCGCGCGCGAAGGCGAAGCGGATCGCAGCCGCCATCGCACCGGACACCGCGGCCGACGCGCCGATCATCGGCGCGACCTCGCCTGCATGGGTGAGCAGATGCGCAGCCGCCCCCGCAACCGCCGTCACCGCCATGAAGGTAAAGAAGCGCAATGGTCCGAAACGCCGCGCCACCGCGCTGCCGAACGGCAGGAACCAGAGAATGTTGAAGGCGATGTGGCTTAGATCGGCATGCAGCAGCGCATAGGTGACGAACGTCCAGACGTTCGCGCCCATGCCGCCGGGAAACTGTCCGTGAAAAACGCTGGTGTCGTAGCGCGCCGGAATAAATCCGAACAGCCAGATCGCCTGCAGATCGAGATTGGCCGGCAGCAAGGCGCGCACCGCATGAATCCCGATCAGCAGCATGACCAGTGCGGTCATGGCTCCCGGAAGACTGAAGATCGGCTCACGCGGGGAATTCAAGAATCACCAGCCTCGCCGCACCCGTGCGGCACTGCCACATAGGCGGCTCGGCTCGGCTTAGGCAAGCGGACGGACCCGTCCGGCCAAGAAAAAAGGGAGGGCGTTGCCACCCTCCCTTTCCATTCGCCGGTTTTTCGGCGCGGAGCGACGCCACATACGCAATACCAGTTTGCGGCATCTCCGAGGTTGCCGCGGAAAATCGGCACCCCCACCCCTCCCCGCAACCCAACCGGACTGTTCGACGCCAGCCTTGAAGTGTTCGCTCAGCCGCCGGCCCCTTGGAGAAAAAGCCGGGGCGTTGAGGTGGATGGACACTAGCGAGGGTCGGGAGAACCCCCAACCGCATAGTTAATTTAACGTTAACGCCACAAAGGCGGGTCCGGAAAAGCCAAACCGCCTGATCGGCATGGACGGTGCAAAGCCGCTTCTGCACAACAACAGAGGAGGCGTCCGCGCCAGAAAACGGGACAGACCTGTCCCATGGAAGGTGCGGTCCGGTCAGGACTGTCATGAAACACGTCGCTACACGTGAGTTCTTCGCACACTGGGATCAGGCCCGCGGGACGGCGCTGGCCCCCGACCGGGTCGACCTCGCCCCGGAGCCGGTGCGTCACCTGCTCGCCGACGTGTTCGTGCTCGCGACCGATACCCCGGAGTACCCGTTCCGGGTCGCCGGCACGCGGGTCTGCGCGCTGACCGGCCGGGATCTCAAGAACGAAAGCTTTACTGCGCTGTTCGAGGGCGCGAGCCGGACCGAGGTTGCCGATCTCGTGGCTGTCGTCGCCGACGAAACGCTGCCGACGATCGCCGGCGTCACCGCGGCCGCGGCGGACGGACGCACCGTTCCGATGGAATTGCTGCTGCTGCCGTTCAGCGCCCGGGCGCACACGCCGACAAGTCTGACCGGCATTCTCGTGCCGTTCGAGCAGGGCACACTGCCGCTGACATCGTTTCAGCTCACCACATGGCGGCATATCCATCCGCCGCGGCTCGTGTCGCCGCGGATGATGCGGCGCTGGGCCACGCTGCGCGGCTTCACCGTCTACGAAGGCTTCCGGTAGGGTTTTGCCGCCGCAACCTGCGGCCGCATCTGCAACTTGCTAACGCCACGTTAACCCTGCCGACCCTAGGGTTTATGCTGACCGAAGACGTCGGTGTGGTGGCAATGGCCTTTGCGCAACAACAAAAATCGTACCCGCCCTCGACCGAGGACAAACGCCGCTTCCAGCGGGTGAAGGTGCATCTGCTTGGCCGCTACATGCTGGCCGACCGGCGCGAATTCCCCTGCCAGGTGATCAACATGTCGCCGGGCGGCCTCGCCCTGCTCGGGCCCGGCATCGGCAATGTCGGCGAACGGGTCGTCGCCTATCTCGACCATATCGGCCGGGTTGAGGGCAAAATCGCCCGCATCATCGACAACGGCTTCGCCATGACGGTCGGCGCGACGCCGCGCAAGCGCGACAAGCTCGCCGCGCAGCTCACCTGGCTCGCCAACCGGCAAATTCTTAACCTTCCCGAGGACCGCCGCCACGATCGTATCGTGCCGCGCAACCCGCTCGCCGTGCTCGAACTCGAGGACGGCGTCCGCGTCCAGTGCCGCATCATCGACCTGTCGCTGTCGGGCGCCGCGGTCTCGGCGGAGAAAAAGCCGCCGGTCGGAAGCCGCGTGACGCTCGGCCGGGTGCAGGCGAAGGTGGTCCGCCACCTCGAAGAAGGCTTCGCGATCGAGTTCACCCACGCGCAGCTCGCCGACAGTCTCGAAGACAACGTCACCGCCAGGTAAACAAAACTCCCCTCAAAGCGGCCGCCCTGGGCGGCCGTTTTCGTTTGCGGCGGCATCATGAGCGCAAGCGCGCGCCGCCCTCTCCGTTAAGAAGGTCCTGCCGGGGAACCAAAAACAGCGCTGCATCAGCGTTGCGCGCGTTAATGCATAAAATTTGAATCGATTGCAGATGATTCAATTTTGAATCGAGTTTGCGCCAGTTTTGATTTTCATTCGTCTCAAGTTGAGTGTGGCGATTTAGCGGCGGCGAAAATCCTCTGTGAGAACGTGGTCCCAACAAGAAAAAACGGGGGGCCACAATGTTCACGTCACGTGGAAGGGGAATTGGTTTGGCGGTCGCTGCCGCGTTGCTCGCTTTCGCAACGCCCGCGCATGCCAACGACAGGATTATCTACGCAAGCGTCGGCGATACGTCGCGTGCGCCGATCGGCTGGGTCGAGTTCTGCAACGACAATCCCGCCGAATGCAAGAGCACGGCGTCGCAGCCGCGCGACATCGTCATGACGCAGAAGGCGTGGAAAGATCTGGTGCGCGTCAATCGCTGGGTCAACGAGACCATCAAGCCGATGACCGACATCGATCATTGGGGCGTCATTGAAAAGTGGTCGTATCCGACCGACGGCTACGGCGACTGCGAGGATTACGTGCTGCTGAAGCGCAAGCTTCTGATCGACGCCGGCTGGCCGCGCGAGGCGCTGCTGATCACGGTGGTCCGCGACAAGAAGGGCGAAGGTCATGCGGTGCTGACGGTGAAGTCGGACAAGGGTGAATTCATTCTCGACAATCAGGCCGAGGACGTCCTCGCCTGGACCGAGACCGGCTATCGCTTCGTCAAGCGGCAGAGCCAGAGCAATCCCAACACGTGGGTCGCGCTCGGCGACGGCCGCCCGGCGGTCGCGACGGCCACGGCACGCTGAGCGACACAAACGAGGATTCACGAACCCGCAAACCGGTCACATCCCCACCCCTCCCCGTCCCAGACCGGATTGCGCGCGCCCAGCCTTCCCCCAGAGGCTGGGCGCACTTTTTTGGTGGTGCTTGAACGCATGCCGCAAACCCTCATGGTGAGGAGCGCGCAAGGCTGCTGCTATCTACGCGACTGAAACGAGGCAAACTCTGACTCGTCATTGCCGGGCTTGACCCGGCAATCCATCTTGTCCTTCCGAAGAAAAAGATGGATGCCCGGCTCAAAGCCGGGCATGACGATGACTTGGTACAGCAATCACTGCGAGCTAGCGGATCGTGCAAGTCAGCAGAGCGACTCAAGCGACGCTGCCGAACGTTCTCTCAGACGGCGGGGTAGCGATCACATCCGTTGAACTCGATATCCGACTAGCGCTAGATGCAATCGATATCGACATAGAGGATTATCACTGATGGCGCAGAACAAGGCACTTGCAGGCTTGAAGCCGATGCACCCCGGAGAACTTTTGCGTGAAGACGTGATCCCCTCGCTCGGCAAATCCAAGAGCGAGATCGCAACGCTTCTCGGCGTATCCCGGCAGACCCTGCACGAGATCCTTTCCGAGAAGCAGCCCATCACGCCCGGCATGGCGCTGCGGTTTGGCAAGCTGCTGGGGAACGGACCGGACATCTGGATTAACATGCAGCGGGCATTCGATCTCCATCAGGCCGAAGCAGCTCTTGCAAAAGAGCTGAAAAAGATTCCGACGCTGGCCGTTGCCTGAAGGCGGTGTCCAACCCTCATGGCGAGGAGCGCGAAGCGCGTCTCGAACCATGAGGCCAGGGATGAAAGAACAACATGAGACACGGACCTTCATCCTTCGAGACGCGCCCCTCCGGGCCGCTCCTCGATGGGGAGAAAAATTATAGTGCCGAGGTCATGATGGTTGCGAACTTCACCCCAGACTGTGTTGTGACACTACGCAGGACGCAATGAGACATCATATCGCGCGCAGGGCGGGCTATCGTTGCGGCTAGCTTGGAAAACTCTATCTCGTCATTGCCGGCCATAGCTGTTCTCAAGAACGGCTATGGCCGGGCATCACGATAGATAGATCAGATCAGGCCACGCTGCCGAACGTCTTCTCCATCAGACGCCGCGTCGCGATCGCGTCGTCCTTGTCGTCGAACTCGACGTCGGCCCAGCGCACGACATCGCCGTGCGCAACGTCGTTCTTCAGCCTGAGTTTGTGCGCAAGGCCGATCGGCAGTGCGCCTTCGCGCAGACTGTCGGCCGCCGGCATCAGCCTGCCCCACACCGTGAAGCCGCCCTCGCCGTCGAGCATTTCGCCCACACGCAGCGGACGTTTCGCTACCGCCGCAACGTCGCCGCGAAACTCATACGGCTGACCGGTTGCCTCGTTGCGCAGCACTGCGGACAGAATTGAAATGTTCAGCTCGAGGCCGATCAGGTGATACGGCTTGTACATCGCCGCGTACCGACCCGATGAGTCCGTCTTCAGGCCGTACTGCTTGAAGCACGCGGCCGCGTAATCGTTCGGCGCCTCCAGCACCGCATAGACACCCCAGCGCAGATCGCGGAACACCGGGCGGCTGTCGCGTTCGAGCGACGAGACGACTTCGACCAGTCCGGATTTCTCCAGCACGCCGCCCATCTGCCGCGGCCGCATCACATGCGGCAGATCGTCGACGCCGCACGGCGGAAACGCCAACCCATTCGACGGAACGTCAAGACCGGTCGCATTCGCAATCGCCGCCATTTCGATCGATGACTTGGTGCCGTCGAGAAACGAATTGAACATCTGCGGGTTCATGCCCGCAGCTTTCGCCTCCTGCGGCGTCAGGCCGTAATGCGCCCACACGCCTTCCGGCGTGACATCGTGATAGATCGGCAGGTACTTGGTGCCCTTGCCGGCCGCGACGACATTGAAGCCGGTGGCGCGTGCCCAGTCGACGATCTCGGCGGTCAGCGCCGGCTGATCGCCATAGGCCAGCGAATAGACGACGCCGGCGCGGCGCGCTTCCTCGGCAAGCAGCGGACCCGCGAGCACGTCGGCTTCGACATTGACCATGACGATGTGCTTGCCGGCCTTGATCGCCGCCCGCGCATGCTTGATGCCGACTGCCGGATTGCCGGTCGCCTCGACCACGCAATCGATGGCGCTGCCGGTCGCGGCCGAACCATCGTCGGTGAATTTTGTCTTGGCGATCAGCGCATCGTCCCAGCCGACGGCGCGGCAGGCATCCTTGGCGCGATCCGGCGAGAGATCGACGATCACCGGAACGTCCATGCCGGGCGTATGCGGGACCTGCGAGAGAAACATCGAGCCGAATTTTCCGGCGCCGATCAGCGCAACGCGCACCGGCTTGCCGGCCTCGCGCCGGGCTTGCAGCAGACGATAGAGGTTCATTGGCGATCCCAGTGAGTGGTTTCTTATTCTTCGTCATGGCCGGGCATAGCCGTTTGAAGAACGGCGTCGCTTTCGCTCGCCTATGCCCGGCCATCCACGCCTTACTTCGTAACAAGACGTGGATGCCCGGCACAAGGCCGGGCATGACGCACGTTATTGATCAGCGCCCCGGAATGACGGACGTGAGTTACTCCGCCGCCTGCGGGTAAGTCCGCGCGAGCTTCGCCAGCGCGTCATCCGGCACGGTCTGGATCGGCGCGAAGTCGCGATGCGCGATGAACTCCGGCCGCGTGGGGGTGCGGATGTAGTTCGAGCATGCGTTCAGCGTCAGATAGACGATCTTGCGCGGATACGGCGTGATGTTGCCGGCCGAGCCATGCACGAGGTTGCCGTGGAACATCAGCATGCCGCCGGGCTTGCCGGTCGGCGCGACGATGCCGCCCTCATTGACGAGCCGCGTCACCGTGGCCTCGTCGAGCGTCCAGAGCGGATACGACGTGGTCGACGTGTCGTGCGACGCCTTGAGATCGCCGGCGGTCTGGCTGCGCGGCACCAGCATGAGCGGGCCGTTGATGGGCATGACCTCGTCGATGAAGATCGCGATGTTCATCGCCCGCGGCTCCGGCATGCCGTCGTCGCGCTTCCAGGTGCCGTAGTCCTGATGCCACTGCCACACGTCGCCGGTGAACGCCGACTTCGCGTTGATCTTGAACTGGTGCATGTAGACGCCTTCGCCGAACACCTGCTCGATCGGTTCGATCATGCGCGGGTGCGCGCCGAGGATGCGGAACGCCTCGTTGTACTTGTGCGCGGCAAAGGCCGTGCGCGGCGCGCCGCTCTTCTCGCGCCACACCTCCTCGCGCTGCTCCTTGTAGATCTCTTCCGCCTCGCGCCGCAGGACCGCGACCTCCTCCTGCGTGAACAGCTCGGGCAGGAACAGCCAGCCCTCCTTGTGGAACTGGTCGAGTTGCGCCGGTGTGAGTTTCATTTGCGTTTTCTCCCTTTGACTATGCGTGGCGTCTTTCATTGGGCATGATCTGATCCGAAAACCGGTATCCACTTTTCGGGATCATGCCCGTTACGCCGCGCGGCTGGTCGCCTTCAGGCGTTCTTCCGTGGTTCGTCCGGCGGTCAGCGCGTGCGCCTGTGCGGCCATTTCTGCGGCGACGGCTTCACCGGCCAGGATGTGTTTCGCGATCGCGGCATGCTCGATCCACGCGCGCGCGCGATAGTCGCCCTCGAGCACGCTGGCCATCGAGCGGCGCATGTGCGGCCACTGCGACGCCACCGTCTCCTCGATCGCCGGGCTGCCGGCGAGACGGTAGATCGCCTGATGAAAATGCACGTCGAGATCGATCAGCGCCGCCAGCGGCGTGTCGGCGGCGATCGCGCGCCCGTCGCGCAGCGCCGCTTCGAGCACCGCCCGCGACTTCGGATCGGAGCGCGAACGCTCCGCCGCCAGCCGCGCCGCGAGGCCATCGAGCGCACCGCGCACTTCGTAGAGCTGGCGGATGCGGACCGGATCGAGCGGCGCCACCTCGAACCCCTTGCGGCCGCTTTCCGAGACCAGCCCCTGACGATGGAGGAGATGCAGCGCGTGGCTGACCGGCTGGCGCGAGACGCCGAGCTGTTCGGCGAGCTCGTGCTGCCGGATGCGATGCCCCGGCGGCAGGCTGAGATCGACGATGCCCTGCATAAGCCGCTGATAAACCTGATCGATCAGGTTCGGACTGGTGTCGAGCGGGATCATGATGCCTCGAATTCGGAATTCGGAATTCCAAAATGGAGGATAGACCAGTCCGCAGGCGAGTCAAGGATGCTGCGGCTCTCGATGACAATCCGAGCGTCACGTCACCCTCAGGTCGTCATCACCGGGCTTGACCCGGTGATCCATCTTTCCGAACGCTTCATTGCCATGAAAAATGGATTGCCGGGTCAAGCTCGGCAATGACGAAGCGGAGCGAGAGGCAGCGCCGTCTTTCAACCGCCATTGCGAGGAGCGCCTTTGCGCGACGAAGCAACGCCGTCCTTCGAACGGCTATGCTTCGCAATGAGGAGATTCACGGATCGTCCGAGTAACGCTGCTCGGCCCAGGGATCGCCGCGCATGTGGTAGCCGTTCACTTCCCAGAAGCCCGGCTTGTCGGCGGTCATGAACTCGATTGTCTGGAGCCACTTCGCGCTCTTCCAGAAATAGAGATGCGGAATAACGAGCCGCAGCGGCCCGCCATGCTCGCGCGTCAGCGGCTTGCCCTGCCAGGTGTGCACCAGCATCGCGTTCGGTGCGGCGAAATCGACGAGCGGCACGTTCGTCGTGTAGCCGTCGTAACTCGACAGCGTCACATGCGTCGCCTCGGGCTTCGGCATCGCCGCGTCGAGCAGATCGTGGGTGAGCACACCCTGCCATTCGTTGTCGTAGCGCGACCAGGTGGTGACGCAGTGAATGTCCGTCACCTCCCTGCTCTGCGGAAGTTGCAGAAGCTGCTGCCAGTCGAGGCTCAGCGGATGCTCGACGCTGCCTGTAACGTCGAGCCGCCAGTGGTGCAGCGGCACGTTCGGCGTCTGGCCGAGATCGAGCACCGGCCAGTCCTTCGTCAGATGCTGGCCGGGCGGCAGCCGCTGGTCTTCCGGCCGCGTCACCTGGCCGGTGATGAACTTGCGCGCCTCCGCCCAGCGCCGCTTGGCCACCGTCAGCTTCGAGTCGGCGGGCGGTCCGCTGCGATCGTCGCGCCCGCTCATGCGGACGTCAGTACATCGCGCGGCGCAAACCGCTTCACGGCGAGATAGCCATTGATGATAAAGCCGAGCAGCACGAGGCCCTGCACGATCGCGAACGGCGCTTCGGAGCCGGTCGGCGCCAGCGCCTTCAGCGCCGGCACTTTCAGGAACGCCTGCACGATCAGCACGAACACGTTGAGATAGAGCGAGATCACCGCGCCGATGACATAGACCTTGCGCCAGCCGCCGTGCATGTCGAACGTGTACTTCGCCGGAACGGTAACGAGCAGCACGGCCAGCGCGACGATCGCGGTGATGTGCGACGGCAGGATCTGCGTCGCCGGCAGCACGACGCCGGTGAGACTGGTCGCAACCGACAGGATCAGAAACCAGGCGGTCCAGCCCTCGAGCGGCCGCGCCTTGAACAACCCGGCCAGCACGACAAATCCGGCAACGATCGCGATCAGGCTGACCACGACATGGATGAAGACCTGAATTGTCATACCGAGGATCATTGCCCGCCTCCTTGCGCTTCGCGCTTCCTGCCCCGTCGCCATTGACGGATGGGTGTCATAGTAAGGAACAAGAGGCTCAGGCGAGCAAGACGAAAGAATGAGTCCGATGGATCGCTTCAGCTTCATGGGGGCCGAATGCGCCGCACTTAACCTCCCCTTGAAAGGGGAGGGAAAATTGGCATCCGCCTGCCATCAACTTGAAACGCTCTCGCGACATTCAGCCGCGCTTGATGCCGTCGAGACTTGCGGCGATGCCGCGCTGAAGCAGCATCCAGTCGAAGCCGACGGCGATGGCGCCGTAGCCGCGCGCGATCATCGCATTCGCTTGCTCGACCGTGCGCGCGGCCCCGCCGATCGGCGTACCGCTTTTGAGAATCGCCGCTTCCGCCTTTTGCATCGCCGCCACGACCTCGGGATCGTCGGCGCGGCCGTGCTTGCCCATGGAGGTCGCAAGATCGCCCGGCCCGATCACCGCGATATCAATGCCCGGCACCGCCATGATCTCGTCGATGCGGTTGACCGCGTCGATATGCTCGATGGTGATCATGCAGAGCATGTTCTCGTCGGCGGCTGCCATGTACTCCGGCATTGGCATGCCCCAGGCGAACGGCGCGTGGAACGGGCCCCACTGCCGCTCGCCCTTGGGCGGATAGCGCACGCTCGCAACCGCATGCGCCGCGTCGGCCGCGCTGTTGACCATCGGGAAGTTGATGCCCATGGCACCGAGATCCATCGGCGCTTTCGCCAGCGCCGCCTTGTTCTCGCTGATACGCGCTATCGGCGTGCAATTGGTGCCGGCGGTCGCCAGCATCATCGCATGCGCCATGTTGAGATCGATTGGGCCGTGTTCGAGATCGACGATCAGGAAATCGAGCGACTGCGCGAGGATGCGCGCGGTCTGCACGCTCGGGATCGTCGCAATGACGCCGATCGCCGGCGTCCTGCTCTTGAGCATCGTCTTCAGGCGATTGACCGGCGCGGGCATGTGACCTCGCTCGAACTAGAGGACGGAGTAGATCTGTCCGGTCTGCGCGCCCTCGACGCTCTTGCTGTAGGCGAGCGCCACGCGCTGTCCGGGCACGGGCACGTAGCCGCGGAACGCGGGGCCGTACACATCCATCGCTTCCACCAGCACCGTCGCGCTGACGACATTAATCCGGATACCGCGCGGCAGCTCGATCGCCGCCGCCTTCACGAAAGAATCGATGCCGCCGTTGACTGCGGACGCATTGGCGCCGTTCCTGATCGGGTCATGCCCGAGCACGCCGCTGGTGAGCGTGATCGAGCCGCCATCGTTGAGATAGTCGACGCCGATCAGCGCCAGCTGCACCTGGCCGAGCAGCTTGTCGTGCAAGCCGATCTTGAACAGCTCCGGCGTCATCTGTGCGAGCGGGCCGAAATGCACCTTGCCGGTGGTGGAGACGATCGCGTCCACCTTTCCAATCTTGCCGAACAGCGCACGGATGCTGTCGGCATCCTTGATGTCGGCCTGATACTGCCCCCGGCTCTTGCCGACCTGAATGATCTCATGGCGCGGCGCGAGTTCGGCCACGACTGCCTTGCCGACCGTTCCGGTGGCGCCGACGATAACGACTTTCATTCCGAGTTCTTTCTTTCGAGCACGTTCAGATTCTACACCCGTAAAAGAAACGGCGCGTCATTTTCATTTCGTCATTACCGGGCTTGACCCGACAATCCACCTTGCCCGGATCAAGTCCGGGCATGACGAGTCGTATTACCCGACCCGCTTCAAACCGGCCTTGTAGCGCTTGCCGTTGTTCACGTAGTGCGGCGCGCCGCGCATCAGCGGCTTGAGTTGCTCATCCGTCAGCGTGCGGATGGCTTTCGCCGGTGCGCCGACGACGAGCGAGTTTTCCGGAAACTCCTTGCCTTCGGGGATCAGCGCACCCGCGCCGACGACGCAGTTCTTGCCGATTTTCGCCCCGTTCATGACGATCGCGCCCATGCCGATCAGCGCGCCGTCTTCGATGGTGCAGCCGTGCAGGATGACGTTGTGACCGATGGTGCAGTTGGCGCCGATGGTCAGCGGGAAGCCCGGATCGGTGTGGAAGATGCAGCCGTCCTGGACGTTCGATCCCTCGCCGATCTCGATCAGCTCGTTATCGCCGCGAATGATCGTGCCAAACCACACGGTGGCGTTGCTCTTCAGCCGCACGTTGCCGATTACCTCGGCGCTTTCGGCGATGAAGTATTGTCCGTCGGCGGGAAGTTCGGGGGATTTTCCGTCGAGTTCGTAGATGGCCATGTGGTGTCCTGAGGAGTGTATTCGGAGCTGGACTGAGCCTATAGCTCACTATGGACCAACAGACGACAAATAACCGACCATTGACCGGATACTTCGATAGCCGTCATCCTGAGGTGCGCGCTCTTGCGCGCCTCGAAGGAGACGGCGTTCATTCAGCCCATCCTTCGAGGCTCGCCGCTCGCGCGGCTCGCACCTCAGGATGACGCCAAGTAAATGCAGGCTTGATAGGAAATATACGACGCGAGAATCAGGCGATCAGGCCGGCCGCGCGCAGTGCCATCACGACGAAGGTGCCCGACATCAGGCTCCAGAAGCCGGCGATGATCGTCGCCATCATGACGAATTCGAAGCGGCGGCGCTCGATGCGGCGGCCGCGCAGCGTGTTGCGCATGATGATGAAAGGCGCCGCGAAGACAAGGAACGGAACGGCCGCGAGCGACTTCGACAGCTCTTCCTGCTGGAGCAGCCCGAAGCCCGCGGGGCGCTCCTGCCAGGCCTGAAAGGCTGAGGTCAGGGCGCCGGAAAGCGCAAACCCGAGAGCGAGGATGAGAAAAGACGTAAGCGCGTCGGCGGACATCGGCGGTACTCGATACAAACCCGTCGCCGCAACGCTTCGCAAAATGCACGGCCCACCGCCACAACATCCTTAAGGAAAGGTTAACGGGTAAGCTTGCATGTGAACGGAACGCATGGCTCGGCGCGCTGTTCCTGCCCGTGCGGAAGGCTTCGATCGTGTAACAATCACAGGTGATTCGGCTGCTTTCCCTTTGAACCCGACGCCCCAATCGCTGTCCCCGTCATGGCTTTCCTGTCCTCGATTTCGCTGCGCACCCGCCCGCCGCCGCCCCGGCAGCGCAATTCATGGCCGGTGATCCTGCTGTCCGCAGCGATCGGCGCGATCGCGATCGCGGTGGTCGCCTACCTGCTCTGGCCGACATTCACGACCCGCGCGGCCGGCGATCCCGACCGCCTGCCGGTGACCATCGGCAACACGCTCTTCAACGTGCCGACGCAATCGATCCGCGTGAAGGTGCAGAAGCGCTCCGGCCCGCAGGAGCGCGTCGATCTCGGCTTCGTCTATCCCTCGCTGGATGCGCCGAGCAAACAGCGCGTCACCGCGGAAACGGCGGAGGCCGCCAATCCGTCGATCGATCGGATTTTTCTCTCGATCGCCGCGCACCACAATGCTCTGCCGCCGGACGAGCGAGCGCGCACGATCTACCCGCGCTATCTGGATCAGACGCCGGTGCAGATGACCGACGGCCTCGGCCTGCGCGCATTCCGCGACGGCTCGCCCTATGCCAATGAAGATGTTGTTTTCGCCGAGAAGCCGGCGCTGTTCGCCCGCTGCACGCGCGACGCCATGACGCCCGGCATGTGTATCAGCGAGCGCCGCATCGAGGGCGCGGACCTGACGTTCCGCTTTCCGCGAAGCTGGCTGTCGGATTGGCGTCAGGTGGCCGGCACGATCGAGAAGCTGGTCGTGCAGGTGCGCGGACCGGGCAACTAGGACACGAGCCTGCCGAAACGTAACTCCTGAAAGACTCTCATCGCAGAGATCGTCATGCCCGGCCTTGTGCCGGGCATCCACGTCTTAACGACGTCTCGGCAAAGAAGGCGTGGATGGCCGGGAGATAGGCGAGCGAAGCGACGCCGTTCTTCCGAACGGCTATGCCCGGCCATGACGGACGCGAGGTGTCGGGGGTCACTCGAGATCGGCAATATCGTCTTCCAGAATGGCCATCTGGAACTGGAACGAGCGATCGTCGTCCTCGTCGTCGACGAACAGCACGCCGATGAACTCCTCGCCGATGTACACTTCAGCCGAGTCATCCTTCTTCGGACGCGGCACGACGCGGATCTTCGGATTGCCGAACACCTTCTTCAGATAGGCGTCGAGTTTCCTGACTTCCTGAACGTCCACGGCAGCTCTCCAAGATGATGGTCCAAGATGATGATCAAGGTGCGCGGCGAAGCAGCAACACCGCTGCCGCGCGCAGGCCAATCACCTGCGCTTACGCCGCCCGCTGCTGTAGACCATTTCCGGCGAAGGGGAAACAGGTTTGCCGGTCATGACCGGCAAACCGCGCCATCAAACCGCGCTCGTCAGACACATCGCGATCAAAGTCCCGTCGCGCTGAGCATCTGGTTCATGGTGCGCGACGGCTCGGCGCAGCCCGCCTCCCCGACCACGCGCGCCGGCACGCCGGCGACGGTGACGTTGTTGGGAACCGGTTTCACCACCACCGAGCCTGCGGCGATGCGCGCGCAGTGGCCGACCTCGATGTTGCCGAGAATTTTCGCGCCGGCGCCGATCAGCACGCCATGGCGGATTTTCGGATGGCGGTCCTCGTTCTCCTTGCCGGTGCCGCCGAGCGTGACGCCGTGCAGGATCGATACGTCGTCCTCGATCACCGCCGTCTCGCCGCAGACGAAGCCGGTGGCGTGGTCGAGGAAGATGCCGCGGCCGATGCGCGCCGCCGGATTGATGTCGGTCTGGAATGCTTCCGACGAACGGCTCTGGAGGTAGTAAGCGAAATCCTTGCGGCCGTTCTTGAACAGCCAGTGCGCGAGACGGTGCGCCTGGATCGCATGGAAGCCCTTGAAGTAGAGCAGCGGATCGATGAAGCGCGAGGTTGCGGGATCGCGATCGTACACCGCGACGAGATCGGCGCGGAACATGTTGCCGAGATCCGGCTCGTCGCGCAGCGCCTCGTTATAGGCCTGGCGGATGAGATCGCCGGAGAGCGCGGCATGATCGAGGCGCTCGGCGAGACGATGCACGACAGCCGCTTCGAGTTTGTCGTGATGCAGGATCGAGGAGTAGATGAAGGTCGCGAGCTCCGGTTCGCGCCGCACGATCTCTTCGGCCTCCTCGCGGATACGATTCCAGACCGGATCGAGCGCGGCGACCTTGTGCGGGTTGATGTTCTGTACGGCCATGATGCTCTCGCGAATGTTGGTCCGATGATCCGATACGGGTGATCCGATACGGGGCAGCCTATATCATTCTGCCACCCGGCGGGCCCATTACCCTGAATTGGTCGGCGATTCCGTGAAATCAAGATGAACGGACCTCAGCATGACCGCCCCGTGTGGTCACATGACATTTTCATTGCTGATGCCTGACATATCATCATTCGGCACTGCGCCATCGATTTCGCCTCCCTACGACTTTTCATCAGTTGCCTTCGCCGCCGTTTTGTTGAACCATCGCCGCAGCCGGGGGAAATTGTCATTCATACCAAGACCTTAATCCTTCCAAGGACGGGGCTGGCATCTGCCGGCATCGCTGCGCTCGTGATTCCGCTCCTCCTGGTCGCGCCCGCGATTTGGAACGGTTACCCGCTTTTGCAGTGGGATACCGGCGGCTATCTCGCCCGCTGGTATGAGGGCTACCTCGTGCCGAGCCGATCCACCGTGTTCGGACTTTATCTGCACCTCGGCCAGTCGTCCTATTTCTGGATCAACCTCGGCCTGCAGGCGTTCGCGACGCTGTGGACGCTGCTGATCGCGCTGAACGGATTTGGCATCGCCCGGCCGTGGAAGATCGCCGCGATCGCCAGCGTGCTGTGCGTCACCACGGCGCTGCCGTGGCTGACGAGCCTTCTCCTCACCGACATCTACGCCGGGTTGGCGACGCTCGCGGTGATGCTGCTGGTGCTTCAGGGCGCGCGGCTTTCCACCGCCGAGAAAGTCTTTCTCTGGGTACTGATCGCATTCTCGGTGGCGAGCCACAGCGCGACGCTGGTGATGCTGCTGGGAATGTGGCTCGTCGGCGCGATGGCCAAGCCGTTCCTGCGTGCGCGCATTTCCGGCAAGGGTCTTTGGCAGAGCCTCGCCAGCATGGCCGCCGGTGCGGTGCTGCTGGTCGCCACGAACTATGCGTTCTCCGGCACGCTCGCCTGGACACCCGGCGGGCCGAGCATCGTGTTCGGCCGCATGATGCAGGACGGCATCGTCGCGCGCTATCTCAACGATCATTGCGCCACCGAAAAGCTGAAGCTCTGTCCGCATCGCCACGACCTGCCCGCAACCGCCGACCAGTTCCTGTGGGGCAAGAGCGTGTTCAACTCGCTCGGCCGCTTCCAGGGACTCGGCGACGAGATGGCTCACATCGCCTGGCGTTCGCTGATCGAGTATCCCGGCATGCAGGTGAAAACGTCGCTGATATCGACGGCGAAGCAACTGGCGATGGTGGCGACCGGCGACGGCGTGCACAACGGCGTCGGCCACACATACGGGATCTTCGAACGCTATCTGCGCGGGCAGTTGAAGCCGCTGCGCGCGGCGCATCAGCAACAGGGCCGGCTCGACTTCACCGCGATCAACTGGCTGCATGTCCCCGTCGCGTTTGGATCGGCGCTGATGCTGGCGGGCGTCATCGGCTTTGCGATGTGGCGAAAGAAGGCGGACGACCTGTCGATCTTCGCCGCGGCGACGGTGACGGCGATCCTCGGCAACGCCTTCATCTGCGGTGCGCTTTCCGGCCCGCACGACCGCTACGGCGCGCGCATGGCCTGGCTCGCCACCTTCGTCGTGCTGATCGCCGTCGTGCGCTGGATGGACTGGCACGACGACAAGCGCGCCGCTAATCCCTCAGCGTGACCACGAACCGCGGCAGCATCCGGCCCGGGATCGATCCGGACGGCGCCTCGCCGTCGCGCCGCGCGCCCATGCGCTGATAGAACGGCGCCGCATCCGGATCGGCCTCGATCGTCATGCGCGCCGCGCCGAGACGCCGCGCTTCATCAACCGCCCATGTGAACAGCATCCGCCCCGCGCCCGTGCGCAGCAACCCCGGTTCGATGAACAGCCGCGCGAGCTCGGCTTCGCTGCCATCGACCCTGATCTGCGCAAGACCGACGACCTCGCCGCTCTCCGTTTCGGCCACCCGCATCGGCGTGTCGAGATCGCGCGGACGCAACGTCAGCTCGGACCGGCAGGCCGCCATGAATTTGGCATCGTAGCCCCACACCGCCTTCGAGCGCAGGCAGAGCTCGGTCAGTTCAGCCAGTTCATCGGCACGCACCGGCCGCAGCCGCACCATCGGAGCCTCATGGACGGCGCGCGAGAAAATCCAGCACGCCGGTCTTGTAGACCTTGTCGCCCACCGCGCGCATATGGTCGCGGTTGGGAATATCCAGCACCTGCGCATGCGGAATGATTTCGGCAAGCGCGGCCGCCGAGCCTGATACGTCGTCGGTGGTGCCGACGGCGATCAGCATCGGCGCAGCGATCGTCGCTGCTTCCGCGCGCGTCATCTGCACTCGCGATCCGCGCAGGCAGGCGGCGAGCGCGCGGCGATCCGAGCGCGTCTGATCGGCGAAGGTGCGGAACATCTTTCCCTTCGGATCGGTGATAGCTTCCGGCGTCTCGGTTTCGAGCGCCTGCGCCACCGCTTCTGACGGCAGCGTGCCTTCGACCAGCACAAGCCCGAGCCCGCCCGAGATCAGCGAGCGCACGCGCGCGCGGTGATGCACTGCCATGTGCGCGCCGATGCGCGCCCCGAGCGAATAGCCCATCACGTCGGCCTTGGGGATGTTCAGATGATCCATCAGCGCCAGCACGTCGCTCGCCATCGCGGCGATGCTGTAGTCGTCCGGACTGTAAAGCTTGCTCGACTCACCATGGCCGCGATTGTCGAGTGCGATCACGCGGCGGCCGGATTTCGTCAGCTCCGATGTCCAGGTCGGATAGATCCAGTTCACATTCTTGCTGGAGGCAAAGCCGTGCACGAGGATGATCGGGTCGCCCGCGCCTTCGTCGATATAGGCAATCTCAACGCTGCCGTTCTTGAAATGCGGCATCAGATATCCGGGATGTGAGGTAGGAGATTTGAGTCGATGCGGCGGAAGTTATCCCGCCAACGCCGGGCTTGCCAGAGGGATGAGCGCGGTTCGCCGCAGCCGCGCGCGAACTTTGTTCGCAACGCTGCGCCGGTGCCAGGCATGTCCGAAGTTCTCGGCCGCCTTCTTGATCGACACCAGCGCACCGATCATCAGGCCGAGTGCCCACACGAGCCACATGAAGAGCTGGAACGCACCTGCGGCGAGCACCAGCGCGCCGCGCCCGAACAGCTTCATCAGCGCGCGGGTCTGTCCGCCTTTCGCCTCCGCAAGCTTCACCGCACGCGAAATATCCTTCGGCCCTTGAGCGACCCGCAGCGTATCGAGCGCGCCGCGCATGCCGGCCTTTTCGCCGACGCGGCCGACATCCTTCGCGACGCGCACCAGCGCCGCCGCGCGATCCGCCTTGAAGGCCGCCTTCACCGCGCTGACGGTCTGTCCCGGACGCACCAGCGATCCGTTCGCCACCGCCTTTTGCAGCATCGGTGCATCGACGACGCCGCGCGCCGAACGGCCTGCCCAGTCGGTGAGACCAGCAC
>JBMOOJ010000011.1:0-36863 GCA_049323835.1 Pseudomonadota bacterium | reverse complement strand
TCAAGCAGGCGTCCGACGGCCTGCGCGAGCAGCTCGCCGAACGGCAGGAAGTTCCGCCGCGCGGCCGCAGCCGGTGGAAGGTCGCGGTCTGCGGGCCGCAGCGCCCGGCGCAGGTCGCGCTCGGCCCCGACTTCACCATCGGCTGGGACTCGCGGCAGGCAGACTTCGCCATGACGCTCGGCGAGTTTTACTGCAAGGGCCTCACCGCGCCGGTGCTGCTCGAAGTGAAACGCGACGACGTCGTGTTCGCGCGCGTGTACGACATCCGCGGCTCGAGCATCGCCAACCTGCTGGCGATCCCTGCGCCTTGATCCAAAACGCCGAACGGCTGATCGCGAGGTCAGCCGTCAGCGCGGAGTTGCCATGCTCCGGCCGGATGCGGCCTCCATTGCCGCTTCACGGCGGCGGGTCTAGCCTGCGTTCCAATCACGCAGAACGCCCGTCAGAGGCTTTTGGGAGAAACGTTTCATGTCGCCAGCCGAAGCTGCTCGCCTTGCCGAAGTCCCCTCCACCATGAGCGATGCGGAGTGGACGCAGCGCGTCAATCTCGCCGCCGCCTACCGCCTCGTCGCCCATTACGGCTGGGACGACCTCGTCGACACGCACATCTCCGCGCGCGTACCCGGCCCGGATCATCATTTCCTGATCAATCCCTACGGCCTGATGTTCGACGAGATCACCGCTTCGAGCCTCGTGAAGGTGGACCTCGACGGCAACCAGCTCACGCAGAGCCAGTACAAGATCAACCCGGCCGGCTTCACCATCCATTCGGCGATCCACGAGGTGCGCGAGGATGCCGGCTGCGTCATGCACCTGCATACGCCGGACGGCACGGCGGTCGCGACCTGCATGGAGGGCCTGCTGCCGCTGAACCAGACAGCGCATTTCGTTACCGGCGACCTCGCCTATCACGACTACGAGGGCGTCGCGCTCGATCATGACGAGCGTCCGCGTTTGCAGCGCGACCTCGGTGACAAGAACCACATGCTGTTGCGCAACCACGGCACGCTGACGGTCGGCCGCACCGTCGCCTCGGCCTTCGAGCGCATGTATCACCTCGAGCGCTCCTGCACGATGCAAGTTCGCACCCGCATGTTGGGCCCAACCGCCTACCCGATCGAGAAGCTGGCGCTGGAGATGAACGAGAAGATTTTCAGCGATCGCGACGCACTGGAAGCGCGCTCGGTCAAGCTCGTCTGGCCGGGGCTGTTGCGCAAGCTCGACCGCATCGACCCCAGTTACAAAACGTGATGTTCAGATCCTCGGATTCGGTGTAGAGTCTGCCTCGCAAGACCTCTGCACGTTTGAATCGAAACGCCGCCCAATTCCGGGCGGCGTTTTTATTTTGGCGATGAACCGATCCGTCACCCTGAGGTGCGAAGGCGCAGCCTGAGCCTCGAAGGGTGATGGCCCGGATGGGTCATCCTTCGAGGCGCGCAAGTGCGCGCGCCTCAGGATGACGATTTTCCCTCCGCGAATGCCGCGAGAATGCGCGCCCACGAGCGAATGCCCTTGTGGAAGCTCTTCAAGTCGTACTTCTCGTTCGGCGAGTGAATGTTGTCGTCCTCAAGCCCGAAGCCGATCAGCACCGTCTCCAGCCCGAGCGTTTTCTTGAAATCCGCGACGATCGGGATCGACGCGCCTGAGCCGATCAGCAGCGCCTCCTTGCCCCACTCGTCGGTGAGTGCCTGTTTGGCGGCGGCGAGCGGCTTCATGTCCCACGGCAACGCGATCGCCGGCGCCAGCGAATGATCGAGGAACTCCGCCGTGCAGTCGCCCGGCAGCCGATCGCTCACGTATTTGCGGAACGCCGCGCGGACCTTCACCGGGTCCTGCCCTTCGACGAGCCGGAACGACACCTTGGCCGATGCGAGCGAGGGAATGACTGTCTTCGAGCCTTCGCCCGTATAGCCGCCGACGATGCCGTTGATATCGCAGGTCGGGCGCGACGAAATCTGCTCGATCAGCAGGCGATCCTTCTCGCCCGCCGGGATCGATAAGCCGATCGGCTTGAGGAACGTCTCGGCCGAAAGGTTCAGCGCCGTCCACTGCGCCAGCACGTCCGGCGGCAGATCCTTCACGCCGTCGTAGAAGCCGGGGATCGTGATACGCCCGTTCTCGTCGTGCAGTCCGCCGAGAATGCGCGTCAGCACGCGGATCGGATTCTGCGCACCGCCGCCGTAAATGCCCGAGTGCAGATCGCGGTTCGACGCCTTGATCCGCACCTCCTCGTAGACCAGCCCGCGCAGCGCCGTCGTGATCGCCGGCGTGTTCTGGTCCCACATGCCGGTGTCGCAGACGAGCGCGAAGTCGGCCGCGAGGTCTGCCTTGTGCTGTTGCAGGAACGGGCCGAAGTTCTTCGAGCCGACCTCCTCCTCGCCCTCGATCAGCACCGTGACATTGATCGGCAGCGATCCGGTGACGCTCTTCCAGGCGCGGCAGGCTTCGACGAAGGTCATGAGCTGGCCTTTGTCGTCCTCGGCGCCGCGCGCGACGATGATCTTGCGGCCATCGGCATGATCGGTGACGGCCGGCTCGAACGGGGGACGATGCCACAGGTTCAGCGGATCGACCGGCTGCACGTCGTAGTGACCGTAGAACAGCACATGCGGCTTGCCGGCCTGCCCGTTGCTCTTGCCGACCACCGCCGGATGACCCGCGGTCGGCCGCACCTCGGTCGCAAAGCCGAGCGATGCAAGATCGCTCGCCAGATGCTCCGCCGCCGTCTTGCAGTCCTCGGCAAACGCCGGATCGGCGGAGATCGACTTGATCCGCAACAGCGCGAACAGCCGCTCGAGGCTCGCGTCGAGATCGGCATCGATCCGGGCGAGGACCGAGTTCAGCGTCGTTTTGTCCAGCATGGCAGTCTCCGGAACGGCAATGGGGCGTTGCCCGCTTATAGCGCCGCTTGATGACCGCGCACAGCCGTCCGGAAACGAGGCATCTATGTCCTTGGACGCCAGCACGCGGTGGCGATAATTGCGGAACACGGAGGGGATTCCATGCTCAAGCTGCATCCCAATTGCGAATACTGCGACAAGGATTTGCCGCCGGCGGCCACCAACGCGATGATCTGCACCTACGAGTGCACCTTCTGCGCCGATTGCGTGGAAACGAAGCTGACGAACGTCTGTCCGAACTGCGGCGGCGGCTTCGTGCCGCGGCCGATCCGTCCCGCGACAGAGCGGCGCAAGGGCGTCAGCCTGGCGCGGCATCCCGCCTCGGCCGAGCGCAAGCATCTGAAGTACGGCAAGGACGACGTCGCGGCGTTCGCCGCGACCGTCCGTGCGATTCCGCCGCAGGATCGATAACCCTTATCTCCGCAGCAGGCTGCCGAGCGCGCCGCGGACGATGGTGCGGCCGATCGATCCGCCGACCGAACCGGCAACGGACCGTCCGACTTTCGCCGCTGCGCCGCCGACGACGGTATTGGTCACCGAGCGCGTGAGATCGCGCGCGATCACCTGCCCTGTCGTCAGCTTGGTGCCGCGCGGGCGGTTGGTGCCGAAGATGATGCCGAGGATGTTGGCGAGCTTGTCGAGGAAGCCGGCCGGCGCGGGCACGCCAGGATCGACCCCCGGCGTGCCGACCGGCGCCGCGGTTTCCTTGAGCCGCTTGAGCAGCATCTCGTAGGCCGACTCGGAATCGATCGTCGTGTCGTATTTGCCCTTCACCGGGCTCTTCGCCATGATCGCCTTGCGCTCTTCGGGTGTGATCGGCCCCATCCGCGCCGTCGGCGGGCGGATGAAGACGCGCTCGACCATCGACGGCGTGCCGTTGCCTTCGAGGAACGACACCAGCGCCTCGCCCTTGCCGAGTTCGGTGATGACTTTGGTCGTGTCGAGCTTCGGATTCGGCCGGAAGGTTTGCGCGGCGGCCGCCACCGCCTTCTGGTCGCGCGGCGTGAAGGCGCGCAGCGCGTGCTGTATCCGGTTACCTAACTGCGCCAGCACGCGATCCGGCACGTCGATCGGATTCTGCGTCACGAAATAAACGCCGACGCCCTTGGAGCGGATCAGGCGCACCACCTGCTCGATCTTGTCGAGCAGGGCTTTCGGCGCGTCCGTGAACAGCAGGTGCGCCTCATCGAAGAAGAAGACGAGCTTCGGCTTCGGCGGATCGCCGGCCTCCGGCAGTTCCTCGAACAGTTCCGACAGCATCCAGAGCAGGAAGGTCGCGTAGAGCCGCGGGCTCGACATCAGCTTGTCGGCGGCGAGGATGTTGATCATGCCGCGTCCGGCGCTGTCGGTGCGCATGAAATCCTTCAGTTGCAGCGCCGGTTCGCCGAAGAAGTTCTCGCCGCCCTGATTTTCAAGAACCAGAAGCTGCCGCTGGATCGTGCCGATGGTCTGCTTGGTGACGTTGCCGAATTTCTGGGCAGCCGCCTTGACGTCGGCAAGCCCGTTGCCGCCACCGTCGTCCTCACCCTTTCTTTTCTTGTCGGCCGGCGAGATCGCGTCGAGGATCGCCCGCAAATCCTTGAAGTCGAGCAGCGGGAAACCCTCTTCGTCGGCGATCTTGAAGGCGACGTTGAGCACACCTTCCTGCACGTCGTTGAGGTCGAGCATGCGCGCCAGCAGCAGCGGGCCCATTTCCGAGACGGTGGCGCGCACCGGATGGCCCTGCTCGCCGAACACATCCCAGAACACGGTCGAAAACTCGTCCGGCTGGAAATCGAGGTCCATATCCTTGGCGCGCTTGAGGATGAAATCCTTGGGCTCGCCCGGAGCCGCGATGCCGGACAGGTCGCCCTTGATATCGGCTGCGAAAACCGGCACGCCAGCGCGGGCAAATCCCTCAGCCAGGATCTGAAGCGATACGGTTTTTCCGGTTCCGGTGGCGCCGGTGGCGAGCCCATGACGATTGGCGAGGCCCAGCGTCAGCCAGGCCAGCTCTTCGCCCTTGCCGATGAAGACTTTTTCTGCGGTATCGCTATTCGCCATCGATATATCCTGGTCTGTCTTTCGAAACATCGGTCGCGGCCGGGCGCGAACGCGATCATCATCAGCATATGCCACCATCGGCGGCATCATCATACGCGATCTTGAAAAGCGATTGAACCGGATCCCGTCTCCCACAAGAAAACCAAATCGGCCGTATCCGATCGGCAGTTTGCAAGCGTTCCAGACAGCCGGCGTCGCCAAGCGTATATGACGATACAAGTTCGCCGGTGCGTGGTCCGGAAAATCTCTCGCGTGTGCGCAAAGGTCGGGGACCCGGTCTTGCATTGCTGCAACACTTGACCGTGATCAAAGACAAACGGAACGCACGTCGGCCTGATCGCTTGTAATTGCGGCAGCGAACGCTCAAGATGATTTTCAATGACAGTCCGGCGATCAGCCGGTGGGGTTGGGCACAATGCATCACATTATCGATCTGCTGACCTCCCCGGTCAGCGCCGGACATGTCGTCGCTGAACGTGCGATCGCGGCCCGGCTGAAAATTTTCAGAACAAACGCAATTGCCGGTGAACTTTATGCCGGCGTCCGCGACGAACCGTCCGGCGGGCGCACCGGGTGGAATAGTTGCTGAAGCACGCCACTGTCCTTTCGTCCGCGTGAAACCAGCATTGCTTTTCGAGTTCCATGACATATCCGCTCTCCAAGATTGACGGCTTGAGCCAGCACGCCGCCGCCAAGCTCAAATCGATCGGCATCCGGACCACTGAGGCGTTCCTTGAGGCCGCCCACAGCGTCAAGGGCCGGAAAGATCTCGCCACGCGCACCGGCCTCAGTGAAAAGCAGCTGCTCGATTGGGCCAACAAGGCCGACTACATGCGCATTCGCGGCATCGGCACCGGCAAGACCGAGCTTCTGCGCGCCGCCGGCGTCACCACCGTGCGCGAACTGGCGATGCGCAACCCCGCCCGCCTCGCGCAGGCGATGAAGGACGCCAACGCCAGGCGGAAGATGGTGGATGTGCTGCCGTCGCAGCGCTCGGTCGAGCAGTTGATCGACCGCGCCCGCAAGCTGCCGCCCAAAATCACCTACTAGGTTCATTTTGCTGAGACCGCTGGCGAAACCGGCGCTGCCCACGCGGCAACAGCCCTGTGCGCCTTGACTCCCCTGGTGGGACCGCGCAAAGCGACCGCCATGGCCAACCCGAAGCCTGCCGTCAGCCCTTCGCGACCGTCCACCCATCCGGTGCTGCGGCCGCTGTTCGCGCGAGCTTTTCCGGCGGTCATGGGCGTGCTGAACGTGACGCCGGATTCATTCTCTGACGGTGGCGAGTTTTTTGCAGCCGACACCGCCATCGGGCATGCGCAGGCGATGATCGCGGCCGGCGCCGACATCGTCGACATCGGCGCGGAATCCACCCGCCCCTATGGCAATGCGAAACCGGTGTCCGCGGCGGAGGAGCGCGCGCGGCTGGAGCCGATCGTGCGAGCCGTCGCCGAACTCGGCACGCCGGTCTCGATCGACACCATGAAGGCCGAGATCGCCGACTGGGCGATCGGCGAAGGCGCCGGCATCGTCAACGACGTCTGGGGCTTGCAGCGTGACCCGCAGATGGCGGCGGTCGTCGCCCGCCATAACGTGCCGGTCGTGATCATGCACAACCGCGACGCGGCCGATCCGGCCATCGACATCGTCAAGGACATGATCGTCTTTTTCCGCCGCTCGCTCGTGATCGCGGCGAAGGCAGGCGTCGCCGATGGCAACATCGTGCTCGATCCGGGTATCGGCTTCGGCAAGACGCCGGATCAGAGCATGATCGCCCTCGCACGGCTCGATGAACTCGCCGCGCTCGGCTATCCGCTCCTGGTCGGGGCCTCGCGCAAGCGTTTCATCGCCAGCGTGACGCCGTCGGAACCGCAGGACCGCCTCGGCGGCTCGATCGCCGCCCATCTGCTCGCCGGCCAGCAGGGCGCGAAAATCATCCGCGCCCACGATGTCGCGGAAACCGTTCAGGCGCTGCGCGTTGCGGCTGCGATCGAGGATAAGCGATAAAATGACCGATACCATCTTCATCACCGGCGTCGTCGTACATGCACGCCATGGCGTCATGGAACATGAGGCCGAAGTCGGCCAGCGTTTCGTCATCGACCTCGAACTGTCGATCGATCTCGCGAGTTCGTCCCGTTCGGACAAGCTCGCCGACACCGTTTCCTATTCGGACGTGGTGAAGGCGGCGACCGCCGCGTTCGGCAACGAGAACTACCGCTTGCTGGAACGCGCCGCGGGCGCTGTCGCCGAAGCCATCCTCGGCAAGTTCGCCCGCGTCAGCGCGGTGAAGGTGACGGTCCACAAACCGCACGCGCCGATCGCCGCGATTTTCGACGACGTCGGCGTGATCCTGACGCGCACACGGGGCTGACATCCGAATGGCCCGTGTCCTGATCGCACTGGGCGGCAATGTCGGCGATGTCCGCGCGACCTTTGCCAAGGCGATCCCCGCGATCTGCGCGGCGACGGACGCGAAACTGCTCTCCCGTTCGTCCGACTACGCGACGCCGCCGTGGGGCGACGAGCAGCAGGACCGCTTCATCAACGCCTGCATCGCGATCGACACCGTCCTTGCCCCGCACGTGCTGCTCGCTCGCCTGCACGATGTCGAAAAGGCCTTCGGCCGCGACCGTGCCAACGAGCGCCGCTGGGGTCCGCGCACGCTCGATCTCGACATCGTCGCCTATGATGATGTCAGTCTCGACGACCCCACGCTGACGCTGCCGCACCCGCGCCTGTTCGAACGCACGTTCGTGCTCGTGCCGCTGGCCGAGATCGCACCGGACCGGATCATTGCCGGGCGAACCGCGAGGGCCGCCCTGAGCGGCCTCGATATTCGCGAAATCGAGCGGCTTCCCGCCTTGACCTGAGCCGGCTTTGGCGGAAAACACCGGCAAGTACCGCCGTTTGGTGCCCTTTCGGGCCTGTTCCGGCGCCTCTACAAGAACTTGGCATTTCATGCTTTTTTGCCGAGACCGCCGCCAGGAGTTGATCGATCAATGACTTCAGAATCCGACGCGCTGCGCCTGGCAGCCGAATTCCCTCCCGCGACCCGCGAGGCATGGCTCAAGCTTGTCGATGGCGTACTGAAGGGCGCGCCGTTCGAGAAGCTGACCAACAAGACCTATGACGGGCTCCAGATCGAGCCGATCTATCCGCGCGCGGCGAATGCACAGCTGATCGCAGGCCGTGGCGCGGCGCAGCCGTGGCAGATCATGCAGCGCGTCGACCATCCGGATGCCGCGCAGGCCAACGCGCAGGCGCTGCACGATCTCGAAAACGGCGCGAACGGATTGACGCTCGTGTTCGCGGGCGCGACCGGCGCACGCGGCGCGGGCCTGCCGCCGACCGCCGAGGCTCTTGAGCGGGCGCTCCGAGACATCTATCTCGACGCAGGCATTGGTATCGAATTTGAGATCGGTCCGCAGTCGCGCGACGCTACCCTTCACTTCGCCGAACTGCTGAAAGCGCGCGGCATCGCTCCGGCGAATGTCGATGTCCGTTTCGGCTTCGATCCGATCGGCGCGGCCGCCGTGTGGGGATCGAGCCCCTATCTGTGGGCGGATATTGCACCGGCCGTCGCAGGCAGCACGGCGATGCTCGCGAGCGCCGGCTTCCGCGGTCCGTTCGTCGTCGCCGATGGCCGTGTCATCCATGATGCGGGTGGCACCGAGGCGCAGGAACTCGCCTTCGTGCTCGCCTCGGCTGTTGCGTATCTGCGCGCACTGGAGGCCAGCGATATTGTGCTCGCGGATGCGCGCCGCATGATCTATGCGCGACTCTCCGCCGACGCCGATCAGTTCCTGACCATGGCGAAGTTCCGTGCGTTGCGGCTCGTGTGGGCCCGCATCGAGGAGAGCTGCGGATTGAAACCGCAGCCTCTCTTCATCGCCGCCGAAACCGCGTGGCGCATGCTGACGCAGCGTGATCCGAACGTGAACATGCTGCGTGCGACCGGCGCGGTGTTCTCGGCCGGGCTCGGCGGCGCCAACAGCATCTCGGTGCTGCCGCACACGCTTGCCTTGGGTTTGCCCGAACAATTCGCGCGCCGCGTCGCCCGCAACACGCAACTGATTCTGCTGGAGGAATCGAACCTTGCGAAGGTGGCCGATCCGGCCGCCGGCGCGGGCGGCATCGAAACGCTCACACAACAACTCTGCGCATCGGCATGGGCGTTGTTCCAGGAGATCGAGACAGCCGGCGGCGCATGGGCCGCGCTCGAGAAAAACATCATACAAAACAAGGTTTTAGCGGCGCGCGCCGAGCGCGACAGGAATATCGCCCGCCGCAAGGACGTGGTAACCGGCGCAAGCGAATTTCCTGATTTGCATGAAGCACTTCCGGAGGTGCTCGATACTAGGCCGGTCGCACTGGAATCTTATGGCAAAGTGATGATCGCCTTCGATGCGCTGACGCCGATCCGTCTCGCCGCCTCGTTCGAAGCCCTGCGCGATACATCCGACGCGATCCTGAAGGCGACCGGCACACGCCCGAAGGTGTTTCTTGCCAGCCTCGGCACGCCGGCTGATTTCACCGCACGCGCAACGTTCGCAAAGAGCTTCTTCGAGGCCGGCGGCATCGCGGCGATCGACACGCCGGGCTTCACTGAGCCCGCAGCGCTGGCACGGGCTTTCGAAACATCGGACGCCGCCCTCGCCTGCATCTGCTCGTCGGATGCGATGTATGCGGACCTTGCGGCCTCCGCCGCAAAGGCTCTTCAAGCCGCAGGCGCGAAGCATATCTATCTGGCAGGACGCCCCGGCGATCGCGAGGCCGACTACAAGGCGGCGGGCATCGGATCGTTCGTCTTCGCCGGCGGCGACGCGCTGGCGACGCTGCGCGACGCCTATGAGAAGCTGAAGGCGTAAGCCCATGACGACTTCGCGGCAACCCGTGATGACCGGCGGCTGCCAATGCGGCGCGGTGCGTTTTGCGATCTACGCCAGGCCGGCGCGGCTCAGCCTCTGTCATTGCCGGATGTGCCAGAAGGCCGGAGGCGGCCCGTTCCTCGCGCTCGCCGACGTCCTGCACGGCGACTTCGCCTGGACCCGCGGCCAACCCGGAACCTTTCGCTCGTCAAACAATGCCGAGCGCGATTTCTGTCCGGCCTGCGGCACGCCGCTGAGCTATCGCGCCATCGACGGCGAATACATGGAGCTCACGATGGGCAGCTTCGATCGCCCGCAAGACCTCGCACCGGCCTATGCCACCGCAACCGAGTCAAAGCTCGCCTGGGTCAACGACATCGGCGCGTTACCTGGAAAGACGACCGCGCAGATGTCGGCCCAATGGGGCCTGAAAGACTTTGTCAGTTATCAGCACCCCGATCATGATACACAAGAATCGACAGAAGGCTGAGCCATGAGCCGCATTCCTGATTTCACACAGGTAGCATTCGCCGCTGCAACTGCTCCCGCGGGAGAGTTCGGCGCTGAACCCTGGCTCACCCCCGAAGGCATCGCGGTGAAGCCGGCCTATTCGGAAAGCGACCTCAAGGGCATCGACTTCCTCGACACGTGGCCCGGCATCGCGCCCTATCTGCGCGGCCCCTACCCGACCATGTACGTCAACCAGCCGTGGACCGTGCGCCAGTACGCCGGTTTCTCGACGGCGGAGGATTCCAACGCCTTCTATCGCCGCAACCTCGCAGCCGGTCAGAAGGGCCTCTCCGTCGCGTTCGATCTCGCCACCCATCGCGGCTACGACTCGGATCATCCGCGCGTCTCCGGCGATGTCGGCATGGCGGGCGTGGCGATCGACTCCATCTACGACATGCGCACGCTGTTCGCGGGGATTCCGCTCGACCAGATGAGCGTGTCAATGACCATGAACGGCGCGGTGCTGCCGATCCTCGCGCTCTACGTCGTCGCTGCTGAAGAGCAAGGCGTACCGCCCTCGAAACTCTCGGGCACCATTCAGAACGACATTCTGAAAGAGTTCATGGTGCGCAACACCTACATCTATCCGCCGACACCCTCGATGCGGATCATCTCGGATATCTTCGGCTACACCTCGAAGAACATGCCGAAGTTCAATTCGATCTCGATTTCCGGCTACCACATGCAGGAAGCCGGCGCGACGCAGGACCTCGAACTCGCCTACACGCTTGCCGACGGCGTCGAGTATGTCCGCGCCGGCATCGCCGCCGGCCTCGACATCGACAAGTTCGCGCCGCGCCTCTCCTTCTTCTGGGCGATCGGCATGAACTTCTTCATGGAAGTCGCCAAGATGCGCGCCGCGCGCCTGCTCTGGGCGAAGCTGATGAAGGCGTTCGAGCCGAAGGATGCGCGCTCGCTGTCGCTGCGTACCCACTGCCAGACCTCCGGCTGGTCGCTGACCGCGCAAGACGTCTTCAATAACGTCGTGCGCACCAACATCGAGGCGATGGCGGCGACGCAGGGCCACACCCAGTCGCTGCACACCAACGCGCTCGACGAGGCGCTGGCGCTGCCGACGGACTTCTCCGCGCGCATCGCCCGCAACACGCAGCTGTTCCTGCAGCAGGAAAGCGGCACCACCCGGATCGTCGATCCGTGGGGCGGCTCCTATTACGTCGAGCGGCTGACGCATGATCTCGCGGCCAAGGCATGGGCGCACATCCAGGAAGTCGAAGCGCTCGGCGGTATGGCCAAGGCGATCGAAGCCGGCGTGCCGAAGCTGCGCATCGAGGAAGCCTCTGCCAAGACTCAAGCGCGCATCGACGGCGGCCGTCAGGCCGTGATCGGCGTCAACAAGTACAAGCCCGAGTCCGAAAAGCCGATCGACGTGCTCAAGGTCGACAACTCGACCGTCCGCCGCCTGCAGATCGACAAGCTGAAGCGGCTGCGCGGCGAGCGCAACGAGGCGGACGTCAAGGCCGCGCTGGAGTCGCTGACGCGCTCCGCCAAGGACGGCAACGGCAATCTCCTGGCGCTCGCCATCGACGCCGCTCGGGCGAAAGCCACTGTCGGCGAAATTTCCGATGCGATGGAAAAGGTGTTCGGCCGTCACCGCGCCGAGATCAAGTCCATCACCGGCGTCTACAAGCGCGAGGCCGCGACCATGACCGACAAGGTTGAGAAACTCTCGGCACTGATCGACGCCTTCGAGGATGCCGAAGGCCGCCGCCCGCGCATCCTCGTCGCCAAGATCGGCCAGGACGGACACGATCGCGGCCAGAAGGTGATCGCCTCCGCTTTCGCCGACGTCGGCTTCGACGTCGATATCGGGCCGCTGTTCGCGACCGCCGACGAAGCCGCGCGTCAGGCGGTCGAGAACGACGTGCACATTCTCGGCGTGTCGTCGCTCGCCGCCGCCCACCTCACCGCCGTTCCCGAACTCAAGGCCGCGCTGAAGAAGCACGGCCGCGAGGACATCATGATCATCATCGGCGGCGTTGTGCCGCCGCAGGATTACGATGCGCTGTACAAGGCCGGCGCGGAAGCGATCTTCCCGCCGGGCACGGTGATTGCGGATGCCGCGGAAGAACTGATTCGCAAGCTCGGCGCCCGGCTTGGACACGGCAGCGAGGCGGCGGAGTAGGCCCGCCCGGCCAGGTGTGCTAGAATTCGGTTTATGACCGGCCTCGCCGACACGACACTCGACGTGATCGTCGCAAAGCTGCGCACGCTGGAGCCTGCCATCAGGGCTGAAGGCGTGACGCGGCTGGCCGTGTTCGGCTCGCGCGCGCGCGGCGATGCGCGACCGGACAGCGATCTCGACGTTCTGGTCGAAATCGCGCCGGATGCATCGTTCTCGGTGCTCGATCTGATCGGCGTCGAGCATACAATCGGAGACGCTACGGGTCTGAGAACCCAGGCGACCATGCGCCGCTCGATGGACCCCCATTTCGCCCAACGAATTGCCGACGATATTGTCGAGGTTTTCTGAAGTGCCGCCAACGACAATCGACCGCATGGCGCACATCCGCGAGGCCATCGCAAGCATTCGGGAAGCCGTTGCCGGGAAAACGCTTCAGAGCTTCACGGCGGACAAACTACTTCGATTAGCTATTGAACGCCTGCTCGAGATCGTCAGCGAAGCATCACGACATCTGCCGGCCGATCTGAAGGCCGATGCGCCGGAGATCAACTGGCGCAGGCTGGCTGACCTCGGCAACTGGTTGCGCCACGCCTACCATCGCACCGACGCCGGTCTCGTTTGGACCATGATCGAAAACGACCTTGATGCACTGGATATCTTTGTGACCCGGCATGCAAATGGGGCGGCGCGTTGAGCGCAGCAACCCTCGCCGCCGCCATCCGCGCGGGCAGCCGCGCTGCGCTCGCCCGCGCCATCACGCTCATCGAAAGCCGCCGCGCCGATCATCAGGCGCAGGCGCGCGATCTCGTCCAGGCGCTGCTGCCCTCGACCGGCAAGGCATATCGCATCGGCATCACCGGCTCGCCCGGCGTCGGCAAATCCACCACCATCGATACGCTCGGCATGTTCCTGATCGAACAGGGCCACAAGGTCGCGGTGCTCGCTGTCGACCCGTCATCGGCGCGCACCGGCGGCTCGATCCTCGGCGACAAGACGCGGATGGCGCGGCTCTCGTCGGAAGATAACGCCTTCATCCGTCCCTCGCCGTCCGCCGGTACGCTCGGCGGCGTCGCCGCGCGCACGCGCGAGGCCATGCTGCTGTGCGAGGCAGCCGGGTTCGACGTGGTGCTGGTGGAAACGGTCGGCATTGGCCAGTCGGAAACCGCCGTTTGCGACATGACGGACTTCTTCCTCGCGCTGATGCTGCCGGGCGGCGGCGACGAATTGCAGGGCATCAAGAAGGGCCTTGTCGAACTCGCCGACATGATCGCGATCAACAAGGCCGACGGCGACAATCTCAAGCGCGCGCAATTGACCGCCGCCGACTATCGCTCGGCGCTGCATATTCTTAGCCCCCGCTCCGAGCACTGGCACCCACCGGTGATCACCTACTCCGGGCTCACTGGCGACGGCATTGCGCCCTTGTGGGAGAAAATCGTCGCCCATCGCAAGGCCATGGTCGCCTCCGGCGATTTCGAGACGCGGCGGCGCGAGCAGCAGGTGAAATGGATGTGGTCGATGTTCGAACAGACCATGATGGGACGCCTGCGCGCCGATGCGACGACCCGCGCGAAAGTCCGCCAGACCGAAGCCGCTGTTGCCGATGGCCGCATGACGCCCGGGCTCGGCGCCGAAGCGCTCGCGGCGCTGCTCGACAAGGCGTAAGCGAACGATGGCGCGGAGCTCGACCGATCTTTACCTCGCCCCGCTTGCGGGGAGAGGTCGCGAGCCATCAGCGCGTTTACGCGCGTCTTCGACGCGCTATGGCTCGTGGGTGAGGGGCGGCTTCACGAGCGCAAAATCCCCCTCACCCCGACCCTCTCCCCGTAAACGGGGAGAGGGAGAAGTGTTGCTGACGTCATGACCAAACTGCACGTCCTCATCACCGGCTTCGGTCCATTTCCCGGCGCGCCGTGGAATCCGACCGAGGCGCTGGTGAAGCGGCTGGTGAAGCTGCGGCGCCCCGCGTTCGCAGACGTCACACTCACGGGCCACATCTTTCCGGTTACGTATGGCGGCGTGGACTGGCAGCTCGCCGAGCAGCTTGCCGCGGTGAAGCCGGATGCGCTGCTGATGTTCGGCCTCGCCGGCCGCACCAGGCACGTGAGGATCGAGACGCGCGCCCGCAACACCATCTCGACGCGCTGGCCCGCCGCCGACGGCAGCTACGCGGAGGCGAACCTGATCGCGGCATCCCGCGATGCCCTGCCGTTCGGTCCGCACACCACCTCGCTCCGGCGCCGGGCCTGCATGACCGGCATCGACGCGCGGCTGTCGCGCAACGCCGGAAGCTATCTCTGCAATTACCTGAGCTGGCGCGGCATCGAGGCGACGCAGCAGCCGGGCGGCCCGCGCATCGCCGCCTTCGTCCACGTGCCGCTGATCCCGCGCAGCGCGATTCATCGCCGCAAGGGCGCGCGCGGCATCGTGCTGGAGGAACTGGTGGATGCGGGCGAAGCCATGCTGATGGAGATGGTTAAGGCCGCACGGCGGGGTTAACCACCCGCCCATTAATCATCGCATTCACGCAATCGCGTTCAGGCCGTGGCCATAGTTCCGCGTTACTTAGGGTCACCGGAGAGCGCCAATGGATTTGAAACGCCGCGATCTTCTCAACGCCTCGATGGCCGGCCTTGCCGCCGGCGCCATCGTCACGCCCGCAGCCGCGCAGGCCGCGCCGCTGCCTTCCGCGCCCGGCCGCGATGCTGCGCAGTACGGCGTGCGCCCCAATTCTCCCGACGACCAGACCCGCACGCTTCAGCGCGCCATCGATGACGCGGCCCGCGCGCAGGTACCGCTGGCGCTGCCGCCCGGCAGCTATCGCACCGGCACGCTGCGTCTTCCTGCCGGCGCGCAGATCACCGGCGTCCGCGGCGCGACGAAACTCGTATCAAGCGGCCCGGCCTCGATACTGCTTGGCGAAGGCGCCGGCGGTGTCTCCGTCACCAACATCGTGCTCGACGGCCGCAACATCCGCCTGCCCGACCGGCGCGGCCTCATTCATTTGCTCGCAGGACGCAACATCCGCATCGCCGACTGCGAGATCGCCGGCAGCGGCGGCAACGGCATCTGGCTGGAGCAGTCCTCCGGCGAAGTCCGCAACAACGTCATCCGCGATATCTTCACAACCGGCGTGGTGTCGTTCGATGCGATCGGACTGCTCGTCGCGCAGAACACCATCATTGGCACGTCGGACAACGGCATCGAGATCCTGCGCAACACCATCGGTGACGACGGCTCGCTCGTCATCGACAACCGCATCGAGGACATCAAGGCAGGGCCCGGCGGCTCGGGCCAGCACGGCAATGCCATCAATGCCTTCCGTGCGGCGAACGTGGTCGTCCAGGGCAACCGCATCAGGAACTGCGACTACTCCGCCGTGCGCGGCAACTCGGCCTCGAACATCCAGATCACCGGCAACAGCGTCAGCGGCGTGCGCGAGGTCGCACTCTATTCGGAGTTCGCGTTCGAGGGCGCGGTGATCGCCAACAACACAGTCGACGGCGCCGCCGTCGGCGTCTCGGTCTGCAACTTCAACGAGGGCGGCCGCATGGCGGTCGTGCAGGGCAATCTCATCCGCAACCTGCTGCCGAAGCGGCCGATCGGCACGATCCCCGATGACGACGCCGGCATCGGCATCTACATCGAGGCGGACACCACCGTCACCGGCAACGTGATCGAGAAGGCCCCCTCCTTCGGCATCATCGCCGGCTGGGGCAAATACATGCGCGATGTCGCCATTACCGGCAACGTCGTCCGCGACGCCTTCATCGGCATCGGCGTGTCGGTGATGCCGGGCGCAGGCGCTGCCCTCGTCAACAACAACATGATTTCGGGAACACCGCGCGGCGCCGTCGTGGGCCTCGACCACGCGAAAGCGATCACCGGCGATCTCACCTTGGCAGGCGCGTCACGCTTCGCCCAGGTGGTGATCGGCACCAACGCGGTTCGTTAAATTCCGATCGACGGCAGCAGTTCGGCCGACGCATCGACCATCGGCCGATCCGCATATCTGAGAAGTCCGTCCACGTCAGCGACGCGGCTTCCGGTGAGCGGCTCAAGCGCACGCCAGGCTTCAACCGCGCGTTTCGCATCCCGGATGTTGTCGATGAACGCCTGCTCGGTGTGATAGCGGCGCCAGCGGCCGCTGACGTAAAGCTCGTTCAGATACTCGAGGCGCTGTTCGGCCAATGTGCGCCAGCGGCTCACAAGTACGAGTTGTCTGGCCAAGTCTTTATCTCGTGTCATCAAATGGAAGTCCGTTCAAGGGAGACGGACGCAGACGCCACTGACTTACGAATCAACCGATGCAACTACCTATTGTGTGGAAAACCGGAACGCTGTCCAGCACGTTCGGTTGACATCATATCCCCGACGTCATCCGGCGCACGCTTGTCCACGTTGTCCACAAACGAAGAAGCCGCAACGAAAGAAGCCGGCCCCTTCGGGCCGGCCTCCATCGTCGATGCGGGCGTCTTCGATGCTTCGCCGTCAGCCTCAGCGAACGTCGAGCTTGATCGCCGCGCGGGCCGAGGCGCGCGAGTCTTCCTTCGGCGGCGTCTTCGGACCGCCGACAGCCGGCGCGCCGGTGTTGGTGGTGCCCGCCACCGAACTCGCCGCCTGCGGGTTCGCTGCGACCACCGAGATCGAGCGCGCGAGCGTCTTGGTGTAGTTCGGAACCTGGGTGAAGGCCGAGCGGTTGAAGTTGTGCTCGATCTTGTCGCCGCCATCCGCTTTCGCGGCGCAGACGGCCACCACGGTTTCCACGCCCTTGTCCTTCATCTTGTACTGGAACGGCGCACCCTTGCCCGGGAACTCGATCGGAACGTTGGCCTTGACGCGGTTGTCCTGCTGGAACTTGTTCGGCAGCAGCACGGTGCCCTCGCCCTTCTCGTCGACGTTGGTCAGAGTCAGGAAGCAGTCGCGCGGCGAGACGATCGTGAACACGGGGCTGTCGCCCTGGTGATAGGAGTCCTTGTCCGACGTCAGCGACAGGTCGTCGACGCGCTTGGCGGCGGCGAGCTTCTTCTTCGGCTGCGGCGTCTTGATGTCGACGAGCTTCAGGTCGGTCAGGTCTTCCGCGAGGTCGCGGAAGAAGTTCTCGAACTGATCGCGCGGAACGGCGCCCTGCTGCAGGCGGCGAACCAGCGGCCGCAGCTTCTGGTCGACGTCGCCCGCCGATTCGCTGAACTCCTTCGCATCGATGCCGAACTCGGCCGCCGCGAGATTGAGATCGACGTCATCCTCGTAGCGCTTCGACAGCGCGCTGATCATCTCGACGCCGTTGAGCTTCAGCGTCGGCGTGAGGCCGGCGCGGATCATCGCGTCGGTGAAGCGCTTGCCGTCCGCCTCGATTATCGCGTCCATCTTCGCCGTCGGCGGATAGAGGCCATCGACCGTCTCGCGCACGTCGCGCGGGAAGCTGCGTCCCCGGGTGACGTGGTCGCGGATTTCGTCCTTGGCCTTGCGCATGCCCTGATCGTGGCAGCCCATGCAGGAAATGCCGTTGGTCACCGCGAGATCCTTGCGCGACAGGTCGCGCACGATCTGCGTTGGGCCCTTGTCGAGCCGCTTACCGTCGGCCGTGTTCAGGTAATAGCCCTGGAAACCGTTCGGCAGGCTGTAGATCGTCTCGCCGCCGTCATGATGGAAAGCATCCTTGCCGTCGGGACCGAGCGGATGCTCGAACAGGCTCTGCACGCCCTTGTTCCCGCCGAAATCATACGACGTCCAGAAGTAGCCGCTCTTCGAGGGGTGGCGCTCGATCAGGCGGTTGTTCTGGCTGACGCCGGACTTCTGGAAGCCCGAGCGCTGCGCGACGAAGGTGCGGATGTTGTGATCGAGGTCGACGCCCTGCTCCTTCGCAAGCCGCTGGAAGGTGGTCGGCAGCCTGAGCAGCTCGTCATAGAGCGGCGGCTGCGCCGCGGTGAACGTCAGCCAGTCGGCGCGCACGTACGGCAGCGGCGTCTTGGTCGCGCCGGTGAGCACGCTGTTGAGCTGCACGTCCGGCTCGACGTTATAGGGATAGACCGCGAGAACCTTGTCCCAGTCGGCCGCGCTCCAGCCAAGGTCGCTGAGGTTGATGCGCAGGATCGTCTCTTCCGGATCGATCGTCTCGAGCTTGACCACGTCCGAGGAATGGCTGAGCGAGTTGATGAACTTGATCGCGCCCTGGCGATAGACCTTCATGGCCTCGGGGCTCACGCAGATGTTCGCAAGATGCGTCAGCGTCAGGTAGCGGGTGGTTTCGCGGCGGGCGCGGGTGACCTTCTCGATGTCGGCGGCCATGAAGCCGACCATCGCCGCCGGATCGATGAACTTGTGCTGTTCGCACGAGGCGGTCTGGCTCGCACCGAGCGCTGTGATCCAGCTCTCGAGCGCCTTGAGGTCGGCTTCCGACACCTGCGGATACTTGGTCTCGCCCTCGTACTGGATGTCGTAAGGCATCTCCTTGTCGACGATCTGCTTGAACATTTTCGAACCCAGCGGATTGCCGGGCAGGATGTGGTGCGGATTGGCCGCGAGCTCATCGAGCTTGAGCACGTTGCCGAAGTTCTTGGCCGGCCGCTCGCGGCCCACCAGCTTGCCGTCCTGGTGGCAGCGGGCGCAGTGCTTGTCGAGAACGTCATACGCCGCCCTGGCGACGGGGTCGGCCGGCGGTGCAGGAGGCGCGCTCTGCGCCGATACGATGCTCGTCGACGCAAACATCACGCCCGCGGCAACGGCCATCCGGATCGTCTGCCGCCGGAACCCCTGCAAACCGCTCATCGTCCACTCCTCAAATCTCTTTTGGCGACAATTCGCCGTGTATTGGTCGTTCTGAAAAAGACGCCGGTTCGGAACCGACTGCATGTCCATCTTGTCGCAGTGCGCCGGGCGCGGCTCTCACCGCCCCGCGGTCACCGTGGTGTTGACGATCTGCACGCGGCGGTTGGCGCCGGAGAGCGGGTCGTGCGGCACCTTGAGCTGCTCCTTGCCGAAGCCGGTGGCGATCAGCGTGTCGGGCGCGATTCTGTACTGCTCGATCAGCACGCGGCGCACGGCCTGCGCGCGGCGCTGCGACAGGCCCTGATTGTATTCCGGACTTCCGGCGGCGTCGGTGTGGCCGTTGATCAGGAACACCGTGCCCTTGAATTCAGCCTGCGCGAGTGCGTTGCCGAGTTGCACCAGCGCAGGCACCGCCTTCGGCCCGACGATGTCGGAGTTGTAGTCGAACAGGATTTCCAGATCGATCGCCGGCTTGTCCTTGGCGATCGCGGCGATCTCGACGCGCTCCTGCTGCGTCGGCGCGCCGACCGGCTCGATCGAGATCGAGCGCGTGCGCAGCCTGTTGATGAACTGCTTCTCGGCTTCAGCCTTCGGGTTCGCGGGCGCGGCACCGAGACTACGGGTGAGGCCCGCTGCGGGCGCCTTCGGCTGAAGCGCGCGGGTGATGTCACCCGTGCTCGTCTGCGCCGACACCGGGGCTGCGAAAACGATGGCGGCAAAAGCTGCGCATGCTGCGATCAGTTTGATTGGCTGACAGGTCATGGCAATCCCCTCCCAAATTCGTCCAAAAATTCGTCCAAGAACTCGTCCAAGAACTCGTCCAAGAACCGCGGTCGCACGACTGCATGCCGGCATGCCGGACCACATGTCCCGTTCAATAGTCTCGTCCCGGCTGCGGACCGTTCGGCCCATAGCCGCCCGTTCGCAACAAGACATCGTGAGGTATCTTACATCGGTGGCGCGGATGCGAAAATCTGCTCGCCGCCGGATCGGCCGGGGTCTGCAACGCTGCGATCATCCTCATATGGACGCACTTCGCCGGTCAAGGCTCACCGGCCGTAAGCCCTTGGGAAATTTTGCGGATCGCATCGGCTGCGTGTGCACGGATGCCCATATGAAAGACCCGCCCGGGGGGACAACCGGGCGGGTCCAAAACCGTATCGGCGCAGGGGTGGATGGGCGCTGGCACCGGACACGGCAAAGGAAGGTTTGCCTTCCACAGTGAGTAGTCGCCGCCCCCGACAGAAACGTTCAACGCACCGTCAACTTTTTTGACGCGATTTTCGTTGCAGCGCGGCGAAGTGAGTGTACGCATCAACGCGCATCCCCGAACCACCACATGCATGAAACGATCGAGAAAGATCAGCGGGTTGCTGGCTGTTCAGCCTTGTTTCCGGACGCCCCGCGATCCGACGCCGTCGCGAGCGTGGCCGAGGCTGCGGCCACCGCGCTGAATGCATCGGCCTTGCCCGCGCCGAACTGGTCGTCGCGGCCGGGTGGTCCGAGATCCTGTGCGGTGCGCGTCAGAACGTCACGGACGTCGGACGGCTTCAGCGCCGGGTTGCGCTCGATCAGCAGTGCGGCAAGACCGCTGACATAAGCGGCCGCAAACGACGTGCCGGATGCCACCTGGTACTTGCCGTCCGGCGACGGCAGCAGCACGTCGGCGCCGGGTGCCGACACGGCGATATGGCTGCCGCGGTTCGAGGCTGCGAACAGCTTGTCGGAGGCATCGGTGGCGCTGACGGCGATGACGTTCCTGTCGGCCGCCGGATAGAGCGGCGGCGATTTCGGCCCGGCGTTGCCGCTCGCAGCGACCAGCACGATGCCGCGCGCATTCAGCGCCGCGAGGCTGCGCTCGATCAGGGTATCGCGCGGACCGGCAAAGCTCATGTTGACGATCTTCGCCCCGCGCGCGGCGGCGAATTCGAGGCTCCTGAGGATGATGAAGGACGTGCTCTCGGCGCCGCTCGCGGCATTGCCGAAGGCGCGGATCGCGAGAATGCGCGCGGACGGCGCCGCGCCCATCAGCCGATCGCGCGCGGCGATCGCGCCCGCAATTCCTGTGCCATGCGCGTGCGCTGCGGCCGTGCCGCCGAGCGGATCGAACGAGGCGGCGACGACGCCGGCGAGTTCGGGATGCGACGCATCGATCCCCGAGTCGATCACAGCGATCATGACATCGGAGCCCTTGGCGAGCGTATGCGCTTCGACCAGACGAAGCTTCGCCACGGCATACTGCTCGCTTGCTGAGCCAGCCTGTTGCAGGGCGAAGCGAAAGTTCGGATGCGCCGACTGCACGCCGCCGCCGGACAGCACCTGGCGGATGACGGTTTCGACCGAGCGGTTGTCGTTGATCCGCCAGCGGAACATGCGGCTGCCGACCAGCGGGAAGTCCTGCGACTCGACGCGCGTCAGCCGGTGACGCTGCGCCAGCGCCGCGATCTGCGCCTCCGTCGGATTGCCGGTGAGTTCGAGAATGACTTCCTTCGGCACATAAGGAGTGCGCGCCGCAGCCACGCCGCGGCGCGGCGCGGGGTTTGCCGTGCGCGGCGGACCGCCGTCCGGCGTCAGCTTCACGGTCTTCGGCTTGGGCCGGCGCCGCGGCGGTGGCTCATCGTATTCTTCGATGTAGGTCACGCTCGGCGAATAGCGCACCGTCGGCATCACCGGCCGGATGGTCGGCGTGACCGGCGTCACGCGCGGGCCGACATTGATGTTCGGCACGGTCGGCGTAATCCGCGGCCCCGTATTGACGTTGATGTTCGGCCCGCGGCTCATGTACTGCGCCGACGCTTCCGGCACGGCGATCGTCAGTGCGACGCTTGCGGCAAGAACCATCCGCATGGCCTTGAGCAGGCCCCGGCCGCGGTCGCCGCGAACGGCGTGGATGATCGGATTGGACGTTTCGTATGCCATATGTGCCGTTCCCGGACTGATCCTGTCGGCTGCGCCGCGATCGGCGATATCGTTCCGGCGGACGTCGCCGGGCTTACTCTGCGGCGGCGAAGGCGACGATCTTCTCCGCCTGCACGCGCTTCAGAAGCTGGGCGGTCTCGTCCTTCGAGAGCGCCTTGTCGCCAAGCTTGATACGGAACATGCCCGCCTGCGGCCCGCCGGTGACGGTCGCGCCATAGGTGAGCAGGAACTGGGTGATATCGGACGCGCGTGCGTCCGGCGCAAAACGCACCAGCGCCGACGTGCCGGCGGCGGCGGCCGATGCGGTGGCGGACGCGGCGTCCTGATGCGACGCGGTCTGGTACACCCCGCCCTGCGGCTTGCTGACAAGCACGGCGCCGATCACGCCGGCTTGCAGCAGCAGCGCCACCGCAGCGGCGGCCGATCCGTAGGCAAGCGTGCGCGGCGTGAGGCTGCCGAAAAATCCGACGACGCGCGACGACAGGTTTTGCGCCAGCGCCGGCGATCGGGCGGGCTCGGCGTCGATCGCCGCGAACAGCTTCTGCATCGCGCGCGCCGATGGCGCGCCGAGGCTCTCGTTCAGCAAAATGGTTTCGGTGTATTCGTCCTGGATGACGGCGTACTGTTTGGCGAGCGCGGGATCGCGGGCAAGCGCCTCTTCGACGCGCCGCGCATCGCGGGCATTGAGCGTGCCGGCGGCATGCCACGGCAGTAGCGCCTCGATGTCTTCAGGCTCGCCTGCCAGCACCTGCTTGCTCGTCACGGTCATGGCCAACCTCTTTCCACGCCGGCTGCCTTGAGCAGTTCGGCCAATTTCTTGCGCGCGTAGAACAGGCGCGTCTTCACCGTGTTCTCCGGGATGCCGACGATCTCCGCCACCTCTTCCACGGACTTCTCGTGGTAGTAGACGAGATCGATGATCTCCCGGTGCTCCTGCGACAGTGCCGTCATGCACTTGCGCAACGCATTACTCGTATCCTGCTTCTGGACGACAACCTCGGGATCGTCGGACGTATCCTCGATCGCCGCAGCCGTTTCGTCGTCCAGCTCCGCGTCTTTCCGCTTTCGCAGCGCCGAGAGCGCCTTGAACCGGGTGATCGCGAGCAGCCATGTCGATACGGCGGACCGGCCCTCGAACTTTCCGGCCTGACGCCACACGTCGATGAACACCTCGCTGATGAGGTCTTCGGCGACCTGTTCGTTGCGGACCAGCCGGAGTGCAAATCGGAACACCCGGACATGGTGCCGCCCGTAGAGCACCTGCATGGCGAGACGGTCGCCCTGCGCAACCCTTGCGATCAGAACCTCATCTGAGCTCGCTTGCGTCGCACTCAAAGTCCATCTCGCAGGGTTGGTCGGGCGGGAGAGCTGACAGGTTCGATCATGATCCGGAAAATCTTCGTCAATTCGTCGCAAATCGTCGTCGCTTCAAGACGGTACGCTCCAAATGCTCCGGAATCATGGAGCATCGCAAGGCCGAACTGCATTCCAGGCCGATGCCGCCTCGCCCGCCGGCCGCTTCCCGCCCGGCCCGAGCCTGCGGGGCTCATGCATCGGGACGATCGCCTGCATTTGGATAAGATATTGTTTTATATGGTATATTTTCTGCGCGATGGGCGCAGCCGCGCTCTGATCCGCGCGAGCGGGATCGGAGCCGCGAAGCCCCGAAAACACTTACGCACGGGGCCTGCGCATACCAAACCTAAAGGCTTTTCCCCTTAGGGTTCCGTGATGAAAAGTCCGGCCCCGCATTCATGAGCAGCCCAGCAGCCTTCGCCAAAAACGGGGACGTCGCCGACCTGGCCGCGGATGCCGGTCCCATTCCTCCCGAGATTCTTCGCCGCCGCGTCCTCCGGCGCCGCACGGTGCTGATCATTCAGGTCGTCAGCTATCTCGTCGACGCGGTTATCCTGACGGCGTTCGCCTGGGTCGGAACCACCTCGTTTCTGGTCGCGGGCGGCTACCTGTTCTGCGGGCTCGCCGTCTCGGCGCTCACGCTGGTGATTTCAGAGACCAACTTCGCCGACCGCTTCAAGGATCACTACCTGACGACGCTGCAGTCGGGCGCCAACGCATCGGTCCAGTTCGCGTTCCTCTACGTCGCGCCGGAAGTCAGCGTCGTTTTCATCTGCGTGCTGTTCATCATCTTCGGCCTGGCAACGCTGCGCATTTCGGTCCGGCAGGCGCTGATCGGCTGGAGCATGACCACGCTCTGCCTCGCCGCGCTGCTGCTGTTCACCGACAAGATGCTGGCGCTGCCCGTCGCCACCCATGCCGAGCGCGTCGTCACGCTGCTGTGCATGTCGCTGTCGATCGCCCGCTTCATCTATCTCGGCCTGTTCGGCAACGCGATGCGCACCGAGCTCTATCAGCGCAGCCTCGAACTGAAGCGCGCCAACCGCCGCATCGAGGAACTGGCCGAGGTCGACGACCTGACCGGCGCGTTCAACCGCCGCCGCATGATGCGGGCGCTCGACGAGGAATGCGTGCGCGTGCAGCGCTCGGGCTCGCCCTGCTCCGTCGCGCTGATCGATCTCGACTTCTTCAAGAAGATCAACGACCGCTACGGCCATCCCACCGGCGACGAAGTGCTGCGCACCTTCGCCATCACGGTGTTCGCCAACATCCGCGCCGCCGACAAGTTCGGCCGCTACGGCGGCGAGGAGTTCGTGCTGCTGATGCCGGATACGCCGAACGACGTCGCCACGCGGATTCTCGACCGCCTGCGCATCATCACCTCCGAGCTCGACTGGAGCGCGTTCTCCGACGGGCTGAAGGTGACGATTTCCGCCGGCGTCGCCACCATGCGCGCGGACGAAGCGCCCGACAGCGTTCTCGCCCGCGCCGACGCGGCGCTCTACGCCGCCAAGGATCAGGGACGGAATCGCATCAAGGCCGCATGAAGCGGTTTGTTTTGTACCGGCGCATTGAAAATGCGCCAGCATCGAAGGCTCCAGGACGGACATATGAGCGCCAAGACCGCACCCATCTCGACAAAACTCCTCGATGAACTGCAGGGCGCGCTGAGCCATGGCACCGTCGCACGCCGCGTCGAGACGCTGCGCCGCGTCACCGATCTGTTCATGGGTCAGTCGGTGGATTACTCGAACGACCAGGTCGCGGTGTTCGACGATGTCTTCAACTGCCTGGTCGAGCATATCGAGGTCGGCGCCAAGATCCTGCTGTCGGAACGCCTTGCGGGCAATCCGATGTCGCCGCCGCGGATCATCCGCCGGCTCGCATTCGACGACCAGATCGAGGTCGCGGCGCCCGTACTGACGCAGTCGGAGCGGCTCGACGAGGAAACGCTGGTCGAAAACGCGCGCTGCAAGAGCCAGGCGCACCTTCTGGCGATCTCGAAACGCAAGACGCTCAGCAACGCCGTGACCGACGTGCTGGTCGAGCGCGGCAACGACGAGGTGGTCGAAAGCACCGTCAACAACGCCGGCGCAAGCTTCTCCGAGAAGAGCTTCAGCCAGCTCGTCGAGCGCGCCGAGCGCAACGACGTTCTGGCGATCTGCCTGGGCTCGCGGAAGTCGATTCCGCGGCCGCACTACCTGAAGCTGATCGCCCGCGCGTCGAACGCGGTGCGGGCGCGGCTCGAAGCCGCCAATGCCGGCTCGGCGCACGCCATTTCCGCCGCCGTCAACGACGCCGCCAAGCTCGTGAAGCCGCCGGCCGAGATGACGCGCGAGGCAACGGCCGCGCACAAGCTCGTTCAGTCGCTGTTCGCCGACGACCGGCTCGACGAGCGCCAGATGATGACGTTCGCCCGCGCCGGAAAGTTCGACGAAACCAATGCGGCCATCGCCTGCCTCGCCGACGTTCCGGTGTCGACGGTCGAAACCGTGATGATCGAGTCGCGCAGCGAAGGCATTCTCGTTCTGGCGAAGGTCGCCGGCCTGCCGTGGGACGTGGTGAAGGCGATCCTCGACATGCGCACCGATCTGACCGGCGGCGCGGGCTCCGGCGAGATCGAGATCAGCAAGGAAGGCTACGAGCGGCTGCGCACCACCACGGCGCAGCAGGTGCTGCGTTTCTATCGCATGCAGCAGCAAACCGCCGCGATCGAGCCCGTCCCCTGACGCAACCGGGGTCGCGCATCAGAATCTGAGAACGCGCGCACCGATCAGCGCGCCAAGCGCCGTCACCGCTCCGATCGCGAGCGAGTACCACGTGATCACGAACAGCGGCGAATCGTCGAAGCAGTGGGCGGCGTAGAGAACTGCCGCCAGCGCCGCCGACATCAGGCCGGCGGCTGCGCCCGCGAGCGCAGGGCGGGTCGCCGCACCGTGGCGCAGGGCAACCAGCGCCGCCGCCAGCAGCGGCAGCGACAGCAGCGGGATCACGGTCAGGCAGATCATCGAATTCGAGCCCATCATCCGCGTGGACCACGCGGACTGCTGCGGCATCATCAGGTCCGTCGCAACGCCGATGCCGAGCAGACCCGCGGGAATTCCCAGCAGCCACGATATGCGGCGGACCGGCGCGCCGGGACGCGCAAGGCGCAATACGAGCACGGCCGCCGCAACGGCGAGCGCGATCATCACCACGAATTTGAGATCGAAGAACGGATTGCGCATCGCCGCCCGCCAATCGTCGCGCGGCCCGAACTGCATGGCGAAAACGGCGGTCGAGACCGGCGCTGCGAGCGCAAGCGCCAGCGCAAGCATCCAGCTCACCGGCTTGGCACGGGTCTCGCTGTCGGCGGCGAGCGCCTCGATGAGACGATCGGTATCCATGCTCAGTCCTTCCCGAACTTGCTAGCGAGATTCGACAGCCCGCGATGCAGCGCGACGCGCACCGCCCCCTCGGTCATCGACAGCCTCGTTGCCGTATCCTTGATCGAACGGGCATCGACCGCGATCGATTGCAGCACGTCGCGCTGCCGCGCGGGCAGCCGTTCGAGATGCGATGCGACCTCGCCGGCCGGCAGCGTATCTTCCTGCGGCGCGCCGGGGAGCGTTTCCGCGAAATCGTCGATATTGACGAAGATGCGGCGGCCGCGGCGACGCAGCGCATCGATCAGCTTGTTGCGGGCGATCGCGAACAACCATGGCGCGAACGGGGCCGCCGGGTCCCACGTATGGCGCTTCAGATGCACCGCGATCAGAATGTCCTGCACAATGTCCTCCGCCTGCTCGACAGGCTGCCCTGCGCGCGCAAGTCCGCGCCGGGTCGCTGCGCGCAGAACCGGGGTGATCACCTTCAGCAGCCGATGATAGGCGACGCTGTCGCCTGCATTGGCCGACCGCATCAGGTCGGTCCATTCCGTCTCACGCCCGCGCACACGCGCTCCTGATAAAGTCCTTCGCAAGACGGCTGGATTTGTTACGCATCGGCATCGATGGTCCGGCTCTCGATCAGCGGTCTTTCGCGCAATCAATCAGCCGGCGGTACCGGCCTGCGGCTTGTGTCGTGAGCCGCGCCGGGGCTCATACCATGATCGGCTGGCCGGAACACCGGCTCAGCTGTGGATGCTGAGGCGGCTGCGTAAGATACTGAGGGGAAAAGCGGATTCCGCGTCTCCACGCGCGGCGCCGCCGCCGGCCCCTGCGGCGGCCGCCGGGATTTCTGCCGGTATTGCCCGAAGATTCCCATTTTTCGCCCATTTGCGGTCACGTCTGCGGGATCAGTGATGATCCTGGGACTGGCAACGGGGATTTTGCCATGGGTATTTGGGCGGCTGTTTCGGCCAAACGGCATCTGGCTCCGATCGCACTTGCGGGACTTTGGTTGACTATCGCCGCCCCGGCGCATGCCGGGACGATCTGCGCGGGCAGCGGATGCGCCACGTCGGCATCGGCGACCGGCGAGATGACGCAGGCGGAAGCGAGCAAACCTGTGACGCTCAGCAGGTACGCCAAGCGCACGGCAAAGAAGAGCGCGCTGCGCAAGCGCATCGCGGCGAAACGCGCGGCGCAAGCCTCGAAATCGGCGCAGTATTCCCGTGTCGCGGCGCGCGTGAAAAAAGCGGGCAAGAAGTTCGCCGCTGCGAAACCCGCTTCCCCGGAACCAGCGCTGCTCAATCCCGCATTCGCCAACGCGCGCGCCGAAATGCGAGATGCGGGTGCGCGCGTCGCGGACGCCGCGAACGATAATCTGCCCGCCGCAGAAACCAAACATCCGGACGCGAGCATGCAGGTCGTTGCCGCCGATCAGATCAACGACATTGATCGCGCCGCCGAGAACGACATGAAGCCGCTGACGGCCGTGAAACCGGCGCCGCAGGACGCGCGCAGCGCCGTTGCCAGCAACGACTCCACCTGGGATCAGACATCGCTGATCGGCAAGCTCTTCGTCGCATTCGGCGGACTGCTGACGCTCGCCTCCGCCGCGCGCATGTTGATCGCCTGACGCCTCCTGCTCTCCCTCAAGGCCGGCCGCGCGAGGCCGGCCTTTTTTTCGTCCGCATCACGCCCTTGCGGCACACGGTCCGAGCAGGCAGATTGCGGCCATCGGCGGCCAATCAGCGTCCCGATCCAGCAAAACAATAAACCGGGGCTTCCATGAGCATTTTCGAGCACATCATCGTCGAGACCAAAGGCGCGGTCGGCATCATCCAGCTGAACCGGCCGAAGATGCTCAATGCGCTCTCGTTCGGCGTCTTCCGCGAGATCGGCGCAGCGGTGGCCGACCTCGAAGCGGACGAGACAATTGGCTGCATCGTCGTCACCGGCAACGAGAAGGCATTCGCCGCCGGCGCCGACATCAAGGAGATGCAGCCGAAAGGCTTCATCGACATGGCGACCAACAACTTCCGCACCATCGGCGGCGAGCGTCTGGCCCAGTGCAGGAAGCCGACGGTTGCGGCCGTGAGCGGCTACGCGCTCGGCGGCGGCTGCGAGCTGGCGATGATGTGCGACATCATCATCTGCTCTGATACGGCGAAATTCGGCCAGCCGGAGATCACGCTCGGCACAATTCCGGGCATCGGCGGCACCCAACGCCTCACCCGCGCCATCGGCAAGGCGAAGGCCATGGACCTCTGCCTCACCGGCAGGATGATGGATGCGAACGAAGCCGAGCGCGCCGGCCTCGTCAGCCGCATCGTGCCCGCCGACAAGCTGATGGACGAGGTGATGGCCGTGGCCGAGAAGATCGCAGGGATGTCGCAGCCGGTCGCAACCTTCTGCAAGACCGCGATCAACCGCGCGCTGGAGACGACGCTCTCTGAAGGCATGAATGTCGAGGGCGACCTGTTCGCCCAGACGTTCGCGCTCGAAGACCGTTCCGAAGGCATGGCGGCGTTCATCGCCAAGCGCCCGCCGCAGTTCAAGAACCGCTAGGGCGTTTCAAGTCGTGATCGATGCCTGCTCTCCCTCCTCCCTGAAAGTGGGAGGGTTGGGTGGGGGTCCAACTATAGTGGGTGGGGTCCAATCATGATGGTTGGGATCCGGTGGTAGCGACAACGACCCTCAGGCAGTCCGACCACGAGCCGCGGCCCGACATCGCGAACGATCTCCTCGGCGATGGCATCCGCGCTGGAAAATGCGGGGCATGCGATCAGGCCGGCCAGACAGGAGCATCGGTGCCGAGCGGCACGGACGGGCGCGTCCAGCGCGCCGGCGTCTTCGACAGGATCGCCGCGTGACGCACCGATCGCAACTGGCCGAACCCTGACGGTTCGGTCTGCAACAGCGGCGCGACAGCCTCTTTGCCCGGTTCCGGCGTCGACAGGCCATTGTCCATGCGGCCCAGTCCCCACAGCCAGTGCCCGGTGCGCGCCAGCGACACCCGCACGTGCCAGCTTCCGCCCTCGCGCGCCTGCCGGAGTTTCCCCATCATCGCGCCGAACGCCATCAGATATCCGGTGGCGTGATCGAGCACCTGCATCGGCAGTTCCTTCGGCCCCTCAATGCCGGCCGCCTCGCCTTCCGCATGATTGAAGCCGGTCGAGGTCTGCACCAGCGAGTCGAAGCCGCGCCGGCTCGCCCATGGTCCGGCGTGCCCGTAGGCCGAGAGCGAGACGCAGACGATGCCGGGATTGATCCGCGCGGCATCCTCCGCGGAAAAGCCGAGTGCGGCGAGCGAGCGCGGGCGATATCCTTGCGAAAAGATATCCGCTGTCGACAAGAGCTGCGTAAACGTGGTCTTGCCCTCGCTGCTCGTGAGATCCACGAACGACGACAGCTTGCCCCTGCCCGTATCGACCACAAGCCAGGGGATCGACGGCAGTACCGGATGCGACACCAGCATCACGTCGGCGCCGTGCGCCGCGAGCGTGCGGCCCGCCACCGGTCCCGCGATCACCCGCGAGAGATCGAGCACGCGCAGACCTGCGAGCGGCCGATCGCCAACAGGCCACGGCTTCGGCGGCGCATCGCCGATCTTTTCGAAGGAGATCAGTGGGGTCGCCGCCAGCGCTTTCGCATGCTCCGTCGCAAGCCATTCGTCGCGGCTGCGCATCAGCGAGACGACGCAGCCGCCGTCATAGGCGGCGGTCTCAAAGTCCTCGCCGCGCCAGCCCATCAGCGCGCCCTGGACGCTGTCGCGCGTGGCCTCGCATTTCAGCACCTTGCAGACGCTGTCGCGGTGATGCGGAAAGTTCGTATGCAGGCGGACGAAACGCGCGTCGCCGGTGCGATAGACGCCGGCGATCGCGTCCCACGCGGGCGGCGGCGGCTTGTCGTCGACGCGCAGATAACGCTCGCTGCGGCACTCGATCGCCGCATGCAGCATATCAACACTGACAGCCTGCGCCTCGCCGGTGCGCGCTTTCCAGATCGCCGCCGCCGCAAGTCCCGCGGCCGCGATGCTCACCTGCGCTGCCGCGTCGACGCGAAACGACGACGGCAGCACCGGCTCGCGGCCGGTCAGCGTGACGGCTGCGAGATCGGCGGCATCGCCGCCGGCGCCGGTCCAGAGTTCATCAAGAATTTGTCGCGGAGTCTGCATGCCGTTCGTCCTCGGATTCCGAGAACGATTAGATCACGCTTTCAACGCCTGCGAAAAGCGCGGAGCCGCAACGCAGCCCGTCAAATCCGCATCACGCCGCGAGCGTGGTCTCGACCAGCTTGATCCAGTACGAGGTGCCGTAGACGATCGCCTCGTCGTTGAAATTGTACGCTGGGTTGTGCAGGCCGGCACTGTCGCCGTTGCCGATGAAGATGTATGCGCCCGGCCGCTTCTCCAGCATGTAGGCGAAGTCCTCCGCGCCCATCATCGGCGGAATGTCGGCGTTGACGTTGGCCGCGCCGGCCACGTCGATCGCCACCTTGGCGGCGAAATCGGTTTGATCCTGGTGATTGATCAGCACCGGATAGCCGCGGGTGTAGCGCAGATCGATCTTCGCTCCGGTCATCTGGGCGACGCCTGCCGCCACCTCCTGCATGCGCTTCTCGACGAAATCGCGCATCGACGGTTTCAGCGTGCGCACGGTGCCTTCGAGTTCCGCCGTCTGCGGGATCACGTTCATGGCGGTGCCGGCGTGGAACATGCAGATCGAGATCACGGCCGACTCCACCGGGTCGGCATTGCGCGAGACGATCGACTGGAACGCAGTGATGAGCTGGGCGCCAGCGAGTACGGGATCGATACCGGTGTGCGGACGCGCGGCATGCGCGCCGACCCCCTCGATCCTGATCCCGATATGATCGGTCGAGGCCATGATCGCGCCGGAGCGGATGCCGAAGGTGCCGATGTCCATGCCGGGGCCATTGTGCATGCCGTAGACCTGTTCGATCCTGAAACGATCCATCAGGCCGTCGCGGATCATCGCAGCAGCGCCCGCGCCGCCCTCTTCCGCCGGCTGGAAGATCACCACCGCATCGCCCGCGAAGTTGCGCGTCTCGGCGAGGTAGCGCGCGGCGCCGAGCAGCATCGCGGTGTGGCCGTCATGACCGCACGCATGCATCTTGCCCGGGGTCTTCGATTTGTAGGGGAGATTGGTCTCCTCCTCGATCGGCAGCGCATCCATATCGGCACGCAACCCGATCACCTTCACCTCGCCGCCGTTCGCGGGCTGCTTGCCCCTGATGACGCCGACGACGCCGGTCCGGCCGATGCCCGTCACCACCTCGTCGCAACCGAACTCGCGCAGCCGGTCCGCGACGAAGCCTGCCGTGCGGTGCACGTCATACTGCAACTCCGGATGCGCATGGATGTCCTGCCGCCATGCGGCGATATCGGCATGCAATTCGGCGACGCGGTTGACGATGGGCATGGATGACTCCTGAACTTGCGCACGGCAAGACTGATGCGGACTTTGAACCGCCACACCGGCAACGATGCCACAGGACCAATTCCAGTCGCAAGCCGCGTGCAGATCATATCTTTTTCAACCGCAACCGTTCCGGAATTTTTGCAAATCCGGTGCGCATCCGGCAGGCTTCGATCCGCAACTGAAGGCAGCTACATTTCACAAAACGGCAAGAATGCCGGTGGATGGGGAAACGGCGGGAATGACGACGCAGCTTGAGGGGGATTTCGACTACATTATTGCCGGCGCCGGTACGGCGGGATGCATCGTCGCCAACCGCCTGTCGGCCGATCCCGCCAAGCGCGTGCTGCTGCTGGAAGCCGGCGGCGACGACAACTGGATCTGGTTCCACATTCCGGTCGGCTACCTGTTCGCAATCGGCAATCCGCGTTCGGACTGGATGTTTCGCACCGAAGCCGAGCCCGGCCTGAACGGCCGCTCCCTCGCCTATCCGCGCGGCAAGGTGATCGGCGGCTGCTCCGCCATCAACGCCATGATCTCGATGCGCGGACAGTCCGCCGATTACGATCACTGGCGGCAGCTCGGCCTCACCGGCTGGGGATGGGACGACGTCAAGCCGGCGTTCCTCAAGCTCGAAGATCATTTCATGGGCGCGAGCGAACATCACGGCGTTGGCGGCGGCTGGCGCATCGAAGCACCGCGCCTGTCGTGGAAGGTGCTGGATGCGGTCGCGGATGCCGCAGCCGAAATGGGCATCGCGCGCACGGGCGACTTCAACACCGGCGACAACGAAGGCATCGGCTATTTCCACGTCAACCAGCGGCGCGGACGCCGCTGGTCGGCGGCGCGCGGCTTCCTCAAGCCCGTACTGTCGCGGCCGAACCTGAAGCTCGAGATGCACGCGCTGATCGATCGCGTCATCGTCGAGCACGGCAAGGCTGTTGGCATCCGCTTTTCGCGCGGCGGCCAGAAGTTCGAAGCGCGCGCACGCGGCGAAGTTATTCTCTGTTCGGGTTCCATCGGTTCGGTGCAGGTGATGCAGCGCTCGGGCATCGGCCCCGCCGAATGGCTGCAACCGCTCGGCATTGCGCCGGTGCTCGACCGGCAGGGCGTCGGCCGCAACCTCCAGGATCATTTGCAGCAGCGCGCCATCTTCAAGGTTTCCGGCGTGAAGACGCTGAACGAAACCTACTGGTCGCTCTGGAAGCGCGGCATGATGGGCGTCGACTATGCCCTGCGCCGCCGCGGCCCGCTGACCATGGCGCCATCGCAGCTCGGCATTTTCACCCGCTCCGATCCGCACCGCGAGCGCGCCAACATCCAGTTCCACGTGCAGCCGCTCTCGCTCGACAAGTTCGGCGATCCGCTGCATCGTTTTCCCGCGATCACGATCTCGGCCTGCAACCTGCGGCCGACGTCGCGCGGCGTGGTGCAGATCACGGATACGAAGCCCGATCAGGCGCCGCGCATCGCGCCGAATTATCTCAGCACCGATGAGGATCGTCTCGTCGCCGCCGACGCCATCCGCGTCACCCGCAAGCTGATGAAGCAGCGCGCGCTCGCCGGCTACAATCCGGAAGAGTATCTCCCCGGCCCGTCCGTCGGCGACGACGATGCATCGCTCGCCAAAGCTGCCGGTGACATCGGCACGACGATCTTTCATCCGGTCGGCACGGCGAAGATGGGAGCGGCATCCGATCCGCTCGCGGTCGTCGACGAACGGCTGCGGGTGCACGGCCTGCGCAGTCTGCGCGTGATCGATGCGTCGGTGATGCCGACGATCACGTCCGGCAACACCAATACCCCCACCGCGATGATTGCCGAAAAGGGCTCGGCCATGGTGATCGCGGATGCGCGGCGATGATGATCGTCACGCCCGACGGAGAGAAGTGTTTGTGACTTTCCCTCCCCCGCAAAGCGTGGGGAGGGTGGCGCGAATGAGCAAAGCGAATGGAGCGCCGGTGGGGGCAATTGCGAGTACCCCCACCCCGGCCTTCGCTTCGCCATAGCCGATGCAAAGCATCGGCGTTCCAAAGAACGGCGGCCAGAAGGCCGCCTATGCGACCCTCCTCACAAGGGGGAGGGATAAGCAGCCTGACGTTACGCCCTAGGCCGCTTCCACCACCACATCGTCGATGAGTGCAGCAAGGTCGCGCGCGCTGACCGCCTTGCGCACGCGCATCGTCTCGACGCGGCCGCGGATCGGCACCTCTTCGTGCGGCAGCGCGTTCTCCGGCAAGCCTGCGGTGCGATAGACCTCTTCCGAAATCACGACCTCGCAGGCCAGTGTCTTGGTAAGCCCCTCCAGACGCGAGCCGACATTGACCGGATCGCCGAGCGCGGTGAACGACATGTGATCGCGATAGCCGATATCGCCGACGATCACCTCGCCCGCGTTGATGCCGATGCCGAAGCGGATCGGCTCGCGCAGGTCGTGTGCGAGGAAGTTGTTCAGGTCCTCGACATTGATGGCGATCTGCGCCGCCGCGCGAATTGCCTGCCGGCACGCGATCCGCGGATCGTTGGTGAGGCCGAACAGCGCCAGGATGCCGTCGCCGACGAACTGGTTCGGCAGGCCGCCGCACATCACGACGCCTTGCGACACCGCGCTGATGAAGCGGTTGACGATGAACACCGTGTCGAACGGCAACCGCGTTTCGGCAAGCTTGGTCGAGCCGCGCATGTCGACGAACATGTTGACCAGATAGCGCTCCTGACCGACGCGGGTCTCCTTCCCCTCGCTGAGCAGCGAGGTCTTCAGCGTCGCGGGGAACAGCGGCACGAACGCGATGTCATGCTCCGGGCAGAGTTGACACGCAAGCCGGATCGCCGGATCGCTGCTCGATCCGACGCGATCGAGCACAAACGCCTCGCGTTTCGACGGCTTCGGCAAACGCGAACAATCGCTGACGACGCGAATACGGCAGGTAGAGCAGCGCGCCCGTCCGCCGCACACGCTCGAATGCGGAATGTCGTTGCGCAGGCTTGCCTCGAGCACGCTGAGCCCCTTGGCGACGCGAATGGTCTTGCCGTCGCCATATGCGAATTTGATGGTGCTGCCGCGCCGTTCGTTCAAGGCACGCACGCCCCGCGCCGCGAGTAGCCCGGCGATCACGGCCAAATAGCCGATCGAGAAATAAAGCGTGATCCGGTTCAGCACGTCCTGCTGCGCCTGGGTGCCGGTCTTGGCCACGGTGCGATGCTCGGCGCGCCATTCGGCGGTCTCGCTCGCGGCGGTCGTCTCGCGGCCGCCCTGATAGAGCCCAAGCGTCGCCAGCGCCGGCAGCAGCACGGCGGCTGCCAGCAGATACGGCGCAATCCGGGGAAACAGCGGCTTCAGCCGCAGCCAGAAGAAGATGCCGATGCAGCCGTGCACCCAGCAGACGATCAGCGCGGCATAATGCAGCGCCGCCAGGTTCGGCCAGTACACCCAGTAGGCGTAGAGCGTTTGCGGATAATGCTTGTGATGGTCGAAAAGCGACGCCGCGATTCGCACACCGGAGATGTGGAAGATCAGCAGCAGTGGAATGCTGAGACCGAGGATCAGTTGAAGCGGCTCGGTGATCTTCCAGCGAAACTCGCGACGCTGATAGACCGACCACAGGCCGAGCCCCATGTGGATGAGAACAGCGCCGTAGAGGATGATCGTCAGCGGCCAGCTTCGCCAGAACGCGATCTGGTAGTGCAGGAAATCATCCATCGCCGCGACGGAGACGTTGCCGAGCGCATGATTGATGAAGTGGGTGACGACGTAGGTAAACAGCACGAGCCCGCAGCCGAGCTGCACCTGGCGACGGCCGATCTGGTCCCAGAAATGTCCGGCTGACGAATCGGCGGGTGCCATCACAAGCGACTCTGACGAATGAGCCTCAATGCTAATGCAGGACCACGAGCGGCGCTACGGTCAAACGGGCCGCCGACGTCAGCTACCCTTCACGAAATACGGCACCGTGCCGCCGAGAAACGGCTTGAAGCGCGCCGTCACCGCGTCGCCGATCCCGAGCGACGGATCGCCGTGGCCCATCATGCGAAAGCCTTCGTCGGTGTCGACCAGCACGATCTTGTAGGGCACCTCGCCTTTCGCTTCGGGCACCGGCGCGCGATGCACCAGCGTTTCGGCGTACACGGTGCCCTTGCCGCTCGCGGGCTTCGACACCGGATCGGCCGCGCCGCAGGACGGACAGAACCGGCGGCGGAAGTACCAGGCCGATTTGCAGGCCGGGCACGCCTGATAGGCGATCGCTTCGGTGCCGCTGGTCCAGTCGGCTTGAAATGCCTGTGCGCCCATCAGACTTTCTCCAGAAACATGCTGACGTGCGACGACAGCACGCCGCCATCGCCGTGCAGCAACGCCAGCGAGGCATCCTTCACCTGCCGCTTGCCCGCGCGTCCGGTCATCTGCAAATGCGTCTCGGCGACATGCGCCATCGCGCCGCCGACACCGCAGTGGCCGTAGCTCAAGAGCCCGCCGTGGGTATTCATCGGCAACACACCCTTCACGCCGAAATCGCCGTTGCGCGCGCGAGCGGCCGCCTCGCCCCGCTTGG
>JBMOOJ010000010.1:20467-37543 GCA_049323835.1 Pseudomonadota bacterium | reverse complement strand
TCCTGCGGGCACCGTTTCGCCTGCACGATCTGCGATGCATGGCTGGTCGATCATCGTTTTCGCCAACGGCTCGTCTGCCACCATTGCGGGTTCTCGATGGCGCGGCCGCACACCTGCCCGCAATGCGCGGCTGAGGAATCGCTGGCGGCGATCGGCCCCGGCGTCGAGCGATTGCAGGAGGAGGCGGCCGCGCTGTTTCCCGAGGCACGGACCATGGTGCTGTCGAGCGATCTCATCACCTCGATCGAAACCATGCGTTCCGAACTGAACGAAATCGCGGAGGGTCGGGTCGATGTCATCATCGGCACTCAGCTCGTCGCCAAGGGGCATCACTTTCCGCGCCTCAATCTCGTCGGTGTGGTCGATGCCGATCTCGGGCTTGGCAATGGCGATCCGCGCGCGGCCGAGCGCACGTTCCAGCTCTTGCATCAGGTGATCGGCCGCGCCGGCCGCGAACACGGGCATGGGCAGGGCTATCTGCAAACCCACCAACCGGATCATCCGGTGATGAAAGCGCTGGTCGCGGCTGATCGCGAAGCCTTCTACGATACGGAGATTGCCGGCCGCGAGCGCACCGGCTATCCGCCGTTCGGCCGGCTGGCGAGCCTCATCGTCTCGGCCGGCGATCGCCCGACCGCGGAAGGTTTCGCGCGGCGGCTGGCGTCGTCCGCGCTGCGGGACGAGCGCGTGCAGATTCTCGGACCCGCCGAAGCGCCGCTTGCGGTGATCAAGGGACGTTACCGTTTTCGTCTGCTTGTGAAATCGCCGCGCAACGTCGATCTATCTGCCTATCTCCGCGAGTGGCTTGCGGCCGCCCCGAAAACCAAGGGCAACCTGAAGCTCGAGATCGACGTCGATCCGCAGAGTTTTCTCTGATTTTCCGGGGCGCGAGCGCTTCTCTCTCGTGTCGTCCCTGCCACCGGGTCTCACCCCCGGCGAGCCCGATGACAGGCTCCAGCAGGGACCCATAGCCTCCGTTCTGATTGGTGTTCGCTGCGCAGAGCCATTTCCGATATTCGCCAATGTCCGTCACGGCGTATAATGACAGGCAGGTGGCAACGAAAAAGGCCGGCGTAAAAACGCCGGCCTTTTCCATTCCAGACCAAATGCGACGCCACTCAACACAACGGACGCAACGCTTACGCGAGAGGTTACATGGCTTCCGCAACGACGCGGCCAACGCCACGACCGGTCATGCCGATCGCCTGAGCTGCGCCCTTGGAGAGGTCGAGAACCCGGCCGCGCACGAACGGGCCGCGATCATTGATGGTGACGATGACGCTGCGGCCGCCATGGGTGACGCGCAACTTCGTGCCGAACGGCAGGGTGCGGTGCGCGGCGGTCATGCCGTTCGGGTTGAAGCGGGCGCCCGACGCCGTGCGCCGGCCGGCCAGCTCGTTGCCATAGTAGGACGCCATGCCGCTGAAGCTGCGACCGCCGGTCGAGGCTCCTGCGTGTGCTTGGGCATTCATCGGGTCTTTACGGGTCTTGGCGGACGCATCAGACAAGCCGCCGGTGATGGTCAGTGCAGCAGTGGCGGCCACAAGGATCGCAAGCGGCCGAGCCGTCCGGACGGACGGCACAAAGGTTCGAATCATTCAGTCAGTCCCTCAGACAGTATTGCCGCGCATGCGGCAAGTGAAACCCCCATCCCTGGTTGGTGCTCCGCCTGTTGAGGGGCCAATGAGGCGAGAAATGGGCAGGTTATTCGCGATGAAGGCGACAATAATCGCTGTTCTATTGTATTATAATACGAATACTTTGTCATAATCTGAAAAGTTATAGTAACTAATACTATCTATACTTGAGTATTCTTGATTCCCGAGTCTTCCCCGTGCATGGCAAGCATTCGGCAAGTATTCGGTGGGTCGTTACCGGAACGCGCCCTGGCCGAGGCAGCAGGCGCGCGTTCTGCGGCAGGGGCTGCCGGGATCTGGGGACATGCGCGCTGAGCCGAACGAGGTGCCCGGCACCGCGTCGCGACCCCGCCGGGCATGCGCCATAAGCTTTGGAATGCGACCTCCGGTCGCGAGAAATTCTGCGCCGGGAACAACCGTGCGCGCATGCAGGAAGTGGCCGGAAAATCTTGGGTTTTGATCGCCGCCGATCCTGGCCGAATCAAAAGCGCGTCATGTTGCACCTGCGCTTTGCGTGTGTTAGCAAACCCGCGATTTTGGGGTGCCGGGGCGAACGTTTCGGCGAAAATCGAAGTCCAGCTTGAATTTCAAGCCCTTGAATTCTCAAGGACAGAGCCCTGAGGGGGTTGGCGCCACGTCAGGCGACAGATTTCTCGCGGGTTCGGCAGCACAAAGAGCGCGTTGGTGGCATCAGAAGACTCAACTGTATCCGGCGTGTCGGGCCGTTATGCGACCGCCCTTTTCGAACTGGCGCGCGACGACAAGAACGTCGACGCCGTTAAAGCCGACCTCGACAAGTTCGACGCGCTGCTGAACGAGAGCGCGGACCTCAAGCGCCTCGTGCGCAGCCCGGTGTTCACGGCCGACGAGCAGGGCAAGGCGCTGGCCGCCGTGCTGTCGAAGGCCGGTATTGGCGGCACCACCGCCAAATTCCTGCAGGTGCTGACCGCAAACCGCCGCCTGTTCGCGATCGCGGAAGTGATTCGCGCCTTCCGCGCGCTGGTCGCGAAGTTCAAGGGCGAAGCCACGGCCGACGTCACCGTCGCCGAAGCGCTCAATGACAAGAATCTCGACGCTCTGAAGTCGGCACTGAAGTCGGTGACCGGCAAGGACGTCGCTCTCAACGTGACGGTCGATCCGTCGATCATCGGCGGGCTTGTGGTCAAGCTCGGCAGCCGCATGGTCGATAGTTCGCTGCGCACCAAACTCAATTCGATCAAGAACGCGATGAAAGAGGCAGGCTGATGGATATCCGCGCCGCAGAAATTTCGGCGATCCTCAAGGATCAGATCAAGAATTTCGGCCAGGAAGCCGAGGTATCGGAAGTCGGACAGGTGCTATCCGTCGGTGACGGCATCGCGCGCGTCTACGGTCTCGACAACGTTCAGGCCGGTGAAATGGTCGAGTTCGAGAACGGCACGCGCGGCATGGCGCTGAACCTCGAAACCGACAACGTCGGCGTTGTTATTTTCGGCGCCGACCGCGAGATCAAGGAAGGTCAGACCGTCAAGCGCACCCGCGCCATCGTCGACGCGCCGGTCGGCAAGGGCCTGCTCGGCCGCGTCGTCGACGCGCTCGGCAACCCGATCGACGGCAAGGGCCCGATCAACGCCGACAAGCGCATGCGCGTCGACGTCAAGGCGCCCGGCATCATTCCGCGCAAGTCGGTGCACGAGCCGATGGCGACGGGTCTCAAGTCGATCGACGCACTGATCCCGGTCGGCCGCGGCCAGCGCGAGCTGATCATCGGCGACCGCCAGACCGGCAAGACCGCGATCGCGCTCGACACCATCCTCAACCAGAAGCCGCTCAACGTCGCCGGTTCGCCGGAGAGCCAGAAGCTCTATTGCGTTTACGTCGCCGTCGGTCAGAAGCGTTCGACCGTCGCGCAGTTCGTGAAGGTGCTCGAAGAGCAGGGCGCGCTGGAATACTCCGTCGTCGTCGCCGCGACCGCATCCGATCCGGCGCCGATGCAGTACATCGCGCCGTTCACCGGCTGCACCATCGGCGAGTTCTTCCGCGACAACGGCATGCACGCCGTGATCATCTATGACGACCTGTCGAAGCAGGCCGTCGCCTACCGTCAGATGTCGCTCCTGCTGCGCCGTCCGCCGGGCCGCGAAGCGTATCCGGGCGACGTGTTCTATCTGCATTCGCGTCTGCTCGAGCGCGCCGCGAAGCTCAACGACAGCCAGGGCAACGGCTCGCTGACGGCGCTGCCGGTCATCGAAACCCAGGCCAACGACGTGTCGGCCTACATTCCGACCAACGTGATCTCGATCACCGACGGCCAGATCTTCCTCGAAACCGACCTGTTCTTCCAGGGCATCCGCCCGGCGGTGAACGTCGGTCTGTCGGTGTCGCGCGTCGGCTCGTCGGCGCAGACCAAGGCGATGAAGAAGGTCGCCGGCAAGATCAAGGGCGAGCTCGCGCAGTACCGCGAAATGGCGGCGTTCGCGCAGTTCGGTTCCGACCTCGACGCCACCACGCAGCGCCTGCTGAACCGCGGTTCGCGCCTGACCGAACTCCTGAAGCAGCCGCAGTTCTCGCCGCTGAAGATGGAAGAGCAGGTCTGCGTGATCTGGGCCGGCACCAACGGCTTCCTCGACGCGCTCCCGCTCAACAAGGTGCGCGGCTTCGAAGACGGCCTGCTGTCGCTGCTGCGCGGCAAGCATGCGGACATCCTCAACGGCATCCGCGACTCGAAGGATCTGTCGGACGATCTCGCCGGCAAGCTCAAGAGCGTCGTCGAAGGTTTCGCCAAGACCTACGCATAGTATCGTTGTGGCCGCGCCCGTCGCGGCCACGCTCGTTTCAAGAGACCAGCTCGACTTAAGGCCTCAAGCGAATGCCTTCTTTGAAAGACATGCGGGTCCGCATCGCCTCGACCAAGGCGACGCAGAAGATCACCAAGGCGATGCAGATGGTCGCGGCCTCGAAGCTGCGCCGCGCGCAGACGGCCGCCGAAGCCGCGCGCCCCTATGCCGAGCGCATGGAAGCGGTGATCGGGAACATCGCCGGTGCTGCGCTCAGTGCAGGCGGCGGTCCGGCTCTGCTCGCCGGCACCGGCAACGACAAGGTTCACCTGCTGCTGGTCTGCACCGGCGAGCGCGGCCTCTCCGGCGCGTTCAACTCCTCGATCGTGCGTCTCGCACGCGAGAAGGCACAGGCGCTGATGAACCAGGGCAAAGAGGTCAAGTTCTTCTGCGTCGGCCGCAAGGGCTACGAGCAGCTCCGCCGCCAGTTCGACAAGCAGATCATCGAGTACGTCGAGCTCCGCTCGGTGAAGGTGCTCGGCTTCTCGAACGCCAACGACATCGCCAAGAAGGTCACCGCGCGCTACGAGGCGGGCGAGTTCGACGTCTGCACGCTGTTCTTCGCGCAGTTCAAGTCGGTGATCTCGCAGGTTCCGACCGCGCAGCAGATCATCCCGCTCAAGATCGAGGCGAAGGACGACGCGGCCGCCGCGGCGCCGAGCGCGCCGTATGAGTACGAGCCGTCGGAAGACGAAATTCTCGCCGATCTTTTGCCGCGCAACCTCGCGGTGCAGATTTTCCGCGCGCTGCTCGAGAACAACGCTTCGTTCTACGGCGCGCAGATGTCGGCGATGGACAACGCCACGCGCAACGCCGGCGACATGATCCGCAAGCAGACCCTGGTTTACAACCGTACCCGTCAGGCGATGATCACGAAGGAACTGATCGAAATCATCTCGGGCGCCGAAGCGGTTTAACCATCACATAAATTCAAGAGCGCAGAGCGCTGGATAGACATTCGAAGGAGAGAGTGACAATGGCCGCACCAGCCAATCAGACCGGACGCATTACCCAGGTCATCGGCGCCGTCGTCGACGTGCAGTTCGAGGGACACCTGCCGGCAATTCTGAACGCGCTCGAAACCAAGAACGGCGGCACCCGCCTCGTGCTCGAAGTCGCGCAGCATCTCGGCGAGTCGACGGTGCGCACCATCGCCATGGACACCTCGGAAGGCCTCGTGCGCGGTCAGGCCGTGACCGACACCGGTGCGCCGATCGCGGTGCCGGTCGGCGTCGGCACGCTCGGCCGCATCGTCAATGTCATCGGCGAGCCGATCGACGAAGCCGGTCCGGTCAAGGCTGAAGCGCAGCGCCCGATCCACCAGGAAGCGCCGGCCTACACCGATCAGTCGACGGAAGCTGAAATTCTCGTCACCGGCATCAAGGTCGTCGACTTGCTCGCGCCCTACGCGAAGGGCGGCAAGATCGGCCTGTTCGGCGGCGCCGGCGTCGGCAAGACCGTGCTGATTCAGGAACTGATCAACAACGTCGCCAAGGCGCACGGCGGCTACTCGGTGTTCGCCGGCGTGGGCGAGCGGACCCGCGAAGGCAACGACCTCTATCACGAGTTCATCGAATCGGGCGTGAACAAGAAGGGCGGCGGCGAAGGCTCGAAGTGCGCGCTCGTGTTCGGCCAGATGAACGAGCCGCCGGGCGCACGCGCGCGCGTCGGCCTCACCGGTCTGACGATCGCCGAACATTTCCGCGACCAGGGCCAGGACGTGCTGTTCTTCGTCGACAACATCTTCCGCTTCACGCAGGCGGGCTCGGAAGTGTCGGCGCTTCTCGGCCGTATTCCGAGCGCCGTGGGTTATCAGCCCACCCTCGCGACCGACATGGGCGCACTGCAGGAGCGCATCACCACCACCACCAAGGGCTCGATCACCTCGGTGCAGGCCATCTACGTTCCGGCCGACGACTTGACCGACCCGGCGCCGGCGACCTCGTTCGCCCACTTGGACGCGACCACGACGCTGAACCGCTCGATCGCCGAAAAGGGCATCTATCCGGCGGTGGACCCGCTCGACTCGACCTCGCGCATGCTGTCGCCGCTGGTCGTCGGCGAGGAGCACTACGCCGTTGCCCGTCAGGTGCAGCAGGTGCTTCAGCGCTACAAGGCGCTGCAGGACATCATCGCCATTCTCGGCATGGACGAACTGTCGGAAGAGGACAAGGTCACGGTCGCCCGCGCCCGCAAGATCGAGCGCTTCCTGGCGCAGCCGTTCCACGTCGCCGAAGTGTTCACCGGTTCGCCGGGCAAGTTCGTCGAGCTCGCCGACACCATCAAGGGCTTCAAGGGCCTTTGCGAAGGCAAGTACGACTACCTGCCGGAAGCGGCCTTCTACATGGTCGGCACGATCGAGGAAGCCGTCGAGAAGGGCAAGAAGCTCGCGGCTGAAGCGGCCTGATAACCGTTGTCATTGCCGGGCTTGACCCGGCAATCCATCTTCGGAAAAGCGATGGACCCGCGGGTCAAGCCCGCGGGTGACGAGCAGAGAGAAAATCGACTATGGCAACTCTCAACTTCGAACTCGTCTCGCCCGAGAAGCTCGCCTTTTCCGGCGAAGTGGATCAGGTCGACGTGCCTGGCCTCGAGGGTGACTTCGGCGTGATGGCCGGTCACGCGCCGATGATCGCCAGCGTCCGTCCGGGCATTCTCACCATCACGGCCGGCGGCAAGCACATCAAGATCATCGTACTCGGCGGCCTCGCCGAGGTGAACGACAAGGGCCTCACCGTGCTCGCCGAGACGGCGGTGTCGGTGCAGGATCTCGATCGCGCGCAGTTCGCCGAGCAGATCTCGTCGATGGAAGAGGACCTCAAGGAGCTCGAGGGCGATGTCCTCGACCGCGCCATCGAGCGCCTCGATCACTTCAAGACGATCCAGCAGCACGTCGTCTCGACGGCGATGCACTGATCGCATCACGTTCATTGATTTGCAAAGGCCGGGCTCGTCCCGGCCTTTTGCTTTTTTCAGGGCTTTGTGAACCGCGCGAAGTCGATCAAGCTTAATGGTCGTCATGCCCGGCCTTGTGCCGGGCATCCACGTCTTAGGTGCACCAACAAGCAAGACGTGGATGGCCGGGATAAACCCGGCCATGACGGCTATGTTGGTTTTTTCACGAATCGTGCGAATTCGCGCGCGACGGTGCGATAAACGTCTTCGCGGAACGGCACGACGAGATCGGCGATGCGGTCGAGCGCTTCCCAGCGCCATTGGTCGAACTCCGGCGGCTGGCCGTCGCGTGTGGTGAGCGGATCGATCTCGCGCTCGTCGCCCTCAAAGCGCATGGCGAACCACTTCTGCCGCTGGCCGCGAAACTGCGCGAGCCGGTGTGGCGGGCCGAGATACTCCGGAAACTCGTAAGTGACCCAATCGGTTTCGCCGAGATAGCTCGCGCTCGTGACGCCGGTCTCTTCCCACAGCTCGCGCGCCGCCGCCTTGCGCGGGTCTTCGTTCTCGTCAATGCCGCCCTGCGGCATCTGCCATTCGCGGCCGGGCAGGATGATCTCGGGACCATCGTCCTTGAAGCGGCGTGCGATCAGCACGCGGCCTTGCGCGTTGAACAGCGCGATGCCGACATTCGGCCGGTAGGGCTTGCCGCTGATCATGGAATGAAAATGCCGCCGGTGCGATCGCGATATCAGGCGAGCGTCTTGAACTCTTTCACCACGCGCTCATAGACCGGGCGTTTGAACGGCACGATCAGCTCGGGCAGGTTCTTCATCGGCTCCCAGCGCCAGGCGACGAACTCCTGCTTGTGGCCGCCGCCGCCCGGGTTGGCGACATCGATCTCGCTATCCTTGCCGGTGAAGCGCATGGCGAACCATTTCTGCTTCTGGCCGCGATAGCGGCCTTTCCAGGCGCGGCCGGCGACGGTGCGGGGGATGTCGTAGGTCAGCCAGTCCGGCACCTCGCCGATTTTCTCGACGGATTTGACGCTGGTTTCCTCGAACAGCTCGCGCTTGGCCGCTTCCCAGCTATCCTCGCCGTTGTCGATGCCGCCCTGCGGCATCTGCCAGACGTGTGTTTCGTCCACGTGCTCGATACCGCCGGCGCGGCGGCCGATGAAGACGAGCCCGTCTCTGTTGAGCAGCATGATGCCGACGCAGCTACGGTACGGCAGGTCTTCGTAACGCGACATTCCGAGACGCTCTCCATTCTCGCCGTCATGGCCGGGCTTGTCCCGGCCATCCACGCCTACTTTGCTCAGGAACCTCAAGACGTGGATGCCCGCGACAAGCGCGGGCATGACGACGTATGAGGTCGATCGGCCCAGCGACTACAGCTTTACCTAGCTCGATTTTGTTTTCTGCATCACGGTTGTCAATGGAACCAGCAGAAATCCGCGGCCCTCCAGTGCCTTGGCCCAGGCGCCGATCCGGTCAATGGATACCGGCAGCGCCGACGCCACGCCCACGGCGCTGCCGCGTTCCTTGGCGATGGCTTCGAGTCTGGCCAGCGCCCGGTCGATTTCGGCGGCCGTCGGCACGGCGTCGATGCTGACGTCGGCCTTTGCGAACGGCAGCGCCTGCGCATTGGCTGCCGCGCCGGCGACGCTGCGCGGCGACGTGCCATCATCGAGGAAGGCGAGGCCGCGCTTGGCGGCCTCGCGCAGGATTGGCTGGAGTGCGGAATCGGTCGCGACGAAGCGTGCACCCATGAAATTGGCGAGGCCGACGTAGCCCTGGAAGCGGCTGAGATGCCAGTGCAGGCGATCGAGATTCTGTTCGCCGCCGAGCGTGGTCAGCAGCGTCTGCGGACCGGGATCGTTGTCGGGGTAATCGAACGGCTCCATCGGGATTTGCAGCAGCACTTCGTGCTTTTGCGCCCGTGCCCGCTCCACCAGCTTGGCGGGGTCGGAGCCGTAGGGCGTGAACGCCAGCGTGATCGCGCCGGGCAGCTTCATGATGGCGTCGTTGGTCTTTGCCGCGCCGACGCCGAGGCCGCCGACGACGATGGCAATGCTCGGCAGCTTCGCGGCGCGTGCGCGGTCGAGCGGCGTACCGGCAGCATAGGCGTCGAACGGCTTCAGCCCCTCGGCCGCGACCGGGATCATGCCGTAGCGCGAGTTCTCCAGCAGCTTCTGATTGATGCCCTCCATCCGGGCGGGCGGCGCGGCAACGCCGCCGCCATCCTTGCCGGGCTCGCCGCCGCTGCCGATCGGCACCTCGCGGCGCGCGCCGCTGGAGCCGTCGATGATGGTGATGGTCTTGCGCGCACCGGGATCGGCGGGCTGGGCCTGCGCGGCTTTGGCCGGCTCGGCTGGCTTCGCATCGCCGGCGGCCTTTGCCGCGGTGTCGGCGGGCAGCTTCGACGGATCGATGGCGACGCGCACGACGGGCTCGCCGCCGAACGGATTGTCGTTGAACAGGGCGACCGCGGCGAAGGCAAGCAGGAACACGCCGAGGATGGCCGCGAGCGCCTGCATGGCAGTGACCGGCATACGCACGGCCAGCCGCTTCTTGCGCGGCTTGTCCTGCCCTAGCGGGGCGCTGAGGTCGTCAACGGACACGGGCGGAGGAACCCTCGCGAATCAATCCCGGAATCCTACCATGCCGAATCAGGTGAGGGTCTGCGGCAAGGCTGGGCCCGAAATCAAAAAGGGCGGCTGAGGAGCCGCCCTTTTCAAGACCGGAACCGCAACCGTACTGCGTCAGTTGGCGGCTTTCGCCTTCTCCGGGGTCGATTGGGCGTTGACCTTGATGCCGTGCAGAAGATCGACGGCTGCCTTCAGGGCCTTGTCGTCCTTGGCGTCCGGCGGCACGTAGGACTGCGAGCCGGTTTCTTCCTGACCCTCGGCCTTGAGGTGACCGCGCAGCGAAGCCTCGCCCTTGGTGTCGGTCTTTGTTTTCAACTCATCCGGGATGTCCTGAAGGATCTCGATGTCCGGCGAGATGCCCTTGGCCTGGATCGACTTGCCCGATGGCGTGAAGTAGCGGGCAGTGGTGAGGCGCAGCGCGCCGTTGCCCGAGCCGAGCGGGATGATGGTCTGCACCGAACCCTTGCCGAACGAGCGCGTGCCGATCAGCGTCGCGCGCTTGTGGTCCTGCAGCGCGCCGGCGACGATTTCCGACGCCGAGGCCGAGCCGCCGTTGATGAGAATCGCCACCGGCTTGCCCTTGGTCAGGTCGCCCGCCTTGGCGGTGCGGCGCTGGGTTTCGTCGGCGTTGCGGCCGCGGGTCGAAACGATTTCGCCGCGTTCGAGGAACGCATCCGATACCGACACGGCTTCTTCGAGCAGGCCGCCCGGATTGTTGCGCAGGTCGATGATGAAGCCCTTCAGCTTGTCGGCGCCGATCTGGTTCGTGAGGTTGCCGATCTCGCGCTTCAGGCCTTCGGTGGTCTGCTCGTTGAAGGTCGTCACGCGAATGTAGGCGATGTTATCGCTCTCGACGCGCGCACGCACCGAGCGGACGCGAATGTTGTCGCGCGTCAGCGTCACTTCGATCGGCTTGTCGGCACCCTTGCGGATGATCTTCAGCTTGATCTTGGTGTTGACCGGGCCACGCATCTTCTCGACGGCCTGGTTCAGGGTGAGGCCCTGCACCGCTTCGTCGTCGAGGTTGGTGATGATGTCGTTGGCCATGATGCCGGCCTTCGAGGCGGGCGTGTCGTCGATCGGCGAGACGACCTTGATCAGGCCTTCTTCCATCGTGACCTCGATGCCGAGGCCGCCGAACTCGCCGCGCGTCTGCACCTGCATGTCGCGGAAGCTCTTCGCATCCATGTAGCTCGAGTGCGGATCGAGACCCTGGAGCATGCCCGAGATCGCGGTCTCGACGAGCTTGGAGTCATCCGGCTTCTCGACGTAGTCGGCGCGGACGCGCTCGAACACGTCACCGAAGAGATTGAGCTGGCGATAGGTGTCCGACGTCGCGGCGCGCGCAGCCGAACCCATCATCGCGCGCGGCTGCATGACGGTCAGTGTCAATGCCGCACCGGCTGCGGCACTCAGGAGAATCAACGAAGTCTTGCGCATCATCCGCGAACCTTCTCGCCTTCAGTTGCCGCCCACCATGGGCCGGGGTCGATGGAAGTCCCGTCTTTGCGGAACTCGATATAGAGCACTGGCTGGGTTGCCGCGGTCGCGAGGATTGCAGCGACCTGGGATGTCGATCCCATCGTGGCCACAGGTTCTCCCGTCAGCACAAACTGGCCGATATTCACCGAAATTCGTTCCATCCCGGCGAGCAAGACATGATACCCGCCCCCCGCGTTGATGATCAAGAGTTGTCCATAGCTGCGGAAGGGCCCGGAATACACAACCCAGCCATCACACGGCGTTGTGACCTGCGCGCCCGGGCGCGCTGCCAAGGAAATGCCTTTTTCCACGCCACCGGCGCCATCAGAGCGCCCAAAATCGCGAATTTTGACGCCATTTACCGGCAGTGACAGCAGTCCTTTGGCCGAGGCGAAAGCGATGGCCGGCGTAAGTCGTCCCGGGTCCTTGAACACGCTGGCGTTAGGCTTAACGCCAGACGGCGCGCCTTGCAGGCTCGCTGCGGCGGCAGCCTTCGCGGCGCTCTTCAGATCCTGCTCCATTTTCGCGATCAGGCCCTGAAGACTGTCGACCTGCTTCGACAGCGCGATCGCGCGCTGACGTTCGGAGTCGAGATCGCGCTCGATGTCGCTCTGCTTCTTCTGCCGCTCGTCGATGTAGGCGGCGAGCTGCGTTCGCTCGGTCGCGAGCTTGTCGCGGTCGGCGGCGAGCGCATCGCGCTCCTGCGTGATCGCCTTGCGCACGTTGACGAGTTCGCCGAGGTCGCCCGCGAGTTTCTCGGCACGGGCGCGCATTTCCGGTACGACGGCGCCGAGCAGCATGGCCGTGCGCAGCGATTTCAGCGCGTCCTCCGGGCGGACCATCAACGCCGGCGGTGTGCGGCGGCCGGCGCGCTGGAGCGCGGCGAGCACTTCCGTCGTTTCCGCACGGCGCGAGTCGAGTGAGCTGCGGATCTGCGCCTCGCGCGCATCAAGCGGCGCGAGCCGCTTCTCGGTGTCGCTCATTTTCGTTTCGATGCCGCGCACGCGGCCTGCGATATCAATGAGTTGCTGATTGAGTTTGGAACGATCCTGACCGATCGCCGCGATATCCGCTTTCAGCTTCTTCTCGAGTTCGGCGGCGATCTGCTGCTGCTTGCGCGCGGCTTCGAGTTCCTGCTCGCGCTGCTTGATCGCATCAGCATCCGGCGCACTCGCCTGCGCCGCGGGAGCGGTTTGGGCGCGCGCGACATGTAGTGGCAAACTCAAGGCAGCGCCCAGCGTCAGCGCAGCGCATGCACTCAGCGTACACGCGCGCGTGAGTGCGCGGTGACGAAGGACGGTGGATCGAGGTGCAGCGTTCACGTTGTCGCGCGTCTCAACAATTTGATTTTAGACCCGGTGATAGGGGTGGCCCGACAAAATGGTCGTGGCCCGATACAGCTGCTCCAGCAGCATGACGCGAACAAACTGATGCGGCCAGGTCGCCTGTCCAAAAGCCAGCCTCACCTTGGCCTTGCGCCTCAATTCGGGCGAAAGTCCGTCCGCCCCGCCAATAACGAAAGCGGCGTCGGCCGAATCGTCCCGCCAGCGGCCAAGATGCGCCGCAAAGGCGGCGCTGTCGATATTGTCGCCGCGTTCGTCGAGGGCCACGACGACCGCCTTCTCGGGGATCAGGGCGGCAATGGCCGCGCCTTCCTCGGCGATCCGGGTGGCGGCATCGCGGGCGCGGCTTTCCGGCAGCTCATGGATTCCGATCCCGCGGAAACCGATCTTGCGTCCTGTATCGTCGAAACGCTCGCGGTAACGCTCCGCCAGCTCCCGTTCGGGACCCTGCTTGAGTTTTCCGACGGCGATGAGAAGCACGCGCATGCATCTAGTCTAACTGCAATGCGTAGGGCGGAATAGCCAACGGGTCCGCGCTTTGCGCGGCCGATGACAGGCTCCGCGTATTCCGCCGCTCTGCTGCATGCCCAAGGCGGGTTACGCTTTCGCGAACTCGCCTACAATTATCGCAATGGGGGAGCCAATGGATGCCCGGATTGAACAGGATGCCTGGCTCAAGGCCGCGATCGGCTACGCCAGCCGCTGGCTCGATTTCAAGATGGGCCAGTTCGCCCAACCGGGCTGCGCGGTTGCGGTCACCCATCGCGCGCGCGATGCGAACGGCGAGGTCATGCGAATCCAGATCGGCGGTGCGGGCTTCGTGTCTGAAGAGATGGCCAAAGCGCAAATGCAGAAGCGTTACGGCGTGCGCGTCGCGGCGGATTAGAAAACGTAGCCCGGATGGAGCGAAGCGAAATCCGGGTTCGACAGTTGCCGTCCCGGATTGCGCTGCGCTGCATCCGGGCTACGAGCCACGATGGCTCATTCGGGCAGCTCAGTTCTTTTGAGCTGCTGCCGTATCTGATTTCCACATCTTCTCGAGATTGTAGAACTCGCGGACTTCGGGGCGGAAGACGTGGACGATCACATCGCCACAGTCCATCAGCACCCAGTCGGCGTTCTGCAATCCTTCGACGTGGATGTTCTTGATCCCCTTCTCACCGAGACCTTTGCTGACGTTTTCGGCGATGGCGGCCACGTGCCGGTTCACCCGGCCAGTGGTGACGACCATGTAATCCGCAATCGTCGATTTGCCGCGAAGATCGATGGTGATCGTGTCTTCCGCCTTCATGTCATCGAGACGGGAGAGGATCAGGTTCAAGGTTTCCTCGGCGTCAGGCTGCGCCGTGAGAACCTTCATGGGCGAAGACGATTTGATCGCCCGGGACAATACAGATGCGGTCAGGGACCATTCCTTTCACTGTATCGCGGACACCGAATCTGGGTGCCCGTCATCATACTACCCATGTGGGGTTAATGCTTTCAATCATCCAGTGCTGGTGGATCGAAATCATCTCGCCCTGTTGCTCAAAGTCCTCCAGCCGAACGGACCTCACCCTTCGTCATGCCCGCGCGTAGCCGTTCGACAGAACGGCGTCGCTTCGCTCGCCTGTGTCGCGGGCATCCACGTCCTTACTGAATTTCGGCAAGGAAGACGTGGATGGCCGGGACAAGCCCGGCCATGACGGCTTGGGTAAGCTGTCAGGCTCCTCAGGATGAGGCCGTCCACACCACATACGCTCATGTGCGCTTCCAGGTTCCGTCGGGGTTGCGCAGGCCCGTCGACGAGAGGCTTGATTTCATGCCGGTGAGGAAAACCCAGGCAGGCGGTGCGCGATCGGCGAGCGTTCCTGCCTGCGGTTCGGGAATACGCCGGCGGGCGAGCGCCTGTGCGGCAGGCGCGGCGAGGGCGGCGAAGCTTTGCGGCGGCCGGTCGATCACGGCGATCGGCACCTTCCGTGCGATTCCTTGCCAGTCTTCCCAGCGGTGGAATTGCGCAAGATTGTCGGCCCCCATGATCCAGACAAAGCGCGCGCTGGCGCAGCGCTGCCTGAGATAAGCGATGGTGTCATGAGTGTACCGCGTGCCGATGACAGCTTCGAGACAGCTTACGTCGATGCGGGGATCGCGGGCGACCTTGCGCGCGGCCTCGATCCGGGCGTCCAGGGCCGGGAGGGCGCGCGTGTCCTTGAGCGGATTGCCGGGTGACACCAGCCACCAGATGCGGTCGAGCTTGAGGCGCTTCATCGCGAACAGGCTGATGGCGCGGTGGGCTGCGTGCGGTGGATTGAACGAACCGCCGAGCAGGCCGATCCGCATGCCGGCGGTATACGGCGGAATCACCGAGCGGAGGTTCAACTCAGTTACTCGCGCATGAAATCACGGCCGCGTCTGCCCGCTGCCGTGGATGCGGTACTTGAAGCTTGTCATCTGCTCGACGCCGACCGGGCCGCGCGCGTGGAACTTGCCAGTGGCGATGCCGATCTCGGCGCCGAAACCGAATTCGCCGCCGTCGGCGAACTGCGTCGAGGCGTTATGCAGCACGATCGCCGAGTCCACTTCGCGCAGGAAGCGTTCGGCGGCCTTTTTGTCCTCGGTGACGATGGTGTCGGTGTGGTTCGAGCCGTGGCTCTCGATGTGCTGGATCGCGCCGTCGATGCCGTCGACGACCTTCGCCGCGATGATCGCGTCGAGATATTCGGTGTCCCAGTCCTCGGGGGCGGCGGGCTTCACACGTGCGTCGGTCGCCTGAACCGCGTCGTCGCCGCGGATTTCGCAGCCGGCGGCGATCAGCATCTCGACCAGCGGCTTCAGATGCGTACCGGCGACCTTGCGATCGACCAGCAGCGTCTCGGCCGCACCGCAGACGCCGGTGCGGCGCATCTTGGCGTTGAGTACGATCGACTTGGCCATCTCGAGCTCGGCGGCGGAATCGATGTAGACGTGGTTGAGGCCTTCGAGATGCGCGAACACCGGCACGCGCGCCTCGTTCTGCACGCGGGCGACGAGGCTCTTGCCGCCGCGCGGCACGATCACATCGAGGTTGCCATCGAGGCCCGCGAGCATCATGCCGACAGCCACGCGATCGCGCGTCGGCACGAGGATGATCGCATCTTCCGGCAAACCAGATTCGCGCAGGCCCTTTGCCAGCGCGTCATGAATCGCGCGGCAGGAGCGGAAGCTCTCCGAGCCGCCGCGCAGGATCACCGCGTTGCCAGCCTTCAGGCACAGCGCGCCCGCGTCTGCCGCGACGTTGGGGCGGCTCTCGAAGATCACGCCGACGACGCCGAGCGGCACGCGCACGCGCTCGATGGTCATGCCGTTCGGGCGCTGCCAGGATTCGGTGACCGCGCCGACCGGATCGGCGACATCGCGGATCACGTCGAGACTGTCGGCCATTCCCTTGATGCGGCTCTCGTTGAGCATCAGGCGATCGAGGAACGCGGAGGTCGTGCCGATCGCTTTGGCTTCCGCGACGTCTTCGGCGTTGGCGGCGAGGATCGCCGGAGCGGCCGCGCGGATGGCGTCCGCCATCGCGGCCAGCGCCTTGTCCTTTTGCTCCGTCGGCGCCAGCGCCAGCACCCGCGCGGCCGCGCGCGCCCGGCGGCCGAGGCCGGTCATCAGGGCGGTCAGGTCTGTTGCGTTGTCGACGGCTTTCAAAGGGGCGGACATGGTCGGTCTTTATTGGAAAACAGGGTCGGATGCCGGTGTACCATATAGGGGTTCCGGGGGCGATATGCCGTTCGGCCAAGCGGTGAGCGGGCAGTGTCGGCCATTGGCCGATATGGGCCGTTTTGGGCTGCCTCTAACCTTCTTTGGGCGCATGGCAGATAGGCCGATGGCCGACAACCCGAGTGGGTCCACCGAGCGGGAGCCAAACCCTTCTTCGTCATGCCCGGGCTTGACCCGGGCATCCATCTTTTCGACCTACCGAACAACCTCATCGTATAGATCGCGCCATCCAGGATTCTCGCGGATGATCAGCGCAACCTTCCAATCTCGCGACCAGCCCTTGATGTTCTTTTCGCGTTGGATTGCGAGCGGCGCAGTTGCATGCTCCTCGAAATAGACCAGACGCTTCACACCATGACGTTTGCTGAAGCCGTCGATCAATCCTGTTCGATGTTCATGGATGCGGCGAACGAGGTTGTTAGTCACACCCACATAGAGAGTGCCCCTTGGTGCGCTTGCGAGAATGTAGAGCCAGCTCGCCATAGTTATAAGATGGATTGCCGGGTCAAGCCCGGCAATGACGA
>JBMOOJ010000010.1:0-20367 GCA_049323835.1 Pseudomonadota bacterium | reverse complement strand
TGGATGCGGCGAACGAGGTTGTTAGTCACACCCACATAGAGAGTGCCCCTTGGTGCGCTTGCGAGAATGTAGAGCCAGCTCGCCATAGTTATAAGATGGATTGCCGGGTCAAGCCCGGCAATGACGAAGTTTGGTAGGTCTCGTCGATTGATTTCGGATGATGCCTGGTTTCGCCACCCTCTCCCCGCAAGCGGGGCGAGGGAGAAGATCACTTCCCCGTCGGCACGTAGCCGACCACGAGGTCGTCGCGGTGGATCATCTCGGCGCGGCCGGTGATGCCGAGCACGAGCGCTGCATCCGACGATGAGCGGCCCTTGATCTTCTCCGCGTCCTCCGCGTCATAGGCCACAAGCCCGCGGCCGATTTCCGCCATGTCCGGGCCGCGCACAATGACCGCATCGCCGCGCGCGAACTGGCCGTCGACGCGGATCACGCCCGCCGGCAGCAAGCTGCGGCCATTGCGGAGCGCGGTCACCGCGCCCGCATCGATGGTGAGCGTGCCCTTCGGCTCAAGCGAGCCGGCGATCCAGCGCTTGCGCGAGGTGACGGGGTTGGCCGGCGTCAGAAACCAGGTGCAGCGCGCGCCTTCCGCGACCGCGCGCAACGGATGCTCGATCTTGCCGGATGCGATCAGCATGTGCGTGCCGCCCTGCGTCGCGATCTTCGCGGCTTCGACCTTCGTGCGCATGCCGCCGCGCGAGAACTCACTCGCAGCGTCGCCCGCGACGGATTCGATTCCGGCGGTGATCGATTCGACAACCGGGATCAGCTTCGCTTGCGGATCGAGGTGCGGCGGCGCGGTGTAGAGGCCATCGATGTCCGAGAGCAGCACGAGCAGATCAGCGCTTGCCATGGTCGCGACGCGCGCGGCGAGGCGATCATTGTCGCCGTAGCGGATTTCGTTGGTGGCGACCGTGTCATTCTCGTTGATCACCGGCACCGCGCGCCATTCGAGCAGCTTGCCGATGGTCGAGCGGGCGTTGAGATAGCGGCGGCGCTCCTCGGTGTCCTGCAAGGTGACGAGGATTTGCCCGGTGCCGATGTCGTGACGGCCGAGCACCTCCGACCAGATGCGCGCGAGCGCGATTTGGCCGACCGCGGCCGCAGCCTGGCTCTCTTCGAGTTTCAGCGTGCCGCGCGGCAGCTTCAGGCGTGCGCGGCCAAGCGCGATCGAGCCGGACGAGACGATCAGCACGTCGCGGCCTTCGCCGTGCAGCTTCGCGACGTCTTCGGCGAGCGCAGTGAGCCACGCCTCGCGCAGTTCGCCTTTCTCCTGATCGACCAGGAGAGCGGAGCCGACCTTCACGACGATGCGGCGGAAGTTGTTGAGAGACGGGGTGGACATGGGATGCTTGGTTGCCGGACAAATTGAGTGTCATGGCCGGGCTTGTCCCGGCCATCCACGTCTTTTTTCAGGAGCGCCCGTTAAGACGTGGATGCCCGCGACAAGCGCGGGCATGACGGGAATACTAGCGGCTTCCCGTCACAGAGGCGAGGCTGTCGCAAGAGACTTTTACGCATCCTGCGTCGCCCACGGCTCGGCATTCGCGGCGTTCTTCGCCTGCGCGGATACCGGCGCGTCGCCGATGATGTCGAGCAGCGCGCGCAGCGCCGCGTCGATGCCCTCGCCGGTGGCGCCGGACATCTTCAGCGGCGTTTTCTTTGCAGCACGCTTCAGCCGCGCCATCTGTTCCTTGAGCTGCTCCGGCGTCACCGCATCGATCTTGTTCAGCGCGACGATCTCGGGCTTTTCGGCGAGCATCGGATCGTAGGCGGCGAGCTCGGTGCGCACGGTCTTGTACGCCTTGCCGGCGTGCTCGCAGGTGGCGTCGACCAGATGCAGCAGCACGCGGCAGCGCTCGACATGGCCGAGGAAACGGTCGCCGAGGCCGATGCCTTCATGCGCGCCCTCGATCAGGCCGGGAATATCGGCGAGCACGAATTCGCGGCCGCCGGTGCGCACGACGCCAAGCTGCGGGTGGAGTGTCGTGAACGGATAGTCGGCGATCTTCGGCTTCGCTGCGCTGACGGCGGAGAGGAAGGTCGACTTGCCGGCGTTCGGCAATCCGACGAGACCGGCGTCGGCGATCAGCTTCAGCCGCAGCCAGATCCAGCGCTCCTCGCCGGGCGCGCCGGGATTGGCGTTGCGCGGCGCACGGTTGGTCGGCGACTTGAAGTGGGCGTTGCCGAAGCCGCCGTTGCCGCCCTTCGCCAGCACGAAACGCTCGCCGACGGTGGTGAAGTCGTGCAGCAGGGTTTCGCGGTCCTCGTCGAAGATCTGGGTGCCGAGGGGCACCTTCAGAACCACATCTTTGCCGGCCGCGCCATGGCGATCTTTACCCATGCCATTGACGCCCTTCTGGGCCTTAAAGTGCTGCTGGTAGCGGTAATCGATCAGCGTGTTGAGGCCGTCCGCGACCTCGATGATCACATCGCCGCCACGGCCGCCGTTTCCGCCGCTCGGTCCGCCGAACTCGATGAACTTTTCGCGGCGAAACGCCACGCAGCCGTTCCCGCCGTCGCCGGAGCGGATGTAGACCTTGGCTTCATCGAGGAACTTCATGTTTTACTCGTATCGCAGGGGTCTTTGCGCTTCAACCGCAACATGCGGCGAGGCCGCATTCGCCCTGCATTTTCAAGGGTTGCCCGCGCGGCTTTGGCTTTCTAAACAGGCATTTTCGGGGCCTTCCCGATTATCCTTAATCCTACATCCCGCGCAGAACAGTCGCCTCGCCATGACCGCCACGCCGCATTCCGCGCTTCTGACCGATCACCGCTCCGCGCGGCTCCTCGGCATCGGCCTGATGCTGCTCGGCGTATGCCTGTTCTCGTTCGGCGACGCGCTCGGCAAGCATCTCGTCTCGATCTATGCGGTCGGCCAGTTCCTGCTCTTGCGCTCGATCGCCTCGCTGCTCCTGCTGTCGCCGCTGATCTGGAAGAACCGCGCCGCCTACGCGAAGATGGAGCAGCCGAAGTGGCAGTTGCTGCGGGTGACCCTGTCGGCGTCGGAAGTGGCCGCGTTCTTCTGGGCCGCGGTTTACCTGCCGCTCGCCGACATCATCACCTATTACCTCGCGGCGCCGATCTTCGTCACCGCAGGTTCGGCGATCTTCCTGAAGGAGCATGTCGGCTGGCGGCGCTGGGCCGCGGTCGCGGTCGGTTTCTGCGGCGTCTTGATCGCGCTGCAGCCGTCGCCGCAATCCTTGAGCTGGCCGGCGTTGATTGCGCTGCTGGGCTCGCTCTCGTTCGCCGGTCTGATGCTGGTGACGCGCTCGCTGCGCAACACGCCGGACGTGGTGCTCGCCTCGACGCAGTTCATGAGCACGCTGGTTGTCGGTGCGGTGCTGGCGCCGTTCAGCTGGGTGACGCCGACGCTCTCCCATTTCGGCATGTTCATGCTGGCGGGCTGCATTTCGATCGGCGCGCTGCTGTCGATCAACCGCTCGCTGATTCTCGCGCCCGCCAGCGTGGTGGTTCCTTACCAATACTCGATGATCGTCTGGGCGGTGGCGTTCGGCTACATCGTGTTCGGCGATATCCCCTCGACAGCGACCTTCGTCGGCGCGGCCGTCATTATCGCCGCCGGTCTCTACATTTTCGTGCGCGAGCAGGCGCAGGGCCGTCAGCCCGCCATCGTCGATCCGCCGGCCTGATCGCGCTTGAGAGCCCCCACACCAGAACTTGAGGCACGCAGCGTGGCGGGCGCGACGCTGCGCGGCATCGGCATGATGCTGATGGCGATGACGATCTTCGGCTTCGTCAACGCTTTCACCAAAGCAGTTCTCGTCACCTATCCGCCGACGGAAGCGCTGTTCATCCGCGCGTTTGCTGCGATTGCGGTGCTGGTCCCGTTCATTGCACGCGACAACTGGGCGGCGCTGCGCACAGTCCGGCGGCCGGGGTTGCAGATTTTGCGCGCGGCCCTGTCGGGTTGCGATGCGCTGATGTTCTTCATCGCCATCCGCTACATTCCGCTCGCGGATGCGACGACGTGCTACCTCGCCGCGCCGATTTTCGTCACGGCGCTGTCGGCGATCTTCCTTCGCGAACGGGTCGGCTGGCGGCGCTGGAGCGCGGTCATCATCGGCTTCATCGGCGTACTGATCGCGCTGCGCCCGACCGGCGCATCGTTCTCGTGGCCGGCATTGATCGCGCTCGGCGGCTGCTTCTGTCAGTCGATCTTCATGCTGGTGACGCGGAAGCTGCGCGGCACCGACAGCACGTTCCTGTCGCTGACGCAGGTGTTCGCGTCGTTCGTGATCGGCGCGTCGGCCTCAACGGTGTTCTGGGTGCCGCCGACCTGGACCATCGTCGTGCTGCTGCTGCTCAGCGGCATCGTCAATGTCATCGCCGTGTTCTGCCTCAACAGCGCATTGACGCTCGCGCCGGCGAGTGTGGTCGCGCCGTTTCAGTACACCATCATCATCTGGGCAATTCTGCTCGGCTATTTCGTGTTTGGCGACGCGCCGTCGCTCTCGACGCTGCTCGGCGCCGCTATCGTCACAGGTGCCGGCATTTACATTTTCTTCCGCGAGCGCGCCCTGCTGCGGCGGGAGCCGCAGCCCAACCCGCCGCCGGTGTGAATGCGGTGTGTCGTCCTCGCATTCGCGAGGACGACAGCAGCTCAAGCCCGTCTGGTCGCGGTGCCCCACGCTTTCAGCGACGCCCACACATGGCGGTTCAGCCGGAAGCGGTCGCACGGCGTCGATGAGCCGAGCGCGAGGAAGCGATGCAGTTCCACGCCCGTCCATTGGAACCCGCACTTCTCGAGAATGCGGCGCGACGCCGGGTTGACGACGCGCGCGCCCGAGACGAGCTGCGTCACATCGTCGAACTCGTCGAACACGTAATCGATCACGGCGCGGGCCGCCTCGGTCGCGAAGCCGTGGCCCCAGTGATTGACCCCGAGCCAGTAGCCGAGCTCCGGCGCATCCTCGTCGGCCCAGTCGATCCCGACCATGCCGACAGGCGCGCGCTCATGCTCGATCAGGAACACGGTCTCATGCTGCTCGCCGGCGATCGTCTTGATGAAATTCGTTGCGTCGGCCGTCACGTACGGGTGCGGCAAGCGGCGCGTCATTTCGGCAATACGGCGATCGTTGGCAAGGCGCGCGATCGCTTTTACGTCCGCGAGCGTCGGCTTGCGCAACTGCAAGCGAGCAGTCTCGAGGACGAAGCTACTCCGCCGGCTCAAAGTCTGGGTTGGGCAATCTTGCAACATCTTCGGCTCCATTTTGATGGAGCATGGTCTGGTCCGAAAACCGGTACCCACTTTTCGGGGCCATGCTCGGTCGAACATCTCGCGATGTCCGGTGATGCGCGCTGCTCCCCAACAGCGCCGACATTTTTGTGCATGGCCTGATCCGAACAACCCATCCTCGGGTCAAGCCCGAGGGCATGCGTTTCGGGGCCATGCAAAAGGGGAGGCCGGTTTCCCTGCCTCCCCTTTGGAGCCTTGTGTGGCTCTGCCGGTTCGTCAGGGACCGGCAGACCACGAAGTGTGTCTACCGTTTATTCAGCCGCGTCCACCATCGGAAGTACCGAGACGAACGTGCGGCCGTTGGCTTTCGCGCGGAATTCCACTTTGCCTTCGACCTTCGCGAACAGGGTATGGTCCGTGCCCATGCCGACGTTCGCACCCGGGTGCCAGGTCGTGCCGCGCTGACGGGCAATGATGTTGCCCGGAATCACGTGCTCGCCGCCGAACGCCTTGATGCCAAGGCGCTTGCCAGCTGAGTCGCGTCCGTTGCGCGAAGAACCGCCTGCTTTTTTGTGAGCCATCGCTCGTCTCCGAATTCAATTTCTATGTAACGCGATTCCTTGACGGAATCATTAGCAAATCGTGTCGTTCGGAAGGCTTCTCGAAAGAAGCCTTCAAATCTCGTTCACGGCCTTACTTATCAGCCTTCTTGGCGGCCGGCTTCTTCGCCGGAGCCTTCTTGGCCGGCGTCTTCTCAGCCGCCTGTCCAGAAGCCTTTCCAGAAGAAGCCTTGGGCGCCGCTGCCTTCTTGGCGGCGGGCTTCTTGGCGGCCTTGTCCTCGCCCTCGGCTGCGGCCGGCTTCTCGACCTTGGCCTTCTTCGGGCGCGGGCCGACGCTCGGCGCCTTGCCGTCGGTCAGGATCTCGGTGACGCGGATCAGCGTCAGCTCGTCGCGATAACCGCGCTTGCGCTTCGAATTCTTGCGCCGGCGCTTCTTGAACGCGATGACCTTCGGGCCGCGCTTGTGATCCAGCACTTCGGCCGCAACCGAAGCGCCCTTCACGAACGGGGTGCCGAGGACGGGGGTATCGCCGCCGACCACAAGCACTTCACCGAGCTGCACGATCGTCCCGACGTCGCCGGGGATCTTGGTAATCTCGAGCACATCATCCGGAACGACGCGGTACTGCCGGCCGCCGGTTTTGATGACTGCGAACATCGTTTTCATCCTTCGTGTTCGATCCCGGCACTCATGGACGGCCCTGCGTAAGTCTTGGGCTAAGTCCTTGGGCCGGCTTCTTATTCAGTCGTTACGGTTCAAGCGCGACCGGATGCAAAACCGGTGTCCACTTTTGCTGGCCGCGCTCTGTGGGTTCATCGCGGCGGCGGGCATTCGCCCTTGGGGCCGCGAAAAGCAAACGGCGCGAGACAAAGCCCCGCGCCGGGATGGCGGACTTATAGCCGCAGGGGCCCCAGAGTCAACGGAAAAGGGGCCAAAATGGTTGGTTTCTGGACGTTTCTGGGATTCACGTTAGATGCGGAGGCCACTCCGTCATGAGGGTCTCCGCCGCGTGGGTTCAGGCTGCCCGTTGGTCCGACCCAGGGTCGGATAAAAAGGCTCTTAGCTGCAAATTTGCGCACTCCAGGCTGGCCATCTCGAGGAGGTGCGCAAGAACGCCGGCATTGGCGCTGAGGGCAATGTTTCGCAACTGCAATGTCATGGATCCAACATAGTCCAGCATGTCATTCGCCTGTCGCTCAACCATGAGTGTTATCCCACTGTTGATTCGCGCAAATATCCTGCGCTTGGTTGCGGTTTCGTGCAAGTAACCATTCGCAGAGGCAAGGTGTCGCAGCATAAAATTCTCTAGAGGTATATGAGAACCACCCGGTTGCCCCGCCGTTGACGCCCGACGGTCAGACCAACGTCGAGGGCAGGATGGCAGACGTGTTGGAGAGTCCAGGTATCGGCAAGCATGGGGCGGCCAAGCTGCCGTCGGTCGAGGTCGACAGCTACAACATCGAGTTGAAGGATGACGACGGGTTCCTGGGTGATCGCGCCAGCAAGGGGGCTTTCCAGGATATCCTGGAGCGCTGGCGAAAGCCGCTGCGCAAGGAAGGGGCAGATCCCTTCGGCAAGGCGTCCTCGGAGGAGATCAGCAAGAGCGAGCTGAGCGACATTCTTCTCGGCGATGACGTGGTCGCAGCCGCCGTCGTGCACAGCGCGATCGAGGAGTTTGCGCAGGAGCTTGCCTATGTCACGCGCCGCTTTCTCAAGACCAAGGCGTGGAGCAATACCGAGCGCATCATTGTCGGCGGCGGCTTCCGGCAGGGGCGGCTCGGCGAACTCGCCATTGCGCGCGCCGACATCATCCTGAAAGCGGAGGGCGAGAAAGCCGACCTCGTTCCGATCCGCCATCATCCCGACGAAGCCGGGCTGATCGGCTGCCTTCACCTTGCGCCGTCGTGGATTTTCGAGGGCTACGATACGATCCTCGCCGTCGATATCGGCGGCACCAACATCCGCTCCGGCATCGTCGAGACGCGCTGGAAAAAGGCGAAGGACCTGTCGAAAGCGAAGGTGCTCAACTCGAAGCTCTGGCGGCATGCCGACGACGAGCCGACCCGCGAGGGTGCGGTGAAGAAGCTCGGGCAGATGCTGAAGGGCTTCATCAGCGAAGCCGAACAGGAGGGGCACAAGCTGGCGCCGTTCATCGGCATCTCGTGTCCCGGTGCGATCGACGCGGACGGATCGATCGAAAAAGGCGCGCAGAATCTGCCGGGGAACTGGGAGAGCAGCCGCTTCAACCTGCCGGCTTCGATCATCGAGATGATCCCGGCGATCGGCGATCACGACGCGGCCGTGCTGATGCACAACGACGGTGTGGTGCAGGGTCTCTCGGAGGTGCCGTTCATGCAGGACGTCAAGCGCTGGGGCATCCTCACCATCGGAACCGGGCTCGGCAACGCGCGCTTCACCAACCGCCCGGGCAAGGAGAACGGGAAGAAGGGTTAGCTCCTCGCGGTTGCACGGTTTCAAGCCGTCCCTTCGGGCGACCGGGCGCGAAGACGATTGCCGAGATTTCGCGGCGGCGGTAATCTGGGCCCATTGACATCGTTTATTTCCGGCCCGGCGAGCGCCACCCAGAAGCGTCTCACGACCGTCCAGAGCCGCAGATGCGCAAGACCGTATCGCTGATCGCCTCCGTGATCTTGTCTGCCGTTGCCGCGGGACAGGCGCATGCCGCGCCCGCCAGCCTTCGCGGCAAGTCGGTCGTGGTGACCTGGACCGAGGAGCGCCAGCAGAAGCTCGTCGGTGAGGAGAATCTTCGCAACGTGCTGCGCAACGCCGAATTCAGCGTCTATATCAGCGAACAGGGTCGGCCGTTCAGCCGCATGCGCTACTCGTTCGCGAGCAACCGCGGCACACTCCGGCAAGGCGCGCGCGATCGGGTTGGCGGTGAGGGTGGTGGCGGCCGCAACGTGTCGTTCAGCGGCAACACGATGAACGTGACGATGCGGATGGGTGACGGGGGTGCGCGCAACCTGGTGGTCAATCTTGCGGGCGACAGCTGCAGTGCGCAGGTGATTGTCGGCAAGGAGCAGGGTGCGCAGCAGATCCGCGCAAAAAGCATGATCACAGGAAACCGGGTCGAAATCCTGTCGGTCAAGTCGAGCGGTGCCAGCTGCCGCGTGCAAAGCGGCAACGTGTTCGGGAACTGACGCCATGAGGTTACTCAGGCAGGCGAGAGCGATTGCGGTGCTGGCGGCGGCGTTGCTGGTGGCGACGGCATCAGCCGCGCTCGCCGAGAAGCGCGTCGCCCTCGTCGTCGGCATCTCGAAGTATCAGCACGTTCCCCAGCTTACCAATCCGATGCGCGACGCGAGCGCGATGGCCGACATTTTCAAGAAGGCCGGCTTCGACGTGGTCGAGATGAAGCGCGATCTCAACATCTCCGAGATGCGTCGTGCGGTGCGCGAGTTCGCGGCGTCTGCGGCCAATGCCGATATGGCGGTGGTTTACTATGCCGGCCACGGCATCGAGGTAAACGGCGTCAACTATCTCATTCCGTCCGACGCGCGGCTGATCTCCGATTTCGATGTGGAGGACGAGACGGTTTCGCTCGATCGCATTCTCAAGGCGCTCGATCCGGCAAAGAAGCTGCGGCTCGTCATTCTCGATGCCTGCCGCGAGAATCCGTTCAACAAGACGATGAAGCGTTCGATCGGCACCCGCTCGATCGGCCGCGGCCTCGCCGAGATCGAGCCGCAGCAGACCAACACGCTGATCGCCTTCGCGGCGAAGGCGGGCGCACTCGCATCCGACGGCGACGGGTCGAACAGCCCGTTCGCGTCGGCGCTGATCAAGCATATCGCCGCGCCCGGCCTCGATCTGCGCCTTGCCTTCGGCCGCGTGCGCGACGAGGTGCTGAAATCGACCGGCAACCGGCAGGAGCCGTTCGTCTACGGCTCGCTCGGCGGCGAAACGGTGGCGCTGGTGCCGCAGGCGGCGCCGCCGCCCGATCCGCAAGCCGGCGCGCGCCGTGATTATGAATTCGCCGCGCAGATCGCGACGAAGGAGGCGTGGGATTCCTTCCTCGCCACCCACAAGAGCGGCCTCTATGCGGATCTCGCCCGCGCCCAGCAGGGCAAGCTGATCGAGGCGGAGCGGGTGCGTGCCCGCGCCGATGACGCGCGCTCGCAGGCCGAGAGGCAGGCGCAGACCAAAGCCGACGATTTCCGCAAGCAGCTCGAAGAGCAGGCGAAGAAGCAGGCCGAGGATGCGCGGCGGCAGTATTCCGAGCAATCGAAGAAGGAACTCGAGATCGCGCGCCAGCAGATCGCCGAGCAGGCGAAGCGTGAACTCGACGAGGCGCGGCGGCAGGCTGCGGAAGCAAGGAAGCAGGCGGACGACGCCCGCAAGCAGGTTGAGGCCGCGAAGGCGCAAGGTGTCGAGGACGCCCGCAAGCAGGTGGAAGACGCACGCCGCCAGGCCGACGAGGCGGCAAGAAAGCAGGCGGAGGAGCGGCTTTCGGCAAATCCGAAGGTCGCTGCGCTCGCGCCGTCCGATCAGCCTGCACCGCTCGCTGCCGCTCCCGTTCCCGCAATGGACCCCGGCGACGTCGCGCGGCTGTTGCAGGCGCATCTCAAGCGCGTCGGCTGCGAACCCGGCAACAGCGACGGCAAGTGGGATGACAAGTCGCAGAAGGCACTCGAACTGTTCAACAAGAACGCCAGCACGAAGTTCGACGTAAAGCTTGCCAGCCTCGACGCGCTGGATGGCGTGCGCGCCAAAACCGGCCGCGTCTGTCCGCTCGTGTGCGGACGCGGTCAGAAGGCCGACGGCGACCGCTGCGTCCAGATCACCTGCGATGCGGGTTTCGTGCTCAATTCGAGCGGTACGTGCGTGAAGCGGCCCGATCCGCCGAAGCCGCGCGTGGCGCAGGAACGGCCCGAGCCGCGCCGGGCAGCACCGGCCGCGTCCTCTGGCGGCGGCGGTGGCGGCAAGTGCTTCACCTTCAACGGCAAGCGCTACTGCGAATAGGCGTATTTGGGCCGCCGATTCCGGCGGTTCCCGGATCAATCGCAAAAACGGACTGGCGAGGGCGGATTCCGGCGGAATTCCCTCGTTTTCAGCGCCGCTCGCGCCTTGTCTGACGGCCGATCCTCGCTTAAGAACACGCCCGACCGCGGACGATGTGCCGTCCTTTTGGCGCCTGGAGAGGTGGCAGAGTGGTCGAATGCACCGCACTCGAAATGCGGCATAGGCGCAAGTCTATCGGGGGTTCGAATCCCTCCCTCTCCGCCATACAGCGCGAAATGCCCTTATTTCTCAGTACTTACGTAAGCTGACGCTTTGGCGGCCCATATTCTGGCCCATACTTCCGAACGGACTGAAAGTGAGATTTGGCAAGCCCTCTGATTTGGAGCGGTGCGCTTGCTCTTGAGCTTTTAGGATGCAGCAAGGCTCCGAACATAGCGGCGACATTGCCTGTCAGAGCGTAAGCCCCTTACTGGAGGAGCTGCCAGTCCCAGCCGCCCCTTCTCCAAAATAAGAGGTAGTCGCAGGATTCATTGCGGCTTCTTTTGCAGCGGCCAAATTCACCAGGAGACAAATAGGCGATCAGGTTCAAGCGCCTGTTTTTGGAAATGCTTATAAAGCGCTCAATGTCATAGAGCTCATCCAGAACCTTGCGATAGGCCTTAGGGCCAAATTGCTTGTAAACAACCAGGTAGCAGCCGCGCGGCGAACATCCGTGCCCAAACGCCCCTTCGCACACATCCCGGGAATCGAAAAGAAAGTCCTGCGATCCGTCACCGTTTAAGTCGATCCTTCTGACGCCGGGTGCGCCCCCCTCGGGGACCTGAAGACCACTAGCTTTACAAGCGTCGGTTATCTCTTTGATGGTCGCAGCAAGTTCTGTTGGAAGTTGTGCCGCGATTGAGCTGGATACAGGGGTAGTTGTTGCCCCAGATTCGATCTCTAGGATTTGGAATCCAGCGATGCGTGAGCATGCGGGGATGTCGGTAGGCTGCTTTTCCTTGACGGTGATTGGGCATCGGTCATCGTTGGCGACGATGTACGATAGTCCCTTCAGACTCGGCGAAGCGCACGTCGTGTCCATTCCAGCGTCGCATTGGGCTGAAGTCGACCCGATGGCTGTTGCGAGAGATGCTCCATGTGTATTCCCGTGGGTATCTCGGGAGCGATCGTCGTGCGATCTGATGTCGACGACCGTGCGGCCGTCTTCCGCAAAGCTAACTACGAACTGACCGTCTGCGCCCGAAACTACAGCGCACGTCAGGCAATCTTCGCCTTTCGTGTAGCGCACCTCGTATCCTGCAAACCGTTTCGTGAGCGCTTGGCGAGTTATTCTTTCGCCGAGGCGAACGAATCGGCTGGGAGTTGTCGCGTGACGAACGTCTTGCGAGCTGAAGATAAAGCCGACCAGCGTGCGGCCGATCGCCGCTCGCTTTTCGGCTTCGGTTTGGACAAAAAGCCTGTCGCCTCTCGCTTCGCGAAAGGCGAACTGGCATTTGGTCAAACCTGTATCAAAGCACGGCACCGCTGCCGGGTCGGCCTTGGCAGTTATTACCGCCATTAAGCCGATCGAGGCCGACATTGCCAGAACCGTAGCGAAGGTTTTCTTGCTAGTGATCATGGCAGCACTGTCACGTAGTTGCGCGCACCATGACCCTCACCTACGCAATTGGCGACATCCACGGTTGCCTGGACAAGCTCAAACGCCAATCCGAAGGATTGGGGGCGAGGTGAAAGTGGGGGTGTTGGTAAGGCAGGTAGGGTTGAAGTTTGAATTATACCCGTGTCAAGCCTGTTGCAATTCCATCAACCGGTCGTGCTCCCAGCGAAGCTGGGAGCCGTTGCGGCTGTCACCACGGAAGATCGCTCGAACGACCCTGCATGCCTTCGAGGTGCCTGCTGGCGGAGCACTCGTCATCGTCGAGGTTGATTTCGAACACGGGGACTGGTGCCGGTGATCTCGCAGGGCGGGCCCGCCTGCTACCGCGTGTGCGATGGTGTTTCGGATACTCTTTCTCCACCAACGCAAGAAATGCGTCCGGACCCTTTTCGCTGTGCCGGCCTCGGCCATCGATCGTGATCGTGCCGGTCGAGGGATAGAAGTTCAGCGCGCGGTGCTTGATGTGATGTTTCGACGGGCGTCTGACATAGTACTTCCGGTCGATCAGCTTCGAGATGAGCAGATAGAGTTCCGGAGCATCGTCCGGGTAAAACAGGATCGGCTCCTTCGTCTCGTAGATCGCGTCGTCGTGCATGGATGGTGTAATCATGGCTGCGTTTCTCTCACTGTTGTTTGCGGGAGAGGTGCGCGTTCGGCGTCGATAGCGAAGGCCGTGACGCCAGCCAGGTTTCCGCGTCGGCGAAGCGGATGATGGTGCGGGCGCTGACCTTGACCGCGCGCAGATGGCCGTCGCGGATTTCCTTCCATGCGGTGGTCCGTCCGATGCCGGCCCAAATGGCGAAGTCGTTGACCGACATCGCGCCTTTCGGTTTGTCGAGTGGTTGCGTCATGTGATGTCCTTTTATTCGGGAGCGGGATGTGCTTCCGATTCGATATGGACGGCTGCGAGTTGAGGCGAATGCGTGCGCGTCCTGTCGATCCGCCAAGGGAGAGAGCGTTCGCCGATCAGGCGGCGGAAGGCTGGCTTGTGCAGAATGCGGCCCACTCGTCTGCGAGTTGTCGCCGCTTCTCGAAGAGGTCACCGCGCCGGTAGGCGGCTTCGACTTTGTTGCTGATCGTATGCGCCAGCGCCATCTCGACGACTTCGCTCGGAAAGGTCGTTCGCTCGGCTGCCCAATCGCGGAAGGTCGAGCGAAAGCCGTGCGCGGTGATGTCATTGTGCCCGAGGCGGCGCAGCAGCATCAGGAAGGCCATGGAGCTGAGCGGCTTCTCGCGCACGCCACCCGGAAAAACGAAATCACCGGTCCGGATATCCTGCATCCCGGCAAGAATGCTGATCGATCGTGGCGCGAGCGGGATGCGGTGGTCACGCCCGGCTTTCATGCGTGCGCCGGGCACGGTCCAGAGCTGAGCTTTTGCATCATACTCGCTCCAGCGCATGCCCATCGTCTCGCCGGTGCGTGTCGCGTTGAGAATGCAGAACTCGAAAGCACGAGCGACCACCGTCTCCTCGCGCCGAAGCGACTGCATGAAGCTCGGCGTCGCGTCGATCGGCAGCGCGGCGTGATGGGTGATGGATGCCACACGCGAGCGCTTCGGCAGGAGATGATCGAGATGCCCGCGCCACCGGGCGGGATTCTCTCCCGTGCGGTACTTCATGACCCGCGCCCAATCGAGGATATTCTCGATCCGGCCGCGGATGCGTGAGGCCGTCTCGGTCTTCTCCTTCCAGATTGGCTTCAGCACCTTCAGAACCAGCGCGTCGTCGATGGCGGCGACCGGCGTGTCCTTGAAGACTGGATAGACATACGTCTGAAGCGTGGCCACCCATTGCCCGGCGTGCTTGCCGTTCTTCCAGCCGTCCTGGTGCGTGGCGATGTAAGCCTCGGCGCACTTTTCAAACGTGATGGTCTCGGTCGCCCGGATCGCTTCGGCTTGACGTTGCAGGTGGCGCTCATCCAGCGGATCACGGCCCTTCAGCCGCATGGCACGGCAGACTTCCGCTTTCTCGCGCGCCTCGGCGAGCGACACCGTATGAAATGGACCGAGGCCCATGTCTCGCAGCTTTCCGCCGGTGCGATACCGGAAAATCCAGCTCTTGGAGTTACCATCCCGGACCTTGAGATAAAGTCCAAGCCCGTCGGCATGCATGCCCGGCTTCAAGTGCTTGATCTTGAGTGCCGTGAGCACCCGTATGCGAGCCATGCCAACCGTCCGCGCCGTATCCGAGCCGATATAGAAGGCTCGGGTTCAGTCAGCGGGCGGGGATGTTGTGAATGCGTGGAGGAATATTCAGCCAAGCCGCCTTAGGGGCGAGCCTCGGCGCTGAGTTTATTGCGCGAAGGCAACGAAAGTATCGCAGCGTTTGTTCTGTTGATGCGCTCCTCGGGGCCGTGGGCGGTACCTGGCGGCGAGTTACTAGAGTTCTGATTATCCATCTCGTTCACATGAGCATGCGCTGCCGCCAATTTAGTGTCGTCTGTGCACATGAGAACTTGATCAGATAGCCTTGGCGCTATGGAACATTCGTCGTGATGCTGCTCATCACCGTTTGAATGATTCAATTTTCACACTGCCGTTATTCGAGAGGGGTGCTCCGGTCGTTTGATCAGAAAGAGAAAATTCATGTCGAATTTATGTATTCGATTGAATCGTGGCGGCTTTTTGACGAGTGATGATCCGCAACTACCAACTCTTGCCATCGACGATGGCGACATTGCTGAGCACGATGTTATCGAATTTCAGACCGATGTTTCCGATACCAAGCAATTAGAACAACAATCGGAGATGTGAAATGGATCTGAATAGCCTCCACTTCCATATGAGAATAGTAATCCGAGAGGCTTTCTTACTCATGTTGCAACATGTTCCTGCGCGGCTATGGGGCTGTCATGAACCTAGAACGATTTCGCCTGACGTCACTCGTGGCTAGTCATCTCGCCATCGTAGCGGATGCAACTCGTGCGCGCAGGACCTTTCTTGCGTTCAAGACGTCATCCGAACGATACGCTCGCACCATACTATTCCTGAGCACCGGCATCGTCGTGATCGCCGCTGTGTTTTTACCATCCACCGTAAATTCTGCTGCTACGGTCAGTAGGAATACATCAATGGCCGTTTCGGTATCTAAGCTAGGTAAAGCGGTGTGCACGATTATCGTGGCGTTTGTAGTTTGGTTCGTTCCACACGGCCCAGCGCGAACAGAGGAAATACCTCTCGCATGGAACGATGCAACGCAAAGCCAAATCGAACTGGCGAAAAATGTTCTGAACAAATATGGACTGATTCCAAAAAGCGTCTCTGCGCTTCTGCTTCCCGGACTTGAACGGGTCTTGCCCGATATCGTGATCTTGCGCGCCCAGCAAACTGACAGCTGCGTTCATACGCAGTGTGTATTCATTGTTCAGTCGCCGGGACAATTCGCTCCATTAGTGACGGAATGCATCTTCGACAAGGTAACTCTGAATCACAACTTCCGCGCAGATCGTTCCAAATTTTTTGCTCTGGACTTTAGCTGTCGAGACGACCGCAGGATGCAGCTTCAAATATCAAACGACTTCTTCTTCGTGACTGCTGCTCAAAAGTAGGAATCGAAAATGGCGAACGTCACATACAAAATCTCGGGAACTAACGCGAGGCAGATTGCCGAAGAAATTCGGACGCTTCAGATGAATTCATCGGCCTATCGCCAGATGGAGCAGAGGGCGCTAGAGGCTGGCTATACGACAATTGAAGTCCGCTCGGGCGCCGGCTTTCTGGGTGCAGGCTCATCTCACTCGCCCTCGCCAGGTGTGTGGCATATGGACATTGCTGCAGACCGAACAGGTCAGTGGGCATCGGGGGAGAGGCAGGTCTATGTTGGTGAGGTAATTGCTCATGAGCTAGGGCACGCCAATGTACCCCCACAGTTCCGAGATCCGCCCGGCGTCTTTGATCAGAATGGACCGAGCGAAACATGGGTCAGGAACCAGACCGGTTACGTTGCGCAGGACCTAAACCTGCCTGGCAAGACCAATGCAGATAGCTTTCTAATTGAGCAGAGAGTTGTCACAGAACAAGTGTGTACCCCCGCCAATCCTCAAGGGAACAACTATGTTTCGGATGGCGTGAAATTTCTAGACGGATCACGTGGCTATAATGGGATTGGGGAAACTCGGCCTCCACGCACCGGCGGAGACGCCGATATCGAGATTCGACGTTTAGGGACCACTGACCAAACGGAAGAGGTCATCAGACCGATCGAAGGTAGCATCGACAGAGTCGAAAATACCTACTCGCCTGATGGAGATCTATCTCATCAGCAACAATTCAATAAAGATGGATCAAGCGCCGCTAGCGGTTATGATTCTGATGGCAATGAGCGATGGCATGTTGATCAGCGAGCTGACGGTGCTGGATCATTCTCCAGTAATAACGGGAATCAAGCCAGCTGGGATAATGGCGTTGCATTCAGTCTCGGCGAAGATGGAAGAGCTGCGCAGTTTACGCACTCCGGAAGTGAAACCGTTACCGTTCGCTACAACGCTGATGGCTCCACCGAGGTAAAGCTAAATAATGGCCCTGAAATTACGGCGCTAGATCCAACAAAGGCTGAATTCTCCGCAAACGCGGTAGATTTTTCAGGCGGCGCTGAGGGGGGTGGCAGCGATACTGGTGGCGGTGATAGCGGCGATGCTGGAAAAGGCTGGCCGCCAACACAGCCCTCGCCGCCGACCGACCCGCTCGTGCTCGACCTGGATGGTGATGGTGTTGAACTGATCTCCGTCGCACAATCACATGCCCGGTTCGATTACGACAAAGACGGCTTCGCCGAGAAGACAGGCTGGGTGGGGTCGGACGACGGGTTTCTTGTCTTTGATCGTGATGGCGACAATCAGGTCGATGGTATCGACGAACTGTTCGGAAATCAAACTGTCGACGGGTTCGCGAGCCTCGCTCAAATCGACTCGAATGCTGATGGCAAGATCGATGCGTCGGATACAGACTTCTCAAGTCTGAGAGTCTGGCGCGATCTCGACGGCGATGGCCAGTCAGATGCGGGCGAGGTCTTTTCGTTAGCGGACGTCGGCGTTTCCTCGATCAATCTTGCCAAGACACCCAGCACCCAGAAGATTGCAGGCAACGATATCGGATTTACAGGTACGTTCGTTCACGCGAACGGTGAGGCAGGCGATGCCGCTGCCGTCTTTTTCCAGACTGATCGCGGAAACACCCGCTGGGTCGCTCCTGAAGGTTTCGTCTTGGCACCGGAAGCCCGAGATCTTCCGAACATTCGCGGTTATGGGCAGCTTCGCGATCTCAGATATGAGATGACGCTCAACGAGACCTTGCGTGGCCATGTTCGCGATTTCGTACTAGACAGTGGCAGCAAGACAGCTCCGGAGCTGCGTGCTGCGATCGAGCAGATCATGCTTGAGTGGGCTGGGGTTGGTAACGTGGCGGCCGGCAGCCGTGGCCCCAACATCGATGCCCAGAAGCTGACGTTTCTCGAAAAGTTTTTCGGGTCGCCAATCTCGCAAAACGGACAGCCGAATCCAGACGCGCGATACGCGGCCGGCCTGTCAGCGGTTTACCAAACTATTTCTGCCGGCTTCCTGACACGGTTCCTGGCATCCGTTCCAGCGTCATTGCTCATTATCAGCGAGGACGCGCTGGACGCCTTTGATAGTCCGTTTGTTCTGCTGTCACAGCTCAAATACAATGCTGGACCTGATCGTTTTGCGGGCGATGCCGAAGCTGTGCTTGCCAAAGTTGTCGCAGCGGCGCCCGCAGATGCTCAGGCGAAGGTTGCCTATTTCGGCCAGCTTGTTGAGGCCACCAAGGGTTTGCAGTTCGATTTCTTCGAGGGCAGCCAGCAAGGGTTCAAACAGGCCTATCTCGACGCCTTGGATGCTGCGGGCAGCCTGGACGCGGCCTTACGCGCATACATTATGGAACTCATCGAGACAACGGCTACGGTCGGAACCCCGCTTGACGATCTCGATCTCGTCCTCGGCGATGGTGGCAAGAATATCATCATTGCTGGCGCCGGCGATGACAGCGTGGCTGGAGGATTCGGCAACGACATCTATGTTTATGCGCGTGGCGACGGAAACGATGTTGTCACAGAGGCGGCCAATGAGGGGATAAACGATACCCTTCTGCTTGTGGGCATCAATCGCGCGGACGTGTCGTTTGTTCGGACCGGGGCAAATGAGGTCAAGATCGTCATTGCTCCTTCCGTGCCTGGAGGATCGGATGGCGGTTCGATCATCATCAAGAATGCCGGCGATGAGTTCTTCGATCAGGGTCTCGAAAAGCTGGTGTTCGCCGACGGAACGGTGATGTCCCGCGCTGATCTCCGCGCTGCCGTCATCGCGGCAGCGATGACGTCCGGCAACGACACGATTGACGGCTTTGATTCTGATGACACGCTGAACGGCGGTATCGGAGATGATGTTCTTCGCGGCGGAGGGCGCGACGATACATATATCTATGCCCGTGGTGATGGCAACGACACGATCGTTGAGGAAGCTAACGAAGGCTCAGCGGACAAACTGGTTCTCGTGGGCATCAACCGGAGCGAGGTGACGTTCGTTCGGTCGGGAACGAACCAGGTTACACTGCTAGTTGCGCCATCGATCCCGGGCGGTTCGGACGGCGGGTCAATCATCATCGAGGAGGCCGGTGATGAGTTCTTTGATCAAGGCCTTGAGCAAATTGTCTTTGCCGATGGTACGATGACTCGTGGAGATTTGCGAGTAGCCGTATTGGCTCAATCGTCGACCTCCGGCAACGATGCGATCAGGGGTTTCGACGCGACCGACACCTTGGCCGGTGGTGCGGGTAACGACGAGTTGCGTGGTGGCGGGCAGAGTGACACGTATGTCTATGCTCGCGGTGACGGCAACGACACCATCATCGAAGAGGTGAACCAAGGATCGGCTGACAAGCTGGTTCTTGTTGGCATCAACCGCAGCGATGTGACTTTCGTTCGCTCTGGTGCAAATCAGGTCACCCTGGTGATAGCTCCGTCGACGCCGAATGGTTCGGATGGCGGCTCGATCGTCATCAGCGATGCGCTGGATGACTATTTCGATCGAGGTCTTGAGCAGATTGCCTTTGCTGACGGCGTCACGATGACGCGCGCTGATCTCCGCGCAACCGTTCTCGCGCAAACTTCAACTGCTGGAGATGACCTGATCACGGGATCTGGTGCCGCAGATGCGATCGCCGGAGGTGGTGGGGATGATCAGCTGCGTGGCGGAGGTGGCAACGACACGTATGTTTATGCTCGCGGCGATGGCAACGACACCATCATCGAAGAGGTCAACCAAGGATCGGCCGATAAGCTGGTTCTGGTAGGCATCAATCGCGCTGACGTCACCTTCGTTCGTTCGGCGGTCAATGAGATCAAGCTGGTTATCGCGCCGTTGGTAACTGACGGTTCTGATGGTGGTTCGATCGTCATCAAGAATGCCGGCGACGAGTACTTTGATCAGGGTCTTGAGCAGATCGTCTTCGCTGACGGCAGCATGATGACGCGCGCAGATTTGCGCGTTGCCGTACTGGCTCAATCGTCGACGTCCGGCAACGACGTAATCGTTGGCTTTGATGCGGTCGACACGCTAACCGGTGGCGCTGGCAATGACGAACTGCGCGGTGGCGGCCAGAGCGACACGTACATTTACGCCCGCGGTGACGGAAACGATACGATCCTGGAGGGAGCCAACGAAGGGGCTGCCGACAAGCTGGCTTTTGTTGATATCAATCGATCCGAGGTGACGTTCGTCCGCTCAGCGATCAACGAAATCAAGCTGATGATCGCGCCATCGATGCCTGGTGGCTCCGACGGTGGCTCGATCGTCGTCAAGAATGCCGGCGACGAATACTTCGGTCAGGGCTTGGAGCAAATTGCCTTTGCCAACGGCGACTTGATGACACGCGCTGATCTTCGGGCCGCCGTGCTGGCTCAATCATCGACGTCAGGGAACGATCTAATCCACGGCTTTGACGCGGTCGACAC
>JBMOOJ010000009.1:0-38228 GCA_049323835.1 Pseudomonadota bacterium | reverse complement strand
TCCCGGCTACGGCGAGCGCGATACGCGCAGCTGGCTGACCCGCCGCCGCCCCGATCTTGTCGAAGCGACATTGCCACCGCCGGACGTGCAGGACGCGATCGAACGGATCGCAGCGCATCTGCGCGGCGAAGAGAGCGAGTTGTCGGCCATCGCGCTCGACATGGACGGCCTGCCCGCGCTCAACCGCAGGGTCTATGAGATCGCCCGCACCATTCCGTCCGGGTCCACCCGCACTTACGGCGAGATCGCAAGCGAAGTCGGTGACCTCGGTGATGCCCGCGCGGTAGGTCAGGCGCTGGGGCAAAATCCGTTTCCGATCGTCATTCCCTGCCATCGCGTGCTGGCAGCCAACGGCAAGGCCGGCGGCTTCTCCGCCCCCGGCCACATCGTCACGAAATTCAAGCTGCTCGAAATCGAGGGCGCCCGGATCGAGGACGCGAAAGCCAACGGCACGCCGACCTTGTTCGATGTCCCGCTCTCCGTCGCGCCTCCTCGCCGGCGAGGCAAGCCATGATCGACGCAACGCTGCTGCGACAGGGACCGATTACCGTCTACGATTACCGGTGTACGGCCGGATCGGGTAGCAAGCCGTTTGCCGAAGAGCACAAGTGTCACTCGCTCTCGTTCGTGCGCAAAGGCAGCTTTGGCTGCCGCACGCAGGGCAAGTCGTTCGAACTGGTCGCGGGCTCGGTGATGGTCGGGCATCGCGGCGACGAATACATCTGCACGCACGAACATCACGAATGCGGCGACGAGTGCCTGTCGTTCCAGCTCACGCCGGAACTCGCCGATTGCATCGGCGGCAATGCAGACGTCTGGCGGACCGGTGCGGTGGCGCCATTACCGGAGCTGATGGTGCTCGGCGAACTGGCGCAGGCAACGGCGCGCAACGAAACCGGATTGAGCCTCGGCGAGGCCGGGCTGCTGTTCACATCCCGCTTTATCGAAATCGTCTCGGGCCGCAAGCAGGAGCAGCTGAACGCGACGGGGCGCGATCGCCGGCGGGCCGTGGAAGCCGCCATGTGGATCGATGACAACGCGCACGATCCGATCGATCTGGAAGACGCGGCCGAGCAGACCGGGCTGAGCGCCTTTCACTTCCTTCGGCTGTTTTCGAGTGTGCTCGGCGTCACGCCGCATCAGTATCTCGTCCGCTCGCGCCTTCGCCGCGCCGCCGGCCTCCTCGCCGACGACGATCGCGCCATCACCAGCATCGCGTTCGACGTCGGCTTCGGCGACCTGTCGAATTTCGTGCGCACATTCCATCGTGCCGCCGGCATGTCGCCGCGCGCATTCCGCAAGGCGGCTCGCGGCGACCGCAAGATTGTCCAAGAACGATTGCGGAAGTTGGCCGTAGCGTGATCTCGCAATACCAAGGAGATCGCAAAATGTACGACCACATTGGCCTGCGCGTGAAAGACCTCGACGCCAGCGTTCGTTTCTACACGGCCACCCTCACTCCGCTCGGTCACGTGCTGGGCTCGCACGACAAGACCTCTGCCGGCCTCGGCCCGAAAGATGCGCCGGCGCTGTGGCTGCATCTGTCGCAATCGCCGCCGACCGGCGGCCACATTGCCTTCAGCGCCAGGACACGCGCCGCCGTCGACCAGTTCCATGCCGAAGGCCTCAGGAACGGCGGCAAGGACAACGGCCCTCCGGGACTGCGCACCGACTACGGCCCGACCTACTACGCCGCCTTCCTCGTCGACCCCGACGGCAACAACGTCGAAGCCGTCTGCTTCGCCTGAACGAGAGGAGCACCAAGATGGCAACCGTTTACAAAACGATTCTGATCGACGCGCCGCCCGCCGTGGTGTGGGATGCGCTGCGCGATTTTCATGCTGTGCATCGGCGCATCGCGCCGGGTTTCGTCACCGGCCTCACCTCTGAGGGCGATGTGCGAATCGTCACCTTCTCAAACGGCAGCGTGGCGCGCGAGAAGCTCGTTTCGTGCGACGATACCAATCGGCGCCTCGCTTACTGGATTTCGAGCGAGCGCATGATCCATCATAATGCATCGGCGCAGGTGTTCGCCGAACCGGACGGCACCACACGCTTCGTCTGGATCACGGACGTTCTGCCGGACGAGATCGCGCCCTACATCGACGGTCAGATGTCGATGGCCGAGCCGATCATGAAGGGGACGCTGGAGAAAGCCGCAAAGGCGGCATGACGCGCGATGGGGGAGCGTAGCGCCGCTACGTTCCCCACTTCGTGAACTTGACGGACGCCACGCCGGTCAATCCAAGCAGCAGCATCGAAGCCGCTGCAAGTGTAAAGAACGCCTGCACCCCGGCGCCGGACGACATCAGAACCCAGCCGCCAATCGCGATGAAAACGAGCCTCGCGGTCTGCGCCAAAACCGGCGGCAAGACTTTCGCCGCGCCCTGCGACGAGAAATACAGCGAGATCGACAAGCCGATGAAGGCATAGAACGGCGCCGCGGTCGTCAGATACTGGCGGCTCGCGGCCCGCACACCGGGGTCATCGGTAAAAAGGTTGATCCACATGTCCGGAAAAATCGCGATCAGTGTCGCGACACTGCCGACCGACACGAATGAGATCATGCCGGCGGTCCATGCAATGCGCCGGGCACGGGCAACGTCGCGCGCGCCGATCGCCATGCCGACCATCGGCACCGACGCCATACCGACCGCGAACGCGATCGACGTCAGCATGAACTCGAGACGCGCCCCAATGCCGTAGCCCGCCAGCACTTCGGTCCCGAAATGCGCGAGCATGTGCGTGAAGATCGACATGGTCAGCACGACCTGCAAGGGTGAGAAGCAGGCAATCGCGCCGACCTTCAGAATATCGAAAAACATTGCGCGCTGGATGCGGAAACCACGCACCAGCGGATTGACGCGCGCGCGCCCGGACAGGAGATACCACCCCATGGTGGTGACGCTGATGCTGAATGCGAGCAACGCGCCCGCGGCAACGCCCGGCATGCCGAATTGCGGCACCGGACCGAGCCCGAGTCCGAGCGTCCCACCGAGGATGATCTGACTCACCGCCGAGCACAGCACCATGGCCGACGGCAGCTTCATGTTTCCCGTGCCGCGCAACACGCCAGCCATCGTATTCATCAGCCAGGGAATCGTAGCGCCGAGAAAGAAGACATTGATATAGGCCACCGCCTGAGCGAGCACATTGCCGCGCCCGCCCATTCTCTCGAGCAGCATCGGCCCGAACAGCAGCACGCCGATCATGAAGACGAGGCCGAGCGAGAATCCGATGATCAGCGCATGTGCCGCAAGCGTCGACGCGCGATGCACGTCGTTGGCGCCGAGCGCACGCGCGATCGCCGATGCCACGCCGCCACCCATCGCTCCGCCGGACATGGTCATGGTCAGCATGATGAAGGGGAACACCAGCGCCATCGCCGCCAGCGCCTCGACGCCGAGCCGGCCGATGTAGGACGTCTCCGCAATAACGACGCAGGTGCCGGCCGTCAGCGCGACCACGTTCGGCGCGGCAAGCCGCAGCAAGGTCGGTAGAATGGGGCCTTCAAGCAGGGGGTTACGCGCAGCGGAAGCAGCCGGAGCGACGATCGGCGCCAACGGCTTTCCCTCGCCATCGGAAGCCGGTAGCTCGGCAACTGCTAGATCGGACATTGCCTCTCCGGGCGCGGACGTGATCCAAGGCCCACCGGCCTTCAAGGATCGTGTCCGACCAGAAGGATAAATGGCACCGCGCGATGCACCGCGCAGCCGATGGTTACCATTGATCCGTGCCGGAAGGCATCCGCGTGGGACGCATGCCCCTCCCGCCGCAACGTCACGCTGCGTTGCGGCGGACGGAACATCCGTCAGGCCAGCATTGCCGATGCGTCCGCGAGACTGACATCGCGTTCGCCGAGAACGCGCGCCGAGAGTTCGTCCTCGGCCTGTCCGGCCGTCGCCGCAAACGGGTCTTGCGGCGTCAGGCGATGATCGACCACGAGGCGCGACAGCAGCATGCGCTTGGCGTCACCCCGCATCTCGTGGATGCGTCCGCCCTCCCAGGCGAACGTTACCGCGCTCGCCACATGGTAGAGCGCACTCGTCGCCCGCCGTGCATCGGCTTCGTTCTGGCTGGATTGCGCGACCTCGCGGGCAAACGCGACGGCGCGATCCGACAGCTGCTTGAGGCGATCACGCCAGCCCTTCGGCACGCCGGTCATGTCGTTGATGCGCGCGTGCAGATCAGCGGCGAGCGCCGCATCCGCGCCGTGACGGCCGACCGCGCGGGTCAGCGCGTCGAGCGCGACGATGTTGCCGGTTCCTTCCCAGATCGAGCCGAGATGGGCATCGCGCAGGAGGCGTGGCGTCGCGAATTCCTCGATGTAGCCAATGCCGCCGCGCATCTCCATCGCGTCGCCGCAGACCTTCCGCGCATCTCGGGTGGCCCGATACTTGAGCGTCGGCGTCAGAACACGCAGCACCGCGGCGGCGTCCTGGCTACCGGCCTCGGCGCGGTCGAGCGCATCCGCCGTTGCAAAGCTCAGCGAGATCGCCTGCTCCGTCGGCAGCATGATCTTCATCAACTGCCGACGCGCCAGCGGCATGTCGATAATGCGCCGACCGAACACGACACGGTTGCGCGCGACTGTATTGGCATCGTGATGCGCGCGGCGCATCAAGGCCGCCGACTTCACGCCGTTCGACAGCCGCGACCAGTTCACCATCTCGGCCATCTGCACGAAGCCGCGATCGAGATTGCCGACCGCGTACGCAATCGCGCCTTCGAGCTTGATTTCGCCCGACGCCATCGAGCGCGTGCCGAGTTTGTCCTTCAGGCGCACGATCCGGTAATGATTGGGCGAGCCGTCATCGAGAAAGCGCGGCATCAGGAAGAGGCCGACGCCGCGCGTGCCGCTGACCGCGCCTTCCGGCCGCGCCAGCAGCATCACGACTTTCGCATCGGCATTGGAGCAGAACCATTTTTCTCCGTAGAGACGCCAGTTGTCGCCTTCCTGCACGGCGGTGGTCGTCAGTTTGCCGACGTCGGAACCCCCTTCTTTCTCGGTCATGAACTGACCGCCCTGGGTCAGCTTGGTCATGTCGGTCTGCGTCAGACCGTCGAGATACTTCGCCTTCAGCGCCGCATCGCCAAAGCGGGACAGAAGCCGCGCCGCACCGTCGGTGACGTTGATCGGGCAGCCCATGCCGAATTCGGTCTGGTTGAACAGGAACGTGAACGCATGTTTCGCCACCGCCGGATAGGTCTCAGGCCAGCCGAGAATGCCCTTGCGATGCGACATCGCGTGAATACCGAACTCGCCATAGGCGGCGCTCTCCAGTTCGCGATAGGCCGGATGATACTCGATCCACTGCGCATCGCGGCCGAAGCGATCGCGATGATGCAAAATGGGGCCATGGCGATCGGCGAGCCGCGCGCAGGTGTCGAGATGATCGCCTGCGAGACTGCCCAGCCGATCGAGATGTGGGTCGATATGCTTGAACAGCGCCGGCGGCAGATAGAGCCGCAGGATGTCGGCGAGCATCGGATCGGCGCGGTAAAAATTGAGACCCGTGGTGTCGGGCGCGATCAGATCGGCCTTCGGTTGCGGCGCTCGTTGCACGTTCATGGCGTTTCCTCCGCGGCGCCCGTCCTTGCGAGCGGCTTGATGTGCTGATCCAACGGTGCGGCGTTTTCAGTGGTCTTGCAAACGAGAATTCGGTAACCTTCAGTTGATATTTTCTCAATTGAGGCGGCCATGGCCAAGCGATTACCGCCACTTTCCAGCCTTCCCGTGTTCGACGCTGCAGCCCGCCGATTGAGTTTTCTGCAAGCCGCAAATGAGCTGGGGGTAACGCCGGGCGCGGTCAGCCGGCAGATTCAGGGACTGGAAAGCCACCTCGGCACGGCGCTGTTCACGCGCGCCAATCGCAGCATCGAACTCACGCCCGCCGGCCACGCCTACGCCCAGGAGATTCAGGCCGCGCTGGAGCGGATCTCGTCCGCAACCGAGCGTGCCCGTGCGCCTGGACGGCGGCGACCGCTCTCGATCTGCGCTTACCAGAGTTTCGCCATCCGCTGGCTCATTCCACGCTGGCGCGGCTTTCACGATCAGCATCCGGACATCGACATTCAGCTCGCCACAACGCTCGAACCGGTCGATCTGACGCGCGACGGCTTCGATGCGGCGGTGATGGTCGGCGAAGGCAAGTGGCCGGGGCTGACCGCGATGAAGCTCTGCCCGATCACGGTATTTCCGGTGTGCAGCCCGAAACGGCTGAAAGGACGCGCACCGCTGAAAGAGCCGCGCGATCTCGCGCATCATCAACTCATCCACGCGACCTCGCGTCCGGACGATTGGCCGCGCTGGCTGGAGGAAGCCGGCGCCGGCGACGTCGATGGACGGAGTGGCGTCCGCTTCGAGAACCAGACGCTGGCGTATCAGGCCGCCATCAATGACGTCGGGATTGCGCTCGGCATTCAGGAGCTCATCGCCGACGAACTCGCGCTGGGCCGTCTCGTCCAGCCGTTCAAGCACGTCCGGCGGACGCGCAGCTCGTTCTACCTCGTCTACCCCAAGGGCGACGCCGCGCATCCGCAGCTCGCCGCTTTCCTGACATGGCTCGCGGACGAAATCTTACCGGCCGCATAGGGAACGTGCGCGACTCCAGCAAATCTGCCGGCTTGCCGCCGCTTGACAAATTTAGAGCATTTGTAAAGTCTGAGGCATGGTCCCCAAAGTCCTGCGCACGACCCCGCGAGAGCGAATTCTGGACGCCGCGATGCATGTGTTTGCACAGAACGGCTATCGGCGCGCATCGATGGAGCAGGTCGCCGAGGCGGCGAACCTCTCGCGCCAGGCGGTCTATCTCCATTTCGAGAACAAACAGGCGCTGTTCCGGGCCGTCGTCGAGGCGGTGCACGAAGGCGCCTACGAGGCCGAGGCGGAGGCCGGGCGCGCTGCCGAGAAGGCGGGCAAGGGCCTTGCCGACATTATCGCCGCGCAGGTCGAGGCGCGTTTCCGCTACATCGTCGAGTGCCTGGAAGAGAGCGAGGAAGCCGAGGAATTGCTGAGCGAAGTGCTCGGACAAACGCCCGACCTGCACCGCAAGTTCGTCGAACACAATCTCGGCCCCCAGATCGATACCATCAAACGGGTATGCAAGGCGCACGGGCTGACGCTGCGCGGCAGAATGGATGCGGCGGAACTGGCGCGTTGCATTCAGATCGCCATCCGCGGCTTCAACGATCTGCGGCTCGGCGAGAATTTCATCGGCGATCTCGGCCGCGTCATCCGCTTGATCGTCGCCGGCGCGCTCGCCCCGGCAGCAAAACCCGAGCGCAAGCGGCCATTGCCGCCGAGAGCCCCGCGCAAGACAACGACCCCACGCAAGACAAAGGCCACACGCAAACCCTCGCGTTCCCGAACCGGAAGAGGATCGTCATGAGCACAGCTACGGTCTCCGCAACGATCAACGGCCGCCCCGAAACTCTGACGAACGATCCCGACGCCTTGCTTGTCGATGCGCTGCGCGGCGATCTCAACCTCACTGGCACCAAGCTCGTGTGCGGCGGGGGCGTCTGCGGCGCCTGCACCGTTCTGGTCGATGGTGTACCGGTCGTGAGTTGCCTGACGCCCGTCAAGGCGATCGAGGGCAAGTCGATCGTGACCGTCGAAGGCATCGGCGCGAGCGGGCTGCATCCCGTCCAGAAGGCCTTCATGGCGCTCGACGCGCTGCAATGCGGCTTCTGCACGCCCGGCTTCGTGGTCGAAGCGGTCGCGTTTCACGATCGCTGGCGCAAGGCTCACGGCACGACAATTCCGTCGCGCGACGATATTTCGGCAGCACTCGCGGGACATCTCTGCCGCTGCGGGGCCTATGACAACATTCTTCGCGCCGTCGCGGACGCATGCAGCGGCAAGTTCGATGGCGAGCGCACATCGTCGCCCCGCGTCGAGGCTCGTGACAAGGTGACAGGCGCGGCGAAGTATACGCTCGACATCAGGCTTCCCGGCCAGCTCGAAGGGCTGGTGTTGCGCTCCCACGTTGCACACGCCCGGATCGACCGCATCGATCTCGGCCCGGCACAAGCGGTGCCCGGTGTCACCGCCGTCTCGCTGCTGCCGAACGATCGCATCGTGCGCTATGTCGGCGAGCCGATCGCTGCGGTCGCCGCGCCGGACCGCAAGACGGCACAGCGCGCCCTGCACGCGATCAAGCTCGGCATCACCGAACTGCCATCCGCCATCGGCATCGGCGCCGCGCGCGAGTCGTCGGCACCTGCCGTATTCTCGGGATGGCGGAAGAATCCCGCCAACGTTTCGGAAGGCACGATCGCGCCGGCTCCGTGGAAGGGCAACGTCCGCGGACCGACCGCGTCGTTCTCGCACGGCGCGAAGAAGGCGAAGGAGTGGTTCGCCGCGGCGCGCGAGAGCCGGAATCCGCGGCTTGTCGAAGCAACGTTCCACACGCAGGCGCAATCGCACACATGCCTCGAACCGCATGTGGCGGTCGCGAGCGCCGAGGGGGACCGTGTCGTCATCCATGCGTCGACGCAGGCGGTCTTTCATCTGAAGGAGCTCGTCGCCAAGCGTTTCAAGCTCGATCACGACAAGGTGCAGGTGATCGCGCACCACATCGGCGGCGGCTTCGGATCGAAGATCACGCTCGGCTCGGAAACGATCGCCGCCGTCACACTGTCGCGTGCCGCCGGTAAGCCGGTGCGCGTCGCCTTCGACCGGCACGAGGAACTGTCGGTCACCGGCTATCGCCCCGGCTGCGAACTCAAGCTGAGCCTGCTGCCCTCCGATGACGGCAAGCAGCTGAAGGCGCTCTCCCTGACCGCACATGCGGATACGGGCGCGGGTGTGAACTCGACGGTCGCCGGTCTTGCGCGGCTGATTTATCCGGCGGAAGCGAAGTATCTCGCCGATTACGACATCGTCAGCAACCTGCCGCCGGGCTCGGCATTCCGTGGCCCGGGTGGCCCGCCGATGGCATTTGCCGTCGAGCAGGCCGTCGACGAAGCGGCGCTGCGGCTCGGGATGGATCCGATCGCCCTGCGCAAGCTGTGGGACCCCGATCCGAACCGGCAGCGCCTCTACGACTGGGCGTCACAGCTCGATATCTGGCGCAGACTGGCATCGGCGCCGCCACAGAGCGGACGCTATCGCCGCGGAGTCGGCGTCGCCACCGGCTACTGGTTCTATTTCTGGCAACCGGGCACCAAGGTCGGTCTCGCCATCGAGAACCACAAGCTTGTCGCCAGCGTCGCGATCCAGGATATCGGCACCGGCAGCCGCACGGTGATCGCCAACACCATTGCACGCGAATTCAACCTCGATCCCGACGAGATCGAGGTTCGTATCGGCGATTCGAAACTGCCGGAGGGCCCGGCATCGGGCGGCAGCCGAACGACGGCCTCCGTCGTGCCGCCGGCATTGCTGGCCGTCGAAAAGTTGAAAGCCGCGCTTGCACAAGGGACACAGCAGCGGCCGGGTTCGAACGCACCGTGGCGCGACCTCATCGCCGCGTCCGGAAATGTCAGTGTCTCCGCCGAGCGGCCGGAAGACGGCAAACCGGCGACACCCGGCGTCCGCTCGCCGCTCAAGGATGCAGGGTTGATCGGCACCATCTTCGGCTGGATGCTGCGGAGATTCTCCGGCATCGCGGCCGGCGCCGGCGTGCCGAGTTCGGTGCAGGTCGTGGAGGTCGAGGTCGATACCTGGCTTGGCCACGTTCGCGTGGTCAGCGTCCATTCGAGCCTCGCCATCGGCAAGATTGCCGCGCCCGAGCTGGCGCGCAGCCAGGCGACCGGTTCGATCATTCAGGGCATCGGCTATGCGCTCTATGAAGCACGCGAGCTCGATCCGCGCCGCGGCGACATTCTCACCGGCGGCCTGGAGGACTATCGCATTCCCGGCATCGGCGACACGCCGCTGATGACCGTGCATTTCGACGAGAAGGGTTACGAGCACGTGCTCGGCGGCAGCGTCGGCATCGGCGAAGTTGCGACCGTGCCGACATCACCGGCTATCGCCAACGCGATCCGCAACGCGATCGGCATCCGCTCCTACGAGCTGCCGATCCGGCCCGACCGGCTGGTCCAACTCTTGAAACTGAGGAGCGCTGCATGAGCGAGGCAGCCAGCGAGTTCCGGGCCGGCGGCACCGATCTGTCCGAACGCCGCCGCAGCGGCGTCTCGCGCGGCGCGCTGATCGATCTCAAGCCGTCGCCGGAGATGCAAGGCATCGCATGGGGTGCAGCCGGCGCAGCGACAATCGGAGCGGCCACCACCATCGCAGCGGTCGCACGTGATGCGAAGATTGCGGATGTCTATCCCGGTCTCGCGGCCGCAGCCGGCGGCCTTGCCACCCCGCAGGTGCGGCATATGGCGACCATTGGCGGCAATCTCGCGCAGCGTTCGCGCTGCTGGTATTACCGCAGTCCGCATTGGTCTTGCCTGAAGAAGGGCGGTAGCGACTGCCCTGCGCGCGCGGGCAATCACCTCTACCATGTCGCATTCGATCTCGGTCCTTGCATCGCGCCGCACCCCTCGACGCTCGCGGCAGCACTGCTCGCCTATGACGCAACGGTGACGACAAATCAGCGGCAGGCGCTCGGCATCGAGGCGCTGCTCGGCGACGGCTCGAACGGACGCTCCGACCATTTGCTGCAACCGGGCGAAGTGATCGAGAGCATCGATCTGCCCCCGCAGCTCGCGGACGAGCGCGCGGTCTACAAGCGCGCCATCAGCCGCAGCTATGCCGAGTGGCCGCTGGTCGAGATCGTGGCGCGCGCCGTGATGGCAGGCGGCGCATTCAAACTGGCTCGCATTGCCATCGGCGGTATCGCGCCGGTGCCGCTGCGGCTCACCAATGTCGAAGCCGCACTCGACGGCAAAGCCGCGACCGCTGCAACGATCGAAGCCGCGGCCGCACTATCGGTCCAAGGCGCGAAGCCGTTGCCGATGACCGGTTACAAGCTCGACCTGCTGAAAGGGCTGACGCGCGACGTGTTGGGGCAGCTCGCGAGCGCGGGGTAACAAGTATTTCGTCATGCCCGGACTTGATCCGGGCATCCATCTTACTTTCTTCACGCCAAGATGGATTGCCGGGGTCAAGCCCGGCAATGACGAGGACAAGATTCACTTAAGCCCTGAAGTGCTTCGACAGCTTCAGGCCCTGGGCCTGATAGTTCGAGCCGATGCGCTGGCCGTACAGCGCGTCGGGGCGCGAGAGCATCTTCTCGTAAACGAGGCGTCCGACGATCTGGCCGTGCTCGAGAATGAACGGCACCTCGCGCGAACGCACTTCCAGAACGCCGCGCGAGCCCTGCCCGCCCGCACCGGCATAGCCGAATCCGGGATCGAAGAAGCCGGCATAATGCACGCGGAATTCGCCGACCAGCGGATCGAACGGCACCATCTCGGCGGCGAAATCCGGCGGCACCTGCACCGCCTCCTTTGACGCGAGAATGTAGAACTCGCCGGGATCGAGAATGAGCGTGCGATCCGGCCGCGCCGCGATCGGCTCCCAGAATTCATCGACCGCGTAACCGCCGCGGCGATCGACGTCGACGACGCCGGTATGACGTTTGGCGCGATAGCCGACCAAGCCGGTCGCGTTATCTCCGGAGAGATCGACGCTGAACGCGAGACCGCCGGTCAGGTCCGCATCCTCGATATCGACCAGCCGCTCGGCTGCATGCAGCGCGTTCAGCTCATCGTCGTTCAATCGTGCCTCGCCGACACGGAAACGCACCTGCGACAGGCGCGAACCTTCGCGCAGCAGAACCGGGAACGTCTTCGGGCTGATCTCGGCATAGAGTGGCCCATGATAACCGGCGCCGATCATATCGAAGCGGCGCGTCCCATCTGCGATCACGCGCGTAAACACATCGAGACGACCGGTCGAACTCTTCGGATTGGCAGTTGCAATGATCTGCTGCGGCAGCGCAAGACTTTCCAGCAGCGGCACGATGTACACGCAATTGGTTTCCAGCACCGCGCCGTCCGACAGATCGATCTCGTGCAGCTTCAACTCGTCGATCCGCTCAGCCACCGTCATGCCGGGGCCCGGCAGGAAACTCGCGCGCACGCGATAGGCCGTGGAGCCGAGCCGCAGATCGAGGCTCGCCGGCTGAATCTGACTCTCGACGAACGGATATTCGGGAATGATGAGGCCGGCGTCCGTCATCGCCGCGATCATGCGATCAGGCAGTATTCCCTCGGCGTCGGGGGAGAGTGAGAACGGCACGTGACGCTCCTCTGGCCACATCCAAGGTGGCGAAAAAGGCCCATTTTGGTTATCCGAAGCCCTTCTTGACGGAAAGGCCGCGACACTTTAAGGGTGCCACTTATCCCGTGGTGATTTGAGCCGGCCGGCTTGCAGCCACGTTAAATAAGTCGCTAAACAGGCCGGGGACCAATGTGATCCCGGCCTGTGGAGTTCGCTCCAGGCCGGTTTTTTGTGGCCTTTTTCCAAAGGGTCATGATGGAGGTCACATGTCGAAGGTCCAGAAACCGCTCGCCAGCACCCGCAATTATCGTCCGGAAACCCGCCTCGTGCATGGCGGCACGTTGCGCTCCGATTTCGGCGAGACGTCCGAAGCTTTGTTTCTGACGCAGGGCTTCGTCTACGACAGCGCCGAGCAATGCGAAGCGCGCTTCAAGGGCGAGGAAGCCGGATTTCTTTATTCGCGCTTCTCCAACCCGACGGTCGCGATGTTCGAACAGCGCATGATCGAACTCGAAGGCGCAGAAGCCGCCCGCGCGACCGCGACCGGCATGGCGGCCGTCACCACCGCGATCCTCGCGCCGCTGCGCGCGGGTGACCACGTCGTTGCCGCGAAGGCGCTGTTCGGCTCGTGCCGCTATGTGGTGGAAGACCTGCTGCCGCGTTACGGCATCGCGTCGACGCTCGTCGACGGGCTTGATCTCGATCAGTGGCGCAAGGCCATGCGGCCAAATACCAAAACGTGCTTCCTCGAAAGCCCGACCAACCCGACGCTCGACGTGCTCGACATCGGCGCGATCGCCGAGATCGCGCACAAGGGCGGCGCACGCCTTGTGGTCGACAACGTATTCGCGACGCCGATCTGGCAGAGCCCGCTCACGCTCGGCGCCGACGTGGTCGTATACTCGGCGACCAAGCACATCGACGGACAGGGCCGCTGCCTCGGCGGCGTGATCCTGTCGTCCGAGCAGTTCATTCAGGAGCACATCCACAACTTCCTGCGCCAGACGGGGCCGGCGATGTCGCCGTTCAATGCGTGGGTGCTGCTGAAGGGGCTGGAGACGCTCGCGATCCGCGTCAAGCAGCAGACCGAGACCGCGGCACTCGTCGCCGAGGCTCTGGCCGCGCATCCGAAGATTTCACGGCTGATCTATCCCGGCCGCGCCGATCACCCGCAAGCGGCGCTGGTGAAGAAGCAGATGCGCGCGGGTTCGACGCTGGTGGGTTTCGAGGTGAAGGGCGGCAAGGCGGCAGCGTTCCGCACGCTGAACGGCCTGAAGCTCTCGCGCATCTCGAACAACCTCGGCGATGCCAAGAGCCTCGTCACCCATCCGGCGACGACGACGCATCAGCGGCTGACGCCGGAAGCACGGGCGGAACTCGGGATCAGCGAAGGCTTCATCCGCTTCTCGGCAGGACTGGAGCATGCCGACGACCTGATCGCCGACCTCACGGATGCGCTGACGCTGGCCTGATCGCCGGCGCCTCCAGTTGGGGATGATCTGATCCGAAAACCGCTTCACACGTTTCCGGATCATGCCCGTTACATCGGGCGGAACGTGAGGACGTTCGACGGCACCTCGACGCCGGCCTTCACCTGGCCCACCGTCTTGATGATGGTGTCGCCGAGGAGTTGTGCGAAGCAGGCATAGCCCCAGTCGTTCATGTGCAGGCCGTCGGAGATCACGAACTGATCCATCGGCAGCGCGCGGTCCTTGTGCCACTCCTGCATCACCTCGAAGCGCGGGAACACGCCGACCTTGACCTTGTTGGCCGCCTTCTTGATTACCGCGACCATCTTGTTGGCGTCGGCTTCCCGGTTTGCGGTCGTTGCCGGCGCATATTGCGGATCGACCAGAACGACGTCAGCACCGGTTTCCTTGAGCCGCTTCACGCCATCCTCGATGATGTCGGCGGTTTCATCGATGTTGCCGCCGCGCACCACGGTGTTGGTGCCGAGCTGCCAGATCACAAGATCAGGATTGTTGTCGATCACGCTCTTCTGGAGGCGCGCAATCATCTGCGGGCCATCCTCGCCGCCGACGCCCTGATTGAGGATCGAGATGTCCGCGTCCGGATATTTCCGGCGCAGCTGATCGGCGAGACGGTTGGGATAGGAGAACGCTGTCGAACTCGCGCCATAACCCGCCGTTGACGACGAGCCGAACGCGACGATTGTCACCGGCTCGCCGGCGGCGAGCTTCCTGGCGATGCGCGGCAATGAGCCTTCGAACTTCATCGATTTCGGCGTGGAGCACGGCACGCGACTGAAGATATCGCCCGCGCCCTTTGCCGCGTCTTTGGCTGCTTCCCGCACCCGGTCGATCGCACGGCCGGCGGCGCCCTTCTGTGCGTCGGCCGAGGCGGACATTTCGCTCGAAGGAGCCACAGAAGTCGCCGGCGTACCCTGCGCGAGCACCGATGCCGGGCATAGCACGACCGAGGCTGCGAATGCCGCAACAACAAACGGCTTCAGTTCGAACGCAAAACAGCGAGTCGGCATCAACGTTGAACCTTCAATTCGTCCGGATTGATATGAGCCGATTCGATGACGAACTTCGTCATCAACTGACCGAGACACTCATGAACGCGCTTGGCCATCGTCAGTCCGTGATCCGATCCCTGCGGCGTCGCGAAGAGATCGAAATCGCCCGTTTCGTGCCAGTCCCGCATGATGGCGAAGCGATCGAACAGCGGCACATCCATCTTCTGAGCGACCACACGCATGCTGTCGATATAAGGCGTCACAGCCATAACCAGATCCGTTCGCGGACTGTATTGCAAATTCACCAGCATCACGTCGACTCCCGCCTTCTGCAGGACGGCGATACCGTCGTCGAGCGACGTCCGGAATTCCTCGGGATCGGTCGAGCGGATAGCATCGACAGTCCCGGTTTGCCAGATCACCAGATCCGGCTTGCGCTCGGCGACGAGTTTCTCAAAACCTGCCGCAACCTCTTCCGCCGTCTTTCTCGGCTGGACGCTGGTCGACAGGTCGACGCTGACGCCGGACAGGCGCTCGCGCAGCATCTCCTGCAATCGCGCGGGATATGCGGCCGCCTCGCCGTTGGCGCCCGGGAGAGAGGATGACCTGGTCCCAGCCACGAGAATACTGAGCCGCTTGGGGCCTTTCACCGCCGCGGCGACCTTGGCCAGCGTACTCTCGCTGGTCAAGAGATAGGCAGGAACGTCGCATTGTGAAGAGGTGCTGACGGCCTCTTCCGCACGAGCGGGGACCAGGACCGCAACGGCCGCGACGGCGACAGCAAGCAAACGGAGCTTCATGGCCGGCCTCCCACAAGATCGGCGCCTCTGGCCGCAGGCGTAGCATTCTTGTCGGCGTTGCGCTTGTACCAGGACAGCAGCCACGCCGCGGCCGACATGATCAGAATACCGGTCATACTCAGGGCGAAGTGCATCAGCGCGCCGCCATTGAACTCGCCGAGGATGAAGTGTCCCGCGAAGGCAAGGAACACGCCAAGGCAGAAGATTTCCAGCGAATGCTGACCGCACAGGATCAGCGGCCGCAGCCACTTCGATTTCAGGCCGGGCCAGTCCTTCGGCAGGATACGGATAGTCAGTGCCGCCAGAGCAAGGAAGTGCGCGAACCGCAATACGTCGAGATCGGTCTTGCTGATCGGATACATCCATTGCTCAAGCCGCTTCGGCAGGAACATCGAGAGCTGCGGCATGTGCCAGGTCAGCGTGACGAAAAACGCGAACAGCAGATAGGCGATGCAGAGCCCCAGCGTGATCCGCGACGACAGAATGCGTGTCATGCGCTGCGCGCCGCCAAGCGCACACCATGCGCCGAACACGAACAGAAGTTGCCACGACATCGGGTTGAATGCCCACCAGCCGCTCGGATAGGCCGGCAGATAGAGGTCGAACTCCCAGGTGATCGCATAGAGCGCGACCGACAGCATCAGCGCGATATCCGGCTTGCGTTTCAATAGCCACAGCACCGGCGCCAGAAACAGCATCAGCACGATGTAGAGCGGCAGCACGTCCATGTTCACGGGCTTGAACTTCAGCAAAAGCGCCTGGATGATCGTGACATCCGGCTGCTTCAGGAAATCGAGGATCCCCATTTCTTCCGCATAGAGCGGGTTATCGAAGCGCGTGGCGACGTAGGAGATTTCGGCGAGGTAGATCGTGAACAGGAAGACGTGCGCGACGTAGATCTGCCAGACTCGCTTCATGATCCGCGCGCCGGCAACAAGGAATCCCCGCGCCTCCATCGCCTTGCCGTAGACGAAGGCCGCCGTATAGCCGGAAATGAAGATGAAAATTTCGGTCGCGTCGCTGAACCCGTAATTCCGGATGGTGAACCAGGTCAGGATGTTCGGCGGCAGGTGGTCGACGAAAATGAGCCAGAGCGCCAGGCCGCGAAACAGATCGAGCCGCAGTTCGCGCTCGGCCGGCGCGATCAGCGGCGGCAGACGCTCGGCAGGGGCGATGAATTCCGCACCCCGTGCATCGCCCGCCAGCGCGTGTGACGCAGGATCGTCTGCCATTGCCTGTCCGGTGTGAGCCGCAACCATCGGATGCGCCTGGATGTTCCTCGATGCCTTTCGATCGCCTGAAACCGAAATCGCCTGTGCAAGCTACGATCAGGGTGCAGTATTTGATCCCCAAAACAAGCCATGAGGGTTAAAATAAGACAGTTCGGCATTGCTGCGTGGTATTGAAACGATAGCTCGCCGGATGCGTACCTGCCGCCCTGGAACCCTTGTCGGCGGAGAACGATCCCGGCCTCCAACGCCGGGCTGGCCGCTGGAGTAGAATTGAATGTATCGGGCCATCACGCGCCAGATCGAGGTGACGGTCGAGCCGAACTTCATGCCCGACCGGTCATCGGAGGAAAAGAGCCAGTTCTTCTGGTCCTACACCATCGTCATCCGAAACCGGGGGCCGGAGACGGTCCAGCTGCGCACCCGGCACTGGATCATCACCGACGCTTCCGGCCGCAGTCAGGATGTGCGTGGCGAAGGTGTGGTCGGCGAACAGCCCGTGCTCGGACCGGGCGAGTTCTTCGAGTACACCAGCGGCGTTCCGTTGCCGACGTCGTCCGGCATCATGCGCGGCAGCTACCAGATGATCAGCGAAAGCGGCGAAAAGTTCGATATCGAGGTGCCGACCTTCTCGCTCGACAGCCCCGGTACGAAGCGGACGCTGAACTAGCGTGGCGGTTCAGAAGTCCGCATCACTTTTGCCGCGCTTTCCGCATCCGGACTTCTGAACCAAAACCACCCTCGGTCAATAAAGTTGCTGGCGTCCTTTCGATGTCCGAAGTTCGCAATCGAGAGCGCCGCAGACTCTCGCAAACTTCGGAATCGGGACACTAGTTCTTCGCAAGTTCGACCGCGATCGCCTTCTGCACGTTCGGCCGCTCTGACATGCGGCGGCGATGATCGACCACCCGCGGCAGGCGCGCCAGATCGGCACCGTCGCCTTCCAGCCATTGCGCCAGCGTGAAGAGATACGGATCGCAGATCGTGTAAGCGTCGCCCATCACCCACGGGCCTTTCAGCATGCCGTTCTCGATCAGCTCGAAAGCAGCCGTCACGGACTGCGGCACCTTGCGCTGCATGTCGGCAAACGACGCGGGATCGTCCGCCCAGCGATAACCGCGCATACGGTGCGCGTGCGCGATATGCACCGTCGAGCAGAGATAGCTGTTGAACGCCTGAACTTCGGCAAACGCGAACGGATCGTCGAGCGGTGCGAGTTTCGCCTGTGGAAACGATTGAGCGATGAACGCCAGCATGGCCGGCGTCTCGGTCAGCACACCACGATCAGTGACCATCGCCGGCACGCGCGCCTTCGGATTGATCGCCACGTATTCCGGACTTTTCTGCTGCTCGGCGCTGAAGCTGATCCGCTCGGTCGAGTAGTCGGCGCCGGCATCCTCAAGCGCAATGTGTGAAGCCAGCGAGCAGGTATGCGGCGTGAAGTACAGCTTGATCATGAGCGCCTCGTGGAAAGCCGGCTATTCCACTCCCGCCTCTTCAGGCGAGAATTGATAGACCGACGAGCAGAATTCACAGGTGACGACGACCTTGCCGTCTTCCACCATGCTGGCGCGATCGTCCGCTGAAAAACTTGCCAGCATCGACGAAACCGCATCGCGCGAACATGAGCATTGCGCACGCACCGGCTGATGATCGAATACGCGCACGCCGCGTTCGTGGAACAGCCGGTACAGGAGCCGCTCGCCCGACAGATCGGGATCGATCAGTTCGACGTCTTCGATGGTGCCGGCCAGCGACTGCCCCTCGACCCACGCATCGTCATCCTGCACCACATGGGCTTCGGTTCCCTCGGGTGCGTCGCCGGGATGCAGGTCCGCCTGCCGCGCGCGCTCGGGCGCCTTCGGCAGAAACTGAAGCAGCATGCCGCCGCCGCACCAGCGATGCTTCGGGCCGCCGGCGCTGCGGAACTCCTCGCCGACCGCGATGCGAACCCGCGTCGGAATCTGCTCCGAGCGCAGGAAATACTCGTGCGCGGCATCTTCGAGACTTGCACCGTCGAGCGCGACCAGCCCCTGGTAGCGGCTCATGTTCGGGCCCTGGTCGATGGTCATCGCCAGATGCCCTTTGCCGAGCAGGTCGGCGGTCGATTGCTGCCCGGCGAGGCGGGCGGCATCGAAACGCGCATAGGCGCGCAGCCGGTCCGGCGCCATGAAATCGACGACGATCAGCGACACCGGGCCATCGGTCTGGGTTTGCAGGATGAAGCGGCCGTTGAATTTCAGCGACGATCCGAGCAGCGTCGTCAGCACGATCGCCTCGCCCAGGACCTTGCCGACCGGCGCCGGATAGTCGTGCTTCGTCAGGATTTCGTCGAGTGCGGGTCCGAGTTTGGTTAGCCGGCCGCGCACGTCGAGCGCGGACACCTCGAACGGCAGAATGGCGTCATCGACCGGTATCGCAGACGGCGCACGGACATTGGCAGAATCGGGCATGATGGAAGTTTCTCCATCCCGCAGGTAGCGCGTGCGGAGCGGGTTTTCAACCGGGCGCCACCGCCTGGGCGGAATGCGGCAGTTTCATTTCACCGCGCCGAAACACCACGCAAGAATGCCCTTCTGGGCGTGCAGGCGGTTTTCCGCCTCGTCGAACACCACAGATTGGGGCCCGTCGATCACCCCGTCAGTGACTTCGTCGCCGCGATGCGCCGGCAGGCAATGCATGAACAGCGCATCGGGCTTCGCCAGCGACATCAGCCGTTCGTTCACCTGATAGGGTCGCAGGATGTTGTGGCGATGCTCGCCCTCCTTGTCACCCATCGACACCCAGGTGTCGGTGACGACGCAGTCGGCGCCGCGCACGGCTTCATCCGGATCCGTGCCGATGACGATCGGTGCGCCGGCAGCCTTGATCCAGTCCTTGAGCGGCTTGTTCGGTGCGAGCTGCGGCGGCGTCGCGATCTTCAGATTGAAACCGAATCGCTCGGCTGCGTGCGCCCAAGACGCCAGCACGTTGTTATCGTCGCCGGTCCACGCCACGGTCCGCCCCTTGATCGGCCCGCGATGTTCCTCGTAGGTCATGACATCGGCCATCACCTGGCATGGATGCGAGCGGCGTGTCAGTCCGTTGATCACCGGAACAGTCGCGTACTCGGCAAGTTCAAGCAGCGAATCGTGATTGAGAATACGGATCATGATCGCATCGACATAGCGCGAGAGCACCCGCGCCGTATCGGCGATGGTTTCGCCGCGGCCGAGCTGCATCTCGGCGCCCGTCAGCATGATCGCCTCGCCGCCGAGCTGGCGCATCCCGATATCGAACGATACGCGCGTGCGCGTCGACGGCTTCTCGAAGATCATCGCCAGCGTCTTGCCCGCGAGCGGCTTGTCCTTTTCCGCCTCGGCGCGGGATGCCTTGCGCCTGGCTTTCATCGCCGCACTCGCATCCAGAATGCTGCGCAGATCGCCGAGCGAGACCTCGGTGAGATCGAGAAAGTGACGAGGCTTGCCCATTCAGCCTGCCTTGCGCGTCTGCGCACCTGGCGACAGGGCCGCGCACGCCCGCTCGAGCCGGCCGATCGCGTCGTCGAGTTCGGCCTCGGTGACGATCAGCGGCGGCAGCATGCGCACGACGTTCTCGCCTGCACCGACGGTCAGGAGCTTCTGGTCGCGCAGCGCGGTGACGAGATCGCCCGCCGGCACCACGGCGCGCACGCCGACCAGCAGCCCCTCGCCGCGCACCTCGTTGATGACGTCCGGATAACGATCGCAGACCGAGGCGAGCTTCTGCTTGAACAGCAGCGACATCTTCTGCACGTGATCGAAGAAGCCCGGCGCGAGCATCACATCGAGTGTGGCGTTGGCGGCGGCGACCGCAAGCAGGTTGCCGCCGAAGGTCGAACCGTGTGTTCCCGGCGTCATGCCCTGGCCCGCCTTCGCCGTCGCCAGGCACGCACCGATCGGGAAACCGCCGCCGAGCGCCTTGGCGAGCCCCATGATATCCGGCGTCACGCCGAACCGCGCATGCGCGAACAGTTCGCCGGTGCGGCCCATACCGGTCTGCACCTCGTCGAAAATCAGAAGCAGGCCATGCTCGTCGCACAACTGGCGCAGCGCCCGGAAGAACGCCGGCGGCTGCACACGCAGTCCACCCTCGCCCTGCAGCGGCTCGACAAGGAGCGCAGCCGTGTTCGGACCGATCGCCTTCTTCACAGCCTCGATGTCGCCGAGCGGAACCTGGTCGAAACCCTCAACCCGCGGGCCGAAGCCTTCGAGATACTTCTCCTGACCACCCGCCGCGAGCGTCGCCAGCGTCCGGCCATGGAACGCGCCTTCGAACGTGATGATGCGGAAGCGCTCGGGCTGCCCGTTCACCGCGTGATACTTCCGCGCCATCTTGATGCAGGCTTCCATCGCCTCCGCGCCGGAATTGCAGAAGAACGCCGTGTCGGCGAACCTGCTCTCCGCGCAAAGCCGCGCGGCCAGTGTCTCGCCCTCCGCCACGCGGAACAGGTTTGAGACGTGCCACAGCTTTGCCGCTTGAGCTTGCACAGCCTGAACGAGGTGCGGATGCGCGTGTCCCAGCGCATTCACGGCGACGCCCGAGGTGAAGTCGAGATAGCGGTCGCCATTCGTCGCGATCAGCCACGGGCCTTCGCCGCGCTCGAAGGCGAGATCCGCCCGCGCGAACACCGGAAGCATATGCGTCGTGGTCTGGGTCATGACGATCACCGCAGGGACAAGCCCTGTCCCAAATAAAATGTGCCGCCTCGAAAGGCGGCACTGACGCTGGTTATTGTATTTGCAGGCCCCCAACTGTCAACACGCAGTGATGTCGTAAAGCCGCAGAAAAAGCGGATTGTCAGGGTCTAAGGACAGAAGGTGTGGACGCTGAAAGGCCGACTCTTGCGCGTGAGTCACGGCATATTGTAGCGTTTGAGCTGTCGGATACGACATCTCGTGCGGCGGTTCTGACCCAATAACGGCCTTTGTGTACGGCGTAACGCCCGGGCGCTTCAGCGCGTCGGGCGAGGGCTAAGGGATTCTGCCAACACGGGTTTTGACGGTGGATGCCGCAAAGCCGCCTCGGACAGGGCGGCGCGAAAGTTAAGGAAAGCAGTGCGATGACGGCAATGAGTTGGACTGATGACCGCGTCGAACAGTTGAAAAAGCTTTGGGAAGCCGGCCTCTCCGCAAGCCAGATCGCCGCGGAACTCGGAAACGTCACCCGGAACGCGGTCATCGGCAAGGTTCACCGCCTCGGCCTCTCGGGCCGCGCCAAGAGCCCGTCGTCTGCAGCGCCGCGGCCGCGCAAGGCGCGCCCTGCGCAGCACATGATGCGGATCTCGCGTCCGGTTGCCCGCGGCAACACCGCGCTTGCGCATGTCTTCGAGGTCGAGGTCGAAGCGGACCCGGTCGCTTACGACAACGTCGTACCGATGAGCCAGCGGCTGTCACTGCTCGAATTGACGGAAGCCACCTGCCACTGGCCGGTTGGCGATCCGGGCAGCCCGGATTTCTTCTTCTGCGGCGGCAAGGCTGTGACGGGCCTGCCTTACTGTCCGCATCACTCGCGTGTGGCGTATCAGCCTGCGAGCGATCGCCGGCGCGATCGCCGTCCGCCAAGCGGCAAGTAACCTTTTTCCATCATCGTTGAGACGGACAACAACGCGGCCTAGATGGCCGCGTTGTTGTGTCGTGGCGGCGGAAAGCACGCAGTGAACGTCGCACCCTGCTTTGGCACGCTCTCGATCAGCAGCCGGCCGCGGTGGCGGATGAGGATGTGCTTGACCAGCGACAGGCCAAGACCGGTTCCGCCCTGGGAACGGCTGTCGCCCACGTCGACCCGATAGAAGCGCTCGGTCAACCGGGGGAGATGCTCCGGCGCGATGCCGGGACCGAAGTCGCGCACCTGCACACGAATTTCCGACGCGCTCTCCGATACAGCTTCCTGCTTCAGTGAGACGATGACCTTGCCGCCGGATGCGCCGTACTTCAGCGCGTTCTCGATCAGGTTTTCGAACAGCCGCATCAGTTCCTCGCGATCGCCCGCGATCGTCACCGGCTTCGCCGGCAGGTCGATCTCGATGACGACCTGACGCTCGGCTGCCAGCGGCTCGAGCCCGTCCGCCACCTGACGGATGATCGGAACGATATCGACCATGGCGTCCGGACGCACATGCGCGCTGAGTTCCACGCGCGACAGCGAGAGGAGATCGTCGATCAATCGCGCCATGCGGGTGGCCTGCGCGTGCATGATGCCGAGGAAGCGCTCGCGCGCCTTCGGATCGTCACGGGCCGGACCTTGCAGCGTATCGATGAAACCGGACAGCGCGGCCAGCGGTGTGCGCAACTCGTGGCTGGCATTGGCGACGAAATCCGCACGCATTTCCTCGACGCGGCGCAACGGCGTCTGATCGTGGAACGTCATCAGGATCAGGTGATCGGTGCCGCCGAACTCCGTCGGCACCGGAACCGGCGATACCACAAGTTCCATCCAGCGTTCGCCGGGCACGTGGTCGAGGTAGCTCGCGCGGCGTGTTTCCGCGGTGGCAATCGCCTCGCGCAGTGCCGTGATGATTTCCGGCGACCGGAGCGCGAACTGCGCAAACTCGTTTCGCCGCAGCGCCGGCGCGAGCTGGGCAGCTGCGCTGTTGAAATGCAGCACACGCCCGGCGCGGTCGAGCAGCACCGCTGGGTCCGGCATGCCCGCCACCACCGCATTGACCATCGCAGTTTCCGGGGAAGCGGCGGCGCGGGATTCGCCGCGCCCGTCCCTCGCCTGCCGCAACCGCCAGGGAATAAGCGCAGCCCCGGCGATGCAGACAAAAACCGCCATCGCGCGAGGCAACGTCAGATCGGTGAATGCGACCAGCGCCGCGAGAGCCAGTCCGCCGGCCAGCAGGATCAATGCCGATTGCCGCAACCGGTCGGACCACGGCGCACTCGCAGCCGATGCGGCCAGGCTCGCTTTCTGCGCCGGACGATCAGACATTCTGGTCGCCGCGGCCTCCGATGAACGGCGGCTGATGGCTCGATTCACCCTGCTTCCCCGAACCGGTTGGTTTGCGCCGGTAGCGCGCTCCAAGGATGATCTCCCTGAACGTCAGCAGCATGACGGAAAGGACAAACGGAGTAATATAGTAGAGCACCCGGAACAGCAGCATGCCGGCCAGAAGCTCTTCGCGATCCATCTGCCAGAGGCCGACCAGCATCGCCGCGTCGAAGACCCCAAGCCCGCCAGGCGAATGGCTGGCGAACCCGAGCAGCGTGGCTGAAACGAAAATCACCGCCACCGTGATGAAATCGACATAGGGCTCGCTCGGCACCAGCGTGTACATCGCGAGTGCGCAGAAGCCGAGGTCGACGATGCCGATCCCGATCTGCAGCAGCGTCAGCGGTCCGCCCGGCAGCACCACCGACCAGGGCCCGCGGCCGACATTGCGCGGCTTCATCCAGACCCAGATGACGTAGCCGACAAGCCCGATCAGGATCGCGAACGCGAACATGCGATTGAGCCAGATCGGCAGCTTGTCGATGCTCGCCGCCGCTTCCGGATGATAGGCGATGCCCAGCCCAAGCACCGCGGCATTGCCGAGCCAGAATGTCAGACCGGCAAGGAAGCAGATTTTCGCGACGTCGATCGCATTCAGCCCCCAGGCCGAATAGATGCGGTAGCGCACGGCGCCGCCGGTGAAGACGCTCGCGCCGACGTTGTGGCCGATCGAATAGCTCGTGAATGCCGCCAGCGCGGTCGTGCGGTATGGCACGTCGGTACGTCCGATCGCGCGCACCGCGAACAGGTCGTAAAACGTCAGGGTGAAATAGCCGGCCGCCACGAACAGTGCCGCGAGCAGAACGGATTTCGCCTCGGTCGCCTGCAAGGTCTCCCACAGGTCATCGACATCGATGTCCCGCAGCATGTGAAAGAGAATGTAGCACGCCACCGCAATGATGGTGACGCTGAGCAGGACGCCGAGCTTTTGCAGGATTTGCCGCTCGCGCATGAAATCGATCGCGCTGCGTAGGGAGTCCAGCATTGAGACCTCGAACGACCCCTCAGATCCGGTGCCGCCCGGACGGCGGCTCAATGGCGCGAAACATCACCATATCCGCGGTGTCCTAGCAGAAGCCTCGCCGCGTCGCGAGGGCGCGCGAGGGGAAATCGTTGTATTGACAAAGTTATGAGCCGCTCTCGCCAGCGCGCTGCGGCAAAGCGGCGCATTCGAGCCGGGTGCTGGCGGTGCCGGCCACCAGCGTCAGGTGTCACGGCCGGACGCGGCGCGGGCGGAGGCGCGCGCAATGACGCGCTCGCGCAACCATGACCCGGCCACGCATCCGGCGATGTAGAACAGGGCAAGGACGAGCCCGAGATCGAGCCAGTAACCGAACCGGCCGGGCAAAAGCCGCGCAACTGCAATCACGACAAGAAGCGCAACAAACGCCAGGACCCAGCGCGTGGTCCGCACCGACAACCCCTCACTGCGGCGGGCGAGGGATATCCAGCCGATGATCAGGCCCAGCAAGGTTGCGGCCAACAACCATCCCCAGTGCAGGATCGCCAGCGTCATCATGAGCTATTTCACCACGAAATCGATGCGGCGGTTCTGCGCCTTGCCCTCGGCAGTGTCGTTCGATGCCAGCGGTTGGGCGCTGCCATACCCGACCGCCGTCAGCCGCTCCGGCGAAAGCCCGGCCCGCGTCAGATAGTTCAAAACCGCTTCGGCACGTTTCTGCGACAGTGTCATGTTGGCCGTCGCATCGCCGTCCGTGTCGGTGTGACCGCCAATCTCGATGTTGGTTGTCGGGCAACGCAGCGTCGTCGCGATCAGGCGATCCAGAAGGCCGACGGAATCCGGCGAGATATCCGCTTTCCCGGACTCGAACCGGATGCGCTCCTTGCCCAGAAGCTCGGAGAACAGCTGCTGGCAGATGGTGGAATCGACGGACGATGCCGCCGGTTTCAGCGCAATCTCCGCCTTGTAGGTCCAGCCCTGCGGCAATGGCCCGCCAGCGCTTTCACGTATCTGGTTCGCTGCAACGTCGTACAGGGCATCGCCCGACAGCTTGACCTGACGATCCGAAATGACCAGCGAACCGGTCGACAGCCGCGACAGCGTTCCGAGCGCAGTCGTAACCGCCGCAGCAAATCCCTGCGGCGCGCCGACGCTCGCTTTCAGATTGTCGACGACCTTCTCGCCGGAGAACTTGCGGCCGATGGCAGCGATGACCGCCGCGTGGACGGCGTTGTCCGGCACGTAGCCCGACAACGTCAGCGTCGCTGCCACGGGGTCCTTGTTAACCTGGAAGATGTAGGGCGGGGCCACGATCGCGTTCTCGGCAATCGAGAACCCCTCCGGCAGATTCCTCAGCGCCGCGAGTATGGCCTCACGCCCGCCGATCTCGCGCGCGGTGCCGGCCAGCTTGATACGGCCGTCCGACATGGAAATCTGCGCATCCTTGAGCCGCACGATCTGGTCGATCAAGAGCGTGGCGGCGGCCTCGAACCGCGGCGGCGCCCCCCGTGCGAACGTCATCCGATCGGCGATCTCGACTCCCGGCAGATCGGCCCGCGCCGCCTCCATCAGCCGCGCCTTGACCGCCGGCAGCGGCGTGTTGCCGCCCAACGTGACCCGGACCACATCGCGATTGGCGGTCCAGACGAACGGCTTGGCTTCCGGCAGCAGGCCCGTGGCGTCGTTCACCCGGCGAACACCCGGAATGGCCTCGGCGGCCGCGAGCGCACTCAGCCGGCCCTGTTCGGAGAAGGCATTCGCCGACAACCGGAGGTCGCGGCCCTCCACGGTCACGCTGGCGCCGTCGAGAACCATGTCCTTGATGGCCGCCCGGCCCTGCGCCGACAGGGCCGTTTCGAGCGGCAAAGTGGTGTACCACCCCGCCAGCGCCCATATCATGACGAGCGGGATGAGCCCTGGGGCCCACCTGCGGCCCCACTTGAAAATTCCAGGCGTTCCGTGATCCGGCATCGGACTGAGACAGAACAAACCCTTGAAAGAGTGTCAATTTAGAAATGCAGCCGCCTGGCCCCGGCTCTGAATAACCGTTTGTTCAGCCGTTTATGCCAGCTATGGCGCAGGGACATCCTGACAGCCGCGGCCACATGAAACAGCTTCGCAGCAGCATCATCCGGGCGGGCCTCGGTGCACTCTATTATACCGGCGCCCATCACGTGCTGCGGCCCCTCCTGGCCGGCGCCGGGGCGGTGTTCATGCTGCATCATGTCCGTCCGGCCCATGCCGGTGAATTTCAGCCGAACCATCACCTCGAAATCACTCCGGACTTCCTGCGCGCGACGCTGGAACACGTTCGCGCACTCGGCATCGATATCGTCTCGATGGACGAGATGGTCCGCCGCATGACCGGGCGGGAGTTCGGCCGGCGCTTCGCCTGCTTCACCTTCGATGACGGCTATCGCGACAACCGCGACCACGCGCTGCCGGTGATGCGGGAATTCGATGCTCCGTTCACCGTTTACGTCGCGAGCGATTTCGCGGCGCATCGGGGCAAGCTGTGGTGGGTCACGCTGGAGCGCCTGATCGCCGCAAACGATTCGCTTGAGATCGAGATCGGCGGCGCCCTCGAGCATATCGATACGCGAGGCGCCGAGGCAAAGCAGGCCGCTTTCGGCAAACTGCACGGCTGGCTGCGCAGCCTGCCGAACGACAAGGAAATACATCTCGCGCTCGCTGCGCTGTGCAACCGTTACGGCGTGGACGCCACGAGCGCCTGCCGCGATCTCTGCATGACATGGGATGAACTGAAAAGCTTCGCAGCCGATCCGTTGGTGACGATCGGCGCCCACACAATGACTCACTGCCAGCTTGCCAAGGATGACGAGGCGAAAGCCCGTGGCGAGATGGAAACAAGCCGCAACGAGATCGCCGCGCAGCTTGGTCGTGCCGTCGATCACTTCGCCTATCCATACGGCGATCGCAGCGCCGCCGGCGCGCGCGAGTTTTCAACCACCCGCGCACTCGGTTTCCGCTCGGCCGTGACCACACGGCCCGGCATGATCTTTGCGGAAAATGCCGACCATCTGACCGCTCTGCCGCGTATTTCGCTCAATGGAAACTTTCAGGACGAACGTTTCCTCAGCGTTCTGACCTCGGGCGCCGCTACCGCGATGTGGAACGGCTTCCGCCGCGTCGACGCAGCCTGATCAAATCTGCCAACCCGCCGTTGCTTGACTCGTTCAGCGAGCGTGCCCACAACGATGGGTAACGACACTCGGAAACGCTGCGGAGGCAACAATGTTCAAGGATCTGTTCTCGCTCACGGGCCGCGTTGCCCTCGTAACCGGCGGCTCGCGCGGTATCGGCAAGATGATCGCCAGCGCCTTCCTCGCTCAGGGCGCCGCGAAAGTTTACATCACCGCCCGTAAAGCCGGTCCCTGCGAGGAGACTGCCAAAGAATTGAGCAAGGCCTTCGACGGCGAGTGCATCGCTCTGCCGATCGACATTTCCACCAATGCCGGTTGCGACAAGCTCGCAGCGGAATTGATGAAGCTCGAGCCGAAGCTCGACATTCTCGTCAACAACGCCGGCGCGGCCTGGGGCGCCGAGTTCGATGAGTTTCCGGAGAGCGGCTGGGACAAGGTCATGGATCTGAACGTCAAGTCGCTGTTCTTCCTGACCAAGGCGCTGCACAAGCCGCTGCGTGCAGCAGCAAGCGAGGCGCGTCCGGCAAAGGTGATCAACATCGCCTCGATCGACGGCATCTTCGTCAATCCGATGGAAACCTATTCCTACGGCGCCAGCAAGGCAGCGGTCATCCATCTGACCCGGCGCATGGCGGCGAAGCTGATCAAGGAACACATCGTCGTCACCGCCATCTGCCCCGGCGCATTCGCATCGGACATGAACCGAGCTGCGCGCGACAACGCCGACGAGGTATCGCAGCGCATTCCGTCGAAACGCATCGGCAACATCGACGACATGGGCGGGCTTGCGATCTTCCTCGCTTCGCGCGCAGGCGACTACGTCGTCGGCAATGCGATCGCGATCGATGGCGGCATCGTCTACGCCAGCACCGGCAGCGCAATTTCGGGATAAGGCGGTTCGTGTGAGGCATGGCGCAGCCATTCACAGCCGCCCCTTTCGAGCCTGATCGGCGGCAGTTGCTTCTTGCGACAGCCGCAGCATGGTGTGGCTGGACGTCAGCTGCGGCAGCGGCGCCACCACCACGCCTTGCCACCGCAACCTCGCAGTTCACAGAAGTGCGGGGAGCCAGCGCCCTGCCGCCGATCCAGCTTTCGCGGCTTCGCGGAGGGCATAGCTCACTGTCCTCCTTCGCCGGCAGGGTCGTTCTCGTGAATTTCTGGGCGACGTGGTGCCCGCCTTGCCGTCGCGAGCTACCAATCCTCGAGCGATTGCAGCAAACCGCCGACCCCAAGCAGCTGGCCGTGGTTGCGGTCTCGATCGACCGCGCAAGCGCCGCAGCCGTCATTGCGTTCATGCGCGAAATCGGCGTGAGAAGGCTTGAATCATATCACGATCCGGCAGGACGCATCGCGCAGCCTCCTGCAACGGCGGCGGACGGAACGCCGTTCGTACTCTACGGGATGCCGATCAGTTTTGTCCTGGACCGGCAAGGCCGCATCGCCGGATACATCACGGGTGAGGTCGACTGGACCTCTCAGGAAGCCCGCGCGCTTCTCGAACATTACATTCGCAGCTAGTCCGCAAAGCCGTTCAATACGTCTCGACGTGATAACGGCCGCTCTCGCGCATGGCCGGCTTGATCGCCGACCAGTCGAGCGACGCATGTCGGCACGCATCGGCGAACGCTTCGTCCACGCCTGTCTCCATGCCCTTCAGGCCGCAAATGTAGATGTGCGTGTGCGGATCGCCGAGCAACTTCGCGATCTGCGCGCCCTCTGAGCGGATGCGATCCTGCACGTAGACCCGCGGCTCACCGGGCACACGCGAGTAGCAGAAGTATTTGCCGAGCAGCTTTTCCGGCACCTTCTGCAACGGCCCGAAGTACGGCAGCTCCTCCGGACGGCGCGCGCCGAAGAACAGCAGCAAGCGCCCCGGCGCTTCCGGCATGGCGCGGCGGCGGCGCTCGGTGAAGGCCCGGAACGGCGCGGAGCCCGTTCCGGTGCAGATCATGATAATGTTGGCGACCGGATCGTTCGGAATGAGGAACGTCGCGCCGAACGGTCCTGTGACGTCGACCTTTGCACCACGCGGCAGATCACAGAGATAGTTCGAGGCAAGGCCATTGGGCTCACGCTTTACCGTGAGCGAGAGATTGTTCGCATTCGGCTTCTCGCCATCGCGCGAACTCGCGATCGAATAGAGCCGCACCGCGTGCGGTTTGCCGTCCGGCCCCTCGCCCGGCACGACGATGCCAATGCTCTGACCTTCCAGCACCGGAAACGGCTGATCGCCGAAATCGAGAATGAGGTGGCGGATATCGGACTCGGCACCTTCGGCTGTAAGACGGAAGTTGCCGGTGACGGTTGCCCTCGCCGGCTTGCCGCGATTGTAGAGATTGACCGTCGGTTTGCTGGCGGATGATGGCGCGACGGCCTTGCCGCCGAGACCCTTGCGCGCCTCTTCGAGCAGCGCACCGATCTCGTCTTCGAGCGCCTCGATCGCGGCGCCTTGATCGCCGCCTTCGAGCTCTTCCTGTACCGGCAGATCGCTCCACGAGAACTGCTCGTCCAGCGAATACGGCGATTTCACCACGCGCCAGTTGTCGATCGCACCTGTCGGACACGGCGCGATGCAATCCATGCAGTAGTTGCAGATCGACGCGTCGACGACATAATTGTTGTTGTCGTGCGTCACCGCATCGATCGGGCACGTCTCTTCGCACGTGTTGCAGCGAATGCAGATCTCGGGATCGATGAGATGCTGCTTCTTGAACGCAGTTGTTTCCGCTGCAACGCTCATTGTTTGACTTACGCCGCCTCGATCTTCACATACTCGAAGTCGCCGGGCTTGTTGTCGATGCCGACCTTCGGCGCCGAAATCCAGCCCGCGAACTTGCCGGGCTCGTTGACCGGTGTCATCAGCGAGGCGATGAAATCTCCGTCGGCCGCCGACGGCAGATAGTCGTCGCGAACTTTCGCCCAGTCAGCGTCCGAGACGATGATGCCTTTCGGCGTCGCCTCGACCTTGGCGAATTCGCCGATCTGGCGATGGAACGCCGTATGCGGCAGTTCGAGCCGGAAACTGATTCCCGTCTTCTCGATGATCTTGTTCCAGCGCTCGACGCCCTTGGCGCAATCCTGCGTGTAGTCGTCGCGCAGGCGCATGTTGAGCGCGGTCAGCGCCGGTTCGTCGACCAGCTTGATCTGGCCGTCGACAAGCTTCAGCACCGGATAGATATCGCCGGTCAGGCGGTGATCGTCCTCGATCTTGGTTTCCTGGAAGCGGCCCTTGAGACCGGCGTTGTAGAAATTCGCGGCGTTGGTCGAGACTTCCGAGCCGAACAGATCAAGCGACAGCGAGTAGTGCAAATTGACCTTCTTCTGGATCGTCGGCAGATCGATGACGCCAAGCGCGCGCACCTTCTCGATTTCGTTCGGATCGGAGATACCCGCCGCCTTCATCGCATCGCAGGTCCGTTGCAGCACGCGGCCGACGCCGGTCTCGCCGACGAACATGTGATGCGCTTCTTCCGTCAGCATGAAGCGGCAGGTGCGCGACAGCGGATCGAAGCCCGACTGCGCGAGGCTTTCGAGCTGCATCTTGCCGTCACGGTCGGTGAAGAACGTGAACATGAAGAACGACAGCCAGTCCGGCGTCGCCTCGTTGAACGCGCCGAGCATGCGCGGCGCATCGGCATCACCCGAACGGCGGCGAAGCAAATCGTCTGCCTCCTCGCGGCCATCGCGGCCGAAATACTTTTGCAGCAGATAGACCATCGCCCAGAGGTGGCGGCCTTCCTCGACGTTGACCTGAAACAGGTTGCGCATGTCGTAGAGCGACGGCGCGGTCTTGCCGAGGTGACGTTGCTGCTCGACCGATGCCGGCTCCGTATCGCCCTGAATCACGACAAGACGGCGCAGCATCGCGCGGTACTCGCCCGGCACCTCCTGCCACGCCTTCTCGCCCTTGTGCTGACCGAAGTTGACGAGACGACCCTCTTCCTGTGGCGCGAGCAGCACGCCCCAGCGATATTCCGGCATGCGCACGTAGTCGAACTTGGCCCAGCCCTTCGGATCGACGCTCACGGCGGTGCGCAGATAGACAAGGCTTTCCTGGAAGCCATCGGGGCCCATGTCATTCCACCAATCGAGATAGCCGGGATGCCAGCCTTCCAGCGCCTTGAGCACCTGACGGTCGTCCGCGAGACTGACATTGTTCGGGATCTTGGTCGTGTAGTCGACATTCATGATGTTCATGGCGTGCTCCTTGTCTCTTTTCCCTCTCCCCGCTCTTGCAGGGAGAGGTTCATTCTCTCAAACGCGCGTCATGTCGAACTGCGCCCGCTCGCCGGTGCCGTAGCGCTGCAACGCGCCGGCCTCGCCCACAGCATTCGGGCGCTGGAATATCCAGTTCTGCCATGCCGTCAGCCGCGCGAAGATTTTTGACTCCATCGTCTCCGGCCCGACAAAGCGGAGATTCGCTTCCATGCCGGTGAGGCTGTCGGGCGAGAAACTCGACCGCTCCTCGAAGAACACGCGCACCTCGTCATCCCAGTCGATATCATCGAGCGCGAAGGTGACGAGCCCGAGCTCTTCCGCGGCCTCCGCATCGAGCGCCTCGCCCTTCTTCGCGGCCGCACGTTCGACATCCGACGGATCGGCCTGAAAGCGCGACTCCAGCCGCGTCAGGCCGTGGCTCATCGGATAGGGGCCGAAATTCATTGCGCTAAGGACGATGGCCGGCGGCGCGCGATTGTCGCCCTGCTTCTGGCCGATCAGCATGTAGGAGCGGTCGGCAGCGAACACGAGTTCGGCGAGCGTGCCTGCGAAGCACGAGCCCGGCTCGACCAGCGTGACCAGAGTCCGCGAGGTGACATCGATACGCTTCAGCACCCGCTTCCAGTAATGCCGCACCTCGTTGACCAGCCAGTGATCCTTGTTGGCGTCGAGGAAGGCGTCATAGGCGATCACGCTCGCCGCATCGCCAACCGACTTGAACACCAGCATCGCGATCTCAAGTTCGTTGATGCGCAAATGCAGGATCGCGTCATCAAGCTCGCGCGCCACCTGAAGCGGCCAGAACGCAGCGCCCTGCGCTTGCATCGCGGCAACAGTCGCGGGCGGCGGCGCATCGCTTGCCTTGACGGTGATCGTTGCGATCCGAGCTGCGCGATCGAGATCGACGCTGACGAAATCATAACGGATGCTGTCGCCATCAATGGTGCGATTCAGCGGCGCGAGTTTGATGCCGTCGCCAGTGCCAGCGCGTTTCGACTTTCCGGCGAATTCCCGGGCACGCTCAGCGACCTTCGCATCGAGTTTCGAGTTCGGCACGATCTCGTCGACAAGGCGCCATTGCACGGCGCGCTTGCCTTTCACGCCTTCCTCGATGGTGCAGAAGAAGTCCGCGTGATCGCGGCGAACCTTGCGTTTGTCGACGACGCGCGTGAGGCCACCGGTGCCAGGAAGCACAGCGAGCAGCGGCACTTCCGGCAGCGCGACCGCGGCCGAGCCGTCGTCGGCGAGAATGATGTGATCGGCCGCGAGCGCGAGTTCATAGCCTCCACCGGCGGCCGTGCCGTTGACGACGCAGATGAACTTCTGACCGGAGTTCTCGCTCGAATCCTCGATGCCGTTGCGCGTCTCGTTGGTGAACTTGCAGAAGTTGACCTTGTGCGCGTGAGTTGAGCCCGCGAGCATGCGGATGTTGGCGCCGGCGCAGAACACGCGATTCTTGCCCGAACGCAGCAGCACCGTCTTCACCTGCGGGTGTTCGAAGCGCAACCGCTGCACGGCGTCGGCGAGTTCGATATCGACGCCGAGGTCATAGGAATTCAGCTTGAGCTGGTAGCCCTCGAACAGGCCGCCGTTCTCATCGACATCCATGGTGAGTGTCGCGACGTCGCCCGCAACGTCGAGCTTCCAGTGACGATAGCGCGAAGGCTCGGTCTGGAAGTCGATATGCTTGGCGCCGTTTGCGAGCTTGCGATCCTCACCGGCCATGGGTGCCACCCTGTTCGTTATCGTTGGAATAAGCACTATAATGCATGTTTTGGCACCACGGTCCAGCCCTAACGCGAAAAACCTGCATTTTCTTTCATCTTTGGCCTTGTCCGCGCTATTCCCAATTTTTCTTGCAAAACCAAAGCGCTAAGCGTGTTTCAGGCTTGGCATCACCGATGAGACACCCTCCCCAATCGCAGCCAGCTGCCCGGCAACGCGGGCAACCGGAAAACGCTCCGCTGCGGACCCGGGAAACGATGGCTTCGGGGCACGCGCCACAAGCTCACGCAGTTCGGTGCGAGCATCCGTCAGCAGCCGTGCGACGGCACGCGCGCGACCGAGCCGGTGCTTCAACCCGGCATTGACGATCTGGATGCAGGCCCGCAGCAGAATGCGATCGCGTCCGCCTTTCGGCGCCGCCTGCCACACCGCTTCGAGAATTTCGTGCGCTTCCCAGAAGAAGCCCGCATCGTTCAGCGCGAAGCCGTAGCGCAGCGCCGGATGATCGAACGGCACGAACGCATCGAAGCGCGGCGGCACCAGCGCCTTGGCGCGCGCGAGCGCTTCTTTGTCAGGTTCAGCCGTCTCGCCGGGGATATGGACCCAGCGCGGCAGCGGAAGATTTGACGACGACAGCACTTCATCTCCCTCTCCCCGCGTGCGGGGAGAGGGTTGGGGTGAGGGGCCACCATCGATCACGTCACGCATTGTCATCGCCCCTCACCCGGATTGCCATAGCGCGTCGAAGACGCGCGTAAACGCGCTCATGGCAATCCGACCTCTCCCCGTAAACGGGGAAAGGTAAGCATCACGCCGCTCGTTCGAGCGCGCCCTCGCCATGACCCTTGAGAATGCGATTGGCGAAATCGGCGACCGCCTTCAGCGTCGCATCGGCGGCTTCGCGATGCGGGGCATGGCCCGCACCCTTCAGCATCGTCACGTCGACCGGGCAGTAGCACTCGTCGCGCGCAATTTCGATCTGACGCATCGTGCCATACTGATCCGCTTCGCCCTGCACGATCTGCACCGGCACGCGGATGTACGCGAGCGACTCGGAGATATCCCAGTTGCGAAAGGCCGGATCGAGCCATGCGACATTCCAGCCATAGAAGGCATTGTCGACGTCCTTGTGCCAGCGCGCGAGTTTCGTTTTCAGATCGGTCGTCTCGTAAGTCGTCCTGATCGTGGCAATCGACTCGACAGAGATATCTTCGACAACGAAATGCGGCGCGATCAGCGACAGCCCGCGAATGCGATGATCCTGCACGCCGCCGGCATAGATCGTCGCGATCGATGCGCCATCGGAATGGCCGAGCAGCAAGCCGCGGCGGAAGCCGATGGCATCGAGAATCTTCGGCAGCACATCGAACGCCTCGGTATGCATATAGTCGACCTGACGCGGCAGCTTCACAGGTGACGACGCGCCGTAGCCCGCGCGCGAGTAGACGAACACGCCCGCGCCCGTCGCGGCTTGAAGTTTGTCCGGGAATTCGCCCCACAGGCCGACGCTACCGAGACCTTCGTGCAGCATGACGATGGTCGGCGCCTTGTCGGGCGCAGGTCCGATCGCGCGATACTCGAGTTGGCTCGCGCTGATGGTCAGTTGTCCCGTGTCTGTCCAATTCGTCATGCTAACTCCGACTCATTTGTCCGTCATTGCCGGGCTTGACCCGGCAATCCATCTTCCTTGTGAAAAGATGGATGCCCGGATCAAGTCCGGGCATGACGAAGAACTTGTAGCTCGCCCTCGCAATGACAATTAAGCCGCAGTGTCGTCGCGCAGCTTGAAGCGCTGGATCTTGCCGGTCGCCGTTTTCGGCAGGCCATCGACGACTTCGATCCAGCGCGGATATTTCCATGGCCCGATCTTGGTCTTCACGTGTTCCTTCAGTGCTTCGTGCAGGCCATCCGCCTGCGAGCCGGACTTCAGCACCACGAACGCCTTCGGCTTCAGCAAACCTTCCGGATCAGCGGCGGCGATGACGGCCGCTTCGGCAACAGCCGGATGCGTGATCAGTGCGCTCTCGACCTCGAACGGCGACACCCAGATTCCCGACACCTTGAACATGTCGTCGGCGCGGCCGCAGAACGTGTAGCGCCCGTCCGCATCGCGCATGTATTTGTCGCCGGTGCGCGTCCAGCCGCCTTCGAACGTCTGCCGCGACTTGCTGCGCTGATTCCAGTAGCCCTCCGCCGCCGACGGCGCATCGACCAGCAGCTCGCCGACCTCGCCGTCCGGCACATCGGCGCCGGAATCGTTGACGAGCCGCACGCGATAGCCCGGCACCGGCTTGCCCGAGGTACCGTATTTGATGTCGCCCGGCGCGTTCGAGAGGAAGATGTGCAGCAGTTCGGTCGAGCCGACGCCGTCGAGAATGTCGACACCGAAGCGTTTCTTCCATGTTTCGCCGACCGCTTCCGGCAGCGCCTCGCCTGCCGACGTGCATATGCGCAGCTTCGGAAAGCGCGGTTCGGCTTTGAAAGCATCGTCATTCAGCATCGCTGCGAACAACGTCGGCACGCCATAGAAGATCGTCGGATCGTAGCGACGCATCAGCCCGAACATCGACGCGGGTGTCGGCCGCTCCGAATTCAGCACCGTCGTCGCACCGACGGACATCGGAAACGTCAGCGCGTTGCCGAGGCCATAGGCGAAGAACAGCTTCGCCGCCGAGAGACACACGTCGTTCTCGCGAATCCCGAGCACCTGATGCGCATAGGTTTCCGCTGTCGCTTGCAGATTTGAGTGCAGATGCCGCACGCCTTTCGGCATGCCGGTCGAGCCGGACGAATAGAGCCAGAATGCCGGCTCGTCACGATGCGTCGCGGCGGTTTCGAACCGATCGCTCTCTTTCGCAATTTCATCGGCAAAGCGCAGGTAGCCATGCGCATCCTTGCCGGAGACGATCACATGCGCGAGGTCCGGCATGCGGCCGATCACGTCCTTCACCACCGGCAGCAGCGCTTCGGAAATGAAGAGCACGCGCGCGCGGCAATCGGCAAGCACGTAGGCATATTGTTCGGCGGTGAGCAGTGTGTTCAGCGGCACCGGCACGATGCCGGCACGGATCGCGCCGAGGAAAACCACCGGAAAATCGACCGTATCGAGCATCATCATGGCGACGCGCTCTTCGCGGCGGACGCCGAGGCGCTTCAGCAGATTGGCGAGCTTGCGGCTCTCGCTCTGAAGCTGGCCGTAGGTGAGTTCATTCACCGTGTCGGTGAAGGCGAGCTTGGTCCCGCGGCCTGCCTCGACATTGCGGTCGAGCAGCCAGGTCACCGCGTTGTAGCGATCGGTCGCGCTCATCAAGCGCTTCCTCCCATTCGAATTTTCTGGAGCATGATCCTTTGGAAAACCCGTTTCCACTTTCTCGGATCATGCCAATTTAGAATTATAATGCATATAAGGCCAGCAAGCTTGCTTGCTGTCAATCCATTCCGGCACTATGTTTCAGGTTATGGAGCCGAACAACCAAGATTCGATCCCGCATCAGGACGACGCCGAAACGGCGTTCCTGCTTGAGCTCGGCCAGCGGGTCCGCACCATGCGGGGCCTGCGCGGCATGTCGCGCAAGGTGCTGGCGAAGGTGTCGGGCATCTCCGAGCGCTACATCGCACAGCTCGAAAGCGGCAAGGGCAATGTCTCGATCGTGCTGCTGCGCCGGGTGTCCGATGCGATGGCGGCGCGCCTTGAGGATCTCATTCCCTCTGCGGACTCCTCGCCCGAATGGGCGGTGATGCGCGATCTCGCACGCAAGGCGTCGCCGGCGCAGATCGCGCAGGCGAAAGAGATTCTTTCCGGACAGTCCGGAGCGACTGCATCGCATCAGGTGCCGAAGGCCGGTATCGCGCTAATCGGCCTGCGCGGCGCAGGCAAGTCCACGCTCGGCCGCCTGCTTGCGAAAAAGATCGGCTGGAATTTCGTCGAACTCAACAAGGAGATCGAGCGGCAAAATGGCCTCTCCGTCGCCGAGATCATTGCGCTCTACGGCCAGGAAGGTTTCCGCCGCATGGAGCAGGCGGCGCTCAATCACCTCTTGGCACAAAACGAGCCGATCGTGCTCGCGACCGGCGGCGGCATCGTCTCCGAGCCGCTGACGTTCGACCAGATTCTATCGGCCTTCCACACGGTTTGGCTGAAGGCCGAGCCGGAAGAGCACATGAACCGCGTGCGCAGCCAGGGCGATCTGCGGCCGATGGCGGATGATCGCTCGGCGATGCAGGAACTCCGCACCATTCTGCTCAGCCGCGAGCCGCTGTATGCGCGGGCCGCTACGCATGTCGACACCGCACGGCTGAGTGTCGAGCAAGCGGCCAATCGCTTGATCGAATCCGTGACGCCCGTTCTGGCAAAGGCGGAGCGGCCGCGCGTGGTTGCCACACGATAGCCATCACACTCCGAGATGGCGCTCCAATATTTCCGTCTGCAATGCCAAGGACTTGGGTGCCCCCTC
>JBMOOJ010000008.1:0-38567 GCA_049323835.1 Pseudomonadota bacterium | reverse complement strand
GGATTTGCCGACGCCGTAATCGCCGGTGATGCGCCAGGCCCGGCGTCCGGATCCCGCGGCCAAACCCTCGGCGATGCGCAAGAAGGCGTCCGCCATGAAGGGCGTGACGATGTAGTTCTTGCACGCCGCAGCGTCGTGGAAGTCGCGATCGATCTGAACGGACCGAAGAAATCTCGTCGGAATGTCGAACAGGCCGCCGATGGTCTTATGCATTTTCGGACATCTCCGAGTAGACATCGGCCAGGGTCGGAGCGCGGCCCCCCTTCTGTCGGGACAGCAACCCTTGGACGGCCGACGATTGATAGTTGAAGGCCGCCGCACGGCCGGGGGCTCCGGCGCGCTCGAGCCTGTTGCGGACATCGTCTTCCGGCAGTTTGAACACCTGACCGGGCGAGCACGGCGCCAACGCGACTTCGCGCAGCGTCAGCGACTTTTCCCCGGGCCGGAAATTGTCCCAAAACTCCGAGACGCAATAGGCGAACAGCGCATCCGATATTTCCGGCTTCGGTTCACGCCTGAACGAGTAGACGCTCTCCCAGCGCTCGCCCTCGACCTTTCGCTCTCCCACGGGCTGCAGCAGCGCGAGTTCGACCAACGGACCATCGAGGGAATCCTCGATGCCGACGCCCGACTTCGTCGGGCGATAGGTGTGCAGGAAGACATCCAGGTGCTGGGACAGGGTGATCGCGGAGTGCGAGTGGCCGAGCTTGGCCGATTCCCTCGCGAACGCGCCGAGCGCTTCCGATCGCGTGAGTTCGGGGTAAGGCCAATGGTTCAGCAAGAAGCGCCATGCGAACAGGCCGCCCTTCCGGCGCGAGGAGAGCTTCCAGTGAAGAAGCCACAGAGTGCGAATATCTTCGAGGTACGGATCGAAACCCCTCGGACCGAAGATCGCATGCGCGAAATCGGTCAGACAAAGATCCCGATTTTTCGGCTCCGCCAAGCCGGTGGCTTCGACCCAGAACCGGAGCGATCTAACCATGTTCTTGCCGATGCCGAGATCGACCATGGCTGCCTGCTCGTCGACGAACGCCGCCGGATCGGCCTTGATCGCCCTATAGGCCTTCGGAAGCCACGCGTAACGGCAGGCGAAGGTCTCGTGTCCTGAGAACCGCAGCACCTCGTTAGGGCTCGAGATCAACGCGCCTTCGATCATCCTCAAACTCCCCGCATCGATCCGGCGACTTCGCGGACGGCCGCGACGATTTCGGCGGCGGCGCGATCGACTTCGTCCTGGGTCGTGTATTTCCCGAGTCCGATCCGGATCGCGCCTTCCTGCATGTCCTCCGACAGCCCCATGGCCTTCAGCACGTGGGACGGCGTCTGCGCTCCGGATGAGCAGGCGGCGCCGGTCGAGACCGCCACCTTGTTGCGCAGCCTGGCGATGACCGCATCGTTAGGTATGCCCGGCAGAGAGAGATGAAGGTTGTGCGCCAGCCTGTTGCCGCGGTTTCCGTTCACGACGATGTCGGGAAGGTCGTGCAGCAGGCGGGCTTCCAAGCGGTCGCGGCACGCTCTGATACGCCTCTCGTCGCCAGCCCCCTCCGCCCTCATCAGACGGCAAGCCTCTCCGAAACCCACGATCCCCGGGACGTTCAAAGTGCCGTCATGCCCCAGGACATGCTCCGTGATTTCGGAATGTACCGTGTCGCTGCTGACAACCAGGGCGCCGACCCCTTTCGGGCCGTAGATCTTGTGGGAGCTGAATGCGAGGTAGTCCAGATCCCAATCCAGCACCCTCAGGTCCACGCGTCCCGCCGCCTGGGTACCGTCCACCAGCACTTTCGCATCGGCCAGATGAACGTCGCGCGCGATCTGCTCGACCGGATAGATCGTGCCGACTTCGTTGTTCGCCCCCATGACGCAGACGAGATCGACCTTCTCCCGCAACGCAGCCTGAAGACTTTCCGGACGAAGGTTGGCTTCGGCGTCGACTTCCATCCAAAAGACTTCGGCAAGACCGGAGCGGAGCCCGATTCTGATGGCATCGAGCACCGCCTGATGTTCCACCGTCGTCGCCGCTATCCGCAACACCCGATCGCGGCGCGTCGCGATAGCGTGACCGACGGCAAGCCGAATGGATTCGGTCGATCCGGAGGTAAATCTAACACCGGCGACGTCCGAACCGATCAGGTCGGCGACTTCCACAGTCGCCCGCTCTACGAGATCCAGCGCCGCCTCGCCATGCGTATGGTCGACACTGTTCGCATTGCCGAAGACGTTGACCATCGCATGGAGCACGACATCCGCGACCCTCGGATCGACCGGGGTGGTGGCATGGTGGTCCATATATATCGGACGCGGCGAAGCGACCCGGTTGTCCCGGGCCGGCCGCTGTCTTTCAGCCAGCTCGACCCTGTTCATCGGTCGAACCCGAACGAGACCGCCGCGATGTCGGCACGGCCTCTCATGGTCCGGGATCCGCAAGCGCCCCGAAACGCGGTCTGCAGATCGGAGAACAAAAACTGCCGAGGAAATCCCGGAGCACCCCCACTCTTCATTATTTCACCGCCCCCGCCTTCCGTCGCACCAACCATTCGGCGGCAGCCTTTTCCAAGGCCTCGGAGGCCGTGGTCCCCTCCTGGATTGCGGCATGCTTCAGTCCCTTGATCGTTTCCGCCTGGAGCGTCGCCAAAAATTTGCGCAGGTCGTTGCTTTCAACCGGTTTGCGCCCAGGCTTGCTTTTCCGAACGGAATTCTCCTTTTCTTCCATGCCGTAGTCCACCCTGAGCTCGATCTAATCCGTCCCATACGTTGTACTTACCAGCAAGCACAATCGCGCGATGGCCAGCCTTTTCCCCGAAATCCGACCGATTGCCTTTGTCGAGCGACCGGCATCTCAAAGGCCGGCCAGATTCGCGGGAAGATACAATAGGTTACAATGATGCGGATATCTATTCTACTTACGGCATTCAGATATAGAGATGGTGGGCAATCAATCCGGAGGCTGCGCGCGCGGCCTATCAATCGCCGAACGCGCGGCAGTCAGAGCGTTTTTCGGAACGTCAGCTTATTCCATACCACCCCTTCGCGGGCGAATATGTCGCCGTCGATGATGTCTTCGACGGGCAGGATGCCGTGTTCGGCGAACGTCGCGCCGAGCAGATTGACATCCGTATCGTGGAAGCCCCGTTCAGGCTCGTTCCCGCCGGATCGTATCGTCAGATTGACGATCCCGCCCTGCGCGGTCAGGCGGGCGACCGTCGCAGCGGATTCGGCCTGTAGCGTCTCCGGAACGTGCATCCATACCGCGCTGAGCAGCACGAGATCGTATATCGCGCCGAGGCTTGCGACCTTTGCCAGTTTGGGCAGACCGTCCTGCATCCATCGGATGCGAAGACTGCGGTGGAGCCGCCTGGCCCCGGCGAGCATGGCGGCGGAAGGATCGACGGCGGTGACTAGCCACCCGTGCCGCGCGAGCCAGGCCGCATCTCGCCCGGACCCGCAGCCGATGTCGAGGGCGCTGCCCGTCACACCGTCGATCAGCCCGAGGACGTCCGCATGCACGTCTTCGAAACCAACCTGCTCGTATTTCCGCAGCAAGATTTCCGAACGCTCCTCGTAGAAGCGGTCGGCTACGGCGGTGAGGGCGGCGGCTTCAGGTGGGCACATGGCAGGCCGGTCCGAGCTTTGAAGTCAGCGTCATTATGAACGCCGCAAGGCTCAAGAGGCAGGACAACGTCAGGAGAACCGAGAACATGATGATCATCGTGTACTTTCCGGGGTTTCGCGGCCGGCCCTGGTACTTGGTGATCCGGCCGAGCAGAGGCTCCATAACGCCGCGTCTAAGTCGCCACAGCACGACCACGAAGCAAAGGTTTGCGCAACCTGCGAGCAGAAATAGCGACGCTTGCAGGAAGCGGTCGTCGATCTTGCCGGCGCCAAACCACAAGCCACCGGTCAGCGTCGAGACAATCACTGGGATCTGCCACAGAAAGCCATTCAGGGAGCGAAACTCTTGGCAGTCCTGCTCGAAGATCACCTTTTCCCGCTGAAAGTCTCGTTCTGCAGCGGCTGCCGCTGCTTCGTCCGTATCGGTCATGAAGGGCTCCGGCGAATCATCGCTTCCGTACGGAAGCCCGTTCATCCTAACCGATCCGCGCTCCGTCCGGCCCAAGATTTGCCCGATTGTCACGGGAGGCGGATCGCGTTCTCGCTACAACGGACGATCGGCGACAGGTCGCCGACGGCCGCTCATCGCCGAAGAAGGCATCCCGGCGTCCGATGCTGTGGCATGGCTGCGCGGCTCCGGCCGAATTGCGAAGGCGGCCGCGAGACGATTTCCAGCGCGCGCGACGGACCGAGGTCATGTCGCCGACTCTGCGGCCTCCGACCCTCAGATTCGTAGTCAATCGGCGGCTCGCGCAGGCGAAGTTGAGCTCAATGACATTCAGAGCAACCCACCTATCTGCACGACTTAGCCGCCGATTCAACGACCTCAGCATTAACTTGTTCACGTCGGGTCAGCCCTCTGCGACCGTGATGGGTCGCCGGAGCTCATTCCTAGATTAGCCGTGAGAGAGATATTCGCCTCCAAAAGGAACGGCGTTGGTTGTGGCCGATGGACCCACATCGACGGGTTCAGCAAGAACGTCATCTGCTACATCCAGGAGATCGAAGCCCGCGACTGATGATAGCTGGAGCACCGAGCAAGAGGAGACGGGCCATGACGGGAATGCACAAGGCGCAACGAGAGGTGCCAGCGCCAACGCAGCGGCTGTTCCTGACACGCCGGGAGGCTGCCATCGAATTGCGGATGTCGCTGGCAAAACTGGACCGCGTAATCGCGCGCGGCGAGCTGAAGGCCAAGAAGCACGGACACTCGGTGGTGGTGATGGCGAGCGAGATCACGCGCTATATCGAGCAATGGCCCGACGTACAACCGCGCGCCGTTCGTGGCGCGCGGTGAAGACTAATATTCAGCTACGAGCCTTCCGTTGCGTCTCCAACGCCGCATATTCAGGCGACCGCCTTGAGCTGCGGCCTCGGCCGCGCAAGGTGGCGCTCCCATGCCTTCATGATGCCCATGCGGGGCTTCCAGAGCCGATTGCGCCGGTAGGCGCGCTTGACCTTATCGCCCGGATTGTGCGCCATGCAGTAGCCGATGGCGTCGGGATTGAACTTCATGGTTTCGCCGTCGTCCTGCAGCTCATTTTCCGCCCACGTCTGGAAGGTGGCGCGCATGCCGTGCGGCGTCGCGTTCTTCTTCAGCGTATCCACGAGCAGATCGCGCATGGTGTTTTCCGAGATCGGCTGCTCGAACGGATTTTTGAGCTGACTGGCATCGCCGGGCCACAACAGCCCGACCGGCTGGCCGGGAAAGGTTTCTTGCAGGTACGCAATCTGCTCCTTGAGCACGGCGACGAGACGCGGCACCATCGGCAGGATGAACGGATGGCCGTCGTCATCGACCTTCATCAGGTCATTCGGCACCGTCCATTTCGGTCCCGGCCGCAATGGATCGTCGGCACCGCCTTCCAGATCGAGATGGTCGATGTGCAGATAGCGCACCGCATTGGTACGCAGGTTGGAGAGGATCAGCGCTTCAAGCGCGCGTGCCGACTGGCTCTTGATGGCGCGCAGCTCGACCATGAACTCAGGCATCTTCTCTCCCTTGAGCGCTTTCATGGGTCCGCGAATCCGCCCGCGCTTTTTGACGGGCTTGCCCAGCACCGCGACGATAGCCTCAACGCTTGCCGGATCGCCCATGGGACGCAGTTCTTCCCTCGCCGCCGCCTTCAGGACGCGGGCAACCAGCGCACGCACTTCCTCGGCCATCGCCGGCTTGGCGTCCCAGATCGGACGCATGACGTCGAGCACCTCGGGTGTGCCGATTTTCTCAATCGGCAGGTTGTTGATCGCCGTGCAATAGATCGGAATGATCCGCTTCATGCCTGCGGCATCCTTGGCGTTCTTGCGCTTGTCAGCCCACCCTGCGACGACTTTCGTGCCATAGGTTTCGAAGGTCGGGCCGGTCTTGCGGCGGCCCACGCCTTTGGTGGCCTCAGGATAGATGCCCTGCTTGATGTCGTCCTGCAGTTTGAGATGCGCGGCGAGCGCGGCGCTGTAAGAGAAATCCTCGACGCTGCCGAGTGGCGTGAGCTTGGGCTGGCGCTTCTGGCTCTCCTTCAGCATGTGCTTGGGCTTCTCCCACTGCGAATAGAACAGACGCGAGTTGCCGGTCACGAGCAGTTTGAAGCTCCGGTGGTGTTCATCGGTATAGAGCTTCTGCTTGCGCTTGCCTTTCTCGTCGAGCCCCCCGTCCGGCAGGGAGTGAAGATTCTTGGCGTTGAAAAACTTGGCCATAATTTCGGAACTTCCAAGTTCGATTGGGCGAAATGCCCAGTCACTCCTCGGTGGATTATCTAGTTTGATTCCGTTTTTAATTCAAGGCGGCCCGAGGCGGGTGATGAGAGATGCGGACGCAAGACATGGCTTAAGGAGAAAAGTCCATAATTAACAAAGCCTTGCCGTCAGGCGCGCGATGCGAGGGAAGGAGATGGGAGGAGGATTGAGGAGGCTTGATAATACCGGTGGCTGGGGCGGGAGGGATCGAACCTCCGAATGGCGGAATCAAAATCCGCTGCCTTACCGCTTGGCTACGCCCCACCAGCTCCCGGCGAACGCCGATTCCGGCCGCCGCGCCTGCCGGTTTATAGAGAGAGATCAGGCATTTCAACCGCTCGCACGCCCGTTCCGGCAGCCGCAAACACTGCCTGTGTATCCCACGGGACCCGTTGAGAAATACCGTGTTTCATGGAAAGACAGATCGGCTTCTGTCGGGTTTCCAAAGGATCACATCATGACATATCGCGCGCCGGTCGATGACATTCTCTTGTCCCTCAATCATGGTGCGGGTCTGCTTGCCGCGGTGAAGGCCGGCCATTATGGCGATTTCGATCTCGACATGACGGCCGCCGTCGTCGAGGAAGCCGGCAAGTTCGCGACCGATGTGCTCGATCCACTGAACCAGACCGGCGACCGCGCCGGCATCAAGCTGACGGACAAGGGTGTCGCAACCGCACCGGGCTGGAAAGACGCCTACAAGCAATGGACCGACGCCGGCTGGAACGCGGTATCCGGCCCCGAAGAATGGGGCGGTCAGGGCCTGCCGCTCGCCGTGCATTCGGCCGTAAACGAAATCTGGAGCGCATCCAACCTCGCCTTCGATCTTTGCCCGCTGCTGACGCAAAGCGCGATCGACGCCCTGCATGCGCACGGCAGCGAGGAGCTGAAGCAGATTTATCTGGCGAAGCTGATTTCCGGCGAGTGGCCAGGCACCATGCAGCTGACCGAGCCGAATGCCGGGACCGACGTCGGCGCGCTGCGCACCCGTGCGGAGAAGCAGGCCGACGGCACCTATCGCCTGTTCGGCACCAAGATCTTCATCACCTACGGCGACCATGACATGAGCGATAACATCGTTCATTTCATCCTGGCGCGCCTGCCCGGCTCCCCGCCGGGCTCCAAGGGCATCACGCTGTTCCTGGCGCCGAAATTTCTGGTGAACGCCGACGGCTCGCTCGGCGCACGCAACGACATCTACGCCAGCGGCATCGAACACAAGGTCGGTATCCATGCTTCTCCGACCTGCACCATGACCATGGGCGACAAGGGCGGCGCCATCGCCTATCTCGTCGGCAAGGAGAACGGCGGCATGGCCGCGATGTTCACCATGATGAATCAGGCGCGGCTCGGCGTCGGTCTTCAGGGCGTCGGTCTTGCCGACCGCGCCTACCAGCGCGCGCTTGCCTACGCGCAGGAGCGCCGGCAGGGCAAAGCGATCGGCAGCAAGAGCGACGGCCCCGATCCGATCATCGCCTACCCGGACGTGAAGCGAAATCTGATGCTGATGCGTGCGATGACTGCCGCCGCGCGCACCATCTGCTACGCTACCGCCGTTGCCATGGACGTATCGCACCGCGCCACTGATCCAGCTGTGCGCGCGAAAGCGGCCGCCCGCGGCGCGCTGCTGACGCCGATGGCGAAGGCATTCTCGACCGATATCGGCAACGAAGTCGCCGGCATCGGCGTGCAGGTGCACGGCGGCATGGGCTTCATGGAGGAAACGGGCGCGGCGCAATACATCCGCGATGCGCGCATTCTCACGATCTATGAAGGCACCAACGGCGTGCAGGCCAACGACCTCTTGATGCGCAAGCTGCAGATGTCGGGCGGTGAAGCCGTGTGGGATCTGCTCGGCGAGCTGTCAGCGATCGTCAGCAAGGTAGAAGCCTCGAACGATCCTGCGTTCGGCACCACCGGCGCGAAGCTGCGCGACGCGCTTGCCTCCCTGGAACGCACCAGCAAGTGGCTGCTGGAAAAGATCGCGACCGCGCCGACTGAAGCGCTCGCCGGTGCAACGCCCTATCTGCGCATGTTCTCTGTGACGCTCGGCGGATGTTCGCTGGCAAACGAAGCGCTGGGCGCGCGGGCCGACGAGTCCATCCAGGGCGACGCCGGCCGCTACACCACCCTCGCCCGCTTCTTCGCCGAGAACATCACGGTCCAGGCCGGCGCGCTGGAACGCTCGGTGATGGACAGCGCGACCGCCGTGACCGGCGCGGACGCCGTCCTGGGTTCCTGATCACTCACTCAAAGCGCCCTCAGCTTCCCACATACTCATCTGGAGCGAACATGACCGAGCACATTGTCGTCAGAGACGAGAACGCGACGCGCACCATCAGCATGCACCGTCCCGACAAGAAGAATGCACTGACGCAAGCCATGTACTTGACGATGAGCGCGGCGATCGATTCCGCGCAAGCCGATAGCGCGATCCGCTGCCTCGTCATTACCGGCACGCCCGGCACGTTTACCGCAGGCAACGATCTTGAGGATTTTCTGAAGGCAGGCACCTCCGCGGACGGCACCGCCCGCCCCTCCGCTGCCATGACCTTCCTGCGCTCGCTCGCCAACAACACCAAACCGCTGGTCGCGGCCGTCGACGGCTTTGCGGTCGGCATCGGCACCACGATGGTCTTCCATTGCGACTACGTGATCGCGAGCACGCAGGCGAAGTTCTCGACGCCCTTCATCCATCTCGGCCTTGTGCCGGAAGGCGCATCGAGCCTGCTCGTGCCCCGCGCCATGGGCCATCACCGCGCCTTCGCGATGCTGGTGATGGGCCGGACAATCAGCGCTACTGACGCCAGGGAGGCCGGCTTCGTCAACGACGTCGTCGCACCGGACCAGCTCGGCGCGCAAACGAAAAAGGTAACGCAGGAAATCTGCGCCCTGCCGGCCGAGGCTGTCGCGATTTCGCGCAAGCTGCTCAAACCCGCGCCGGAAGAAGTGATTACCCGCATCGAGAAGGAGAGCGCGCTGTTCGGCGAGCGGATGCGATCGGCGGAAGCGATCGGCGCTTTCCAGAGCTTCCTCGCCCGCAAGCGGGCTTGAGACCTCAGCCAGCGCTCCTATCTGAAAACCTGAATGGCCCCGAACCAGATTCGGGGCCAAAGCGTTACTATCTGCCGGAAAATCCCCAGCGCGGCATTGCATTCCGCCCGGCCTTCCAGCAACCCTGTCCAGACCAGTTCCGGTCTCTTCGCGCCGAGGCGACCGCAAGACAAATGAGCGTTCCTCATGTCGACATTGCTTCTGACCCACAGCGCCTGTCTCCATCATGAAGTCCCGCAGGGCCATCCCGAGCGGCCCGAGCGCATGCGCGCGGTCGAACAGGCGCTTGCAGCGGAGCGCTTTAATTCGCTGGTGCGCCGCGACGCGCCGCAGTGCGAGCTTGGCGTGATCTCGCTCTGCCATCCCGAGCAGTACGTCGATGAACTGCGTCACATCGCGCCGAAGGAAGGTCTCGTCTATATCGACGGCGACACCTCGATGTCGCCGGGAACCTGGGAAGCCTTGCTGCGCGGCGTCGGCGGCGCCGTGCATGCGGTCGATGAGGTCATGACCGGCAAGGTCACGAATGCATTCGTCGGAACCCGCCCGCCCGGCCATCATGCGGAGACGGCGCGGCCGATGGGCTTCTGCTTCTTCGATAACGCGGCGATCGCCGCGCGGCACGCGCAGCGCAAGTACGGCATCGGCCGCGTCGCCGTCGTCGATTTCGACGTACATCACGGCAACGGCACGCAGGAGATTTTCTGGGCCGACAAGAGCGTGATGTATGCATCCACGCATCAGATGCCGCTATTTCCGGGCACCGGCGCTATGGGTGAACGCGGCGAGCACGACACCATCGTCAATGCGCCACTGAATTCCGGCGATGGATCGCATGCCTTCCGCGAAGCGTTCGACCTCGCGATCCTGCCGCGGCTCGAAACCTTCGCGCCCGAACTGGTCGTCATTTCCGCTGGTTTCGATGCGCACTGGCGCGATCCGCTCGCCAATCTCAAGTTGACCGAGCAGGATTTCGCGTGGGTCACCAAGAAGTTGATGGACATCGCCGACAGGAGCGCCGGCGGCCGCGTGGTGTCCATTCTCGAAGGCGGCTATGATTTGCAAGGGCTGAAGGATTCGGTGACGCTGCACGTCGCAGCACTGATGGGCACCGAATTTGCCAGCTGAAAAGTAATGGCAAACCTGTGGCGGCCTGCCGCCATCAATCGCCCGCAATGAGCGCAGAAATTTTGCCCGACAGCTCCGGCTGTTAGAACCCTGGATCGAGGACTTGAGCATGGCCGAAACCGCGCACGCCGACGTCAAACGGCTGAGCTTCGAGAAAGCGATCGAGGAGCTCGAGTCGATCGTCAAGCGGCTGGAAGACGGCAAGGTGCCGCTCGAGGAATCGGTTGCGATCTATGAGCGCGGCGAAGCCTTGAAGCAGCGCTGCGAGGAATTGCTGCGGCAAGCCGAAGCGAAGGTGGACCGGATCACGGCCGATGCCTCCGGCAAGGTGACCGGCGTTGAACCGCTCGACGTCAATTAGGGCACTTCGCTCAGCGAACCGCACCATCCAGAATTGTAACTGATTGTTTCAGCGCTGTGATCGCCCGCAAGCAGGACGCGGCACGGCCGCGCAACCACCTGTTTTTGCAGGCGACTCCCGCGAACCCACGGTTATGACCGTTTTCTTTCGTGGTCCGCGAAACCGGCCAGACCTTGGCCGCATTGGCTAAAAGCGGCCTTTGGTATAAAGCCTCAAGCTTGATTTGCGGCGAAATCCAGGACGCCGTGCAACCGGCAACCCTTTGTAACGGTGCGCTTTTGACCGAACATCTTTCGCCGACCCCGCTCCTCGACACCATCCAGACACCGGATCAGCTGAGGAAGCTGAAGCCCGCGCAGCTGCGCCAGTTCGCCGATGAACTGCGGCACGAGACGATCAGCGCCGTGTCGGTCACCGGCGGCCATCTCGGCGCCGGCCTCGGCGTCGTCGAACTGACGACGGCGATACACTACGTCTTCAACACGCCTGATGACCGCCTGATCTGGGACGTCGGCCATCAGGCCTACCCGCACAAGATTCTCACCGGCCGCCGCGATCGCATCCGCACGCTGCGCATGGGCGGCGGTCTTTCCGGATTCACCAAGCGATCGGAAAGCGAATACGATCCGTTCGGCGCGGCGCACTCCTCGACCTCGATTTCCGCCGGCCTCGGCATGGCGGTTGCCCGCGATCTCCAGGGCGGAAACAACAACGTCATTGCCGTGATCGGTGACGGCTCGATGTCCGCCGGCATGGCCTATGAGGCGATGAACAACGCGGGCGCGCTGAAGTCGCGCCTGATCGTCATCCTCAACGACAACGACATGTCGATCGCCCCGCCCGTCGGCGCGATGTCCGCATATCTCGCGCGGCTGATCTCCGGCCCGACCTACGGCTCGGCGCGCGAGGCACTGAAAAACCTCGCCCATCATCTGCCGAAATTCTTCGAGGAGCGCGCGCTGCGCGCCGAAGAGTATGCGCGCGGCATGGTGACCGGCGGCACCCTGTTCGAGGAGCTCGGCTTCTTCTATGTCGGCCCGATCGATGGTCACAACCTCGACCATCTGCTGCCGGTGCTGAAGAACGTCCGTGACGCGCCGGGCGGCCCGATCCTCGTTCACGTCGTCACGCAGAAGGGCAAGGGTTACGGTCCTGCCGAAGCCTCCGCCGACAAGTATCACGGCGTCGTCAAATTCGACATGGTCACCGGCGCACAGGTGAAGGCAAAGTCGAACGCGCCCTCCTACACCAACGTATTCGGGCAGAGCCTGATCAAGGAAGCGCAGAAGGACGAGAAGATCGTCGCCATCACGGCCGCGATGCCCGGCGGCACCGGCGTCGACATGTTCGCGAAGGTCTTCCCCGAACGCACCTTCGACGTCGGCATTGCCGAGCAGCATGCGGTGACGTTCGCCGCCGGCCTCGCCACCGAAGGCTTCAAGCCGTTCGCGGCGATCTATTCCACCTTCCTTCAGCGCGGCTACGATCAGGTCGTGCATGACGTTGCGATTCAGCGCCTCCCCGTCCGCTTCGCCATCGACCGCGCCGGACTGGTCGGCGCCGACGGCGCAACCCACGCCGGATCGTTCGACAACGCCTATCTCGGCTGCCTGCCCGGCTTCGTCATCATGGCGGCGGCCGACGAAGCCGAGCTCGTGCATATGGTTGCGACACAGGTAGCCATCGACGATGCACCGAGCGCGCTGCGCTATCCCCGCGGCGAAGGCCGCGGCGTCGAGATGCCGGAAGCCGGCATTCCGCTCGAGATCGGCAAAGGCCGGATCATGCGCGAAGGCAACAAGGTCGCGCTGTTCTCGTTCGGCACGCGGCTCGGCGAATGCCTGAAGGCTGCCGATGAACTCGCCGGCCTTGGGCTCTCGACAACCGTTGCCGATGCGCGCTTCATGAAGCCGCTGGATACCGACATGCTGCTGCGCCTCGCGCGCGAGCATGAGGTCCTGATCACCATCGAGGAAGGCTCGATCGGCGGCTTCGGATCGCACGTGATGCAGACGCTGGCCGAACACGGCGCGCTCGATCAGGGTCTGCGCGTTCGCGCCATGGTGCTGCCTGACGTATTTCTCGACCACGACACGCCGGCGGCGATGTATGCGCGCGCCGGTCTCGACGCCAAATCGATCGTCATCAAGGCGTTCGAAGCCCTCGGCAAGGACTACAAGGCCGAGAGCGTCAAGCTGGCCTGATCGTCATGACCGGACGGCAGCGCGCGGACCGCCTGCTCGTCGCGCGCGGATTGTTTGAAAGCCGCGCGCGGGCCCAGGCCGCGATCGAAGCCGGTCTGGTCATCGCGGACGGGAAGCCGGTGCTGAAAGCTTCGGAGAATATCGCGACCGATGCCGAGCTTTCCGCGGAACCGGCGCACCCCTGGGTCTCACGCGGCGGGGTCAAACTCGCCGATGCACTGGAGCAATATCCGATCGATATCGAGGATCGCGTCTGCCTCGATGTCGGATCGTCGACCGGCGGCTTCACCGAGGTCTTGCTCAACCATGGCGCAAGCCTCGTCCATGCGATCGATGTCGGCACCGGGCAACTGCATCCAAGCCTGCAAGGCAACCCCCGCATTCTCTCGCGCGAGGAGACGGACATCCGCGCCCTCAAAGGCACGCGCCTGAGTGTGCGGCCGGAGATTGTCGTCATCGACGTCAGCTTCATCTCGCTCAAGCTGGTGCTGCCGGTTGCGCTCGACCTCGCCGCCTCACCTTGCCATCTGCTGGCGCTGATCAAGCCGCAGTTCGAGGCCGAGAGAGCGCACATCAAGAAGGGCATCGTGCGCGATGCTGCCGTTCACCGGGCCGTTTGCGACGATATCGCCAGCGTCGCGGCCGCAATTGGGTGTACGCGGATCAAGGTATTTCCGTCGTGCATTCAAGGCGGCGACGGCAACACCGAATTTTTCATCGGCGCACGCCGTGGCTGAGAGCTTCGTCATCGATCATATCGGCCACCGCGGCGATGGCGTTGCGGCAGGCGGCGCCCTCTACATTCCCGGCACCCTGCCCGGCGAACGCATCGAGGCCGAGCCAGTTCCCGGCCAGCCGGACCGCCTCCGTCTCGTCCGTATCACGCAGCCAAGTCCCGATCGCATCGATCCGTTCTGCGAATACTTCGGCATCTGCGGCGGATGCGCGATCCAGCACTGGGAGACCGGTGCCTATCGTGCATGGAAGCGCGGCCTCGTGATCGAAGCGCTCGCGCAAGCCAGGGTCGCCTGCGAGGTCGGCGATCTGATCGATGCTCATGGTGAGGGCCGCCGCCGCGCCACCTTCCATGCCCGCCGTGGCAACGGGGACGATCTTGTTGTCGGCTTCGCCGCACAGGGTAGCCATGCCATCGTACCGATCGAGCAATGCCCGATCCTCGCGCCTTCGCTGGCCGGCGCGCTCGACGCGGCCCGCGCCGTTGCGAGAGTTCTGGCTACGACGAACAAGCCGCTCGATATTCAGGCAACGGCAACGGACCACGGCATCGACATTGATATTCGGGGGTCAGGCCCGCTCGATACGGCGCAACTGTCCGAGCTTTCCGCCCTCGCTGCTCGCCACAAGCTGTCACGGATCAGCCGCCATCGCGAGCTCGTGACGATGCGAACACCACCGATCGTCACGATCGGCAAGGCGAACGTGACGCTGCCCATGGGCTCCTTCATGCAGCCGACGGTGGCGGGCGAGGAAGCGCTTGCGTCGCTTGTCCTTGCTCACGCAAAGAAGGCGAAGCATGTCGCCGACCTGTTCTGCGGCATCGGTCCATTTGCGCTGCGGCTGGCGCAAACCACGCGGGTCGACGCTTTCGACAGCGATAACGCCGCAATCGATGCGCTCAGTGATGCCGCGCGCCATACGCAAGGCCTCAAGCCGCTGAAGGCCGAAACCCGAGACCTGTTCCGCCGCCCCTTGGTCGCGCCGGAATTGAACCTGTTCGATGCCGTTGTGTTCGATCCGCCGCGCCAGGGCGCACAGGCGCAGGCCGAGCAGCTTGCGAAGAGCAAGGTGCCGCGCGTGATCGCGGTGTCCTGCAATCCGGCGACATTTGCGCGGGATGCCCGCATTCTGATCGATGCCGGCTACACGATGTCGAGCGTTACGCCCGTCGACCAGTTCCGTCATACGCCGCACGTGGAAGTGGTTGCAGCGTTTACAAAGCGCTGATCGTCATTGCGAGGAGCGCCTTTGCGCGACGAAGCAATCCAGCATTCATATACAACTGGATTGCTTGGATCGTTTCAGTTTCATCTGGAATCGGATGCATCGCACTGAACCTCCCCCTGAAAGGGGCAGGTCGCCCGCCGTCGCTCGAAGAGCGAAGGCGTGGCGGGAGGGGGTCGCTTGCGATGACGATGACCTCACGGTTTTGATCAGACCCCCACCCCAACCCTCCCCCTTTCAGGGGGAGGGAGAAGTGACGTCTGCTTCCATCACATGACGAAACGCTCCAGGCCCTTTGGGCCTCGCAATGACGAAAGGCGTTAACGCCCCCAGCGGTCCTGCCAGATCCGCTCGCCGATCAGACACGGCACCCGCGGCTCCTGCGTCGAAACCGGGACCACGAGTCGTTCCGGCGTCCGATGGGCAACTTCCAGCACCAGCTTGGTGCGGATCGCCTCGGCGAATTTCTCCTTGGCCTTGACCGAAACCACGAACGACCCCGGCCCGCCGATGACGCAGTCTTCGTAGTAGAAATCGAGATTCGGGATATCCATGGTCGCCGGATTGAGCTCCTTCACCATGATCGGCAGGCCGTTGATGGTGACACCCTTCTCCAGAGCCGCGTCCCGCGCGACGGTGACGGGCACGCCGTTGTTGTTGGCGCCGTCGCCGGAAATATCGATCACCCTGCGGATACCGCGGTACGGATTCTGCTCGAACAGCGGCAGCGAGAAGTTGATGGCGCCGGAAATCGAGGTACGCGAGGCGCGGCGCAGCGGCGCTTTCAGGATTTCCGCGGCAACCGCACCGGCGGACTCGGGTCCGTCGATCACGCGCCAGGGAATGACGATCTTCTGATCCGTCGACGCGGCCCACTCGAAATAGGTGATTGCCACCTTGCCGATCGGCCCGCTCTTCATCGCCTTGAGAAACTCGGGCGACGTCACCGCGAGCGCATAGCCCTCGCGCTGAAGCGCAAGCTCGTCGAGGTCCATCGAATAGGAGATATCGACCGCGAGAATGAGTTCGACGTCCACCACCGGGGACACGTCGTTGCGCTGGGCCAGCGCACCCGGACTGAAGCTCGCGTGAGCGGTGTACGGCTGCACCAGCGATGCATGCGTCAACGGCGAGGACTGATCAAACCGCGCATCCGGCGAAGCGCCGCGCGCCATATCCCCGCCCGCCATCGCCCCCGCGATCAGCACCGCCCCGATCGAGACACACCAGCGCATATGCGGCCTCCCGTCGTATCGAGTCGGACAATGGTGACACGCACCCTATGGACGGGAAAGCCCATTCTCTGGTTTGTCCTACCCGTTCTGCGCTTTCCGCATGCACGGCTGCGGTCAGCGGATACCGCCTGTTTACCAACGCTTCACTGATTTGGCTCAGTTTCGCTATGCGAATCTTGAAGCCCTCCGGCCGCGGTTTCGACTGGAACTGCCGCGTAAAGCGTCCTCAAAAAACTGACGTGCGATTACCGCCGCGCGCAATGCGCGCCTGGGTGGCTTTCGTGCGTTCCTGACAAGGAACTGCCATGCTCTCCAAGTACTCGATCCGCTCCAAGATCATCGTCGTTGTTTCAATCCTGCTCGTTGGCTTGACCGTAGTCGGCCTGACCGGTCTGCGGCAGATAAACACCATCACCGGTCACCTGGCAGAACTGCAGACAAACTGGCTGGCAGCGATCCGTTCGCTGGGCGAAATGCGGACGCAAGCCGCGCGCTATCGCGTCAACCTGCGTGACCATCTGCTCGCGGCCGATACAAAGGGGAAACAGGAGGCTGACCGCAACATCGAGGTCCGGCTGAAGGATTTCGAGAAAGCCTGGAAAGCCTATGAGAGCACGGTGACCCTGCCGGAGGAACGCGCGCTGGTCGATACTTACATCAAGGCCTGGCAAGCCTTCCGTGCATCAGCCGACAAGATGCTCGAAATGTCGCGCAAGGGTGATAATGCCGCGGCGCAGGAATTCAATCTAATGACCAGCGCGCCTCTCGGCCGGGGTGCCGAGGAAGCGATGCGAAAGCTGACCGAGTTCAATGACAAGGGAGCGGCCGGCGAAAGCGCACGGGCCACCGCTGCATCGCAGTCGGCATTCGTGTGGATCATCGGCATGCTGATAACCACACTGATTCTCGGCGCCGGCGCCGCCTTCTATCTGGTTCGTGATGTTTCATCCGGTATCCGTTCAATCGTGACGCCGATGCAGGCGCTCGGCCAGGGCGACCTCACCGCAATCGTGCCGCACCAGGGCGAAAAGACCGAAATCGGCCAGATGGCCGATACGTTGCAGGTATTCAAGGAAGCCCTCATCGCCAAAAAAGCCGCCGACGAGGCTGCGGCAGCCGACGCCGAAGCGAAGATCGCCCGCGGTCAGCGCGTCGACAGCATTACCCGCGACTTCGAACGGATGATCGGAGAACTGGTGAACTCGCTCTCATCGTCGTCCACCGAGCTCGAAGCCGCCGCCAACACCCTGACGTCGACCGCCGAAGCCACCGGCAAGATTTCCAGCGAAGCGGCATCCGCCTCGCAGGAGGTCTCGGGCAACGTTCAGTCGGTGGCAACCGCGACCGAGGAAATCACCTCGTCGGTGAACGAGATCAGCCGTCAGGTGCAGGAAGCGAGCCGCGTCGCCAGCGATGCCGTCAAACAGGCGGCGAAGACCGATACCAGCATTGCCGAACTGTCGCAGTCGGCTGCGCGGATCGGCGACGTGGTGAAGCTGATTAATGCTGTCGCCGAACAGACCAACCTGCTCGCGCTCAACGCCACCATCGAGGCCGCCCGCGCCGGTGATGCCGGCCGCGGCTTCGCGGTGGTCGCATCCGAGGTGAAGGCGCTCGCCGCCCAGACCTCGAAGGCGACGGAAGAGATCGGCACCCAGATCGCCGGCATGCAGTCGGCGACCGAGGCTTCGGTCACGGCGATCAAGGAAATCAGCTCGACCATCACGCTGATCTCCGAGATTTCGTCGACCATCGCCGCGGCGGTCGAGGAGCAAGGCGCGGCGACCCAGGAAATCGCCCGCAACGTGCAGCACGCCGCCCAGCGCTCGACGGCGGTCGCCGAGAACATCAACGACGTCAGCCGCGGCGCCGGCGAGACCGGCTCGGCGTCGTCGCAGGTCCTCTCGTCGGCACAGACGCTGTCAAGCGAAAGCAACCGCCTGAAGATGGAAGTCGAGAACTTCCTGACCAGCGTTCGCGCGGCCTGACGGCCGGTTCGGTCACGTCCGCGCGATACGCACCACAGGCGAAACGATCAGGGAGTGGCTGCTGATCGCGTCGCCGACCACCATGATCCGCGCGGACTGAAGCGCGCCATCCGCAAGGGTGGCGCGCTTTTTCATGATCGGCTAGCCTTTGCAGCGCGGTCAACCGCCGCTGCAAAGGAATGCCGACCGAAATGACCACGCCCCTCGCCGCCAAGATCGCCAGGGAATACGGCACCCCCGCCCTCGTCATCGACATGGACCGCGTCGAACGCAACATCGCCCGCGTGCAGGCGATCTGCGACAACGCCGGCGTCAGGAACCGTCCGCACATCAAGACGCACAAGAGCCCTTATCTCGCGCAGTTACAGATCAAGGCCGGCGCGCAGGGCATCACCTGCCAGAAGCTCGGCGAGGCCGAGGTGATGGCGGCGGACGGCATCGACGACATCCTGATCAGCTACAATCTCCTCGGCGAGGAGAAGATGGCGCGTCTGGCGAAGCTCATGCAGACGGCGACCATGACGGTTGCAGCCGATAACCCGGTCACCATCGCCGGTCTGCCGCAAGCGGCGCAGGCCGCCGGACGGCCGCTCGCGGTCGTCATCGAGTGCGACACCGGCCGCAAGCGCGCCGGCGTCGAAACCCCAGGCGAAGCGATCGCGCTGGCGCAGCAGATCGCAGGATCAAAAGGTCTCACCTTCGCGGGCTTCCTGATGTACCCGACCGAAAACGGCTGGCCGGAAGCGCAGAAATTCTACGACGAGGCGCTGGCGGGCGTCCGTGCGGCCGGCCTCGAACCGGCGATCGTCTCGACCGGCGGCTCGCCGAACCTGCCGAACGTTGGAAAGCTGAAAGGTGCGACCGAGCATCGGCCCGGCACCTACATCTATAACGACCGGATGCAGGTCGTGGCCGGCGTCGCCGGCTGGGATGACTGCGCGCTGCATGTCTATTCGACCGTGGTGAGCCGCGCCGCGCCCGAGCGCGGCATCCTCGATGCCGGATCGAAGACGCTGACGGCCGATCCCGGCGGCGGTCTCGACGGCTTCGGCCTGATCCTCGAGCATCCGGAAGCGAAGATCGCCCGCTTCGCCGAGGAGCACGGATTTCTCGATCTCGGGCGGAGCAACACGCGCCCCAATGTCGGCGAGGTGGTGCGGATCGTGCCGAACCACGTCTGCGTCGTCGTCAACATGGCAGACGAGGTGGTGATGGTGCGCGGCGACGAGATCGTCGGCGTGCTGCCGGTCGCCGCGCGCGGCAAGCTGCGCTGAAACGCACGGGCGCGGCCTTACCCATCAGGCCACGCGCTTGCCCGCCTTGTCCTTGTCTTTGCGCTGACCGAGCAACGCGCGCAGTGCATCGATCTTCGGCGAACCGGCACCCTTGCGCCAGATCATCACAATATCAATACGGTTCTCGCCCGGCGGCAGCCGGTGCACTCGCAGCCGCATCGAATCCGGAAATGTCGCGAGCACGCTCTTCGGCAACAGCGCGATCCCCATGCCGGCCGCGACGCAACCCAGCATCGCGTGATACGAGCCGAGCTCGATCGTGCGCTCAGGCATACTGCCGCGTTTGGCATACCAGTTCTCCAGCCGTTTGCGATGCGGACAACCGTGATCGAAGGCGATCATCGTTCGCGGCAGATCACCTTTTCCGTCAATCGGCGGCTGGCCGGCAGCGGAAATGATCACCGGCTCCTCCTCGAACGCCGGCACCTTGTCGAACGGCTCGTCGGCGACGGGCTCGGCCACCAGCGCAGCATCGAGCTCGCCATTGAGAATCGCCGTCGCAAGCTGCGTCGTGTTGCCGGTGCGCAGCTCCAGCGTCACATCCGGATAGAGCCGATGAAAGTCGTTGAGCTTTTCCGGCAGACGAACCGCCGCCGTGCTTTCCATCGCGCCGATCCGGAACAGGCCGCGTGGACGGGGGTCCTGCACGGCAAGGCGCGCCTCATCGGCAAGCGACAGCAGCTTGTCGGCATAGGCGAGCAGCACCTGCCCGGCGGGAGCGAGATGCAGCCGCTTCCCCTCGCGAATAAATAGCGCAACGCCGAGATCATCCTCGAGCTGACGAATGCGCGTCGTCACATTCGATTGCACGCGGTGAAGCCGCTCGGCGGCGCGCGTGACGCCGCCCTCACGAACCACCGTTGAGAAAATGCGAAGGGCAGCGAGGTCCATATCATCTCTCCTAGAGATGAAAATCATCAATATTATTCATTTTATATGATCATTGGCGCGGCGTAAAGCTGCCTTGTCGCGCTCTGGCGTCGCCGGTGCCGCGCAGGAGGCGCTGATGAGCCGGGTGTCCGACGATGTCCTTCCATGTCCACGACAGATGACGCCGCAGCAATGGTCCGACTACAAGGCGCGCATCGTCCGCGAAGCGCACGAACTGCGAGCCGCGGCCATACGCCGGGCATTCTCCGGACTGCTCGCAATCCTTGCACGCCCATTCGCGTCGTCCTCCCCGATTCTCCATAAACAGAAACTTGAACATCGATGACTTGTGCTGTCTCTGCCGGCCAATCCGGCGCATCATTTCTGGCCTGGATACGCTCGAGCATTGCCAAGCTCCGGCGCAGGCGCGCGGAGCGAAAAGCAGCCGCCGAGTTGCTGTCGCTGAACGATCATCTGCTGCACGACATAGGAATTGGCCGCTGCGAGATCGAGCGCGCTGTCCGTTATCTGGGAGACAATCAAGTCAATTGCCTGAGGCGAAAGCGATAGAGTCTTTAACCTCGGCAACAACAGGAGCGAAGCCATGGCAAAGGGTTACTGGATCGTGCGCGTCTCGGTGAAGGATACCGAACGCTACCCGGAATATCTCGCGGCGGCGCGGCCCGCATTCGAGAAATACGGAGCGAACTTCATCGTGCGCGGGGGAACATTCGCGGCGATGGAAGGAGAGGCGCGTCCGCGCAACGTCGTCGTCGAATTCGAAAACTATGAAACGGCACTGGCTTGCTACCGCAGTTCCGAATACAGGCAAGCGAGAGCGGTCCGCCAGAAATATGCCGACGCAGATTTCGTCATCGTCGAAGGCGCGTGACGCCGCAGCGCTCAACCTCGGCCTGTCAGCCTACCTGCCCGCGGTGGCGCAGGTAGTGATCGGCGATCACGCAGGCGACCATCGCCTCGCCGACCGGCACCGCACGGATGCCGACGCACGGATCGTGGCGGCCCTTGGTGATGATATCCGTCTCATGACCGCCGCGATCGACCGTCTTGCGCGGCGCGAGGATGGATGACGTCGGTTTCACGGCAAAGCGCGCAACCACGGGCTGACCTGTGGAGATGCCGCCGAGAATTCCGCCCGCATGGTTCGAGGTGAACACCGGACCGTTGTTGCCCATGCGCATTTCGTCAGCGTTCTCTTCGCCCGACAACTCGGCTGCACCGAAGCCGGCACCGATCTCGACCCCCTTGACCGCGTTGATGCTCATCAGCGCCGACGCAAGATCGCCATCGAGCTTCGCGTAGATCGGAGCGCCAAGGCCGGCGGCGACACCTTCGGCGACAACCTCGATCACCGCGCCGATCGACGAGCCGCTCTTGCGGATGCCGTCGAGATAGTCGGCGAAGAAAGCGGCCTTGTCCTTGTCCGGGCAGAAGAACGGATTGCGCGCGATCTCGTCCCAGTCCCACTTGTTGCGATCGATCTTGTGCGGACCCATCTGCACCAGCGCGCCGCGCACGTTGAGCCCCGGCACGATCTTGCGCGCAATGGCGCCGGCGGCCACGCGCGATGCGGTCTCGCGCGCGGACGAGCGGCCACCGCCGCGATAGTCCCGCAAACCGTACTTCGCCTCATAGGTGAAATCGGCGTGGCCGGGACGAAACTTGTCCTTGATCTCGGAATAGTCCTTCGAGCGCTGATCGGTGTTCTCGATCAGCAGCGCGATCGGCGTACCGGTCGTCACCTGCACGCCTGTTTCCGGATGCGCCATCACGCCGGAGAGGATTTTCACCTTGTCCTCTTCCTGACGCTGGGTGGTGAAGCGCGACTGGCCGGGACGCCGGCGATCGAGATCGCCCTGAATGTCCGCTTCGACCAGCGGGATCATTGGCGGGCAGCCGTCGACCACGCAGCCGATCGCGACCCCATGGCTCTCGCCAAAGGTCGTGACGCGAAACAGATGGCCGAAGGTGTTGTGCGACATCGCTTAAAATCCGTTGGGCGTGTCGTACCCCCTGCCGCGCAGGGGGTCAATTGAAGGCGTCCCGTGTGCTTAACCGTATTTGGTGACGGCGCCGTCGCCAAAGACGTAAACTACGCCCTGCCCGATCGCGGTCTTCGCGGCCTCGGCCGGCGTTGCCACACCGAGCGCAACCATCAGCGCCCGCATGGTGCCGCCATGGGCGACGACGACAGTGTCGCCGACGAGCTGTTCGAACCATTCCTGCATCCGCGCGGTGACGCTGGCGTAGCTTTCACCCCCGGGTGCGGCCACGTTCCAAACGTCGGCCTTGCGCGAGGCGAACGTCGCCGCATCGTGCTGCTCCATCTGCGGCAGGGTCATGCCCTCCCACTGGCCGTAGCCGATTTCGCGCAGGCGCGGATCGAGGCTGTAGCCGGCAACGGGCAGCGTGAGCGCGCCACGCACCAGCTCCATCGTCTCGCGCGCACGGCCGAGCGGCGAGGAGACATACGGCAGCAGCGTGTGATCGTGGCTGTTGCGTTTGATCAGATCGCCGAGCACGCGGCCCGCGTCGGCTGCCTGCCCGCGCCCCTTGTCATTCAGCGGAATGTCCTGCGTCCCCTGGAACCGGCCTGTGGCATTCCATTCCGTCTCGCCGTGGCGGATGTAGTAGAGGGTCGGTGTGGGCATGGTCTCTGACAGACTTTCCGTCACCTTGAGATGCGAGCCGCGTTTGCGGCGAGCCTCGAAGGATGACACGTTCGGGCCGTCGCCCTTCGAGGCGCGCAAGTGCGCGCACCTCAGGTGACGGTTATTCCTTCGAGGAGTTGCTGAGCGAAATATCCGGCGCGTCGGGGCGTTTCATGCCGACGACGTGATAACCGGAATCGACGTGATGCACTTCGCCGGTGACACCGCGCGACATGTCGGACAAAAGATACAGCGCGCTCGCACCGACATCCTCGATCGACACCGTGCGCCGCATCGGCGCATTATATTCGTTCCATTTCAGGATGTAGCGGAAGTCGCCGATGCCTGATGCGGCAAGCGTCTTGATCGGACCAGCCGAGATCGCGTTGACGCGGATGTTGTTCGCGCCCATGTCAGCTGCGAGATAGCGCACGCTCGCTTCCAGCGCCGCCTTCGCCACGCCCATGACGTTGTAATGCGGCATCCACTTCTCGGCGCCGTAGTATGTGAGCGTGATGATCGAGCCGCCATCCGGCATCAGCTTTTCTGCGCGCTGCGCGATCGCGGTCAGCGAATAGCACGAGATCAGCATCGTCCTGGAAAAGTTGTCTTCGGTGGTTTCGATGTAGCGGCCATCGAGCTGATCCTTGTCGGAGAACGCAATGGCGTGCACGACGAAATCGATCTTGCCCCACTTCGCCTTGACTTCATCGAACACCGCATCGATGGTCGCGGCATCGGTGACGTCGCAGTGGCCGAGCAGGATGCCGCCGAGCTCCTTCGCCAGCGGCTCGACCCGCTTCTTCAGCGCGTCACCCTGCCAGGTCAGCGCGATCTCCGCACCGGCGGCCTGGCATGCCTTGGCGATGCCCCAGGCGATCGAACGGTTGTTGGCGACGCCGAGGATTACGCCCCGTTTGCCCGTCATCAGCCCTGCATTATCAGCCATTTCTCGCCTCGCGGTCGGTGTCCGGGCCCCTCTTGGCATACCCCCTACCAGCCTTCAAGCGCATAAGGCCTTGCACGCAGGAATAGTCCTGCCAGCGGGGTGTTTAGCTTGTAAGGTCAGCGTGTTCCGCCATGCCGGCCAACCGTTAACAGGATCAGTGATGATCGCGTTTCGCCCCAGTGTCGAAGCCATGATTCCAGCACTGCGCCGCTATGCGCGGGCGCTCGCGCGCGACCCCGACATCGCCGACGACCTTGTGCAGGACACGCTGGTGCGCGCGCTGCGCTCGGAGAAGCTGTTCGTCGGCGGCGACCTGCGCAGCTGGCTCTACACCATCCTCACCAATCTCAACCGCAACCGCCGCCGCTCGCTGGCGCGCCAGCCGCAGTTCACGCCGCTGGTCGAGAATGCACCAGATGCCAGCGGCACCGAGGCGGAAGGCCGCGACATCTCCCGCGCACTTGCGACATTGCAGCATGACCAGCGCGCAGTGTTGCTGCTGGTGATGCTCGAAGGCATGAGCTACCGCGAGGTGGCCGACATTCAGGGCGTGCCGATCGGCACCGTGATGTCCCGCCTCGCCCGCGCCCGCGCCCATGTGAAAACCGTTCTTGAAGGCGAGCGCCCGGCGCTGCGCCGGGTGAAGTGACATGAGACGGTCTGAAAGACGATTGGGACTTGAAAGACTTGGACTTGAAAGACTTGGACTCGAAAGACTTGGACTCGAAAGAACTGGGCCATGACCGAACCGTTCATCCCTGTCACCGAAGACGAGCTCCACGCTTACGTGGACGGCGAGCTGCCGGCCGACCGCATCGCCGCAATCGAGGCATGGCTTGCGACGCATCCGGAGGATGCCGAGCGGGTTGAGGCGTGGCGTGCGATGGGACAGGCGCTGCATGCCCGCTACGGCGGCGTTATTGAGGAAAGCGTACCGCGGCGGCTCGAACTCGATCGTCTGGTGAGTGCGCCGCGCCGCTGGATCTTCGGCGCCGTGGCCGCTGCGCTCGTGGCGTTCGTGATCGGCGGCGGTGTCGGCTGGAGCGCGCGCACGGTCGCCGCCGCGCCGACCGACCCGCTGGAGCTTCTGCGGCGCGAAGCCATCACGGCGCACAAGCTCTACATCGGCGAAGTGCGCCATCCGATCGAAGTCGCCGCGACCGAGGCTCATCTCGTACCGTGGCTGTCCCGCCGCATCGGCACGACGCTGCGTGCGCCCGATCTTGCCGCCTACGATCTGAAGTTGCTGGGCGGACGTCTGTTGCCGGGCATCACCGCGCCGGCCGCGCTCTACATGTACGAGAATCCGGCCGGCGAGCGCGTGACGCTTTACGCCACGCCGCTGAAGGCCGCCTCTTCGGGGTTCATCTACAAGGCTGACAATCTCGTCGCCTCGGTCGAATGGGTCGCGGAGAACTACGGTTACGCGGTGTCCGGCCCCGCCGACAAGCCACGCTTGAAGTCGATTGCGCGTGCGAGCTACGAGCAGATCGAGAAACGGTGAGGATCAACTCCGCTCGATCACTTCGCCGTCTTCCTTGACGAAACGCCCGATCGCCGGATTCGGCAGGATGTCGAGCACGGCTTCCGACGGGCGGCAAAGCCGCACGCCGCGCGGCGTCACGACGATCGGCCGGTTGATCAGGATCGGATGCGCCAGCATGGCATCGATCAGCTGGTCGTCCGTCCATTTCGGGTCGGCAAGGCCAAGCTCCGCATAGGGCGTGCCCTTCTCGCGCAGCAGATCGCGGACGGAAATCTTCATCGCCGCGATCAGCGCTTTCAGCGTCTCGCGCGACGGCGGCGTTTTGACGTATTCGATCACCACAGGCTCGACGCCGCTCTGGCGGATCATCGCCAGCGTGTTGCGCGACGTGCCGCACTGGGGATTGTGGTAGATCGTGACATCACTCGCGGCCGGATTCATCAGATTTGCCTCACAACATCTGCCCGCCATCGACGACGAGCGTCTGCCCTGTGACCCATGACGCCGCATCGCTGCACAGGAACAGCGCAGCGCTCGCAATCTCCTCAGGTTTGCCGAGGCGGCCCCATGGAATCGATTTCAGGATCGCGTCGTAGAGCTGCGGGCTCGAGGTCTTGCGCTCTTCCCACATGCCGCCCGGAAACTCGATCGAGCCCGGCGCGATCGCATTCACGCGGATCTTCTTTGGCGCCAGCATCAGAGCCTGCGACATGGTGTAGTTGATGACAGCTGCCTTCACGGCGGCATAGGAAGGCGTGCGCGTGCTGGCCGCAAGACCGGAGATCGAGGAAATATTGAGGATCGCACCGCCGCCGCTGCGCTCGATGTGCGGGAGTGCTGCATTCGAGGCGCGCACCGTCGCCATCACGTCGACGTCGAGCCCCTTCTTCCAGCCATCCTCGGAGTCGCCGCCGCCGAAGCCGGACGCATTGTTGATGAGAATGTCGATGCCGCCGAGCGCGCTCGCTGCCGCCGCGATGTAGCCGTCGATCGCAACCTTGTCGGCGAGATCGCACGTCGCCGCGTGCGCCTTCACACCAAATGTGCGGATTTCACCGGCGGTTGTTTCGAGGCTGGCCTGACCGCGCGCGCAGATCGAGACCGCCGCGCCGGCGCTCGCAAAGCCCAATGCGATCGAACGGCCGATGCCCCGGCTGCCGCCGGCCACCACCACCTTCTTGTTCTTGAAATCAATCCGCACGACTTCGCTCCCCATTTGCAATGGGAGCATATCACACGCCGATCGACCGCGCGGCGCAGCAAGCGCTATTCCGGAACCAGCCTATCAGGTGTTGTGGCCGCTCTCGCGGCGCGAGGCGAGCCAGGCCGACAGCGTTTCTGCCGTCACCTTTTCCTTGGCCGCCTTGCGGGACACCTTCTTTTTCGCAGGGGGCGCTTCAACGCCGACGCCATTGGCGCGGTCTTCGGCTTCCTTGGCGAGACGCAGCGCCCGCAGCCGTTCCATGTTCTTGCGCACGGCTACGTCATGGGCACGCACCTCGGCCATGGCCTTGGCGCCTTCGGTGCTCGCGATCTTCTGCTTCTCGGCCCGGGCGATCTGCTGCGGGCTCGGATCTTTGCTGCTCATGTCCCTAAATATAGGCACGATCTGGCAAATTGCCATGCCGAAAGGTCCGCCGCAGCGCGGGATCAGGCGGCGTGCTTAACGCCGCAGGGCACGGTTCCCTTGTCTGCTAACCCGGCAATACGACCGCACGGCGATCAGCCGAGATCACTGCGCGGATTGTACCTGCGGCTCTCGCGCCATCTTTCCATCAGCGCTTCGAGTTCCGCATCGTTGCCGTCAGGTAGCGCAATACGCGCGGTGACGAACAGATCGCCGGACGGGCCGACCGCGCGCGGCATGCCCTTACCCTTCAGGCGGAATGTGCGCCCGCTGGATGTGTTCTTCGGGATCGAGAGTTCAACCGCACCGTCGAGAGTCGGCACGCGCACCTTCGCGCCGAGCACGGCTTCATAGAGCGTCACCGGCAAATCCAGCCGCAGGTCGTTGCCGTCGATCTTGAAATGCGGATGCGGCGCGATGTTCACTGTGATCAGCACGTCGCCAGGCCGATGCCCGTGCACGCTGTCGCCCTGCCCCTTCAACCGGATCTGCTGACCGGCGCTGACGCCGGCGGGAATGCGGACGTTCAATTCCTTGCCGTTCGGCAAACGCACGCGCTTCTCGCCGCCCCGCACGGACTCTTCAAGCGAGATTGTCATTGCTGCGTTGATGTCGAGATCGGGCGCGGTGAACGGGCCATCGAATTCGAACGAACTTGCACCGCCGCGCGCGCCAGCTGCGCCGCCGAACATGTTCTTGAGAATATCCTCGAAGCCGCCGCCGGGCCCGCCGCCCGTGCGGAAGGAGTAGCTCTCGAAACCGCCGCCGGGATGCGCGCGTCCACCGCCACCCCCGGGGAAGCCCTGAAAGCGCGGCTTGCCCTCCGCATCTATCTCGCCGCGGTCGAACTGCTTGCGCTTGTCGGCGTCACCGATGATTTCGTTTGCCGAGTTCACCTCGGCAAACCGCGCCGCCGCCTTGGCGTCGTTCTTGTTGGCGTCGGGATGATGCTTCTTGGCCAGCTTGCGAAACGCGCTCTTGATCTCGGCCGCGCTTGCGCTTCGCTGCACCCCCAGCACCTCATAGGGGTCGCGCATTCTCAACGTACTCCTTCCAGGAACTCAATTCTGCAAGGCAGACATATGTCTGCCTCAGCCTTTGCGGGGTCCCGCCGGTCATCTGGGGTGTCCGTTGCATTTTTGCAACGGGAGTATGGCCGGATCAGGTCCGTTTCCAGGGTCTTAGAGTGTGGATGACCCACTGCCCGCCTTGGCCCCGGCAGGCTTCGCCCTGCATCCAGGTTTCCTGCTTGTCGCGGACATAGCTTGCCAGAAAGTCCCGGCAGGTCCGTCCGTTCTCTGAGGTATAGGAGCTCGCGAGTGGCGTGACCGATCCGCGAGCGCCGGTCTGCGGGTTTTCCCAGGGCTGGCTGGCATCCTTGTTGCCTCGGGTCAGCACATCTGAAGCTGCATTGCGGGTAAAGGCGAGGTCGCTATCGGTCAGCCCCTCGCGAACCTCCGCCATCGCGTTGATCGAGCCCGTGACCTCGGCCGCCTGCTCTTCGGTCTTGCCGAAATAGGAGCTGATTTTGGAAGAAACCGTGCATCCGGCCGTGCTGAGGCCGAGGGTGGCAAGAACGAGGGCCGACACCACGCGGCCAACGCCGGATAGGCGCGGGCAGTCCGTTGGCCTATATAAGGCGGGCGAGAGGCCCAGGCCGGGTGATCGACGCAACACGTTACTCTCACAAAAATGAACAAAACACGCCCCATGGAACACCAGAACCAGTTAACGCCGGATTTCACTGCGGCCGATGACCCCTTCGCCCTGTTCGAAGCCTGGTTTGCCGAGGCGGTGAAAAGCGAACCGAACGATCCGAACGCGATGGCGCTGGCGACCGTCGATGCGGACGGCCTCCCGGACGTGCGCATGGTTCTGCTGAAGGGCCACGACCGGGACGGCTTCGTCTTCTACAGCCACATCGACAGCGCCAAAGGCCGCGAGCTCGCCGGTCAACCCAAGGCCGCGCTGCTGTTTCACTGGAAATCATTGCGCCGGCAGATCCGCATCCGCGGCCCGGTGACCCGCACCAGCGATGCGGAAGCAGATGAGTATTTCGCGACGCGCCCGAAGCAGGCGCAGATCGGCGCGTGGGCGAGCAAGCAGAGCCAGCCGCTCGAGAGCCGCTTCGCCTTCGAGCAGGCGATCGCGAAGGTCGCGGCGAAGCACGCCATCGGCACCGTGCCACGCCCGCCGGGCTGGGGCGGCTTCCGCATCGCACCGATACAGTTCGAGTTCTGGCACGATCGCCCGTTCCGCCTGCACGATCGCATCGTGTTCGAACGTAACGCCTCCGCCGATGCGTGGGCCAAGACGCGGCTTTATCCATGATGCCGAAAGCGAAAGAGGCGGCCGCGGCCAACGATGCTTCGCAGAAGCGCCGCACGCTACTGCTCACCGGCGCGAGCCGCGGCATCGGCCACGCCACCGTCATCCGCTTCTCGAGTGCCGGATGGCGGGTCATCACCTGCTCGCGGCATCCGTTTCCGGAGCAATGTCCGTGGGGCGCGGGGCCGGAAGATCATATCCAGGTCGACCTTGCCGACCACAAGGACACCGAGCGCGCCATTGGCGAAATCCGCTCGCGGCTCGACGGCGGCGAACTGCACGCACTCGTCAACAACGCGGCGATCTCACCGAAGGCTGACGGCGGCAAGCGGCTCGGCTCGATCGACACCGATGTCGACACGTGGAGCCATGTGTTTCGGGTGAACTTCTTCGCGCCGATCATGATGGCGCGCGGTCTGATCAACGAGCTGAAGGCCGCGAAGGGCTCGGTCGTCAACGTGACGTCGATTGCCGGCTCCCGCGTGCATCCGTTCGCGGGCGCGGCCTACGCGACATCGAAGGCGGCGCTTGCGGCCCTGACACGGGAGATGGCGTCGGACTTCGGCCGCGTCGGCGTGCGCGTCAACGCGATCGCGCCCGGCGAGATCGACACGTCGATCCTCTCGCCGGGCACCGACAAGATCGTCCACGAGCAGATTCCGATGGATCGGCTCGGCACGCCGGACGAGGTGGCGAAGATCATCTACGTGCTGTGCACCGAGACGAGCTCGTATGTGAACGGCGCCGAAATCCACATCAACGGCGGCCAGCACGTCTGAGCTGCGTCTCGTAGAACTTGCCCCGGACGCAGTGCGGCACCTTCGTGACGCGCTGCTGATCCGGGGCCGTCCCAATCACGGAGCCCGTAACGGTCCCGGCTCTGCGAAGCAGCGCTTGTGCGCATGATCTGATCCGAAAACCGCTTCGCACTTTTCGGGATCATGCGAGCGCGCTGCATCGCGTCCGGGACAAGGGATCACACCACCGTCAGCTTGACGTCGACGTTGTTGCGCGTCGCGTTCGAGTACGGACAGACGTGATGTGCTTTCTGAACCAGCGCTTCGGCGTCCGCGCGGGGGACGCCCGGCAGCGACACCGCAAGCGCAACGTCAAGACCGAAGCCACCTTCCGAACGCGGGCCGATGCCAACGTCGGCGGTCACTGTCGTATCGGCCGGAACCTTAACGCCACCGCCCTGCGCGGCAACCGCCTTCATCGCACCGATGAAGCAGGCGGCATAACCAGCCGCAAAGAGCTGCTCCGGATTATTGCCGGCACCGCCACCGCCGCCGAGTTCCTTCGGCGTCGAGAGCTTGACCTTGAAGCTGCCGTCCGCGGTCGCGGCTTCGCCTTCGCGGCCGCCGGTCGCAGTGGCACTGGTCTTGTAGAGAACTTTGACTGACATGGTGGTCTCCCGGTTTGGGGTTTGATGGGCGTTGGCGCACGCACCTTATATCGCGCACGATATAATCGCTCGCAAGAGAAAATCTGCGGATCAGCCATGCAAAAATGCTTGCGCGATTCAATCGCGGACGATCTAAATAAGGTAACTCCATGTTGCCACGAGAGATTCCATGGCCCGCGGCTCCCACACCCTAACGATCGACGATCTGCTTTGTTTCTCGCTGTACTCAGCCGGGCATGCTTTCACCCGCCTCTACAAGCCGATGCTGGACCCGCTCGGCCTCACCTACCCGCAGTTCCTCGTCATGATCGCGCTGTGGGAAAAGGACGGCCGCACCGTCAGCGAAATCGGCGAACGGCTGCTGCTGGAATCCTCGACCCTGACGCCGCTGCTGAAGCGTCTCGAAACCGCCGGGCTGATCAAGCGCACGCGCGACCGTGACGACGAGCGCGTGGTGCGCATTACCCTGACCAAACAGGGCGCTGCGTTGAGGGACAAGGCTGCGGCCATCCCCGAGCAAATCGGCTGCGCCACCAATCTCACGCTGAACGACGTGAAGAAGCTCGCCGGTGAGGTGACGGCGCTCCGCAAGAAGTTACAGGCGGCGCTTGCGGCGTGATTTCCCACCACTGACGTCATGGCCGGGCATAGCCGTTCGAAGAACGGCGTCGCTTCGCTCGCCTATGTCCCGGCCATCCACGTCTTTCTTGCTGATGGACTGTTAAGACGCGGATGCCCGGCACAAGGCCGGGCATGACGGTGTTGGTGTGGCTTCGCGTTCATGCTCCGCGCTGGATGTTGGCGCTTCGCTCCGGCACACCGAATTCCTTGCGGCACACATCCGCCAGCACCGCGACGCCTTCCTTGATCTGCGCGACGCTCGGGCTCGCGAAACAGATGCGCAGGCGGCTCTTGGCGTGCGGGCCGTTCACGGACCACTCGACACCGGGATTGATCGCGACGCCGGCCTTCACCGCCGCCTGATAAAGCTTCAGCGTGTCGACGTTGTCCGGCAGCTTCACCCAGAGAAAAATGCCACCTTTCGGATCGTCGAACTCGGCAGCGGTGCCGAACTGCTCGGCGAGCGCTTCCATCAGCGCCTCGCATTTCTTGCGCAGGCCGCGATTGAGCTTTGGCACGTGATCGTTGAAATGCTTCGGGCAGAACTCGGCCAGCACCATCTGCTCGAGCGCACCCGAACCGGCATCGGTCTTCATCGCCAGGATGCGCGACATCACCTCCCACGGCGCGACGATGTACCCGACGCGCAGCGCCGGGGCGACCGACTTCGAGAACGAGCCGATGTAGATGACGTTGCCGGTTTTGCTCATCGCATGGAGCGCGGGCGGGCGTTTGCCGTCCCAGATCAGATCCGCGTAGCAATCGTCCTCGAAAATCGGAACGCCGTACTCGTCGGACAGCTTCAACAGCTCGCGCCGCCGCGCCTCGCTCATGATGGTCGCGGTCGGATTCTGCACGGTCGGAATGACGTAGATGTACTTCGGCCGCACGCCGCGCGCCTTGAGCTCAGCGAGCGTTGTCGCCAGCGCATCTGTTCGCAGCCCATCCTTGTCGAGCGGAATGCCGATCGGCGTCACGCCGCGGCGCACGAGGCGCTTGATCGAACCTTCGTAGCAATCCTCCTCGATCAGCACAGTGTCGCCCCGCTCGGTCAGCACCGCGTTGACGAGATCGAGGCCCTGCAACGAGCCGGAGGTGATGAGGATGTCGTCGGCGCCGCACGCCATGCCCGCATCGCGTTTCAGCTTGTCGACGAGGAAATCACGCAACGGCCGGTAGCCGTGCGGGCCGGTGAGCAGGTTATAGGTCGCAAGATTACGCCCTTCCCGCTTCATTACGGCGCTGGTGGCTTCCACCAGTTCATCGAGCGGCACCAGCTCGGAGTCGTTGTTGCCGCCGACGAAATGGAATTTCGAGAAGCCGCCCCAGCGCGCGGCCGGCGCAGGCAGATCGCGCGCGAAGATCGGACCGTAATCGAAGGCGGCGGGCGCAGAACTGCTCATGAACGTTTCCCTTTATGCTTGTTCTTGGACGCCAGCATAGAGGGCGCGCCGTTCCGCGCAACCGACGTGCACGATCACTGCGGTTGTTTGCGGCGCAGAGCCGGTGATCATCAAGGGGGAGCCGTCCTGCGCAGAGCGAACAGCGCGCCAAGGGCAACGAGGCTGAGCGCCGACGATACGAGAAACACGCGCTGTCCCATGCCCTCCAGCAGGAAGCCGAACGCAAGGGGAGCGAGCGCCTGCGTCATGCGGGACGGCGCTCCGAGAATACCGAGACGATAGCCGTAGTTGACCGGGCCGAAGATCGCGAGTGGCAGCGTGCCGCGGGCGATCGTCAGAATTCCGTTGCCGGCGCCGTGCAGCAACGCGAACGCGCTCGCCGCAACGCCTCCGCCCGACGCCAGCAGAACCACGACCCCCATCGGGTGAGTGACGCAGGACAGACGCGCCGAAACCAGCGGATGAAACCGCTTCATCAGCCCCGCCTCGAAAACACGGGCCGCGACTTGTGCGGGACCGATGAGGGCCCCGGCTGCGACGGCCTGAACGGCGGTTGCACCCGCCGCCTCGAGCATGCGCGGCAGATGCGCGGCAATAGCGCTCGTCACAGTCCATGCACTGGCAAAAGCAACCGCGAGCAGAATCATGTTCCGGTCAATCGCGACATGGGCTGGCGAGGCCGGGTCTTCCGCCCGGGATGTGTGACTCGGCGTCGACGGCAGAAAGAACAGGTTAAGCGGCAGCCCGAGAACCAGATGCGCAGCCGCCCACGCAAAGCACGTATTCCGCCAGCCAATTGTGTCGAGGCCCCACGCGCTGAGCGGCCAGCCGACGGTGCTGGCGAAACCTGCAATGAGCGTGATGCCGGTGATCGCCCGGCGCGCCGAGTTTCCGTAAATCCGGCCAAGGGTCGCGAAGGCGGCGTCATACAGGCCCATCCCCATGCCGGCGCCGAGAACGAGCCATGCGGCGGCGAGCGAGACGACGTTGGCCGAGGCGCCCAGCAGCGCCAGACCAAGCGCGAACACCACGCTGGAGATGCTGAGCAACGGCCGCCCGCCTACCGCGTCGATCTGGCGGCCGACCCGCGGGCCGATCAGCGCGGAGACGACCAGCGCGCCGGAGAAGGCGCCGAAGACCCAGTTGCTTGAAACACCCAGATCGCGTGCGATCGAGTCCGCAAGGATGGCCGGAAGATAGTAGCTCGATGCCCAGGCGAGCGTTTGCGTGGTTCCGAGAGCCAGGACGATGCGGAGTTCTGAACCGCCCATCAACTGCCCGCAGACACCGGCGTTTCACGCCACATCCAGCCGGCCACAACAACGCCGGCAATGGCTCCGATCACTTGCGCAACAATGAAGGCCGGAACGCCCGCCGGCGCGATGCCGGAGAACGTATCGGAGAGCGCACGCGCCAGGGTCACGGCCGGATTGGCGAACGACGTCGAGGCCGTGAACCAGTACGCGGACGTGATGTAGAGGCCGACCGCGAAGGGCACGCTCGCAGGCAAGCTCGCACGGCACCCGAATATCGTGAGCAACAAGCCGAAGGCCGCGATTGCCTCGGCGAGCCACTGCCCTGCCCCGCTGCGGACGGTGGCCGATACCTGCAGCACCGGCAGTTCGAACATCAGGTGAGCCGCCCACGCGCCGGCAATCGCTCCGGCAATCTGCGCAACACTGTAAAGACCCGCCACGCGCCATGGCAGTTCGCCGCGCAGCGCGAACGCCACCGACACCGCGGGATTGAAATGCGCGCCGGAAACCGGCCCGAACATCAGGATCAGCACCACCAGGATGGCGCCGGTCGGAATCGTGTTGCAGAGAAGCGCAATGGCTCCGTTCCCGCCCGCAAGCTTCGCGGCCATGATGCCGGAGCCGACAACGGCCGCGAGCAGAAATGCCGAGCCGAACCATTCGGCGGCGATACGCCTTGCCAGCGACATCACGTGGGCTCGGGCGTTTTTCCGGTCGCCCCCTCCATCCGGCCGATATCCTTGAGCTTGTTGGTGAGCGCCAGCCGGTCCAGCGAACGCAACGGCAGCGACGTGAAGATGCTGATGCGCTGGTGCATCAACCGATAGGCTTCCTTGAAGGCGAGCGCGATCTCGGCCGGCGTGCCCGTGGCTTCCGCCGGATCGGGGATTCCCCAGTGCGCAGTCATCGGCTGGCCGGGCCAGACCGGGCATGACTCCGCGGCCGCACTGTCACAGACCGTAAAGACGAAATCGAATTCCGGCGCGCCCGGCCTCGCAAACTCGCTCCAGGACTTCGAGCGGAATACCGACGTGTCGTAGCCAAGCCCGCCCAGCAGACGCAGCGTTTCAGGATGGACCTGCCCCTTGGGTTGGCTGCCGGCGCTGTAGGCGTGAAACTGCCCCGCGCCGAGCTTGTTGAGAATCGCCTCGGCGATGACCGAACGCGCCGAATTGCCGGTGCAGAGAAAGAGGACGTTGAAGGGTGTGTGCGTCATCGGATCACTCCTGTCAGACGGAAACTTTCGTTCTCACACGCCCGCCGCGCGCTGGCTCGCAAATCTCCGGTTCGCAATTTCGATCGCTGCCGCAACAGTTCTCGGTGAGATAACCGAGCAGCGCGTTCATAGTGTCGAACTGCGCCGCATAGATCATGGACCGCCCCTCGCGCCGGACCGTGACGAGCCCGGCTTCGCGCAACCGGTCGAAATGAAAGGTCAGCGTGTTCGGCGGCAGGCCGAGCGCAGCCGCGACCTCTCCGGCGGGTAATCCCGCCGGACCGGCCTGCACCAGCAGGCGGTACGTATCGAGACGGTTTTCCTGCGCGAGGGCAGCAAGCGCCGCAATGACCTGGGGCTTTTTCATATTTCAGTGATTATCGAAATGTCGGGGCGCGAGCAACCTTTACTTCAATAATCATTGAAATGATGGATTTTGCTCGCCGAGCCAGAACGCCGGCTGTTGCGACCAGCAATGATGATTTGCCGCCGCGCCGACCCAAGCCTGATCAACGCGCCATCGGGAAATCGGCGCCCGCGTTCGGAGATCACGTTACAGCCACTTCTTCCACTTGAAGAAGAAGTACGGGCCGATGCCGGCGCAGATCATCATCAGGATCGCGAGCGGATAGCCGAATTCCCAGGACAACTCCGGCATCGTCTTGAAGTTCATGCCGTAGACCGATGCAATCAGCGTCGGCGGCATCAAGACCACCGCCATCACCGAGAACAGCTTGATGATGTTGTTCTGCTCGAGGTTGACCACGCCGAGCATGGCGTCGAGCGTGAAGGTGATCTTGTTAGCGAGGTAGGACGCATGATCGGTCAGCGACTGCACGTCGCGCGAGAGCGTCTTGAAAGTCGCCTTCTGCTCCTTGGTCCAGCGGCCCGTATCGGTTTCGACCGCCACGAACGAAATCACCCGCCCGATCGAGACGAGGCTTTCGCGCACCTTCGAGGTAAGATCGCCCTTTTTGCCGATGGTGAGCAGGATCTTCGAATAGTTCGCGGCGTGCCCGCGCGTCGCCGACGGCTGGAAGATGTCGAGCGAAACCTCATCCACGTCGGCACCGATACGCTCCAGAATGTCAGCGCAGCGATCGACGATGGCGTCGAGCAGATCGAGCAGCAGGTTCTCACCGTTGATGTTTTGCGGGCAGCCGCGCGATAGCTTCGCCGCGACGAGGTTGAACGGCTTCGGCTCGTCGTAGCGCACGGTGACGAGGCGGTGGTCGGCGAGAATGAAGGAGACGGGCGTCGTGCGCGGATTGCCGGTGTCGGTCGCGCACATCAAGGTTGCGGTCATATAGCGCGCGCCATTCTCAACATAGAGGCGGCTCGAAATCTCGATCTCCTGCATGTCCTCGCGGGTCGGAATTTCGATTCCGACGAGCTTCTGAACAGCGCGATCCTCCTCCGTCGTCGGCGACTTGAGATCGAGCCAGACCGATTCCTGCGGCAGGGCCGCGAGATCATCGATGTCCGACCGCTTCAGGGATGTCCCGGTCGGTATGTAGACTGAGAGCATGGGGCCTCCGGGCTTCTGATCGGCTCCCTGTGGAGTGGCCCGATCGGGATGATTCCTGCAAGCGGCGGCCCGAGGGCCGTCTCATGACATTGCCCCGGCTGGCACCGGAGCTGTGGACGGTTTGGTTAACGCCCGAACACCATTATGGCGAACGGGTGTCGGCCGTGTGGCAGGCTGCCATATCTTGCGGCACTCACGGCCGGGAAAGCACGAGTTGCCGCAGCCAGGTTGCGGATTCTGCGGCATAAAAGCCACAACACACATGCTGCGCGGCAGCGAACCCATCTAAGAGCTGGAAATATTGCCGTTTTCGAGGATACTTGAAGGCCTGAATCGACGGTGCTCGTGCCGTCGATCTGAAGTTCCTCAGCGGTTGCTGCGAGATCGACAGGAACTTCAGATCGATAAACGGCGCGAAAACTTATAGTCTTTTAGTGCCCTTTGTTTCCGAAGTTCGCAGGAGCGTTTGCCGCAAGTGATTTTGCGAACTTCGGAAACGGGCACTGGCCACGTTCGTGGCGGCGGGGATCGCCAGAGATCGTTGAAGAGGTTGGTTGTTGGACTGGCAGTTGTTGAACAGCGACTTTTGGAACAGAGAAGAAAATGTCTTCGCTTGGTACTAAACTCGGTCTGCTCGCGGCCAGCCTGATGCTGGCCGGTTGCATGCAGACCACCACCTTCGAAAAAGCCCCCGAGGCGTCGCTGAAGCCGCGCGACAAGGAACTGTTGGCGCAGGCGCGCTACGAGAAGGTGCCGGTCGCCGAGCCATATCGCCGCGCCATCGTCTCCTATCACCGCAAGGAAGCGCCAGGCTCGATCGTTGTCGATTCCGACAATCATTATCTCTATTACGTGCTCGAGAACGGCAAGGCGATCCGCTATGGCGTCACCGTCGGCGAGGAAGCGTTGGCGTTTTCCGGCGTCGCCAAGGTCGGCAACATGCAGGAATGGCCGAAGTGGACGCCGACCAAGGACATCCACAGCCGCATTGCCGGCCTGCCCGCACAAGTGCCTGGCGGTCCGGACAATCCGCTCGGTGCGCGCGCGCTCTACCTCTTCCAGGGCAACAAGGATACGCTGTTCCGCATTCACGGCACCAACCAGCCGGAGTACATCGGCGCATCGATCTCCTCGGGCTGCATCCGCATGACCAACGAGGATGTCATCGATCTCTACAGCCGGGCGAAAATCGGTTCGATCGTCGTGGTGCTGGAGCCGAAGGCCGGCGACTCGCCGGTCAACCCGAAGCTCGCGCTTCAAGGCGGGGGCTCCTCGTATCAGAACTGAGAACTTACACTCCCGGGTTCTGACATTTCCGATCTGAAAGAAAGCGCCGGGCGACCGGCGCTTTCTTTGTTGCTCGATTTCCCCCTTGCGGGGAGTCGCATAGGCGGCCTTCTGGCCGCCGTTCTTTGGAACGCCGATGCTTTGCATCGGCTATGGCGAAGCGAAAGCCGGGGTGGGGGAATTACGTCGAACAGGCCCCCACCCGGCGCTCCATTCGCTTTGCTCATTCGCGCCACCCTCCCCACGCTTCGCGGGAGAGGGATTCAAATTTCGCTCACTCCTTCCTCCCCTCGCCCTTCCCGTCCTTCGCGACCTCAGCCTCGCGCGGCGGCGCATCCGCCGGCCGC
>JBMOOJ010000007.1:24471-39276 GCA_049323835.1 Pseudomonadota bacterium | reverse complement strand
GGCAGCCTTGGCCTCGCGCGGGGCGGCGCTGGCCGCCTTCTTCGCGGCGTCGAAGGCTTTGGCGGCGTCCGCCTGTTCGCGGGCGAGCGTCTGCGCACGTTCGGGGGCGGCGGCGATGGCCTCGGCTTTTGGTGTGAGCAGCGCCGCGTGCGCGATCTCGACCGGCGCTGTGTCGTTCGGCGAGATGATCACGCGCATGCCGATGCGCGTCTTGTCGAACAGGCGCTGCGCGAAGCCGAACGGCATGCGCACGCAGCCATGCGAGGCGGCGTAGCCCGGCAGCGGCCCGCCATGCAGCGCGATGCCGTTCCAGGTGATGCGCTGCATGTGCGGCATGTGCGCGTCGTCGTACATGTTGGAGCGATGGTCTTCCTTGCGCTCGACCACGGTGAAGACGCCGGCGGGCGTCTCGCGTCCCTTGACGCCGGTGGAGACCGGCGCGCGCAGAATCCAGCCGTCCGCATCGTAGAGCGTGATGTGCTGGGTCTTGATCGAGACGATCGCCATCAGCGGTTCGCCGGCGGTGCGCGGCGCGGTCGCTTCCGTGATCTGCGCGGGCCTGCCGGCGGCGCGCTGCTTTTTCGGCGCGCTTGTGTTCTGCTGGGCGAATGCGAGGTCCGTCAGCGGTATGGCGGCCGCGGCGAGGGCGAGCGTGGAGACAGCGGCAAGTGCGGCAACACGCCGCCATCGCGTCACCGCCGGGGTGGAGCGCGCCGTCGCAGTCCGGTTGATCATTCCATGCCTCGGGTGAATGCGCGTGACGACCTGAATCGCAATGGTAAACCGGCGCGCGACGTTTCGCTATCGCGCTGCCGGTTGTTTCACTGACTTTCAGGTGAGCGCCGCGGCGTCCGAGGGCACAGCCTCGCTGGCGGCTGTCCGTTTACTGGCCGGCCTTGATCTGCGCGACGGCAACCGCGACGAGTTCATCCATCTTCGCGCGGATCTGCTGCTCGCTGATACCCTTGCCCGCGAGATCCTTGGCGACCTTGCGCAGCACGTCGGCATCGCCGGATTCCTCGAAGTCGGACGCGACCACCTCCTTGGCGTAGGCGGCGGCGTCGTCGCCGCTCTTGCCGAGCTGTTCGGCGGCCCACAGGCCGAGCAGCTTGTTGCGGCGCGCCTCCGCCTTGAACTTCTGTTCCTCATCGAGCGCGAACTTCTTCTCGAAACCTTCCTCGCGCTTGTCGAATGTCGTCATATATCTGTCCTCACTGCTGACGGCGGCGGCTTTTGCAAAGCGGCTGGAAATGGCGGGCCAAAACGGCGGCGGAATGGCCGGTTTTCGGTGTCCTGCATATATGGTTCCGGCGCAGTCAGGCAACCGGCGAGAAGGTCGCATCGCGGCGGGATAACGGGGCGGATAACACCTTGTGTCGATTGTACTGGCACCCCCGATCGGGTAGGTTGCGGCGAGGCTCGGTTCTCGTTCTGTTTCCAGTGTCACACCGGGGGTCCGAAAGCCTTCGCGGCAGCTCCGCCGTGCCCCTTTATCCAACGGAGCCAACCCGTCCATGGACTTCAACAACCGGTACATCCCTATGAGCCGTCGACGTCGCATTTATGAAGGCAAGGCCAAGGTTCTTTATGAAGGCCCGGAACCGGGCACCCTGATCCAGCACTTCAAGGACGACGCGACCGCGTTCAATGCCAAGAAACACCAGGTGATCGAGGGCAAGGGCGTCCTCAACAACCGGATTTCGGAATACGTCTTCCAGCATCTGAACGACATCGGTGTGCCGACGCACTTCATCCGCCGCCTCAACATGCGCGAGCAGCTGATTCGCGAGGTCGAGATCGTGCCGCTCGAGGTGGTGGTGCGCAACGTCGCCGCCGGCTCGCTGTCGCAGCGCCTCGGCATCGAGGAGGGCACCCAGCTGCCGCGCTCGATCATCGAGTTCTATTACAAGAACGACCAGCTCAACGATCCGATGGTCTCCGAAGAGCACATCACCGCGTTCGGCTGGGCGACGCCGCAGGAGATCGACGACATCATGGCGCTGGCCATCCGCGTCAACGATTTCCTCTCGGGCCTCTTCCTCGGCATCGGCATCCGCCTCGTCGACTTCAAGATGGAGTGCGGCCGGCTGTTCGAGAACGAGATGATGCGCATCATCGTCGCCGACGAAATCTCACCCGACTCGTGCCGGCTGTGGGACATCAAGTCGAACGAGAAGCTGGACAAGGACCGCTTCCGCCGCGATCTCGGCGGATTGCTGGAAGCCTATACCGAAGTCGCGAAGCGCCTCGGCATCCTGATCGAGAACGAGCGCCCGGCGGGTTCGGGCCCGGTGCTGGTGAAGGGCTGAAGGGCTGGTTGAAGGTATCTCATCTCGTCATGCCCGGCTTTATGCCGGGCATCCACGTCTTGAATACCTCGCCTGATGTGAAGACGTGGATGGCCGGGACAAGCCCGGCCATGACAGCATAGGACCAAAGGGATCTATGAAAGCGCGTGTGACGGTTACACTGAAGAACGGCATCCTCGATCCGCAGGGCAAGGCGATCGAGGGCGCGCTGAAATCGCTCGGTGTCGAAGGCGTCGCCAGCGTGCGCCAGGGCAAGGTGTTCGACATCGAACTGGCCTCCGGCGACAAGGCGAAGGCCGAGGCGCTGCTCAAGGAAGCGGCCGACAAGCTGCTCGCCAACACCGTGATCGAGAACTACCGCGTCGAGGTCATCTGATTTTCTCGATGCGTTGATATCGGGGATGAGCCGGATATCTCCGGCGAACGACCGGGAGAGACGGCAGCCGTGCGAAGTCTGGTGACCCTCGTTGCGCTGGCGATGAGTACCGCACTCGCGGTCGCGCAGCAGGCCGATCCGGCGAAGCCGAAAGATGCGCCGCCGGTTCTCGGCAACAGCGTCCAGATCACCAGCCGTGCGCCCGACCCGGAAAAGTGGCTGTCCAAGACCGATGCCAAGACAGGCACGCGCGACTTCGTCTGCAAGCCGCTGGCGTGTCCGGATGCCGCGCGCGTCAAGCTGGTCAACCGGCGCAGCCCGACCCGCAATCCCGATCCGAAGGCGCTGGAGAAGTTCGCCAAGGTCGATTTCCCCAGGAGCCTGCAATCGACAAGCGCGCCGGTGGACGATCTCGGCAACAGCAACGGCCGCCGCGTTGAAACGCTGGCGGCCGCGACGGCGACGCTGAAGGGGTATCCCGGCATCTCGAACGAATCGAAAATCACCACCGGCGATAAGGTGGTCTATCTCAACGTGGCGATCATCTTCGCAGGGCCGGCGATGATCCAGATGAGCTCGATCTCACCCGATCGCGAATTCTCGCAGAAGATTCTGGCGCAGTTCGTCGAACTGCTGATTATCCAGAACGCGCCGCCATCGGCTGTGCCGCCGCAGCTTTCGCCTCCGAACAAGCAACAACCCAAGCAGCAATCGATCTAGGAATTGCGCTCATCGCCTCCTGAAAGCCCGTCGCCCGCAGAGCGGATCAGGCCAACGGGTTTCGCCTTCGGCGAGCCCCATGACAGGCTCTGCCGTAATCCGCCGTTTCGCGGCGATTGTGAATGGGGGGTTGCGCTGCGCTTGCTGTTGAACGTGGCCGCAACACAGCTCTGTGCCGCGAGGCCGGCACTGGAAAAAGGGGCGTCAGTTGGCTAGGTTCGCTGCATCCATTGGCGATGAATCGCCGCTCCTCCGTCAGCCTGGAACGCCATAGTCTGGACCGCCATGAAATCCGCCGTTCTCGTTTTCCCCGGAATCAATCGCGAGCGCGACATGGCGCGCGCGCTCAGGCTCGCATCGGGCCATGAGCCGGCCATGGTGTGGCATGCGGAGACGTCGCTGCCCAAGGGCACCGACCTCGTCGTCGTGCCGGGCGGCTTTTCCTACGGCGACTATCTGCGCTGCGGCGCCATCGCGGGCCGCGCGCCGGTGATGGATGCGGTGCGCGACTTCGCCGCCAAGGGCGGTCTCGTGCTCGGTGTCTGCAACGGCTTCCAGATTCTGTGCGAGTCCGGGCTGCTCCCCGGCGTGCTGATGCGCAACGCGAAACTGAAGTTCATCTGCAAGGATGTGCACCTGCGGGTCGAGCGGTCCGACTCTCCCTTCACCCGCGGCTACAATGCCGGGCAGGTGATCCGCGTGCCGGTGGCGCACGGTGAGGGCAACTACGCAGCGGACGAGGAGACGATCAGGCGCCTGGAAGGCGACGGTCGCGTGCTCTACCGCTACTGCAATGCGCAGGGCGAGCTTGGCGACACCGCCAACATCAACGGCGCGGCCAATTCGATCGCCGGTATCGTCAGCGAAAAGGGCAATGTGCTCGGCATGATGCCGCATCCGGAAAACCACGTCGAAGACATCATGGGCTGCACCGACGGCCGCGGCCTGTTCGCCGGCCTCGTCGCGCATCTGGAAAAAGCGGCTTAGCGGCAAGGCAACAGTCTGATCCGCCTGAGAGCTGCGCCGACGGGTCGAGGTTAAAGCCCTGGCAGGTCACTGCGAGCCCTGTCCGTACCGCGCGCGACCAGTCACGGCGTCGATGAAGTCCGCCGCCGCTTCTCTCAACTGCTTGCGGTTGTGTCCGGCGCGTTCCATCACCGCCAGTCCGCGCGTGAACGTCACCACGACCCGCGCAAGCCGGTTGGCCTCGGCCGGCGTCAGCTTGCCGGAAGCAGCGATCGCCTTGCCGACGATCTGCTCAAGCCGGTTCAGCAGGCTCTGCACGCGCTGGCGCACGTCGGCGCTGGACACGTCCGCATCGAGCGCGGTGCGCGTGGTCAGGCAGCCGCGAGCCGGCGAGCCGCTTGTCATGTTGACGATGACCATGTCGAGGAACGTCCGCAGCCGCGCCGCCATGTCGCCCTCGGCGAGAGCGCTGGCCGATGCGCCGAGAAACTGCGCCGTGTACTGATCGAAGGCGCGCAGGAAGATCGCTTCCTTGTCGCCGTAGGCGTTGTACAGGCTGCCGCGCTGCACGCCGCTGGCCTCGGCGAGGTCCAGCATCGTGGCGTCATGCAGCCCCTTGCGCCAGAACACATCCAGCGCCCGCGCGATGACTTCCTGCTCGTCGAACTGCCGCGTGCCCGCCACGGCCGGCCTCCGGTTTTCATTCTTGACATCATTGTCAATCTTGACAACTGTGTCAAGGATAGCGCCGCCGATCAGGGAGAGTCCGATGCCGCTGCTTCGTATTTCCATGCGCGCCGGGAAGCCGGCCGCCTACCGCCAGGCCGTCATGGACGGCCTCTACCGCGCCATGCGCGAAACGCTGAACGTGCCCGACCAGGACCAGTTCATGGCCATCACCGAGCACGACGACACGAACTTCCGCACCGGCAACGGCTATGGCGTCGATCGCAGCGCCGATGTCGTCTACATCCAGATCACGGTGTTCGACACCCGCACGCGGGAGCAGAAGGTCGCGCTCTACCGGCGCGTTGCCGAGCTGTTCGGCGAGAACCCCGGCATCCGGCCGGAGGACGTTTTCATCCAGGTTCTGGAATCCGCCAAGGAAAACTGGTCCGTCGGCAACGGCGTCGCGTCGTTCATCTAGGCCGGCATTTCGCACAAAATCGGTGATCGCGGGATGGCGATCCGGCCCCGGCGCGCGGTAGACTTGCGCCGGCGCGGCGCCGGCCGCGTGCAATTTGCGTTGAGGTTTCCGGAAGGCGACATTCCGATCCGCTGGGGTATGGCCATGCGCACATTGTGGTCGATGGGTCTGGCGACTGTCGTCTCGATGTCGGGCATCGCCTGCGCCGCTGCCGGCCCGGCGCCGCCGCAGCTCCGCAACAAATCCATCATCACGCGGTTCGTTCTGCAGGTCCATCAGCGCGCTCCGGACGGGCGTTTTGCCAATCCGGCCATCAATGTCGGCTACACGGTTTATGTGTCGAGCGCCGGCCGCTCCTTCATCCGCCAGAGCCGCAGCATCAACAATCCGTACTTCACTGCTTCGCGCACCAGCGAAGCGGGACCGGGGCAAAGCCAGTCGGGCAACTCCGAAACGCGCGAGATGCAGTTCTCCGGCGGCAGGCTGATCGGCAACGCGGCGTTCATCAGCGGCGCCGCGCGCATGCAGATCGGTTTCGATCCCGCCTACACGCGCTGCGATGTCAGCGTTCAGTTCGGCAAGGCCGGCGGCGCACCGATCCGCTGGAAGGGGCTCGACGGCGTGCTGTACACGGTGGAATCGGTAACGACCACCGGGAACACATGCGCGATCCAGGACGGCAATGCGTTTGCGGGTTAGGTGATCAGCCCTGCGTGGCCGCCGCGCTCGCCGGAGGCCGCCGCTTCACGCGCTTGATCGTGCCCGAGAAGGTGAACAGCGGCCGGGTGCCGCAATGCATGATGCCGCGGATGAACAGCAGCGAGCCGCCGGCGCGCGTCACTTCGCCGGTGCATTCGATCAGGTCGCCCTCGTAGGCGGCGTCGAGGAATTCGCTGGCGAACGACACGGTGACGGCCGGGCCCTGCAACTCGCGCGAGGCGATGGCGAACAGCGCATAGTCGGCGAAGGTCATGAAGCAGCCGCCGTGGACGGCGCGCATGCCGTTGAGGTGCTTCTGCCCGACGCGGAATGCGCAACGCACCCGGCCATCCTCGCCGACCTTGTGCCAGAACGGCCCGTTGTTGGATTCGAACGTGTCGCGGGTCCAGGTCCGCCAGCCGGCGAACTCGCCTTCGGTGGCAATGAAAACGTCAGGGCGGCGGGTGGCCATGGTCGCAGGCGCGTCAGTCACGTCGGAGCTCCAGCAATTGCTGGCGGCGTTAAACAGGTCTGTGTGCTTTCTGTAAAGCCTCAGCCGCGCATGGGCCGGCCGCGCGCCGCGGCCGGGCGGCAGTTTTGCACCGCTGGTGTACCTGCCGCTGTTCAGTGGCCGCTGAGCACCAGCGTCTTGATCGGCAACAGCAGTGCCTGGATCCGCAACAGCATCGCGTGCACCACGCCGACCGCATCGACCGCATGCAGCCAGAGGCGTTTGAAGAAGCCGGTGCCTTTTGCCGAGATCACGTCGTGGTTGCTGGTGTAGGCATTGGCGATGCAACTGCTGCCGGGCGTAACGCCTTCGAGGCCGCCTTTGTAGAGCGGCTCCATGAAAACGAGAATCGAACCAGGGCGCACGACATTCTGCGCCTCGAGCAGCTGTTCGCCGCCACGGAACTGGCCGGCCGCGATGTAATCCTGCACGCCGGTGATCACCATCGGAATGACGGTCCAGGGCTTGGAGATGCAGGTCGCCTCGGCCAGCATGCCGGTCTTCATCACCTGCGCCTCGATCTGCCCGAAGCCGGCGGCGAGCGCGTTGCGTCCGGCTTCCTCCGGAATGAGGACGCCGGCCGAGCGCATCACCGGATTGACCACGTCGCCGACGCGCAACGTGAACTGCTCGACGCGCCCGGCGACGCCGGCGCGGATGAAGGTCTTGTCGAGATCGACCTGCGCCTGCGCCAGTGCGGCCACGGCGCTGGCTTTCTCGGCCGGAAGCAGCGTCGTCACGCGGATGGTCGCCGATTGCTTCGCGGCGTTCGCGGCATCGAGGGTGCCCTGCCGGCCCGCAAGCGCGACCTCAAGTTTTTCGATGTCGCGCTGAGGGACGATGCCGGGATTGCGCTTCTGCAAGTCGCGCTTGACGTCGAGTTCGTCCGACGCCTGCTGGTACGCGCTTTTCGCTTCCAGAATCTGGCCATCGGCCTTGGCGATGTCCGCCTGCGCGGCAACCATGGCGGCATCGACCTCGGCGATCTTGCGCCGTGCAGTTTCGACGGCCGCTTCCTGCCGGGCGCTGTCGAGCCGGAAGATCACGTCGCCGCGCTTCACCGCCGCGCTGAAGCCGACATTGACCTCGGCCACGCGGCCGACGGCTTCGGGGACGATCGGAACGGTCCGGTAGTACAGCGTCGCCGACGTGGTGGATGGGTGGTAGTAGAAGATCAGCGTGATCAGCGCGACGGTCAGCATCAGGCACGCCGTGATGCCCCAGCGCAGCTCGTACCAGACCGAGAACAGCGTGATGTCGGTGCCGATGCGCTTCCCCTGCGCATAGCGGCGATAGAGATAATCCGGAAAGATCGTCAGCAGCGAGCAGAGGAGAAGCTCAAGCATGGCTCGGCACCTCGCTCTTGACCGCGGCGGGGGCGGGCGACGCGACGGTTACGGTTTCGGCCGGCGGCGGGGGCGGCGTGTTGTCGTGCGCGTCCGGCATGTCGGCAGGCGGCGTCACGCCAGCCAGCTTCTCGACCCCGCCGGCGATCCGCCGCAGCGGCGACAGGAAATCGGGCAGGTCGACCATGGCGAGCAAGAGCCCGATGATCCAGTAGAGGTGATTGTGCGTGAACAGCGAGAGCAGGCCGAGGACGGCGACAATCTCGAACTGCAATTTGTGCGTCCGGTGCGCCATGCGCTCCGGCAAAGAGTGCAGCGTCAGATAGAAGTTGCCGACGGCAAGGACTGCGCCCACCAGAATGATCCCGACAACCACCATGAGGATGTCGGTGTCGCCGGGCGCGGTAATGAATCCGGGCAGATGGTGGGGCGCGGCGGGGTGTAACGGCTCACTCAAGCAGGCCTCCATTCACGGATGCAGATGCCGACAGAGCAGACAGGTTTTATCGCCGGGGATTTGACGAGCTCCCGGATCGCATCAAACACGGGTTCCATCGTCTTCGCAACCGAAGCCGGATGGGGACGATTTGAAGACAGTTCGACCGCTTCACGGGCAGGGTTCGCCTGACGGAAACGCGGGCCTGCGAAGTCATCCCCAGCTTTGCGAGAGAGCCTGAATTTTAAGGGAAAAAAGCCCTTTTCCGCTTCCTCCGATCTCCGTAAACAGGGGGCCCAGAGGGTCCGACATCCAGATGCGCAACGAACCGAAAATCACCCCCGATCTCGTCGCCAGCCACGGCCTCAAGCCGGATGAATACGAGCGCATCCTGAAGCTGATCGGCCGCGAGCCGAGCTTCACCGAACTCGGCATCTTCTCGGCGATGTGGAACGAGCACTGCTCGTACAAGTCCTCGCGCATCCATCTGCGCGGGCTGCCGACGAAGGCGCCATGGGTGATCCAGGGGCCGGGCGAGAACGCCGGCGTCATCGACATCGGCGACGGGCTCGCCGTCGTGTTCAAGATGGAGAGCCACAACCACCCGAGCTTCATCGAGCCGTATCAGGGCGCGACCACCGGCGTCGGCGGCATCCTGCGCGACGTCTTCACCATGGGCGCGCGGCCGATCGCCTGCCTCAACGCGCTCTCATTCGGCGATCCCTCGCATCCGCGCACGCGGCACCTTGTGTCGGGCGTGGTCGCGGGCATCGGCGGCTACGGCAATTCGTTCGGTGTGCCGACGGTCGGAGGACAGACGCGCTTCCACACGCGGTACGACGGCAACATCCTCGTCAACGCGATGGCGGTTGGCCTCGCGGAAAGCGACAAGATTTTCTATGCGGCCGCATCCGGCGTGAACATGCCGATCGTCTACCTCGGCTCGAAGACGGGCCGCGACGGCATTCACGGCGCCACCATGGCGTCCGCCGAATTCGATGACGACTCGGCCGAGAAGCGCCCGACCGTGCAGGTCGGCGATCCGTTCGCGGAAAAACTTCTGCTGGAGGCGTGCCTCGAAATCATGGCGGCGGATTGCGTGATCGCGATTCAGGACATGGGCGCGGCGGGGCTGACGTGCTCGGCGGTCGAGATGGGCGCCAAGGGCGATCTCGGCGTCGACCTGATCCTCGACATGGTGCCGACGCGCGAAGAGGGCATGAGCGCCTACGAGATGATGCTCTCGGAGAGCCAGGAGCGCATGCTCATGGTGCTCAAGCCCGAGAAGGAAAAGGAAGCCGAGGCAATCTTCAAGAAGTGGGGCCTCGATTTCGCGATCGTCGGCTACACGACGCCGTCGAAGCGTTTCGTCGTTAAGCACGGCGGCGAGGTGATGGCTGACCTGCCGATCAAGGAGCTCGGCGACGAAGCGCCGCTTTACGATCGTCCGCATGTGCCGACCGAGCCGAAGCCGGTGATCGCGGCGCGCGAGGTGACGCCGCCGATGAGCATCGCCGATGCGTTGCAGAAGCTGATGGCGACGCCGGACCTCTGCTCGAAGCGCTGGGTGTGGGAGCAGTACGATCACGTGATCGGCGGCAACACGCTGCAGCGGCCCGGTGGCGACGCGGCCGTGGTGCGCGTGCTGGATGGGCCGAAGGGGCTCGCGCTGACCTGCGATGTGACGCCGCGCTATTGCGAGGCCGATCCGTTCGAGGGCGGCAAGCAGGCGGTGGCCGAAGCGTGGCGCAACATCACCGCGGTCGGCGGGCGTCCGCTGGCGATCACCGACAACCTCAATTTCGGCAATCCGGAGCGGCCCGAGATCATGGGTCAGTTCGTCGGCTGCCTGAAGGGCATCGCGGCGGCGTGCACGGCGCTCGACTTCCCGGTCGTGTCCGGCAACGTCTCGCTCTACAACGAAACCAACGGCCGCGGCATCCTGCCGACACCGTCGATCGGCGGCGTCGGTCTGCTCGATGAGTTCACCAAGTCGGCGACGCTCGCGTTCAAGGCGGCGGACGAGGCGATCCTCTTGATCGGCGACACGCAGGGCTGGCTCGGCCAGTCGCTGTACCTGCGCGATGTCTGCGGACGGGAAGAGGGCGCGCCGCCGCCGGTCGATCTCGCCGCCGAGCGCCGCAACGGCGACGTGGTGCGCGGCATGATCCATGCGGGCACCGCGACGGCGGTTCACGACATTGCTGACGGCGGTCTGCTGGTGGCGATCGCCGAGATGGCGATGGCCGGCAAGATCGGCGCGCGGCTCGATGCGCCGCCGTCATCGATCGTGCCGCATGCGTGGTGGTTCGGCGAGGATCAGGCGCGCTACATCGTCACCGTGCCGGCGGATCAGGTTCACGCCGTGCTGCTGAAGATGAACGCGGTGGGTGTGCCGTGCGTGCGCATCGGCACCACGAAGGGATCGTCGATCGCGATCGACGGCGAGAAGGCTGTCGACGTGAAGAAGCTCGAGACGGTGTTCGAGAGCTGGCTGCCGGACTATATGGCCGGGAAGGGCTAGTTCGTCTTACGGGCCGTCATCCTTCGAGGCTCGCAAGTGCTCGCACCTCAAGATGACGGATTGAGCGGTTCAGGATGACGAAGAGCCAAGGTGGCGGAGTTCGAACGTCACCCTGAGGTGCCGGAGCGAAGCGCAGGCCTCGAAGGGTGACAGCCCGCATTCCAACAATGCGTAGCCCGGGTGGAGTGAAACGAAACCCGGGGCTGACGGCCAAGTGAGTCCCGGATTTCGCTTCGCTTCATCCGGGCTACGGGCTAGCCCACTTCCTCGATGGTCACCTTGCTCGGATAGAAGGCGAGGTGATCGGCGATCTCCGCCATCGCCGGGAACGGTGTCTCGTAGGTCCAGATCGCGTTCTCAAGCGGCGCGCCGCCGGCGTTGATCGAGAAGTAATTCGCGTCGCCCTTGTAGGGACAGTGCGTCACACGGTCCGTGCGGGCGAGCAGGTCCATCCGCGCGTCGGCGCGCGGGATGTACTGCACCACCGGATAGGTCGATTCCTTCAGGCTCAGCGCGTTCGCGGTCTCCGCGATGACGACGCCGTTGGCGGTGACCCGCACCCGCTTCGGATTGGGGGAAATCGTGATGGGGTGATCGGGTCCGGGAATTTTCATGATGACGCTCCGCTTGCCGCACCCATATAGTGAGAGCAGGGCCTCTTGCCACAGGACGCCGACCCCGGAATCTGTCATGATTTGAGGGTGTTGGTGACAAGATCGTGAACAGGGCCGTAAACGGCCGGACGGAGAACCAAGTCGATGCCGATGGATGCGCGCGATATCGAGAGCATGATCAAGGCTGCGATCCCCGATGCGCAGGTGACGATCCGCGATCTCGCCGGCGACGGAGATCACTATGCGGCGACCGTGATCTCGGAGACGTTTCGCGGCAAATCGCGGGTGCAGCAGCACCAGATCGTCTACCAATCGCTGAAGGGCCAGATGGGCGGCGTGCTGCACGCGCTGGCGCTGCAAACCGGCGTGCCGGAATAGCGCCGGCGAACTACCCCGCCGCGAGCGCGTGCACCGAGAACATCCTGTCGGCATCGGTCCATGACCGGCGCGGCGTCCAGCCGGCGCTGCGAGCCAGCGCATGGAAGCGCGCGATGCTGTACTTGTAGCTGCTTTCCGTGTGGATGCTTTCGCCCGCGCGAAAATCGAAACCGGAGCCGAACAGCCGCGCCGTCTGCGCCTTCGTGCTGATCAGATGCATCTCGATGCGATGCAGATCGCGGTTGTAGATTGCCTGATGACGGAACGCCGACAGGTCGAAGTCGCCGCCGAGCTCGGTGTTGATACGCTTGAGCACATTCAGATTGAAGCGGGCAGTGACGCCGGCCGCGTCGTTGTACGCCGCGTGCAGGATGTCTTCGTCCTTCTCCAGATCGACGCCGATCAGCAGCAGCGCGCCGGGCCCGAGAATCTTGCGCGCGCTTTCCAGAAACCGCTGCGCGTCCGGCGGATCGAAGTTGCCGAGCGTCGAGCCCGGGAAGAAGCCGACCTTCGGCATGTCCTTCACCGCGGCGGGCAGGGCGAAATCCGCCATGAAGTCCGCCGTCACCGGATGCACGGCAAGATGCGGGAAGTCCGCGCGCAGGTCGCGCGCCTGCGCATTGAGGAAGTCGCCGGAAATATCGACCGGCACGTAGGCGGCAATGCCGCATGCTTCCAGCAGAAGACGGACCTTCGTGGTTGCGCCTGCGCCGAACTCGATCAGCGCGGCGTTCGGCGGAATGATCGACGCGAATTCGGCCGCGCGATCACGCAGGATGCCGAGTTCGACGCGCGTCGGATAGTACTCCGGCAGGCGCGTGATCTGTTCGAACAGGTGCGAGCCGGTCTCGTCGTAGAAATACTTCGGCAGCAGCATCTTCGGCTGCTGCGTCAGCCCCTCGATCACGTCGCTTGCGAAGGCGATGGTTGCAGGATCGAACGACCGGCGTTTTAGCATCGCGCCAACATGAACGTTCATGGCGGTCTCCCCACTGGCGCGCGATGCTCGTCACCGGCGCATGGATTTGCGGATGATCAGGTTGCGTAGTCGGCCAGCCGCAGGCCGGTGAATTGCCAGCGGTGATGCGGATAGAAGAAGTTGCGGTAGGTGACGCGGCTGTGGCCCTGCGGCGTCGCCAGCGACGAGCCGCGCAGAACGTACTGGTTGACCATGAACTTGCCGTTGTACTCGCCCAGCGCGCCCTCGATGGCGCGGTAGCCGGGGTAGGGTGCGTAGGCGCTGCGCGTCCACTGCCAGACGATGCCGAAGGCGTCGTTGAGGTGTCCGGCGCGGGCCGCGACTTCCCATTCCATTTCCGTCGGCAGGTGTTTGCCGCGCCAGCGCGAGAACGCATCCGCCTCGTAATAGCTGATGTGCCTGACCGGTGCTGCGCGGTCGACCGGCTTCAGGCCGGCGAGCGTCATCTCGTGCCAGACACCGCCGACCTTGCGCCAGTGGCCGGGCGCGTCCCACTGCTCGCTGGTGACGGCGGCGAAACCGTCCATCAGCCACAGCGTCGCGGTCGCGTAGCCGCCGGCCTCCATGAACGCGAGCCATTCGCCGTTGGTGACGAGGTTGCGTGCGATCTTCACGGGCCCGACCAGCGCGCGATGCGGCGGCTTCTCGTTGTCGAAATGAAAGTCGTCGCCCGGGTGGCCGATGGTGTGGATGCCTTCGTTCAGCAGCACGGCGTCATCGCCGGTACCGGACGCCTGCGGCGAAGCCCAGTGCGGATCGTAGGCAGGCGGAATCGGGTTCTGCGCGAACGCATGCAGGATGTCGGTGAGCATCAGTTCCTGATGCTGCTGCTCGTGATTGAGGCCGACCTCGATCAGCGGTGCGAGTTCGGCGACCTTCGCGGCGTCCGCGCTCTCGAGCAGACGGGCGAACGCCTGATCGACATGCGCGCGATAGGCGGTCACATCCTCCGCGCCCGGGCGGGTCAGCAGGCCGCGCGCGTTGCGGGCGTGTCTTGGACCGGCGCTGACGTAGTAGGAATTGAAGAGATAGGCGTAGTCGGGATGGAAGGGCACGTAGCCCGGCAGGTGCTCGCCGAGAATGAACTGTTCGAAGAACCACGTCGTATGCGCGCGGTGCCACTTCGCCGGGCTCGCGTCCGGCATCGACTGCACGACCTGATCCTCAGGCGAGAGGGGGGCCGCACGGCGCTCGGTTTCGCTACGCACCTCGCGGTAGCGCTGCAACAGGGTTGCAGCAGATCCCGCAGATGGAGTGGCTGGCATGCGGCCGGAGCGAAGCTCGGGGTGCGATGCGGAGGGGGCTGTCGCTTTCGTCACACAAAACTCCGGCTTTGTGAAAGAACTGGGCTGGCCGTGATCCGTTCCCGGGAAAGTTAGACCAAGATGGGGTGCCAGGTTGGGAAAAACAGGCCCAATCACGAGGCCCGCGCGCTATGGCTGAGATACGTATCGGTTATGGAAGCCGTTACTTTTCCGCAGCGAAAGGGATGGGCTGGTGGCCCAAATCACGCTACATATATGGGCAGCAGGGGCCAGGAATTGGCAGCAGCCGGTTGGCCCTGGATTCCGGTCAGGGCGGATATCTGTCAGGACACAGTCACTCAGGACGCAGTCACTCAGGGCAAAGTCACTCAGGACACAAGAATGAGCATCGAGAATTTCATCGACAACGAAGTGAAGTCCAACGACGTGGTGCTGTTCATGAAGGGCAGCCCGCAGTTTCCGCAGTGTGGATTCTCGGGCCAGGTGGTCCAGATCCTCGACCACATCGGCGTCGCCTACAAAGGCCTGAACGTTC
>JBMOOJ010000007.1:0-24371 GCA_049323835.1 Pseudomonadota bacterium | reverse complement strand
GAAGTGAAGTCCAACGACGTGGTGCTGTTCATGAAGGGCAGCCCGCAGTTTCCGCAGTGTGGATTCTCGGGCCAGGTGGTCCAGATCCTCGACCACATCGGCGTCGCCTACAAAGGCCTGAACGTTCTGGAATCGGCCGAACTGCGCGATGGCATCAAGACCTATTCGAACTGGCCGACCATTCCCCAGCTCTACGTGAAGGGTGAATTCGTCGGCGGATGCGATATCGTCCGCGAGATGTTCCAGGCCGGCGAACTGCAACAGCTCTTCGCCGACAAGGGCGTGACGCTCGGCGCCAACGCCTGATTCTGAACGGCGGCGATGTTTGACGCCGCCGCCTTTCATGTCGTGGTCGCCGACATCACGACCCTCAATGTCGATGCCATCGTCAACGCCGCCAACGCATCTCTGCTTGGCGGCGGCGGTGTTGATGGCGCCATCCATCGCGCCGCCGGTCCCGATCTGCTGACGGAATGCAGAACGCTCGGCGGCTGCGCCACCGGCGACGCCAAGATCACCCGCGGCTACCGGCTCCCGGCCCGATGGGTGATCCACGCCGTCGGGCCGGTCTGGCACGGTGGCGGGCACAATGAAGATGCGCTGCTGGCATCTTGTTACCGCCGCGCGATCGAACTCGCGCACGAGGCCGGCGCCACGTCGCTCGCATTCCCCGCGATCTCGACCGGGGTCTACGGTTTTCCGGCCGATCGCGCGGCGCCCATTGCGGTAGCTGCATGCCGCGCGGCGTTGACGCATGCGCCCGGATTAACGCAGATCATCTTCTGCTGCTTCTCGGAAACGTCGGCCGCGTTGCATCGCGCCGCGCTTCGTCATTGATCCGCACGAAACCCTTCACTTGAACTGCACGACTCCGCCGATAAACTCGCCGCCGATCCGGGCGCACGATCCGGACTCAAATGATCCGGGGAGGCTTCCATGATCGCATGGTCGAAACGACAATTGCTTGCGCTGGCGCTGTTGCCGCCGATCCTCGCGGCCGCGGGCGCCGCGCAGGCTGAAGCGCCGCAAGCCAAACCCGACGAAGCCGGGTTCTCGCGCGCGGGGCTCGAACGGATCACGGCGTATCTGAAAAACGAAATCGACACCGGCAAAATGCCGGGCGCGGTGCTGCTGATCCAGCGCCGCGGCAAGGTCGCCTACTTCGAGACGCTCGGCCAGCGTGACGTCGTCGCCAAGACGCCGATGACGCGCGATACGATCTTCCGCATCTATTCGATGACCAAGCCGGTCACGACCGTCGCCGCGATGATGCTGGTGGAGGAGGGCAAGCTGTCGCTCGACGAGCCGGTGGCGAAGTACATTCCATCGTTCAAGGATACGAAGGTCGGCGTCGAGAAGAAGGGCGACGACGGCAAGCCGGTGCTCGAACTCGTGGCGCAGCGGCGGCAGGCCACGATCCAGGACCTGATGCGGCACACGTCCGGCATCACCTATGGCTTCTTTGGGCCCGGGCTCGTGAAGAAAGCCTATGCCGATGCGCGCGTGTTCGACGGCGATTTCGACAATGCGGAATTCGCCGAGCGGATCGCCAAGCTGCCCTATGCCTATCAGCCGGGCACCACATGGGACTACAGCCACTCGACGGATATTCTCGGGCGCGTGATCGAGGTCGTCACGGGCAAGCCGCTGATGCAGGTGTTCAAGGAGCGGATTTTCGACCCGCTCGGCATGACCGAGACGGCGTTCTACGTCAGCGATCCGAAGAAGGACAACCTGATCGCCGAACCGCTGCCGAACGACCGCACGATCGGCGCCGGCGGCGCCGAGGTCGGCGATCCGAAGCAGGTGCGCAAATGGGAATCGGGCGGCGGCGGGCTCGTTTCGACCATCGACGACTATGCGCGCTTCGCGGCGATGCTGCTGAACGGCGGCACGCTCGACGGCAAGCGCATCATCGGCCCGAAGACGCTCGCGTACATGGCGGCGGATCACAGCGGCCCCGGGTCGGGCGTCGAGCCGGGACCGCTCTATCTGCCGGGGCGCGGCTTCGGCTTCGGACTCGGCTTCGCGGTGCGCACGCATGAGGGCGCCAGCCCGTTGCCCGGCAGCAAGGGCGAACTGACCTGGTCGGGCGCGGCCGGAACCACGTTCTGGGTCGATCCGAAGGAGGAGATGTTCGTGGTCTTCATGGCGCAGACCGTGAAGGAGCGCGGCCGCTTCCGCGCGGCGCTGAAGAACATGGTCTACGGCGCGATGGAGAAGTAGGAGACGTTTGTCCCGGACGCGATGCAGCGTGCAACGCTGCTTCGCAGAGCCGGGACCGTTCCAGACTCGGTGGTTGTTACCGCCCCGGATCAGCAGCGCGTTATTTCATGCTGCGCAGCGTCCGGGGCAAACATCAATCATAACCGAGATTACGCCGCTCGCATCACCTCGCGCGCCGCTTGCACGGCCTCATCGATCATCGGCGCGGTAACGTCGATGTGCGTGACGAAGCGCACGCGGCCGCCGAGCGTCGTCAGCAGGATGCCGCGCTGGCGCATCTCGGCAAGGAAGCGGTCGTTGCTCATGCTGCCGCCGGTGATCGCCGCGAACACGAGATTGGTTTCCGGCTCCTGCACGTCGAGGCCGGGAACTTGCGACAGTCCGCGCGCCAGCGCCCGCGCGTTGGCGTGATCGTCGGCCAGCCGTTCGACATGATGATCGAGAGCATAGATGCAGGCGGCGGCGCAGACGCCGGCCTGCCGCATCGATCCGCCGAGCCGCTGCTTCCAGCGCCAGACGTTGTCGATGAAGTCGCGCGAGCCGGCGAGCACGGCGCCGATCGGCGCGCCGAGGCCCTTGCTGAAATCGATCCACGCACTGTCCCAGTCCGCGACCATGTCCTGCGCCGACACCTTCGCCGCGACGCAGGCATTCAGCAGCCGCGCGCCGTCGAGATGGGTGATCATGCCGCGCTCGTGCGCGACGAACGCGACCTTCGCCAATGCCTCGCGCGGCCAGATCGTGCCGCCACCGATGTTGGACGTCTGCTCGGCGCTGACGAGCGTCTGCTTCGGCGCATAGCGCGAAATCGGGCGGAACGCGGCGTTGAGCGTGTCGACCGAATACTGCCCGTTGTCGCCCCGCAGCGGAAACACCTGAATGCCGCCCAGCGCCGCGTGCGAGCCGCCTTCGCTGGTGAGAATGTGCGCCGTCTCGTGCGCGAGGATTTCCTCGCCGGGACGGCAGTGCGTCAGCAGCGCCGCAACGTTGCACATCGTGCCGGAGGGGAGGAACACCGCGGCGTCCTTGCCGAGCAGGGCGGCGGTGCGCTCGCACAGCGCGTTCACTGTCGGATCGAGGCCGAGCTGCTCGTCGCCGACCTCGGCGCGCATCATCGCCTCGCGCATCGCCGGCGTCGGCTTGCTCTGGGCGTCGGAAAACAGGTTGATGCGGATCGGCGGGAGTTTGGGATCGATGGAGACGGGGGCGTAAGCCATGTGAACGCTCGCATTGCTGGGAGGCGTTCTATCGCATGCTCACGGGCGGCGGATGAAGCAAAAAGATCGCGAGGTTCTGGGGCTGGGCCGATCAGAATCGGTACACGAACCGGCCCTTTGCGGCGTGGGAACGGGCTGTTCCCGCCACCCGGCCGGAATAGCTCACGCCGAGCATGGCGTTCGGGCGGATCAGCGCGTCGGCGCTGGCTTCGGCTGCCAGCGCATCGGCGGCAATCGGAACGCCGGAAATCGCGAACGGTGAGGGGCTGTCGGCAAACGCCATGGAGGAGAGCGGCGCCGAATGCGCCCACGCATGCTGCCAGCCGAGCGAGCCGGCAACGACCACCGGCCAGGGGGCGATGGTCAGAACCTTGCTGCCGCGAATGCCGAGCGTGGTGTAGACGGTATCGCTGGAGGCGCCGGCGATGCGCAGAGCGGCAGGACCGCCCGCTTCAGTGATGCCGCCGGTCGAGGCCCGAACGTAGGCGACGTTCGCGAACGTCTCCAGCGGCAGCGGTGCCACCGGTATCCGCCAGGCGATTTCACCGAACGCCTGGCTGGTCGATCCGCGATAGCTTGCGCGCGTGAAATCCCCGAACGTCCCGAATGCGATCGTGCGGCTGGTGGTGACGTCGTGCCGTGCGTAGGCGAGGCCGCCCTTGAATGCAAAGGCGCCGACCTGCGTTCCGCCATAGACGCCCATGTGTGCGGTGTCGATCGTGCCGCTCGATGCGCGCGCCGCGACCGACGCGCTCGTGCTGCCGCCACCGGCGGCGAAACCGAACCGCCAGCGATTGTTCAACGTCACGTCGAGGCCGCCGAAGCCGCCGCCGGTGTTGTAACGAAGCGCGGCCGCGTTGCCGTCGCCATTCCGTTGCGCCCAGTTGCCATAACCGTGGGCCCATGCCGCATAAACCGGCTTCGACGGCTCGGCCTTGATGGGCCACTGTGGTTCGGCCTTTGTGATGCGCCGCCGTTTGGCAAGCGCGGTATCGGCTTGGTACGGCATCAGGTTCTCTGCTGCCGACGGCGGCAGCGAAGGCGTCGAGGCAATCCGCGAAAGCCGCCCAAGGATTGCATCGCGGATGAATCGGCTGTCCTCGATCATTGCGCTGCGCAGGCTCGGATGAATTTCGCCGGAAACAAGATCGAAGGCGCTGCGTGCCTGATCGGGCGTGAAGAACAGGGCAGCGAGGGCCATCGGATTGGTCAGGCCCAGCAGCTCCAGACCGCCGCCCGCGGCCCGCTGGTTCGGGGTGTTGCCGATTGCGGCGTAGTCCAGGCTGTTTCGCACGATCGTCAGGAATACGTTGTTGGCATCGTAGGTCAGCGTCGGCGAGAGGAATGCGAGGTTGGTCGTGACGCCATTGAACGTGCCGGTCCGTCCGCCCTGTGCCGACAGGATCGTGTAGACGCTGTTGAGCGGATATGCGCCTATGCTGGCGAGAACGCTGACGTTGCCGCCGTTGATCGTCGCCGTATTGCCTCCGCCTGTAATGGCCAGCAGCCCGCTGGCCGCAGGCGTGATGCCGACGGTGAAGGTTGCGCCGTTCTGATGGACATAGTTGCCGTTGACAGTCAGAGTTCCGCTATCGACGCGAACGTTGCCGCTGTTCGTCACGGCGCCTATCACCGTTCCGTTTCCTGTCAGCGTGCCTCCGTTCAGCACCGTGACAGCGGGGCTGGCAAGCTGGCCGGAGATGCGCAGCGTTCCTGCCTGAACGGTTGTGCTGGCCGAGAAGGTGCCTGCGCCGTTCAATGTCCAGTCGCTGCCGTTCATCGCAAGCGTTTCGAAGTTTGCGAACTTTGAGATCGTCTCGCTGCCCGTGCCTTCGAGGATCAGGTTGTCGGTGCCGGTGCCGCCCAGTACGTTGCCGTTCAGAACCGATCCGGTTCGCAAGCGTACCGTATGCGTCGCGCCAACGGCGCCGCCTCCTGCCAGCGTGAAATTGATGGCGTTGATGCCGCCGGTGATCGTTCCGCTATTGATGATTTCGGCTGCCGCTGTGTTGCGGATGAGAATGCCATTCTGCTGCGCGGCAGCGCCGAGATTGTTGTTTGTGATCGTGCCGGTGTTGGTGATGGTGCCGCCGAGCGTTGCCTCGATCGCGGAGCCGCGGTTGGATGTGATCGATCCGGAGTTGTTCAGAGTGATCGCGGCAGTCGAACTTGTGAAAACGCCATTGAAACCGCCGAAGATCTGACCGCCGGCGTTATTGGTGATCGTGTTCGTTGCGCCTGCGCCCTGTATCAGGACGCCGGTCGCGAACGCCGCGTTGGCGGTGTTGCTGATCGTGCCGGAGTTGGTAACGGTTCGCGTCGTGCCGCCGCTGATCGATACTGCTCCCTGGTTCGCGGTCGCGGTCGAGATGGTCGCACCGGCCGCATTGCTCACGGACCCGCCGCCGGTCAGCGCCACGACGTCGGCGATGCCGGAGCTCTGGATGGTGCCCTGGTTGACAACGGCGCCGGGTGCGCCGGTGATGCGGATGCCGCTGGCCGACTGGGAAAAGATCGTTGCGCCGACTTCGTTGGTGACCGATCCGCCGAGCGAAAACTGTATCGCGTCGTTGCCGGTGACGTTGCGGATCGTTCCCTGATTCGTCAGGAACCAGGCCTGGGCCGTTGCGGTGAGCGTATCGGCGACGTTCGAATTGCTGACCGTCACGCCCGGAAAGACCCGCGCAGTCGTTCCCGCGAACAGGTTCAGGTTGACGCCGGCGGTCTGATCGGTGGTGATGTCGACATCCGCGGCAACGGCTGTGCGCAGGCCGCCCCCGCCGCCGACGGATATCGCAAGCGCGAAGCCAAAAGCTGCCGCGTGCGATCGTATTCCACTGCGCCCCACGCCGACCCCAACGTTCAGTCGTTCGATCCCCGGAGCCCCAGCGGTATCGCAACCGGGTGAGGGAGACACCTAGCTAAAGAGTTAGATGTTGATAACGGCGCTCAAAGCAATCCAAGCAGTGTCAAACGGGCAACGGCTTCGGTGCGCGATGAAAGATTGAGCTTCTTCTTGGCTCGTTCGATATGGAAATGAACGGTCGAGCTCGAAATGCCCAGCAATTGTGCGATTTCCCAGTCGGTCTTTCCGGCGGCCACCCACTGCATGCACTCGATCTCACGTGCGGAGAATTTCGGCACGTCCTCCGGATTGCTGCCGAAGCCGATTTCCTTGCGGCAACGATCGTGGATTGCGCGCGAAATGCTCTCGATCGCTGCAAGATCGTAGGCGCTCAGCAGGACGCTTTGTTTCGTAGCCATCGTAACCATGCCCTGATAGCCGAACGGCCCGTGGATCGGAACGCCGACCACCTCTTTCCATCCATACTCGCGCGCGGTGTCGTAGATTTCCTGAGCCTGCTTTGACCAGCTTCGCGCCGGTTCGAGACGGGTCCATTGATAGGGAACGATCGACCGCCGGGCCTCCATGACAAACGGATCATGGTCGAAGAAATTGCGCTCGGTGTAGAGCGTCAACCAGCTGTTGGGCCAGTCGTTGAAGAAAAAGCGATGGATACGCTGCTGCCCGATGCCCGCCCAGGCGCCGCAGACCGAGGACGTAAAGCCGAACTCGCCGGCAATCTGACGGAATTCAGCGATCAGGTTGTCCAGGCCGACAGAGCCTGCGCAGCTTTCGAAAAATTCCGGCACTCTGCGCAGTTTGCTGACCTGCATCTTCGCCCGCTTCAAAAATCGATTGCGTAAAAATCGATCACAAACAAACAAAAAAGGCCGCCCCGATCAAGGGCGGCCTTCGTAACAAGACAAAACTTCTGAAAGATCAGCGCGAATAGAATTCGACGATCAGGTGCGGCTCCATCTGCACCGGGAACGGCACCTCGGCGAGGCCCGGGATGCGGACGACCTTGGCGGTCAGCTTGCCGTGATCGACTTCGAGGAAGTCCGGTACGTCACGCTCGGAAAGCTGCGTCGCTTCGAGAACGATGGCAAGCTGCTTCGAGGATTCCTTGACCTCGACCACGTCGCCGACCTTGACCTTGTAGCTCGCAATATTGACGCGCTTGCCGTTCACCTTGATATGGCCGTGGTTGATGAACTGGCGGGCGGCGAACATCGTCGACACGAACTTCGCGCGATAGACGACGGTGTCGAGACGGCGCTCGAGCAGGCCGATCAGGTTCTCGCCCGAGTCGCCCTTGAGGCGGGTCGCCTCGACGTACACGGCATAGAACTGCCGCTCGGAAATGTTGGCGTAATAACCCTTGAGCTTCTGCTTCGCCCTCAGCTGGGTGCCGAAGTCGGAGAGCTTGCCCTTGCGGCGCTGGCCGTGCTGGCCGGGGCCGTATTCACGCTTGTTGACCGGGCTCTTCGGGCGGCCCCAGATGTTCTGGCCCATCCGGCGGTCGATCTTGTACTTGGCTTCACTACGCTTTGTCATCGCGTCCTCTGACTTGTTTGCGCACGATCTGATCCGAAAACCGGTTCCCACTTTTCGGGATCATGCGCGGTGTTGACGTTTGGCTTTGAGGAAACGCGCCCTCCTGTGCATCGGAACTTTTCTTGGCATGATCTAATCCGAAAACCGGAAGACCACTTTTCGGGATCATGCCCTGGTCCAGGTGCCGACAGGTCCGCCTCAAAAGCTTGATGAGGACAGACCGCGGGTCGCGAAACGCAACGCGGGCCGAAAACGGCCCGCGAGCGAGGGGGTTCTATGAAGAAAGCGCCCGAAAGTCAAACGTTTGCGGGCGTTTTCCGGCGGTTTCAGGGGTGGGCCCGCGCGGCGGGCTGGCCTCGGCAGAAGAGGAAATATCGAGCCTTTTCAGTCGTTTGTGCATTTATTCGCAGTAGCGCTTGCCGTTGAACTGGAAGCATTTCGCATTCGGATCAACCACGGCGGCGGCGGCGCGCCGGTGCGGCCGCAGCTTGGCAACCCGCCGCGCGCCATCGCGCCGGGCGACCGGGCCGAGACAGAGCCTGCTCAGCCTGTCGTCGGTGACGATCTTCCAGCTGGCGCTCGCGCCCGACACCGCGCACTGCTGCATCAGCGCCCGCTGCGCGCAGACGTAGGCGCCGTCGCTATAGGTCTCGCTCTGGTAGGTGCAAACCGGCGCGCCTTGCGCGCGGGCGGTGGCGGGCGCGGCGAGCAGCGCCGCTATCGATAAAACAAACATGCGATGAAAATGGGTGCTGAAAATCATCGTCTCGGCGCCTCCCGCGCTCGGCCGGCCGTTGCCGTTGCTGCAACAGTCTAGATCATTTCAGTTCCATCTGGAATTGGATGCGTCGCACTGAACCCCTCCTGAAAGGGCGGTCGCCCGCCGCGGCCCGGGGAGCGAAGGCGCGGCGGGTGAGAGGTCATTGTGACGTCAGGCCGCCATCGGCTTCATCGGATCCGCCCATCATGATCGGACCCCAGCCATCACAATCCGACCATTCCTCTTTCAGGGGAGGAAGAATTGGCGGCTGCGTCCGTCGCGCATGAAATGCGCTGGTCAGCTTACGCGAACCGCCAGATCGGCATCGGCGCATCGTAGCCGCGGATCGGCACGTCGCCGATCAGCTCGGCATCCGCCGCGGCGTCGCCGAGATCGTCGCGCACCACCGACGAGATCAGGAACTGCGAGCCGAACTGCTTGTTGAGCGCCTCGATGCGAGAGGCGAGATTCACCGTGTCGCCGATGACGGTGTATTCCTTGCGGCGCGGCGAGCCGATGTTGCCGGCGACCACCTCGCCGACATGCAGGCCGATTCCGATGCGCAGTTGCCAGTCGGCACCGCTGTTGTTCGCCTCCATCGCCGCCAGCATCTCGCGCGCCGCCGCCACCGCGCGCTGCGCCGCATCCGGAGTCTCGAACGGCACGCCGAACAGCGCCAGAAAACCGTCGCCGAGGAACTTGTTGACGATGCCGCCGTGCCGGTCGAGCACGTCGACCAGCACCGCGAACGCGCCGTCGAGGCGCTCGACGACCTCCTGCGGCGTGCGCGACTTCGCCTCCGCCGTGAAGCTGCGGAAATCGACGAACATCACCGCGACGCGGCGCGTGTCGCTTGTCGTCTGCGTGCCCTCGGCGAGCAGCCGCTCGACCACCTGCGGCGAGACGTGCTGGCCGAACAGGTTGGTGACACGGTCGCGCGCCGTCACCGCGGCGATGCTGCGCTCGAACTGCCGCCGCAGCCGGATGCCGACCGCGCCCGCGAGGACGCCGCAGACAAGAATGATCAGCGAGCGCACGAGATGATAGCTGGCCTCGACGTCCGGTGCCGGATGATAGAACACCGCCATCAGGAACAGTTCTGCCGCCGCAACAAACCCGGTGAAGGTCGACAGCCAGAAGTCGAGCCGCAGCGTCGAGAGAATGATGAAGATGAAATACGCGAGCGGCACGGCGAAGCCGAGCGCCGGCACGGAACCCATGTTGTCGATGTGGAGCGCCAGCGCGATCGTCGGCATGCTGGTTTCGATGAAGGCGCTGAGATAGCGCCGGAACACCGGCACGTCGCGGTCGAGCCCGAGCTGCTGCTTGACCAGCCGGTAGACCAGCAGCTCGAAAATGATGAACGGAACGAAGATGATGTACAGATAGGCCGGCTTCAGGTTGCCGTGCCAGATCGCGTTCACCGTGTCCGGCGCGATGATGTAGACGGTCCAGAGGGCAACCGCCAGCGTGATCGTCGTGATCACCAGCGCCTTGATCCGCAGCAACTCGGATTTCAGGATTGCGCGGGTCATCTCCTGCTGAAACTCGGGAGATGTTTCGGCCCGCGCCTCGCCGCCGATCCACGTCAACAGTTTGCGCATGTCCGCTCCGGTCCGTCCCGCTGCTGGAGAAGACGGCTATACCGCCGGGCAGGCAAGGGCTCCAAGAGCGAACCCGGCGCCGGGACCGGGTTCATGACTGACATGCCGCGTTGAACCTTTGAACGCCTGCGGCGACTCCGGACCGCACGCCAACTCCCAATTCTCGGACTAGCCAGCCGGCCGCCGCCGCCATCCACTTGCCGGGCAGGAGACGGGCTGGGGCCGGAGCTCCATGGATGCTGGACTGGCGTGGCGTCGGACGTGCGGAATTATCTGCGTTGCCCTGGCGATCGCGCTTGGCAGCGTGACGCACGCAGCAGCGCAGTTTCAGCCCTCCATCGGCGACGAAGACGACGAAATTCTCCGCGAACTCGAGGAGCTGGGCTTCGAACCCGAGGACGGAGATCGCCGCGCCGGCACAGGCGACAACGGATTCAGCACCTTGCCCCGCATTCCTTTCGTCACCGTGCCGTTTCCCGACTGGCTGCTGGCGCAGATTCCGTTCGGCGACACCCGGATCCGGCCACGGCTGGATTTCTCCAGCTGGTTTATCCCGAAGCTGACGCTGTTCGAGCCGTCGTCGTTCTGGCAGCTGCCGAAATGGCCGGACTTCGGCGCGGCGATCGCCGATACCCTCGTCTACGGCTATGGCAGCAAGCTCACGTATTTCGCGGGCGGCGACGTCTGGCGCGCCGGGTTCACCGCCTATGGCGGCGTCTTCTATTCGGCCAGCGGCGGCAACGCCGGCGGCTTCATTGCGAAAGCGCTGTTCGCAGAGGGTGCCTACGTCTATCGCCTGGGCCGCCGGCCGATCCGCGGCGTCTACGTGCTCGCGTCCATCATGCCGGGGTGGCGCATTTCGACGCCGGCGCTCGACATCAAGACCTACGCCGGCATCGACCTGCAATCGCACCGCCTCTTGCCGGACGATCGCCGCAACAGGATGCGCGGCGGACATGCCGGCGGCCGCGCCGGCATCGACGTGTGGTGGCAGCCGCAGCCGTGGGCGATGGTGACATCGTCCGTCTCCGCATCGACCATCGGCGGCAGCTACCACGCGCGGATCGCTACCGGCGTCCGCATCCCCGGCTGGTTCTGGATCGGCCCCGAAGCCGAGTTCGGGCACAATGATGCTTACCGGCAGCACCGGTTCGGCGCGCATATCACCGGCTTTCAGTACTCGTGGCTCAACCTGACGCTGAGCGCCGGCGTCTTGTCGGACAGCGACAACCGCTCGGGCATTTACGTCCGCGGCGGCATCGCCGCCCAGCTGCTGCCGGACTACCAGCGCTTCTCTCCGTTCTGAAGCGTCTCAGCTTCATCGGGAATCGGGTGCCGAGACAGGGGAGGCCGTCTCCGTCGCGCGAAGAGCGGCGGCGAGGCCGGTGAAAGCGCCTGCAGATCAGTGCGAGCGGCTCCCCTCATGCCAACCCTCTCCCCGCAAGAACGGGAGAAGGGGTCAGGATCAGGCGACGGCGCGGACGCCGCAGAATGGCGCGAGCAGTTCGTCGGCGAGCGCCGGACGGCCGGACGTGAACAGGAAGCGCGGCCGCGGCGCGACCCGCCGTACGGTTGCGGCCGGGCCGAGCAATTCCGCCGTGCGCCGCGCGATCGCGGGCGCCGGATCGATCCAGTTGACCGGCCATGGCGCGAGCGCCGACAGGCGATCCTGGAGCAGCGGGTAGTGCGTGCAGGCATGCACGATCGTGTCGGTGCGTGCATCGCCATCGAGGAAGCACGGCGCCATCTCGGCCATGATGTCGGCATCGGCGATCGCTTCGCCGCGCAGCGCCGCTTCGGCGAGCGCAGCCAGATGCGGTGCACCGACGAGCGTGACTTCGCAGCCCTGGCTGAAATCCTGAATGAGCCGTTGCGTGTATTCGCGCTTCACCGTTCCCTTGGTGCCGAGCACGGAGACGCGCTTCGTTTGCGATGACGCGCAGGCGGGCTTGATCGCCGGCACCGTGCCGACAAACGGCACCGTGTAGCTGGCGCGCAGATGCGTCATCACCAGTGTGGAGGCGGTGTTGCAGGCGATGACGACGAGCCGCGGCCTGTGCTGGTCGATCAGCTCGCCGATCAGCGGCACCACGCGGCCGATGATCTCGTCCTCGGTGTGGTGGCCGTAGGGGAAGAAGGCGTCGTCGGCGACGTAGATGCAGGCGGCGTCGGGGCGCGCCTTGACGATCTCGCGCAGCACCGTGAGGCCACCAAGACCGGAGTCGAAGACAAGAATCGCGGGATGATCGGCCACGCCCAGACCCTAGCTAATCCATGGTTCCGCTGCCAGCGCCTCTAAGCCCCCGGCAGGGCTACCATTTCTCGGTATCACCACAATTTCCGCATCGTATTATTGAGGAGTTACTGTCTGGTTTCTGTCTGGTCTCTGTCTGGTCTCTCTTGGGGGCGCGGCCATGGCGAAGAACATCGTGCTGCTGTCCGACGGCACGGGCAACAGCTCGGCCAAGCTGTTCAAGACCAACGTCTGGCGGCTGTTCCAGCTGCTCGATCTGCGCGATCCGGCGAAACAGGTCGCCTGTTACGACAATGGCGTCGGGACAGGGTCGTTCAGGCCGTTGGCCATCCTTGCGGAGGTGTTCGGCTTCGGGCTGAAGCGCAACGTCATCGATCTCTACGTCTTCTGTTGCCGGAACTTCGAGCCGGGCGACCGCATCTACTGCTTCGGCTTCAGCCGCGGCGCTTTCACGATCCGCATCGTCGCAGGATTGATCGCGAGCCAGGGCCTCATCGCCTACAACGGCAACGAGAACGATCTCGTACGCTACGCGGCCGATGCCTATCGCGACTATCGCCGTCGCTTCAACATCACGCGCGGCCTCGTGACGCCGGCGCGCTTCGTGCGCGACTGCGTCATTCGTGCGTGGCGCTGGATCAACCGCAATCCGATCGCCGATCCCAATCCGAAGGTTCCGGTGGACGCCGTCCACTTCGTCGGCATCTGGGACACCGTCGATGCCTATGGCGGACCGATCGAGGAGGTGACCCGCGCCATCGACTACTGGATCTGGCCGTTGTCGATGCCCGACCGCTTCATGAGCGCGCGCGTGCACAAGGCCTGCCATGCGCTCGCGATCGAGGACGAGCGCGATGCGTTCCGCCCGGTGATCTGGGACCAGCGCTATGTGCGCGGCGAGGACAAGAGCCGCACCGGCACCCGCGCGCACCGGCTGAAAAAGACGGAGTGGCTGTTCGACGTCAACTATCAGGCGCCGAGCCTGAGCGGCCTGCCGCTGGAAACGCCGCCGCATCAGCGGCTCGATCTCGCGCCGATCGATCGCGAGCGCATCAGTCAGGTCTGGTTTACCGGCGTGCATGCCGATATCGGCGGCGGTTATCCGCAAGACGGGTTGTCATTCGTGACGCTGGACTGGATGATGGATCGTGCGACGGCCTACGGCCTGCTGCTCCACAACCAGCAGCGCCAGCTGCTGATCACGCCGCAGATCAACCCGTATGATCTGCTCAACGACTCGCGCGCGGGTCTTGCCGCCTACTATCGCTACAAGCCGCGCAACCTGCTGGAGCTCTACAGCGCGCCGCCCTACAAGCCGTCGATCCGCTACGACTGGCGGCACGTGTGGAATCTGGTCCGGCACAGGCCCGACCCGCAGCTCGAGATCAAGGCCGACCTGCATCCGAGCCTGAACGGCCACGTGCTGCCGCCGCCGTTGCCGGCGATCCACCAGTCGGTGTTCGACCGCATCGCCTCGGGCAACGACCGCTATGCTCCGGTGGTGCTGCCCGAGCACTATTATGTGACGGACAAGGCGGGCAGCGTCTCGCACACGCGGCCGGCGATCGATCGCCTGCCGCTGCGCCCGGACATTCAGGACAATGCCTGGAACTGGATCTGGCTACGCCGTGTGGTCTATTTCCTCACCGTCTTCGCATCGCTGTTCGTCGCGTCGATTCCCTTCGCGGTCATCTACAAGCCCGGCTTCGGCGAACAGTCCGTCGGTCCGTTCGTGCTGCCGTTCGTCAACATGGCGGCGTCGTTCCTGCCGAACTTTCTCACGCCGTGGTTCGATGCCTTCCGCGATGCGCCAGGCTTCGTGCTGGTCGGAGCTGCCGCCGTGGTGCTGCTGATGCTGGCCGGGAGCTACCTCCAGGCGCGTATCCGCGACGTCATGCGCGCCGGCTGGTCGGCGGCGATGGGCGCGGTGCCGGCACGGAACTGGTGGCAGCGCTTCGTCTACTGGCTGCGGCGGCGTGGCGCCTATCGCGCGTTCTTCTACATCCTGAAGAACTGGATCTTCCCGACCGGCATCGTGTTCTGGCTGGCGCTGTGGCTTTCATTCGGCGTCGCCAACAAGCTCGGGCTGATCTGCAAGGGCAAGGGCGGCACCGAGGTCACGACATGGGACCTCACGAGCTACGAGCCGTTCCGGACGAGCAACGTCTGCAACGCCACCGGCCTCAAGGTCACCCATGGCGAGCGCTATCGCATCGAACTCGAAATCAGGGAGCCGTGGCTGGATGGTTCGATCGCGACCGATCCGAACGGGTTCGGCTGGTCGACGATGTCGTGGCGACAAATCTGGGGCGTGCCTTACCGCCGGCTGATCTGGTCGAACTGGTTCGCGACCATCCTGCGTGTCGGCGGTCCCGGCCTTGAGGAGCATCGTCTCGTCTTCACGGAAGAGGAGGTGAAGACGTCACTGCCCACGACCGAGCAGGAACGGCAGATGGCGCAGACCCAGGCGCCGACCAAAAAGGTATGGGCCGCAACCTTCCGCGCGCGCAGCGACGGCGAGGTGTTTCTCTACGTCAACGACACGGTGATCGGCCTGCCGTGGATTTTCGACTTCTTCTACACGCACAACAACAAGGGCAGCGCCGTGGTGACGCTACGCAAGGAGAAGACGTAGGGATGTGAGAGCGTCTCAAGTTGTGATGGAAGCGGATGCCCATTCTCCCTCCCCCTGAAAGGGGGGAGGTCAAGCGTGATCCACCCGATTCCAGGTGACGCTAAAAAACGCTCTACGCGCCGAACACGCGCCTGAAGATCGTGTCGACGTGCTTGAGGTGATAGCCGAGGTCGAACTGTTCTTCGATCTCGGCGTCGCTCAGATACGTCTTCACGTCGGCGTCTTTCTTCAGCAGCGTCAGGAAATCGCCTTCGCCGCGCCAGACCGGCATCGCGTTGCGCTGCACGAGCTTGTAGGAATCCTCGCGCGACGCGCCCTTCTGCGTGAGCGCCAGCAGGATGCGCTGCGAATGGATCAGGCCGCCGAGGCGGTCGAGGTTTTTCTGCATGTTCTGCGGATAGACCACAAGCTTGTCGATGACGCCGGCGAGACGGTTGAGCGCGAAGTCGAGCGTCACCGTCGCGTCGGGGCCGAACATGCGCTCGGCGGACGAGTGCGAGATGTCGCGCTCGTGCCAGAGCGCCACGTTCTCCATCGCCGGCGTCACGTAGGCGCGCACCATGCGGGCGAGGCCGGTGATGTTCTCCGTCAGCACCGGGTTCCGCTTGTGCGGCATCGCCGACGAACCCTTCTGGCCTTCGGAGAAGAACTCTTCCGCTTCCAGAACTTCGGTGCGCTGGAGGTGGCGGATTTCCATCGCGACGCGCTCCATCGACGAGGCGATCACGCCGAGCGTCGCGAAGAACATCGCATGCCGGTCGCGCGGGATGACCTGCGTCGAGATCGGTTCCGGCGAGAGGCCCATGGCCTTGGCGACGTGCTCTTCCACGCGCGGGTCGACCTGCGCGAACGTGCCGACCGCGCCGGAGATGGCGCAGGTCGCAACTTCCTTGCGCGCCATGATCAGGCGCTCCCTGGCGCGGGTGAATTCCGCGTAGGCGAGCGCCAGCTTGAGGCCGAACGTGACCGGCTCGGCGTGGATACCGTGCGAGCGGCCGATGGTCGGCGTCATCTTGTGCTCGAACGCGCGGCGCTTGAGCGCGGCCAGCACCTTGTCGACATCGGCGATCAGAATATCGGCGGCGCGGGTGAGCTGAACGTTGAGACAGGTGTCGAGCACATCCGACGACGTCATGCCCTGGTGCACGAAGCGCGCTTCGGGGCCGACGATCTCGGACAGATGAGTGAGGAAGGCGATGACGTCATGTTTGGTCTCGCGCTCGATCTCGTCGATCCGCTCGACGTTGAAGGTCGCATCCTTGGCCTTGGCCCAGATCGTCTTCGCGGCGTCCTTCGGAATTTTTCCGAGCTCCGCCATGGCGTCGGCGGCGTGCGCCTCGATTTCGAACCAGATCTTGAAGCGGGTTTGGGGCTCCCAGATGGAAGCCATTTCAGGACGGGTATAACGGGGAATCATGAGGCCCTTCGCGCACGAAATGTGTGGTGTTCGGGTTACGCCGTGCTTTAGCAGATCGTGTCCCGCGGCACCACCCGTAGACCGGGAAATACCCCGGAAAATCAGCGCTATTTCTCTTTTCCGCGGAGGTTTCGCGAGACGTTTTCGAGAATGGCGCGAACGTTCTCCGCGTCGCCGATCGCACGAAAGCCGAAGCGCCCGGTGTAGTCCGAATCCGGCAGGCGCGCCGACACGCCGGAGCGGAAGTACAGGTGCGCCGCGCCACGGCCGACGTTGAGCAACTCAAGCTTGCGATCCATGATGGCGAACGGGCTGCTGTAGACGCCCGGCTTGCCCCAGGCTGTCCGCAGGATGATCGCGCGGCGGTCGGTGATCACGTAGAGCGTCTGCATGTCGTAGAGCGCCTTCACGAACGGCCCGGCGGTGATGCCGATGCCGATCAATCCGAGCGGCACGACCGCTTCGCCGATCCAGCCGCGCTGCCAGGCCATGTACGTCAGGATCAGCCAGACGAGGCCGATCGGCCACAGCACGCGCAGCGCGAGCATGCCGATGACGGGATCGGGCCGGCCTTCCCAGAGCACGGATTCGTTCTCGGCGAGCGTCTTGTCGCGCAGACGGTCGAGGGATTTGCTGAAGAGGATGGTGCGGATGTCGTCGAGGGTCATGCCACTTGGGTAGCGGGCAGGCCGGAAAGGTTCAGATCGCCTCGCCACGCGCCGAGGCCGCGGCGTTGCGGATCGCCGAGATGTTCCTGGCGTAGGCATCGCGGGTGCCGCCCTTGAACACGGCCGAGCCCGCGACCAGCACGTTGGCGCCTGCGGCCGCGACCTTGCCTGCCGTCTCCGGCGTGATGCCGCCGTCGACTTCGATGTCGATGTCGCGGCCGGCCGTCATCGCACGAATGGTCGCGATCTTGTCGATCGCCGAGGGAATGAACGCCTGGCCACCAAAGCCGGGGTTCACCGACATCACGAGCACCAGATCGAGCAGGTCGATGACGTGTTCGATGGCAATCGCGGGCGTCGCCGGGTTGAGCGAGACGCCGGCCTTCCTGCCGAGCGCGCGGATCGCCTGCAGCGAACGGTGCAGATGCGGCCCGGCTTCCGCGTGCACGGTGATGACCTCCGAGCCGGCCTTGGCGAAGGCGTCGAGATAGGGATCGCACGGCGCAATCATCAGATGCGTGTCGAACGGCTTCTTCGTGTGCGGGCGGATCGCCTTGATGACGTCGGGGCCGTAGGAGATATTCGGGACGAAATGGCCGTCCATCACGTCGAGATGGATCCAGTCGGCGCCGGCCTGATCGACCGCGCGCACTTCCTCGCCGAGCTTCGCGAAGTCCGACGCCAGAATCGAGGGCGCGATCAGGAGCGGGCGAAGAGAAAGACCGGACATTGGCACGCTTTCCGGGGAAAAGGTTCCGCGACGAGAGCCGACCGCCGTCGCGTAACACGCGCCGCCGGGACGGGCAATCGCGGCCGGCGCATGCTGCACAGGTATGGTTGAGGTGGCATATCTGGCAAACCGTCACCTGAGGTGGCCGAACGCAGTGAGGCCCTCGAAGGGCGCGCTTGCACGGGCTGTCATCCTTCGAGGCTCGCGGAGCCTGTCATCGGGCCGCGCATTCGCGCGGACCCGTTGGCTCGCACCTCAGGATGACAACGAGGGAGCGGCAAGTTCTGCCGCTTCGGGCATGTTTTGCCGATGCAGCGGCCTGCCGGGAGCGCCGGAAACGCTGATGTTTCAGCGTTTCCCGCCGCGGCACGATGCTTGCAAAACCGAATGCGGATTGTGGATCAGGCCGCGCGCGGCCGTGTCGGGAGTAGATCATGATTGCAGCAGCGGGTGCCCTGTCCGCCGGTATCGATGCCATCAGCGCGCTGTTGGCGCCGCTGAACGGCAAGACCAAGACCGGCGTCTCCGCCGGGACTGCATTCAACATCGGCGCGCCCGAGAAGACCGGCCTCACGGGCCCGGCGCGCTCTGGCGGCGGGCTCCTGTCCACCGGCACGTTCAACTCGCTGCTGTCGGCGCAGGCGCAGACGCAGGCAGCGCTGGAGCCGGCGTCCGGCGGCGGACGATCGGCGGCGCTGAACCGCCTGTTCTCGGCGCTCGATCCGAATGGCGACGGCCAGATCAGCAAATCGGAATTCGTCGACAAGCTCGGCGCGGGCGGCACCAATGTCGCGAACGCGGAGAGCGTGTTCGGCAAGATGGACGCCAACGGCGACGGTTCGGTGAGCATCGAGGAGCTGACCGCGGCGCTGAGCACGAAGAAGAAAAAGGAAAGCGGCAAGGCCGGCGATAACTCCGAGCAGGACCCGCTGCTGAAGGCGCTGAAAGGCGCGTCCAGCACGCAGAGCGTCGCGGCCGACGGCTCGGTGACCACGACCGTCACCTATGCCGACGGCTCCAAGGTGACCTTGACCACGCCGCCGAGCGCCAGCGCGTCGGGCGATGCGGCGTCGAAGTACAATTTCGTCGAACGCGCGATCCAGCAGCAGGCGCGCTATCTCTCGGCGTCGGCGAGCTCGGCGCTCTCCGTTAGCGCGTGATGCGTGGCTATCCGAACTTCGATTTCCAGTCCGGCAACGCGCCGGCGAACGGCAGCGCTTTCGCTTCATACACGCCGCGTGCGATCGCCCGCGCGATGACGTTCGCGCCGAGCATGCCGAGCTCGGTCAGGCCCACGAGCGGATCGATCGGCTTCGTGCACGTCGCTGCCGCAAACACCACGTCGCCGTCGAGCGGCGCGTGCACCGGATAGATCGCGCGGGCGAATCCGGTTTGCGCGATCATCGCCAGCCGTTTCGCCTGCGGCTTGGTCAGGATCGCATCGGTGACGATGACGGCGAGCGTCGTGTTCTGCATCGACGTCGCCGCGGCCGCGCCCTTGATCCGCATGCGCTTCATGTCCGGCGTGAACGATGCGGGGAGGCCGCGATTGCCGAGTTCGCCATGCTCCTCGAATGGCGCGGCCCAGAACCACGGGCCATCGCCGACGGTGACGCTGCCGACGGCGTTGACGACAGCGAGCGCGGCGACCGTGATGCCGCCGGGCGTTTGCGCCGACGCCGAGCCGAGGCCGCCCTTGAAGTTCGCAGTGGTCGCGCCGAGGCCAGCGCCGGCGCTGCCGAGCGCGAAGTCCTTCCCGGCGGCGGACGCCGCCGCGTAGCCGAGATCGCGGTAGGGCGGGAAGCGGCCCCAGGTTTTGTCTCCGCCATTGATGAGATCGAACACGATCGCGCCGGGGACCAGCGGGATCACGGCGTTGCCGATCTTGAAGCCGCGGCCCTGTTCGGCAAGCCACGCCTGCACGCCGCCCGCGGACTCGAGGCCGAACGCAGAGCCGCCGGAGAGCGCGAAGCCGTCGACGCGCTCGACCGTGTTCTCGGGCTCGAGCAGCGTCGCATCGCGCGTGCCGGGTCCGCCGCCGCGCACGTCGATGGATGCAATCGCCGGCTGGTCGAACAGCACGGCGGTGACGCCGGACGCAAGTCTCGCGTCCTCGGCATGGCCGACGCTGACGCCGGCGACATCGGTGAGCAGGTTTTTCATGCGCGCAGATGATCGCACGGATTGCGAAAGGTCAACGTGGCCTCAGGTCGTCTAGCGCGCGGCCGTGAAGTAGAAATCCTGCCGCGCGGAGATCGAGCCGTAGCTAAACGGCTGCTGCTTGCGGCCGGTGAGGTCCATCACGTCGTCGCGGACCGTATCGAACAGGCGGCGGACTTCGAGGCCGGGTATCAGCAGGTTCTTCGCCAGCGACATGGCAAAGGGGCTGTTGCCGCCGGAGCCATCGAGTGCCGTCTCGCCATGCTTGGCGGCGTAGACCACCATCGTTCCAGCCTCCGGCTCGACCTGCGCCAGGCCACGGGTGACCGAGCGTGTCGCACTGGCCAGCGTCCGCTTCATCTGCGCGGCGAATGGATTGTCGCGGCAGGCATCGAGGATGACGAGACGCAGCTTCTTCGCGCGTTCGGCGGCGTTCAACACGGTGTTGAGCGACACTGCCTGAAACTCGATGTCACGATCGGAGGCGAGCTTCGCGTCGACCGGAATGAGGTAGTTGACGCCGCCGATCTCCATGCCGTGACCGGCGAAGTAGACCACCGACCAGTCGGCGGTCTCGGCGATCGTGGCGAACGTCTGGAGCGCGTCGGTCAGCTTGTTGCGGTCGAGGTCAGTCAGCACGGTCACGGACTGGAAGCCCGCCTGGCGCAGGGCCGTTGCGATCGTCGACGCATCGCGCTGCGGATTGGTGAGCGCGCTGACGTTCTTGTAGGCCGAGTTGCCGATGACGAGCGCGACGCGGCGATCTGCGGGAGCGGCTGGCGGAGCCTGTTTCGGGGGCTGCGGCGGGACAGCAGCGACGACAGGCGGCGGTGCGGGAGGCGGCGCTTGCACGACCGGCGGCGGGGGAGGCGCAACAACAGCGGGCGGTGGAGGCGGGGGAGTGACAACAGCGGCGGCGGCAACGGGCATCGACGAGTCGATCTCCTGATAACCGCCCTTTGCATCCCAGCGATAGACAACGTGATCCGGCTGCCGCCGGTCGCCCTTGGCATCGAACGACAGCTGTCCGATGGCGGTGTTGAACGTGCCGTTCTTCAGCGCGGCGGCGACCTGGCGCGGCTCGGCGCTTTTTGCGGCAGCGGCAGCCTGCGCCCACACCTGGACGGCGGCATAGGCGTACAGTGTGTAACCTTCCGCACTCGCGCTGACACGCGACAGCGCAGCCATGGCCTCGCGCGCTGCGGGATTCTTGCGCGCGTCGGGACCGAAGGTGAACAATGTGCCTTCGGCGGCCGCGCCGGCGACCGATGGAAACTCGGGGCTGACGATTCCATCGCCCGACATCAGGACCGTCTTCAATCCCAGTGCCCGCATCTGACGCAGCAGCAAGGCGGATTCGGTGTAGAGACCGCCGACATAAACGACGTCAGCGTTCGCCGCCCTCAGCCGCGACGCGATGGCGCTGAAATCCTTGTCGCCGGAGTTGAACGCTTCGGAGAAGCGCTCCCTGACGCCGCCTGCGTTCAGCGCCTGCCGGGCGGTATCGGCGAGACCTTTCCCATAGGTCGTCTTGTCGTGAAGGATCGCGACGTTCTTGCCGGCGAAATTCTTCAGAATGTAGCGCGCGGCGACGGCGCCTTGCTGGTCGTCGCGGCCGGTGACGCGAAACGTGTTCCACAGATTGCGTTCGGTCAGGACCGGATTGGACGATGCCGGACTGATCATCAGGACGTTCGATTCCGCATAGACCTCGGATGCGGGGATCGATGAGCTGGAGCAGAAATGGCCGATGATGATCTTGACGCCATCGGCTTTCGCCCGTTCGGCCATGCTGACCGCTTGCTTGGGGTCGCAGGCGTCGTCGTAGACGCGGACCTGATACTTCTGGCCAAGCACACCGCCGGCGGCGTTGATGGCCTCGATCGCGGACACCACGCCGTTCTTCAGCTGCTGGCCGAACGCGGCGTTGAAGCTGGTCATCGGCCCGGCAACGCCGATGATGTGCGTCTGCGCGCTCGCGACAGCCGGGAAAAGAAAAAGCGCACCGGCCAAGAAGTGGAGAACCAGCTTCTTCATCGGCGCGCTCCGTCAGAATTGAAATGGCCGCCGAAGGTTTCGGCGGCCATTTGATGTCTTACGAACCCTGCTTGGTGATCTCGGTGTAGTTGCCCTTGTCGTCCCACTTGTAGACGACGTAGTCGATCACCTTGATGTCGCCCTTGGCGTCGAAGCCGAGCTTGCCGATCACCGTGTCCCACTCGCCGGCCTTGATGGTTTCGGCGACCTTCTTGGCGTCGGTGGTCTTCGCCTTGGCGACGGCCTGCGACCACACCTGCATGGTGGCGTAGGTGTAGAGCGTGTAGCCTTCCGGATCGATGCCCTTGGCCTTGAACTTCTCGACGATCGCCTTCGCGGTCGGCTTGTTGCGCGGGTCGGGACCGAAGGTGAAGAGGGTGCCCTCGGCGTCCTTGCCGGTGATCGCCGCGAACTCCTTGTCGTTGAGCGCGTCGCCGGCCATCAGCAGGGTCTTGAGGCCCTGCGCGCGCATCTGGCGCACGATCGCGCCGGCTTCCTGGTGGTAGCCGCCGACATAGACGAGGTCGATGTTCTCGCTCTTCAGGCGCGAGACGATGGCGTTGAAGTCCTTTTCGCCCTTGGTGTAGCTCTCGAACAGCTTTTCCTGCACGCCGGCGGCGTTCAGCGCCTTCTTCGTCTCGTCGGCGAGACCCTTGCCGTAGGTGGTCTTGTCGTTGAGGATCGCAATGTTCTTGCCGGCGAAGTTCTTCTTGATGTAGTCGGCGGCGACGAGGCCCTGCTGGTCGTCACGGCCGCAGACGCGCATCGTGTTCCAGAGCTTACGCTCGGTGAACTGCGGATTGGTGGAAGCCGGGGTGATCTGGAGCACGTTGCTTTCGGCGTAGACTTCCGATGCCGGGATCGACGACGACGAGCAGAAGTGCCCGGCGACGAACGGCACCTTGTTGCCGGAAAGCTTTTCGGCGACCGAGCGCGCCTGCTTCGGATCGCAGACGTCGTCGCCGACCTGCAGCGCAAGCTTCTTGCCCAGCACGCCGCCGGCGGCGTTGATGTCGGCGACCGCCATTTCGGCGCCGTTCTTCATCTGGCGGCCGAAGGCAGCCTCGCCACCCGTCATGGGGCCAGCAACGGCGACCGGAATATCCTGCGCGAACGCCTGCGCCGACAGCGCAAACGACGCCGCAAGCGTCAGGCCAATAAGTCTCAAGGTTTTCATTCGGGTGTCCTCGCGATTGTGCATGGAACGTCGGTACGTGAACGTCTGTGCATGGAACGTCGGCCGGCCGCAGACGGCCAGGGTGGCAAGTCGGACGGTATACTCCGCCGATTTTGCGGCCAAGTCATCGGCAATTTTTTGCCACGCAAATTGCGCCGCGGGGGCATCTTGCCGCAGGGAATAAACCGGCGGGAGTGGTTCTTGCACGTGGCCGCAACGGTCTTGTTCACCTCTCCCCGTAAACGGGGAGAGGGAGCGGCAGCAGACCCGCCAGCTCCCATCAATCTTGAAATGTTCTAGTGGCGGCCGCCTTCGAGGTAGGCCGCGCGGATTTCCGGCTTTTGCAGCAGCTCTGCGCCGGGCCCGCTCATGGTGATCGCTCCGTTGACCAGAACGTAGCCGCGATGGGCAAGGCGCAATGCGTGGTTGGCATTCTGCTCGACGATCAGCACGGCGAGGCCGTCCTGTTTGTTGAGCGTGCGGATCGCCTCGAAAATCTGCCTGGCGATCAGCGGCGCAAGTCCGAGCGAAGGCTCGTCCAGCATCAGGAGGCGCGGGCGGCTCATCAGCGCGCGGCCGATGGCGAGCATCTGCTGCTCGCCACCGGACAGCGTGCCGCCGCGCTGGGTCAGCCGTTCCTTCAGGCGCGGAAACAGCGCCATGACCTTTTCGAGGCTGGCGCTGCGCTCGGCCGGCGTGCCTTCGGTGGCGTCGGCGCCCATCTGCAGGTTTTCCGCGACGCTCATGCGCGGGAAGATGCGGCGGCCCTCCGGCGACTGGGCAATGCGCAGGCGCGCGATCTCGTGGGTCGGCAGCTGCGTGATGTCGCGCCCGTCGAATTCGATCGCGCCGGCACGCGCACGCGGGCGGCCGAACACGGTCATCATCAGGGTCGACTTGCCGGCGCCGTTGGCGCCGATCAGCGCCACGATCTCGCGCGGCCTGATGTCGATGTCGACGCCCTTCAGCGCGACGATCTTGCCGTAAGCGGCCTCGACGCCGCGGATGGCGAGGAGCGGCGCGGTCATGGCGAAGATGCTCCTTCACCTCCCCCTGCAAGGGGGAGGTCGGCGCGCCCTTCGCG
>JBMOOJ010000006.1:0-40152 GCA_049323835.1 Pseudomonadota bacterium | reverse complement strand
ATCATCGCGCCGGCCCGCCGCCGATGCTCGCGAAGATACTGACACCGCGGCTGCGCGCGTGGGCAAAGTCGGCGGACGGCGCGGGCATCCAGCGCGAGCGCTGGCAGCGCGCCGCGATCAATTTTGGTCTGGAGGGGCGCGACTGGAACGAGGAACTGATCCTTCAGCGCTACGAACTGCTCTACGAAGCCGGACTGATCCCCGAGGCGGCACGCGGCCAGGCGAAACATCCAGAATGCGTCCCCGGGCGGCCGATGACCGCCGATCACCGCCGCATTCTGGCGACCGGAATCGCGCGGCTGCGCGCCAAGATCAAATACCGCCCGGTCGTGTTCGAACTGATGCCGGCCGAATTCACCCTGCTGCAACTGCAACGCAGTGTTGAGGCGCTCGCGGGCCGCCTCGTCCACAAGCAGAATTTCCGGCGGCTGATCGAGCAGCAGGAACTCGTTGAAGAAACAGGCGCAATCGCCACCGAGGCGGTCGGACGCCCGGCCAAGCTGTTCCGCTTCCGCCACGCGGTTCTGGCCGAACGCGCCGCCGCAGGAACCAAACTGCCGCTCTCCCGCTCTTGACAGCCTTTATGCTCAGGATAAGTATAAGCCATGATATGCTCATGGAGAGTATAAATGGCTGTCCAGACCGCCCCTTCGTCCGCGCTGTACGACCGCGTCAAACGGGTGATTCCGCCGTTCGAATGGGCGACCTTTGCTGACGACGTGGACGCGATCCTCGATCTGAAGCGGAAGCACAACGCCGTCATCCTCGCGCACAACTACCAGACACCGGAAATCTTCCACGGCGTCGCCGACATCGTTGGCGACAGCCTGTTGCTCGCGCGCGAGGCCACCAAGGTCGATGCCGATGTGATCGTGCTCGCGGGCGTGCACTTCATGGCCGAGACGGCGAAGCTGCTGAATCCGGAGAAGACGGTGCTGATCCCGGACACCCGGGCCGGCTGTTCGCTCGCGGATTCCATTACCGCGCAGGATGTGCGCCTGATGCGCGAGCGCTATCCCGGCGCGCCGGTGGTTGCCTACGTCAACACGTCGACGGCCGTGAAGGCGGAGTCCGATATCTGCTGTACATCAGGCAATGCGCTGGCCGTGGTCCAATCGCTCGGCACGGACCGCGTCATCATGCTGCCGGACGAATATCTGGCACAGAACATCGCCAAGCAGACGCAGGTGAAGATCATCGCCTGGAAAGGCCATTGCGAGGTGCACGAGCTGTTCACGCCGGCGGAGGTCCGTCAGCTGCGTGAGGATCATCCGGGCGTTACCATTCTTGCGCATCCCGAATGCCCGCCCGAGGTGGTGGCCGAGGCCGATTTTTCCGGCTCGACCGCAGCGATGTCCGGCTTCGTGCAGAAGGAGCGCCCTCCCCGCGTGGTGCTGCTGACCGAGTGCTCGATGAGCGACAACGTCGCGGTGCTGCATCCCGAGGTCGAGTTCATCCGGCCGTGCAATTTGTGTCCGCACATGAAGCGGATCAGCCTGAAGAACATCCGCCATGCCCTCGAAACCGGCACGCATGAAGTGACGATCGATCCGGCGATTGCCGGACGCGCACGTCTGGCTGTCGAACGGATGCTGGCGCTATGACCGCGACCTTGCCGGAGCTGGCGGACCGCCCGCTGATCATCGGCGGCGGCGTTGCCGGATTGATGACCGCGCTGCATCTCGCGCCCGAGCCTGTGGTGCTGCTGTCGAAGGCGCCGCTCGGTGCGGAAGCCTCCAGCATGTGGGCGCAGGGCGGGCTTGCCGCCGCGGCCGGCAACGACGATAGCCCGGCGTTGCACCTGGCGGACACGATCGCGGCCGGCGCCGGTCACTGCGATATCGCAGCCGCGCGCCGCATCATCGAGGCGGCTCCTGCGGCGGTCGAACATCTCGCGCGACTCGGCGTCGCGTTTGATCGTGCACCGGATGGAGCGTTGAGGCTTGGCCTTGAAGCCGCGCACAGCCGCCATCGCATCGTGCACGCCACCGGTGACGGCACCGGCCGCGAAATCATGCGCGCGCTGATCGCAGCTGTCCGCCGCACCCCCTCGATCACGCTGCTCGAAGGCGTCGAGGCACGCCGCTTGATCGTTGAAGACAACACCGTCAGAGGCGTGCTTGCGGCGAATGCCGCTGGCCCGATCGTGATCGAGACCAGCCGCGTGGTGATCGCCACCGGCGGCATCGGCGGGCTGTTTCTCGACAGCACCAATCCCGGCGGCTGCTTCGGACAAGGCCTCACGCTCGCCGCGCACGCGGGGGCGGAATTGCGCGATCTCGAATTCATTCAGTTTCATCCGACCGCCTTTGACGGCCCCTCGCGGCCGCTGCCGCTGATCACCGAAGCCGTGCGCGGCGACGGCGCCATCCTGATCGACGAAACCGGACATCGCTTCATGGCGGACGAGCCGGGTGCGGAATTGGCTCCGCGCGACATCGTTGCCCGCGCCGTCTGGCGGCATCGCGCGAAGGGACACCGCACCTTCCTCGATGCGCGGCAGAAGCCGGGCCCGGATTTCGCCACGCGCTATCCGGTCATCAGCGCATTTTGCAAGATGGCGGGAATCGACCCGGCGCACGATCCGATCCCCGTGCGGCCGGCGGTCCACTATCACATGGGCGGCATCGCCGTGGATGGCGAAGGCCGCAGCACCGTCGATGGGCTCTGGGCCTGCGGCGAAGCGAGCCGCACCGGATTGCACGGCGCTAATCGCCTCGCCAGCAACTCGCTGACAGAGGCCATCGTCTGCGCACGCTGGGTCGCGGAGAGCGTCAAGGGTGCGAACGGACGCATCGCCCGTGCAGGCAACGTTGGTGTCGGTGCGCTTCCGCCTGCGCCCGATCCATCGACCGTGCGGCCGATCATGAGCGAAAGTCTCGGTGTACTGCGCGATGAAGCCTCGATCCGGCGCGGCATCCGATACCTGCTCCCGATCGTGCACAATGGCGGCGCAGCGACCGATCCGGCGCTGATCGGACTGATGATCGCGGTCGCCGCATATCAACGTCAGGAGAGCCGCGGCGGCCACTGCCGCACCGATTGTCCTGCAACATTGCCGGCATCCGCGCGGTCCTCGCTTCGCTTGCGCGAGGCGCTCGACGCGGCGCGCGCAATCGCCGGCGACGAAATCCCTCTCTCCCGGAGTGCTTGCCTGTGACGCTCAATCCACTGCTGCCGATCATGTACGAGCCGCTGGTGCGGGCCGCGCTGCTGGAAGATCTCGGCCGGGCCGGCGACATCACCGCCGATGCGATCGTGCCCGCCGATCAGCAGGCAACACTTGTGATGCGCGCGCGCCAGCCTGGGGTTGTCGCGGGACTCGATGTCGCGCGCATGGCGTTCCAACTCGTCTCGCCGTCAATCGAGGTGACCACTGAACGGCCAGACGGCAGCACCGTCGCAGCCGGCGATGTGATCGCCACGATCAACGGACCGGCACGCAGCCTCCTCACCGGCGAGCGCACGGCGCTGAACTTTCTCTGCCACCTGAGCGGCGTCGCGACCGCCACGGCATCGCTGGCCGATGCAGTGAAAGGCACGCGCGCGCAAATCGTCTGCACGCGCAAGACCACGCCGGGCTTGCGGACGTTGGAGAAGTACGCGGTGCGCGCCGGCGGCGGACACAACCACCGCTTCGGCCTCGACGATGCGATCCTGATCAAGGACAACCACATCGCCATCGCCGGCGGCATCCGCACCGCCATCGAACGCGCAAAGGCGCACGCCGGTCATCTGGTCAAGATCGAGGTCGAGGTCGACACGCTGGCGCAGCTCGAAGAAGCGCTCGCGCTTGGGATCGATGCCGTCCTGCTCGACAACATGACGCCGGAGGATTTGAAGCGTGCCGTCGCCATGGTCGGTGGCCGCGCGATCACCGAGGCTTCCGGCCGCATCACCGCATCCACGGCACCTGCGATCGCGGCATCCGGCGTCGATCTGATTTCGGTGGGCTGGGTGACGCACAGCGCAGCCGCGCTTGACATCGGACTCGATTGGGACGCCGCGTAGCAGTCTATCGCGGCGGTGCGCCCAGCCGCTTTGAAATGTTCTGCGCACATTCGGACAAGTCGCGCGCAATTCTGCTCTTCCAGTCGACATCGAACGTGCCGACTGGCCCCATCGCCGTGATCGCGAGCACCACCGTCCCGTTGTGATCGAAGACGGGCGCGGCAAAGGCGTTAACACCGGGAAGCGGATCGCCGACCGCCCGCGCCATCCCGCGGCTTCGGACGTCGTCGAGCATGCGAGCGACATCGGCTTTCTTTGGCCGCTTGTCGCGATAGCCGACACCGAGGCGATCGAGACCTTCCTTCAGCGCCGTATCGACGATCTTTGCCGGAAGGAATGCGGCAAACACGCGGCCGGTTGCCGTCTCCAGCATCGCGGCAACCGAGCCGACGCGCATCGCAATGTGCACAGGATGGCTCGGCTCCTCCAGCCAGACGATGGTGGGGCCATGCGCACCCCACACCGCCAACGAGACCGCGTGATCGATCTTGCCCGCAAGCGCTGCGACTTCCGGCGTCGCGACCTTGACGGCGGAAAGCCGACGCATGCTGACAATGCCGAGCTCAAGCGCTAAAGGCCCGAACTCGTAGCGGCCGGTGCTCTCGCTCTGCTGGATCAGGCCGAGCCGGGCGAAGCTGACGAGATACGGATGCGCCTTCGCGGCCGTCATTCCGGCTTCGCGCGCCAGATCGCGCAGCATCATCGGCTCGCCGAAGCGCGCAAGGGCACGCAGCAGCTCACCGCCGACCTCGATCGATTGAATTCCGCGCTTGAGCTTCGCCACCAGATCCCCCGCGGAATGATCTACACCGCAAGGAAGCCGCCATCCACCGGCAAGATAGCGCCGGTGACGTATGACGCCATGCCGGACGCCAGAAACACCACCGGGCCGACCAGTTCTTCGGGCTGGCCGACGCGGCCGAGCGGCGTCCGTCCGAGAAAACCTGCAAGCCGGGCAGGATCGTTGCGGGTCACCTCGGTCATCGCCGTTTCGATGACGCCGGGCGCGATGGCGTTGACGCGGATGCCGTCACGGGCGAGCTCCCGCGAAGCGCCTGGGTCAGGAGCTTTACGCCACCCTTCGACGGCGAATAGCCGATCGTATCGGCAATGCCGGTAAAGGATGCAATCGAGGCGATGTTGATGACGCTGCCTTTGGTTTCGCGCAGCGCCGGCAGAAACGCTTGCGTGACGTTGAACACGCCGTTGAGATTGACGTCGAGCACCTTGCGCCAACTGTCATGCGCGCGCGGTGAGTCGATCGTCTCGCGGATGATGATGCCCGCATTGTTGACCAGAACGGAAATCGCCCCCGCCGCATCCCGCACCTGCCGTGCAGCGTCTGCGCAAGCTGCGACATCGGTCACATCGAGCGGAAAGGCCCACGCGGAGCGGCCCCGCTCGCGTACTTCCTTTGCAGTCCGGTCGGCAGATTTGGCGTCGATGTCGGTTACGACAACGTCGGCTCCATGCGCCGCAAGTCCGAGCGCGATGGCGCGCCCGTTGCCGTTGCCCGCTCCGGTGACGAACGCCAGCTTGCCCGCGAGGAGTGTCATCGCGCTGCTCCTGCGGCATCCGCAATATGACGGCCGGCGATGTAACCGAACGTCAGCGCCGGTCCGAGCGTGATGCCCGCGCCCGGATAATTGCCGCCCATGATGCTGGCGATGTCGTTGCCCGCCGCATAGAGCCCGCCGATCGGCTGTCCCTGCGTATCGAGCACGCGCGAGTGCGCATCGGTGGTGATGCCGGCGTACGTTCCGAGATCGCCGACGACCATCTTGATGGCGTAGAACGGCCCGTCCTTGATCGGCGCAAGGCATGGGTTGGGCCCATGCAGCGCGTCACCCTGAAAGCGATTGTACGCGCGCGAACCTTTGCCAAACGCGGGATCCTGCCCGTCGGCGGCCTTCGCGTTAAATCCCGCAATCGTCGCTTCGAGCGCCCGCGCATCGATGCCGGCCTGCCCGGCCAGTTCCGCGATCGTTCGGCCGCGCATGAGATAACCCGTGCGCAGATGATGGCCGAGCGGCATCGGAAACGGCGGCACACAACCAAGCCCGTATTTCCGCAGCGTGCGATGATCGCAGATCAGATACGACGCGAGTTCCTGACCCGGCTTTGCCGTGCGCATCATCGCCTGAACGAAGTCGTGGTAGGAATCGCCTTCGTTCGCGAAACGCTGACCATCCTTGCCGACGGCAATGACGCCGGGCTTCGCGCGATCGATGAAGTGCGGCATGACACCTTTGCTGCCGTCCTTGCGTGTCGTCACTGAGACCGGCACCCACGCAGCTGCATTCGGCAGCGTGTCGTCGATCCGCGCGCCGATCGCTTCCGCCATGCGTAGACCATCACCGGTGTTGCCGATCGGTCCGGGGGAAAAGTGCTCGGCACCCGTCGGCGCATGCGGAAACAACGCCTTGCGCCGTGCGATGTCATGCGGGAAGCCACCACAGGCAAGCACCACGCCGCGCCTTGCGTCGATCCGGCAGAGTTTGCCATTCCGAACGACGACCGCACCGCGAACGGCACCGCCGCTCACGACCAATTCCTTCGCAGGGCTTGAGAGCCATAGCGGAATTTTCAGATCGAACGCGGATTTCGCCAGCCGCCCGGCGAGCGCATTGCCGTTCGTCAGCGTCATGCCGCGCCCATGACGCATCACGTCTCGGAATTGCCGCGCGAGGCGCTTCATCACATACACCGCCGAGGTGAGCGAGCGCGTCGCGCGCATGAAGTGCACGATCTCCTTGCCGGAGCCGAGCATCATTCCGAAGACGGTGAGTTCTGGCAGAGGGTGCCCGAGCGCATCGATGTGCGGCCCGAGCTCGCGCCCGTCGAATGGCCGCGCCACCATGGAGCGGCCGCCCTGCACGCCGCCCGGCGCTTCCGCATGGTAGTCCGGAAAGACGAGCGGCATGTCGAACCGCACCGCGGTCCTGGTCGTGAAGAAGTCGACAGCTTCCGGGCCCGCCGCGAGAAACGCATCGACGCGCGCCTCGTCGAAACTGTTGCCTGCTTCATGCCGCAGATAGGTGCGCGCGGCATCGGGGCTTTCGTGAACGCCCCATGCCTTAGCGAGCGACGTTCCCGGGATCCAGAGCCAGCCGCCGGAGCGCGCGGTGGTGCCGCCGAAGCGCGGCTCCTTCTCCACGATGAGTACATCGAGCCCGCGGTAGCGCGCGGTGATGGCGGCTGCCATCCCCGCGGCACCAGACCCGATGACCAACACATCGCAGTCATGAACTTCGTCCGCGACAGTCGCGTTGTTCGCCGTCATGTCAGCCTTACTGCTTCTTCAGCAACGGACACTTGGATTCCGAGATCGGCCGGTAGGCATCCTCACCCTTCACCGTCTGGACGATGTCGAGGTAATCCCACGGCTCCTTGGACTCGGATGGCTTCTTCACCTTCGCAAGATACATATCGCGGATCACCCGTCCATCCTCGCGCAGCCTGGCGCCGCGCACGAACGTATCCTCGATCGGCAGTTCGCGCATCTTGGCCATCACCTTCGGCGCCTCGTCGGTGCCGGCTGCTCTGATGGCCTTGAGATAATGCAGCACCGAGCCATAGACCCCGACATGGATCATGGTCGGCATGACGTTGGTCTTGGCGAAGAACTTCTTCGACCATGCGCGCGTCGCCTCGTTCATGTTCCAGTATGACGCCGTGGTCAGGAACGTGCCTTGCGCGGCATTCAGACCGATAGCGTGAATATCAGTATCGAACAGCAAAAGCCCGACGAGCTTCTGCCCGCCCTTCACAAGACCGAATTCACCGGATTGCTTGATCGCGTTGTCGGCGTCCTGACCGGCATTGGCGAAGGCCACGACATTGGCTTTCGATGCCTGCGCCTGCAAGGCGAACGACGAGAAGTCCGCCGTATTGGTCGGATGGCGGACACCGCCGAGAATGGTACCGCCCATCTCCTTCACGAAGCGCGTCGCGTCACGCTCGAGCTGATGCCCAAACGCATAGTCGGCGGTAACAAAGAACCAGGACTTTCCGCCCTCTTTCACCACCGCGGCCGCGGTGACTTTCGACAGCGCATACGTGTCGTAGGCGAAGTGCACCGTATTCGGGCTGCACAGTTCATCCGTCAGCGAGCTTGCGCCCGGGCCCGACAGCAGCGCGATCTTGTTGCGCTCGCGCACCATATTGTGCACGGCGATGGCGATGCCCGAGTTCGGAATGTCGACGACGGCATCGACCTTGTCGTTGTCGAACCACGACCGCGCCAGCGTCGTGCCGACATCGGTTTTCATCTGATGATCGGCGCTAACGATCTCGATCGGCTTGCCGAGGACGGTTTTGCCGAATTCCTCGACCGCCATCCGTGCGGCTTCGACTGATCCCGGTCCGCTGTTGTCACGGCCCCAGCTCGACAAATCGGTCAGCACGCCGATCCGGACGACATCGTCTGACACCTGCGCCCGCACCGGGATCGCCGCAAACGATCCGCACATCAGCGCTGCCATGAAAACTGCGCTCAGAGAACGAACCACATTCACCTCCCATTTTTCCGCTCGCCTCATGAACGGGTGAGCTTGGGCGGTAGTTTGTTAATCACGAACTCATCTGTCAATGTTGAATTTTGCCCGAACGCGGGAATTCCGCGTGGTTTGGCAGACGCAAGAAGGTGCGCCGGGACAGATTGCAAAGAGCAGAAGGGTCACGCCGCCACGCGGCAGCTATGGGCGGACCGCCGGAGTTTCAACCGGCAGCCCCGCCCCGCGCGACGCGAGGTAGCTTTCGAGTTCGACGTATTCGAGCGAGCCGTACTCGTATGTCTCTGCACGCATCCCGATCAGGCAGTTGCGCAGCCGCCGCTGCAACGAGCCGAGGCTCTGCCACTCGAGCCGATAGAGCGGATAGCCGTTCGGATGCCCCTGTGGAATGACGTTGCCGGCAAGCTGCTTGCCCCAATTGTCGTCATGACATTGCGCGCAGGAGAGATTGAGCTGGCCTTGCCGCTCGTTGAATCGCGCCTTGCCCGCCACAACGAAGCGCTGCATGCGCGGATCGGCCGGCGGGTTGATCGCCTCTCCGCGCGACTGCCGGCCGATGAAGGCCGAGAGCGCGAGCAGCGGCTTGCTCTCATGGGCGAACGGCTGCGCCTGCTGCTGCCCGGTGCGGCAGAGGTTGATCCGCTGGTCGAGATTGATCGGCCGGTCGAGCTTTTCGCTGAACGCCGGATAGCGGGCCGAGACGCCCTTCATGCTGGCGCGCGCATCGCCGTGGCAATCGGCGCACGACTTGTTCGCAGCGCCCGCTTTCGCCTTCCAGAGCGCATCGCCCTCCAGCACCGACAGCATGCCGGGATTGGCGGTGTCGTCGTCCTGCATCGCCCTGGTTTCGCGGCCGAGATCGGCATAGCCCGAGCGCAGCTCGGACGGCTTCAGCTCGGCGTGCGCAAAGGACACGTCCATCGCTGCCGCCGCGATCGCGGCCGCGAACCAGCATGAAAGCTTGGCGGCTGTCGTCATTCCACAGTGATGGTTGCGGTTTCGGTTGCGGAGAAGCCGTTGTCGCCGACCCATTTGAACGTCAGCGTGCCGCTCTCCATCGCCACCGTGTTGAACACGAAGAACGGATTGGCCGTGATCGCGGGGAAAAACTCGGCGCGGCAGATTTCCTCGCCGTTATAGGTGCAGGTGAACGTCGTGATGATGTCGCGCGGGATCGGCACCCCCTGCTGGGTGTGACGGAAGCCGGTTTCCATGACGTGCGAGATCAGCGTCCTAATGGCGATCACCTCGCCGCGCTTCGCCTTTGCCGGAACGTTGATGAGCGCCTGCGCCATCAGAGATTGTCCTCCAGACATGCGCCGAGGGTGACCACCACGTCGCCGGAATCCTGCCAGAACGAGCCGTCGCTCATCTCGGCGATCGCAACCACTGTCTGCGTATCCGCAAGCCGCATGCGCGTCTGGATGCTGGCGACGCCGGCCCGCGGACCGAGCCGGATGCTGATGACGTTCGGCTGCGGGTTCTTCTCCGTGAAGACATGGATCGCCTTCACATAGTCGGTCGCGCTCATCGGGCTGTCGACGGTCACGTTCATGGCGACCGCGTTGCCGTTCTCGCTCAGCGGCGGCACGTCGAGCTTCACCTTGCCGGTTTGCACCTTTGCGCCGCCGGTTACTTTGACGATGGCGGCGCTCATCGCCGCCGGACCCGATTGGGCGAACGCCGGCGCAGCCGTCATCGCCGCCGCGAGCCCTGTTACGGTGACCAAGAATTGGCGACGCGTCGGCGACAGGAAATCGATGGGTCCAGTGTCAGTCACGCAGGGTTCCAAGATAAGCGACGACGTCTTCGATCTGTTCGGCAGTCAGGATCGGCTTGCCGCGCCAGCTGGCGGCGACGCGATTGAGGCCGTCGACGCGATAATAGGACGGCATGATCGTTGCGGGATTGAGGCGGCTCGGATCGACCAGCCGCAGCCGCAATTCACCCGCGCTCCAGCGCGATCCGACGCCGGTCAGATCCGGCGACAGGTTGCCCTGAAAGCGCTGCTCCGGAAACGGCCCGGAGTGACACAGCAAGCACGTGTTCTCGCGCTTCACAACGATGGCGCGCCCGCGTGCCGCATCGCCCGGCGCACCGGTCAGCGACTCCGGGATGGCGCCATCGACGATCGTGTACGGCTGCAACGGCGCCTGGGCGTGGGCCGCGGCGCTCGCGCACAACATGGCCGCAATCACGACGCTAACCCCAGACTTCACTGGTAATCGTCCGGAACCAGGCTTCGGCATAGCTCGCTTCAGCAAGTCGGAAATCTCCGGGCGCGTCGAGCGGACTGACGCCCCCCGCCCCCTCCACGTCGGTCAGCACATTGTTCACCGGGCGATAGACGCCGGCAACACTGATGCCGTATTCGGGCCCGACCAGACTGTAGCAGGTATTGATCAGCTTCGGCGTCGCCGGTTTCTCGCCCGCGAGCAGCTTCACCACCGCCGCCGCGCAGACCTTGGCCTGCGCATTTGCGGAGAAGGCGGACTTCGGCATGCCGCCGGCGATGATGGCGTCGCCCACCACATGGATGCCGGGCACGAGCGAGGATTCGAACGTGGTTGCGTCCACGGGACACCAGCCGGTGTTGTTGGCGACGCCGGCAACTTCGGCGATACGTCCGGCCTTCTGTGGCGGGATCACGTTCACGACCTTGCCGGTGTGCGAGGCGAAATCGGTCTTCAGCGTCAGCGTTGCCGGATCGACCGACGTCACCTTGCCGCCTTGCGACAGCCCGACCCATTCGAGATGATCCGGATAGAGCTGCTTCCACGCCGACTGAAACAGCCGCTGCTTCGAGAACTGGTCCTTGGCGTCGAGCACGATCAGCTTCGACTTCGGCTTCTTCGTCTTGAGGTAATGCGCGATCAGGCTGGCGCGCTCGTATGGCCCCGGCGGGCAACGATACGGATTGGCCGGCACCGCCATCACCACCGTGCCGCCGTCTTCTAGCGCTTCGAGCTGCTTGCGCAGCAGTGTGGTCTGCTCGCCGGCTTTCCATGCATGCGGAATCGTCGCCGACGCGGCCTCGTTGTATCCCGGCAAACCGTCCCAGCGCAGATCGATGCCCGGCGCGAGCACAAGCCGATCATACGGCAGCGTCACACCATCGCTCATGCGCACGGTGCGCGTCGTTGCATTCACACCGGTCGCCGTTCCGATCACCACGTTGATGCCGCCGGCGCGGACCTTGGCGTAGCCGAACTGCTGCGCCGGCAAATCCCGCATGCCGGCGATGACGAGATTGCTGAACGGGCACGCGGTGAAGGTCGCGCTCGCCTCGATCAAGATGACCTGCGTCTTCGGTGCGAGCTGCTTGATCGTGCGCGCGGCGCTGACGCCGCCGAAGCCGCCGCCGATCACGACCACCCGCGGCGCGGCCTGCGCGATCGCCGGCGCGGAGACGAGCGTCATCGCTCCGAGCGCGGTCGCGCCTCGCAGCAGCTGGCGGCGCGTGGGACGTGAGCTCATCGCGCCTCCTGCTTCTGCTGCGCGAGCCAGGCGGCGATCGGCTTCAGCTCGTCGTCGGTGAAGCCCTTGGCGATACGGTCCATGACGGTCGCGGGCTGCTGTCCAGCACGGAAGGCGGCCATCGCGGCCATGATCTCATCAGCAGTGCGGCCGCGGATCGGCGGCACGGGTGTCTCCACGGCCGCGTTCACCGCGTGACAGCCCGAACATGAGGATGCCCCCGGCGGAGGCTCATCCGCCAGTGCGCTGGAGATACTCAGGAGCGCCGCGAGAACGGCGGCGGACGCAACGCGCATGTGCTGATCCAGAGGTTGAAGCGGCGGCCCTTAGGCCGCCGCTCTCGCGCTCAGGCGATTTCCAGATTGTGGTTCTTCAGCGGCACCGAGCGCACGCGCTTGCCGGTCGCCGCCGAATAGGCGTTGAGGATGGCCGGCGCGGCGACGAGGATGGTCGGCTCGCCGACGCCGCCCCAGAAGCCGCCGGACGGCATGATGATCGACTCGACCTTCGGCATCTCGGCGATGCGCAGCGAGTTGTACGTATCGAAATTGGTCTGCTCGATCGCGCCGTCCTTGACGGTGCACTCGCCGTAGAACACCGCCGACAATCCGTAGACGAACGAACCGGCGATCTGCCGCTCGATCTGTGCCGGGTTGACCGCGTAGCCAGGATCGGTCGCCGCAACGATGCGATGCACCTTGATCTTGTTGCCTTCCACCGAGACTTCGGCCGCACCGGCGACGTAGCTGCCGAACGCCATCATCTGCGACAGGCCGCGGTACACGCCCTTGGCCGACGGCTTGCCCCAGCCGATGCCTTCCGCCGCAGCATTCAGCACGGCGAGATGCTTCGGATGGTTGGTCATCAGCTTGCGGCGGAATTCGAGCGGATCCTGTCCGGCCGCCGCGGCAAGCTCGTCCATGAAGCACTCGAGGTAGATCGCATTCTGGTTGACGTTGACGCCACGCCAGAAGCCCGCCCAGATGTGCGGGTTACGCATCGCATGATCGATCAGCAGGTTCGGGATGGTGTAGCCGAACGCGGTCTCGCCGCGCGGGTTGAGCCCCTGGAACACCACCGGATCGCGTCCGGTGGCCTCAAGCCGTTGCGGTGCCACCGTGTTGAGGATCGACTGGCCGGAAATGCGCATATGCAGACCGGTCAGGTTGTTGTTGGCATCGAACGTACCGACGAGCTTGCACTGGGTCGTCGGATGATAACGGCCCTGCGTCATGTCCTCTTCGCGCGACCATTGCAGCTTGATCGGCGTGCCGGGCATTTCCTTGGCGATCAGCACCGCCTGCCGAACCCAGTCCTGCGTTGCGCCGCGCCGGCCGAAGCCGCCGCCGAGCAGCATCTTGTGGAACTCGCACTTTTCCGGCGGCAATCCGGACGCAGCCAGCACGGCGGCAAATGCCGCTTCGCCGTTCTGCGTGCCGCCCCAGACCTCGCACTTGTCAGCCGTGTAGAGCGCGGTCGCGTTCATCGGCTCCATCGGCGCGTGGTTCTGGTACGGATAGGAGTAGATGGCTTCCACCTTCTTCGCCGCACCGGCGATGGCAGCCTTGATGTCACCGTTCTGGTTGCCGATGAACGCCTGCTCGGCGGTCAGCCCCTCTTCCAGCACTTTCGCGATCGACGTCGTCGTCACGTTGGCATTCGGCCCGCTGTCCCAGACAATCGGCAGATCGTCGAGCGCGGTCTTGGCAGTCCACCAGGAGTCGGCAACCACCGCGACGGCGTTGTCGCCGACCTTCAGCACCTTCTTGACGCCCTTGCGGCCTTCGATCTTCGCAGCATCGAAGCTCTTCAGCTTGCCGCCGTGTACGGGGCTCGCCTTGATCGCCGCCAGCAGCATGCCGGGCATTTTCACATCCGAGCCGTACATCGCCTTGCCGACAACCTTCTCGGCAGTGTCGAGGCGCTTCACCGGCTTGCCGACGAGTTTCCAGTCCTTCGGATCCTTGAGCTTGATGTCCTTCGGCACCTCGAGCTTGGCGGCAGCTTCCGCCATCTTGCCGTAGGTGGTCTTGCGGCCCGAAGCCGTATGCGTGATGACACTGTTGGCGACGGTACATTCCGACGCACTGACCTTCCACTCGTTGGCCGCGGCCTGGATCAACATCTGCCGGGCGGCTGCGCCGCCCTGCCGCACGTATTCATGCGACTCGCGGATGCCGCGGCTGCCGCCGGTCGAGAAATCGCCCCACGCGCGCTTGCGCTTCACGCTTTCGCCGGGCGTCGGATATTCGGTGGTGACCTTCGACCAGTCGCACTCGAGCTCCTCAGCAACGAGCTGGGCGAGGCCGGTCAGCGATCCCTGGCCCATTTCGGTGCGGGCGATGCGGATGACGACCGTCTCGTCCGGCTTCACGACGACCCAGACACCGAGTTCGGGCACGCCGCCTTGCGCGCTTGCGGGGGCCGCACCGAACGGCAGATCGAGACCGATGGCGAGCGCGCCGCCAAACGCGGCGCCGCCCAGAACGAATGCGCGGCGGTTCATCTTCGGAATGAAATTCATGATGTCCTCCCCGATCAGGCTTTGGCTGCCGCATGGATCGCCGCGCGCACTTGCTGGAAGGTGCCGCACCGGCAGATGTTGGTGATTGCCTCGTTAATGTCGGCGTCGGTCGGCTTCGGCTTGTTCTTGAGGAGGTCCGCCACGGCCATGATCATGCCGGACTGGCAGTAGCCGCACTGCGGCACGTCGTTGTCGATCCAGGCCTGTTGGACCTTGGTGAGCACGCCACCCTCGGCGAGGCCTTCGATGGTGACGATTTTCTTGCCCGCGGCCTCGCTCACCGGGAACGCGCAGGAGCGCGTCGCCACGCCATCGACATGAACGGTGCAGGCGCCGCACTGGGCGATGCCGCAGCCATACTTTGTGCCCGTCAGTCCGACGTTCTCCCGGATCGCCCACAGAAGCGGCATGTTGGGATCGACATCGACGTCAAAGTCTTTTCCGTTCACGTTAAGACGCGCCATTTGCTCTTGCTCCCAAGATATGATCGGTCAGTCCTGATTGTGCGTGCCGCTTGCGGCGGGTGACCGGCGTGATCGAGTCGGATTTAGACCCGTTCCAATCAACAATCGTAGCTTGGAATTATTCCAGCAGAATGGGAGCACTCATCACAGTTGCGTGCGCAACGGCGAGGCGCCGATCCTGTTGCGTTTATGATGTTTGAGCACATTCACGTGCGCGGGCAGTGTCTGACGCAACGCAAAATGCAGATGATCGCGATGACGTGATTACTCGCTGAGGCGGATGTCCGCTTCCTTGATGACCTTCGCGTACTTTTCTGTATCGGACGCGACAAGCGCTGCCATATCTGCGGGCGTCATCGGATCCATCACCTGCAAGCCCTGCTTTTCCAGAGCACTGCGCACCTTCGCGTCCTTCAGTGCGGCGTTGAAGCCGGCCGCGATCTTGTCGACGACGGGCTGCGGCGTTCCCTTTGGAACGGAATAGCCATACCACGCCACCACGTTGATTTCGGGATAACCAGCCTCCGACATGGTCGGCACTTCCGGCAACAGCGGCGAGCGCGCCTTGCCGAGCACCGCGATCGGTTTCAGCGTTCCGGCCTTGATATGCTCCATGACGAGGCCGATCGACGCCACCTTCATGTTCACGCGGTTGGCGATCAGATCGAGGATGGCCGGCGGTTGCCCGCGGTAGGGTATCGCAACCATGTCAAGCTTGGCCGCATTCAGCATGATTGCGGTGTTGAGATGCTGCGACGTCCCGGTGCCGGGATTGGCCCAGCTGACCTTCCCTGGATTCTTTTTCACATATTCGATCAGTTCCTTCATCGAACTGACCGGCAGACTTGAATTGACCACGACAACCGACGGCGCCCAGACCGCAGCACCGACCGGCGTGAAGCTCTTCTCGCTCCACTTGACGCTTGGCTGCATGCGCGGATTGGCGATCACGGCCGGGCTCAGGAATGTCCACGTGTAGCCATCGGGCTCGGCCCGCGACACTTGGTCCCAGGCGAGATTGCCATTCGCGCCGGGTTTCGGCTCGACCACGATCGGCTGTGCCCAGGTTTCGCTGAGCTTCTCGGTCATGATGCGGGTGACGATGTCGACGATACCGCCCGCGGGATAGGGCAACACGACATGGAGCCGCCGGTTCGGGAAATCGGTCTGCGCCATAGCCGCGCCGGACGACATCACGAGCACCGCCGCCGCGACCGTGCACATTCTCTTCAAGGCCATCGTCCGTCCTCCGCCATTCCTTCGACGCGGACAATCCGCGTCCTTAGCTCGCTGCGAGCCCCGTCGGCTGACGCAGCAGGTTCTTTGCAATGTTCAAGAGATGAATCTGGCTCGTCCCTTCATAGATGCGCGCGGCCCGCACGTCGCGATAGAAGCGCTCGATGCCGCGGCCCTTGACGTAACCCTGTCCACCAAAGATCTGCACGACGCGATCGGCGACGCGGCAGCACATCTCAGTCGAGAAGTACTTGCACAGCGATACGTCCATGGTGACGTCCTCGCCGCGATCGCGTTTGCGCGCCGTTTCCAGAATCAGCGCCCGCGCCGCCTCAATCTCGACCTTGCATTCCGCAAGCATCGCCTGCACGAGCTGATACTCGGCGATGGGACGGCCGCCCTGCTCGCGCTCGCGTGCGTAGTCGATCGCCTCATCGAGCATGCGGATCGCCGGGCCAAGCGACAGCGCCGACAAATTGACGCGCTGCTTGTTCAGCGCCTTCATCACCGTTCTGAAGCCATGCCCCGGCACGCCGCCGACGATAGCGCTCGCCGGCACGCGGCAATCATTGAGATAGACCTCGCCGATCGGCGCGCCCTCCTGGCCCATCTTGGGTGTCGAGCCGCTTGTCGTCAGTCCCGGCGTGCCCCGCTCGATCAGGAACGCGGAGACGCCGGCTGCGCCGCGCTCGCTGTCATCGGTGCGGGCGAACACGGTGTAGAGATCGGCGATCGGCGCGAGCGTGATGTAACGCTTCGTCCCGTTGAGGATGTAGTCGCTGCCGTCCGGTCGGCCGCGCGTTTTCAGCGCGGTCGCATCCGAGCCTGCGTCGACTTCGGTCAGCGCGAGACAGCCGATCAGTTCTCCCGACGCCAGTCGCGGGAGATACTGTTGCTTCTGCGCGTCGGTGCCGTCGCGGATCAGGCATTCCGAGCCGATACCGGCATTCTGCGCGCCGACGACCCGATACGCGACCGAGCACTGCGTCAGTTCGATAAAGGCCAGCGCCAGCTCTTCGGTGGTCAGCCCGCTCCCGCCGTATTGCTCCGGAATGCTCCAGCCGAACGTGCCGAGCTTGCGCATCGCATCGACCAGATCGGGACCGACCAGGTCCTCGCGCTCGACGCGGTCTTCGTTAGGGATTGCGACGTCTCGGACAAACCGGCGGGTGCGCGACAGCAAATCGTCGAGAGCAGCCTGATCACGGATCACGGGGTGCCTTTACCGGTCGTTGCTTTGCTGTGATCGAACACAACTGCAACGCCGCTTGCAAGGCGAAGTTCGGCCCATCCGCGCCTTTTGCGGCGCGAGATGCCGAACTCACCAAGCGGTGCAACTTCTCCGCGCTAGCCGCCGCCTACGGCAGCCGAGGCTTGTCGATATGCGCGAGCTCGCAGAGGGAATCGACCATTGCCGAGAAGTCCTTGCCGCCAAGCCCGCGCGAACGCGCGATGCTGAAGGCCTCGCGCGCGACCGCGACCATCGGCATCGGCACCCGTGCGGCATGGGCCGCGTCCATAACCAGCGTCAGATCCTTGTGCGCGAGATCGATGGTGAAGCCGGGCGCGATATCGTCCTTCAGCACTTTCGCCGGCCATGCGATCTTCAGCTGGCCGTTGAACGCGGTGGTGCCGTAGAGCACGTCGAGGGTCCGCTCGAGGTTGAGACCGAACCGCTGCGACAGCGCCAGTGCTTCCGCGTTCATCTGACACGAAGCGATCGCGAGCAGATTGTTGACGAGCTTCGTGCGCATGCCGGTGCCGACATCGCCGCAGTGGTAGATCGTGCTGCCCATGGCTTCCAGCAGCGGCTTCACACGCGCGAAATCGGCGTCCGACGCACCGACCATGAAGAGGGACTCGCCCTTGTCCGCATGACTTGCCAGCCGCCCGACCGGCGCATCGACGAATGTCAGGCCGCGCTCCTTCGCCATCTTTGCGAGGCGATCGGTGCAGTTCGGGTCAACGGTGCTCATGTCCATGATCAGCGAACCCGGATTCGCCGACGCAATGACGCCTTCCCGGCCTGCGATCACGTCGGTGACGACGGCGGAGTCCGGCAGCATGGTGACGATGATATCGGAGCGGCGTGTGACTTCGGCGACCGTCGGCGCGCTGCTGGCCTGAAGCAGCTCAAGCTCGTTGACCGCATCCGGATTGATGTCGTTGACAGTCAGACGAAAGCCCTTGCGGCACAGGTTCGACGCCATCGGCCGCCCCATCCGGCCGAGGCCGACAAAACCAATCTTTTCCATACGTTTCATTCCCCGGTGTTTCTATTGGCGCCCGCAGGCGCGGCTTAGCTCTCGCATCTTCCTGTAAAGCCAGCAAATCTTCTTTGATGCGCCGCGCAAGTATGCAGGCACCGGGTGCAATTATCGCGGGGAATGAGGTGAGTGAGCGCACGAAACGCCGCAGTGCATCGGACCGGCAGCAGATTCTGCCGGTCACGAAAAGGTCTATGGATACCTCTGCTGTGATACTGAAAGCGCGAACGAGAGCGGCAGCCTCGATCGCGCTGGAAGAGCGGCGCGGCGACGACGAGGCTCGTCCGATCGGCGCCCCGCGCCGGGCAGCGTCGGCAATGCCACCCGAACTACGAGACCACCGGCAGTACGTCGATGTCATAAGCGTGGGTCAGCGACCGCTTCAGAACCGGATCGCTGAGCTCCATCTCGAAACGCGAGCCTGGACGGATGCCGCCGATCGCGCCCGGCGTGCCGCAGAACATCAACGTGCCGGCAGGCAGCGTATCGGCGCCCATGTGGCGGCGGATGAGATCGCGCGGCGTTCGCAGCGAGGACACGGGGCTTTCCTGATAGAGCACGCGCTTCCCGTCGATCGTCGCCCACGAGCGCAACACGAGTTGATCCCAATGATCCTCGACATCCGCGTAAGCCCACAGCGTCGAACCGACCGGCTTGCCGCAGAGCTGCTTCGACAGAGCGATCCCCGAGGCTTCCGCCTTGCGGTCGGTATGATCCGAGCCAAGACCGATCCACAAGCCGTCCGCCATCGCGACAATGACCGGCTCGACCTCGCCCGAGCTATCCGGACCAAGCACGACCAGCGTGCTGGCCTGCGTCAGAGTCTGCGCGGCGACCCGATAGTAAAGCGGCGTTGTCGACGGACGCGGGATGCCGAGCGCGGCGAGCTCCTCGATATGATGCTCGATCGAATGCTGATCGCGTCCGGCCCAGCCGGCGATAATCAGCGTCTCGATCTCGACGCCGATACGATCGGTTCTGTTCCTGGCGATCCGTTCAAACTGCAACAGCATGAGGTGTCTCGTTCGTCTGCGAGAGGCTGAGAATCTCACCGCGCTCGATCTGCAAGGTCCGGTCGGCGATGGTGTTGAGAAGCGAGGGACTGGATTCTGTGATCAATAGCGCCAGCTCAGGGCGCTGCTTGCGAACATCGCCGAGCGTGCGCGCATAGGCAAGCGCCAGTGCCGGCGCCAGTCCCTGGAAGGGTTCATCGAGCAGCAGCAGCTTTTGCGCGACCATCAGTGCCCGTCCGAGTGCGACCATCTTCCCCTGCCCGCCGGACACGCCGCCACCGGGCCGGTCGCGCATCGTATGCAGATCGGGCAGCAAGGCGTAGACCTCGTCCAGCCGGCGACTAGTCTCCGCCTTGTCGAGTTTCAGGGCCAGCGCCGGCAAGCGGATGTTTTCCGCGACACTCATTTCCGCCACAAGGCGACGATCCTCGGGTGCATAACCGATACCGAGATGTGCGCGGCGATAGGCGGGGGCACCGCTGATCTCATTGCCGTCGAGCCGAACGGAGCCGCTATCGAGCGGCAAAAGTCCCATGATCGCACGCAGCGTTGTCGTCTTGCCGGCGCCGTTACGGCCGATCAGGACCGTCGTCTTCCGCTCGGCGATCTCGAAGCTGACGTCGCGCAGCACACGCACGCCCGCAATCGACACGCTGATGTTCTCGACGCTCAGCATCATGCGACTCCCACGACCCGCTGCAGGACCTGCGCATCGCTGAAAACCTCGTCCGGCCGCCCTTCGGCCATGATCGTTCCGGCGTTCCAGACCAGCACGCGGTTGGCATAGCGGGCGACCACCTCCATGTCGTGCTCGACAAAGAGGGCGGTGATCTTGCGCTGACGCAGCGCGCTCATCAGCGCCTCCATCAGCGGAAAACGCTCCAGCGCGCTGACGCCGCTGGTCGGTTCGTCGAGCAGCAGAAGGCGCGGCTTCAGTGCCAGCGCGATCGCGATATCGAGCAGCTTCCGGTGCCCTTCGGGCAGCGTGCTGCTGGTCCGCTGGCCATCGCCGGCCAGCCCGACCAGATCAAGCAGCGCCTCCGCCTCCTCGCGCCGCGATGGCGTATCGAGCGGTTGCGCCGCGCTCCAAAGCCCGTTCTTGGCGGCGAGCGCCAGCATCATGTTGTCGATGACGCGCTGCTCGGAGAACAGCTGCGGAATCTGGAACGCGCGCGCGACGCCGCGCCGCGCGATCGCCCGCGGCGTCAGCCGCGTGATGTCGTGGCCGTCGAGGTGCACGCTGCCGGAGCGCGGCTTGATGTAGCCGGTGCAGATATTCAGCAGCGTGGTCTTGCCGGAGCCGTTCGGCCCGATCACCGCGAGGAACTCGTCGTCGTGAATCGTGAGGTTCACGCCATCCGCCGCCTTCACGCCGTTGAAGGCGACGTGAAGATCTCTGGCTTCGAGGATGGGCTGTTTCATAGCGCCGCCCTCTCCTTGCGTGCGATCAGCCCGTAGAAACCTTGCGGCATGAACATGATCACCATGATCAGCGCCAGCCCGACGATGAGATTCCAGGCATCGGTCACGGTGACCGCGACCGTGTGCAGAAGCTCGAGGAACAGCGCACCGATGAACGCGCCCGGCACGCCACCGATGCCGCCAAGCACGGCGACCAGCACGAGATGTCCCGACGCGGTCCAGAAGGCGAACTCCGGCACGACGCGGCCGATCGCGAAACCGGCGATGCCGCCGCCGAGGCCGGCGAGCGCAGCCGAGATAACATACGCGATCAGCAGCACCGCCCAGACCGGCACGCCGAGATACTCCAGCCTGATCTCATTGGTGTGAACCGCCGACAGCGCCTGACCAAGCGGGCTCATCAGGTAGCGATGCACACAGAACCCGATCAGCACCATCAGCACGAGACTGAGATAGAACAACACCGATTTGAACGCCGGTTCGCTGAGCGCGATGCCGAATGCGCTCGGGATCGGGATCGGCACGCCGTCGGTGCCGCCGGTCACGCCGTAAAGCTTGGCGCACAGGGCGTAGAACACCATCGACACCGCGAGGTTGAGCATCGCGAAGAAGATCGCGCGGTAGCGGACCAGGAAAAGGCCGGCGAGAGCGCCCAACAGCGCCGAGCACAGCACCGAAAGAACCAGCAGCACCGCAAGATCGTTAATGCCCACCCGCGCGAGGAACGCAACGCCGTAAGCGCTCGCGGCAAAGAACATCGCGTGACCGATGGAGATGAGCCCCGCCCGCAGCAGAACGGCGACGCCGAGCGCCGCGAAGCCTTTGGCGATCGCAAGCGTCAGCACGAACTGAAGCCACGGCGCCAGCAGCGGCATGACCGCAAGCACCAGAACCGATGCGGCGCCAAGAACGATCCGCATCAGATTCTCCTCGCGGTCATCGAACCGAACAGGCCATAGGGTCGGATCAGCAGAACGATCAGCATCACCGCGTAGGGGGCAACCGCATCCAGCGCCGGCACAAAGTAGATGGCGAGGACGCGCGCGACGCCGACGATCAGCGATGCAATGGCCGCGCCCTCGATCTGGCCGAGGCCGCCGATCGCCGCCACAGCGAATGCGAGCACCATAGTATCGGCGCCCAATCCCGGCGCGATGCCCGAGGTCGGCGCAGTCAACGCACCGCCGAGCGCGGCCAGAAACACGCCGAGCGAGAACGCCAGAATGAAGATGCGGTTGGTGTCGATGCCGATCGACTGCGCCATCTCGCGGTCGGCTACGACTGCCGTGATCAGGCGGCCGAGCCGCGTGTGGCGGATCATGGCACGCAGGCCGACGACGACGAACACGGCGGTCGCGATCAGGACGAGCTGATAGTTGAGATAGATGATGCCGCCGATATGCGAGGTGCCGAGCAGCCGCATCGGCGCATCCTCATAGAACGACTGCACGCCGAAGATCATCCGCTGCACGTCTTCGAGGATCAGGAACAACCCGAAGGTGATCAGGATCTGCACGGCTTCGGACTTGCCGTAGGTCCAGCGGATCAGGCTGCGCTCGATCAGCGGACCGAACAGGGCCGCCACGAACACGGCGCTGAACAGCAGCGCGACAAACGACAGTGCCGGGTTGAGGTGCCGGCTTGCGATGAACAGGCAAGCCGACGCTGCAACATAGCCGCCGATCGAGTAGAGGCTGCCGTGCGCCACGTTCAGCACGCGGAGCACGCTGAACACCAAGGTCAGGCCAACCGCCGCGAAGAAGATCAGCGCGGCGCTGGCGAGACTGTCCAGCAGCAGGGACACAATGACGTTCGACATCATCCACCCGTTACAGCAGCGGCGAACCGCTTACTTGTAGCTGCCCGGCTTCGGCAGGGTTTTCGCGAACGCCGGCGTCAGGGTCGACACCCAGGCGATCGCGTCCTGTCCGGCCGGCGGCATCAGGCTGTCACCCTTGTAGCGGGTCATCTCGCCGATCACCGGGAACGGCTGCGCCGCGGTTTTCGCCGTGACACCGACGATCTGATCGACGAGGCCGTCATTGTCGGCGCGGGTCTGCATGGTGCCGGTCAGCGTCTTGACCGCGCTGCCCTTCATGGCGTCGGCGAGTTGCGCACGGGTCGGCCACTTGCCGCCGTTCTTCTTCATCGCGGCCTCATAAGCCGCCTTTGTGTAGATCAGCGCGTTCGCCATCTTCAGCGACGGAAACACCGGATATTCGCCGAACTTCGCCTTGTAGGTTTCCGCGAACTTCGCAGTCTCCGCGTTGGCCCTGGCTTCCGGCGACATCCACCACCCATCGCCGAGCACGCCGACGATCACGCCGTCCGGCAGCGCGACCCGCTGCAGCACCGTTTCGCCGAGCGCGAGCACGACCTGGCTCGATGTGAAGAGGCCGCGCGGCGAGGCCTGCCGCACGAAGTTCTCAAGGTCCGCGCCCCAGAGATTCGAGAATACGACATCGGGACGGGCCGTGGTGAGACGCGAAATCTCGGTCTGGTAGTTCGGTGAACCGAGCTTCGGGAACAGTTCGGCGACGAACTCGATATCCGGCTTCAGCGCTTTCAGCGCCGCCTTGAAGATCTTCGCCGCATCATGGCCGAATGCGTAGTCCGGATTGATGATCGCGACCGTCTTGATGTTTGGCTTCCGCTCGAGCAGATAGACCGCATAGGCGATGAATTCCGGCACGGTGTTGCCATTCGGGCGGAACACATACTTGCTCTTGCCGTCCATCAGGAGCTGATGCGTGTCGCAGTTCCAGGCGACGGTCGGCACTTCGAGCTGCTCGGCGAGCGGCGCCAGCGCCAGGCAGTTGGCGCTCGACAACGCCGCGATCATCACCTGGTTCTTCGCCTCGCCGGCGAGCCGCCGATACTCGGCGATGACGCCCTGCGCGCCCTGCGCTTCATCGACGTAGGTGGCGCTCACCGGCACGCCGCCGATGCCGCCCTTGGCGTTGATGTTCTCGATCAGCAGATCGGCTGCATTCTTGCCCGGCATGCCGTAGGCAGCCGCGGGACCCGATGTGAACGTGAAGATGCCGAGCCCGACCGAAGCTGGCTTTTCCTGCGCGACGGCCGGCGCAATCGACATCAGACCGACCGAGGCGACAACCGAAAGCAGTGTACTCTTGAACTTCATGACTTCCCCCTCTTGCCTTGCTTAATGAGACGTCGGTGCTGCTTCGATCACACCGGATCGAAGTAGTGGATCTCGATCAGCATGCAGCCGTTGACCGATTTGAACGGGCCGTGCTTCGCGTGCGGCGGCCGGCAGGCATAGGTATTCGGCGGATAGCTGGTGCCGCCTTCGCCCTTCGCGTCGTTGCCGACGATGAGGTCACCCGACACCAGGTAAACTTCTTCCCAGTACTCGTGCGAGAACGGTGCGGTGGTGTAGACGCCGGGTGCGAAGCGCAAGAGCCGCGTGCGCGTGCCACGCCGGTTCTCTTCATCGAGCGCGCCGGCGATGATCTTCTGCTGAATGCCGGACGGATAGCCGGCCGGCACTTCCCAGCCGCTGTTCAGGTCGAGCGTATGGAACTCGTCGTGCTTTTTGTTGACGGGCATGGTCTGTCTCCGCGTTAAGCCGCTTTGGATGACGTCTGGACGCCGTTCAGGTTGTAGGAGTCGAGCATGGTCTGAACGAGCCTGTCCGCGCTCGCCCAGTCGTAGGTGCGATAGGAGTGGCCCTTGGTGACGAACGTCGCGCCGGCGTAGAACATCTCGTACTGCTGATGGCGCGAGCCGAACTCGGAGCCGACGGCATCCCACGCGAGCTTGTAGAACTTCACGCGGTCGAGCGAACCCGCCTTCGGCGACTGCTGCGTCTTCTCGATCAAGGCCGCGATCTCGGGATTGCCGAAATCGGCGACTGACGACGGCAGCATGATCATGCCGCCACCGGCGAGTTCGCGCAGCGTGTTGAGGATGTGCGAATAGAGCTGCTGCGTCAGCACCTGGGCCGAATAGAGCGTGTGCCGATCCGGAATGAAGTATGGGCCGACCTGCTTGCCCTTTGCTTCCATGGCCGCGACCAGCGCATCGACCATGCCGGTTTCGGCTGCGAGCTGCCCGAGCATCTCGCGCACCTGCGGGAACTGCGTGACGCCATTCATCTCGGCAATGCGGTGCGCAAGGCCGGTGAGGAACTTCAGCTTCACGCTGAGCCGCACCATGGCCTGATAGTTCTGATAGACGTGGCACGGAGTCGCGTGGAACTGCTTCTGGCACATCTCCACATTGCCCTCGATGAAGACGCGATCCCACGGCACCTTCACGTCGTCGAAGTACAGGACCGAGTCGTTCTCGTCGAAGCGGCTGGAGAGCGGGTTATCGAACACGGCACCCGCGGCGTCCTCATAGGACTTGCGCGACAGCATCTTCAGGCCCCTGGTGTTCATCGGGATCGCGAACGACATCGCATATCGCTCTTCGCCCGGCCGCATCGGCTGAATGGTCGTGACGAACACTTCGTCCGCGACGACGCCGCCGGTCGCCAGCATCTTGGCGCCGCGCACGGTGATGCCCTCGGCATCGCGATCGACCACGCCGGCCGTCAGATAGGGATCGGCCTGCTCGGCCGCGCCCTTCGAGCGATCCGCCTGCGGATTGATGATGACGTAGGTGAGATAGAGATCCCTGTCGCGCGCGTAGCGATAATAGCTCTCGAGCGCGCCGGCGCGCGCCGGATCGTATTCCTTGAACACGTCGAGACCCATATAGAGGCCGGAAATGCAGGACGCGACGTGGTCGGGCGCGCGGCCCATGAAGCCGGCATGTAGCGACGCCCAGGCTTCGAGAGCCTTGCGGCGCTCAAGCAGGTCGGCATACGACGCCGGAAGCTGCCAGATACGGTTGGCGCGCCCTGCTCCGGTATCGAACGTCATCAGTTCGCGATTCGCAGGCGCATCGGCAAAATCGAACAAACCTGCCATCGACGATGCGACGTTGCGGAACGCATGGTGCGTCGTGACGTCACCGATTTTCTCTCCGTTGATGAAGATGGTGCGGCCGTCCTTGAGGCCCGACAGATAGTCTTTCGCTGAACGTGTCATCGTTCCTCCGGCGTGGTCAGTAATGGATGGGAAGCGGCCAGCTCGGCACGCGCTCGGTATCATCGGCGAGATCGCGGTAGCGGCCGCGAAAGAAAACCAGCGGCGGCGAGGCATCAGTGCGGGTCGCGTGACGGACCACCCGGACGACGAAGATGACGTGATCGCCGCCGTCGTAGTTCGCATACGGCGCGCATTCGAAATGCGCGAGCGCACCCGAGATCAGCGGCGCCTCGGCATGCCCGACGGTTGTTCTGACCTGATCCCACTTGTTGCTGAGCGCGCGGGCAAACTGGTTCGAAATATCTTCCTGGTCGCGAGCCAGGATGTTCACGGCAAATCCCTTGGCATCGAGCATGGCCGGCAGACTGTTTGCCATGCGATCGACGCTGAACAGAACCAGCGGCGGTTCGAGCGAGACCGTGTTGAAGGAGCTCATGGTCATGCCGATGAGCTCTTCACCCCTGCCGCGTGCAGTCACGATCGCAACACCGGTTGCGAATTCGCCGAGCGCTTTCCTGAAGGCCCGATCCTGCACGGACTGCATCTCCCGTTAGCCCGTTAAAACTAGTTTCTTAAAAATACTATTTAAAGATATTATTTGCCCTCGTCAACTCTTGCCGGTGCAAACCGTGCGTGGTTTCCTGATATCCAAACAGAATCAACGAGAACGGGGGGACTTGCCGTGCATTCCGCTCTGCTGACGGCGACGAAGCCGGAGTTGCTCGACAAGGACAGCGACCGCACGCTGCGCGGTCTGCTCTACGATTATTTCGCGTTCGGCCGCAGCCTCGATATGGCGCGCACTCGTTTCGCGCGCTTCATCGGCCTATCGACGACGCAATACCTCATCCTGATCGCCATCTCACACTTCCGTTCGGAAGAGCCGATGGGCGTGATCCAGCTCGCCGAGCGGCTGCATCTCACGCCCGCCTTTGTCGCGAACGAGATCACGAAACTCGTCGCCGATGGATTGATCGAGAAGAATGCCCACCCCAGCGACGGCCGCCGGGTGCAACTCGTTGTCACCGAACGCGGCATCGGCGAATTGACGCGGCTCGCGGCCTTGCAGCGCCCTGTCAACGACGCGCTGTTCGGGATGCTGACGCGGGAGGAGTTCAAGCTGCTCGCGCACTTGCTGTCGAAGCTGGCGGAGAATGGCGACCGCGCGGCGCGCATGGCCGAGCATATCGAAGCCACACTCAGGTTCGAGCAGGATCACGCAGCGACCGCGTCGTCGGCAACCACACGGCGCGGTTCGAAACGTGCGAAGCGCCAGCGTTAGGCCCGCACGCGCCGCATCCAGAAGCCCGTGCGATCAGATTCCCAAGTATGCGCTCTTGACCCTGGGATCAGATAAAAGCGCTTGTGCCGTGTCCGAGAATGCGACCTGCCCCGTCTCGATGACATACCCACGATCGGCGATCTCGAGTGCTGCGCTGGCATTCTGTTCGACCAGCAGCACAGTCACACCGTCCCGGCGCAGCCCGGCGATGGCGGCAAGGATCTGATCGACAAGCGTCGGCGAAAGCCCCAGCGACGGCTCATCGAGCAGCAGCAGCTTCGGTTTGCCCATCAGCGCGCGGCCGATCGCGAGCATCTGTTGCTGCCCGCCCGACAGGCCGCCGGCAAGCTGCCGCCGCTTCTCGGCCAGGACCGGAAACATCTCGAAAATGCGGTCGCGATCCGCATCGATCGCATCGTCCTTGCGCACATATGCGCCGAGCCGGAGATTGTCCTCGACGTTGAGCGTCCCGAAAATCTGCCGCCCTTCCGGCGACTGCGTCATGCCGAGCGTGACGCGCCGGTGCGGCTTCAGGCGCTCGATACGCTCACCGCAAAAACTGATCTCGCCGGCTGTAACGGGCTGCACGCCCGACAACGCGCGCAGCAGCGTGGTTTTACCGGCGCCGTTCGATCCGATCAGCGCGACGACTTCGCCCTGCTGCACGTTCAAGCTGACGCCATGCAACACCTCGATGCGGCCATAAGCACTGCGGAGATTCGCGACCTCAAGCACGGCCAGCCTCCCGTGCACCGTGTTTGCCAAGGTAAGCTTCGAGCACGGCAGGATCGGTGCGCACCTCGTGTGGCGTCCCCTCGGCGATCGGCTTGCCGCGATTGAGAACCAGAATGCGATCGGAAACCTTCATTACGAGCTTCATGTCGTGCTCGACAAGGACGATCGCGATGCCCTTGTCCGCAACGCGGCGGATCAGCGTATCGATTTCCTCGGTCTCGACCGCATTGCATCCAGCCGCCGGCTCGTCGAGCAACAGCACACGCGGTTCCGCCGCAAGCGCGCGCGCAATCTCGAGCCGCTTGCAAGCGCCGTAGGGTAACGATCCAGCAGCAACGTCCGCGACGCTCCGCAATCCGACATCGTCCAGCAATGCCAGAGCCGCTTCGCGCGTCTGCGCATTCTGCCTGCTGACAGCAGGCAGACGCAGCAGATCAGCGAACAGATTGCAGCGCTCGCGCAGATGACGTCCGACCATGACGTTCTCGGCTGCGGTCATGCGCTGGAATATCTGGAGATTCTGGAAAGTGCGCGACATGCCCCGCTGCGCGAGCCTGTCCGACTGGAGCCCGGTGACGTCCTCACCGGCGAGTTCGACCCGCCCGTGCTCGCTCGCGTAAACGCCCGACACGATGTTGAACAGCGTCGTCTTGCCGGCGCCGTTCGGGCCGATGATCGAAAGAATCCGTCCGGGATCGGCCGCAAAACTCACCCCGTCGACCGCCTTGACGCCGCCGAACGAAATGCTGATGTCCTTTGCTGCGAGAAGCGTCACGCCGGCCTCCGCGCGAAGCGCCGCGACAGCGTCGGCACGATGCCGTCACGCATGAAGATCATCGAAACAATGATGATGACACCGAGCAGCGCATGCTCGTACTCCTGAAAGATCGTCAGCACCTGCGGCAACGTCACGAGCACGGCGGCACCGACGATGCTGCCGACGACTGACCCCAGACCGCCAAGCACGACCATCGTCACAAGCTCGACGGAATGCAGGAAGCCGGCCTGATCCGGATTGATAAAGCCGTTCATGAGAGCCAGCGCCGATCCGGCAATGGAGGCATAGGCGGCGGCGATGACAAACGCCTGAAGTTTGAAGCGCGCAACATCGATGCCGGCAACCCGCGCCGCGATCTCGCTGTCATGAAGCGCGCGGAATGCGCGCCCCGTCGGCGTCTCGCTCAAGTTCAGCGAGAGCCACGTACCGAGCAAGAGCAATGCGCCCGTGATCCAGTACCAGGTGTTGGAGCCGCTGACGCGCCACCCGAACAGCACGAGCCGCGCCACCGGCATCCCATCGGGTCCGCCGGTCCAGCGGCTTTCCGTGGTGATGACGAGCGCCACAAGCACGCCGAACCCGAGCGTCGCGATTGCGAGATAGTGTCCCTTCAATTTCAGGATCGGCCGGCCAACCAGGTAGGCGAGGATCGACGACAGCAAACAACCGAGCAGCACGGCCGACCAGACCGGGATGCCGAGATGCGTCGGTCCGATCGCAACCGCATACGCGCCGATGCCGAAGAAGCCGGCATGGCCGAGGCTCACCTGTCCCGCCTGCCCCATCAACACGTTCAGCCCGACAGCCGCCAGCGCCGACACCCAGACCAGCGATGCGACGCGGAAGTAGTAGCTCGACGGAAAGACCAACGGCAGCACGCAGATGACCGCTGCCAGCACAACGAGCGTGAGATAGCGCGAGCCGATCCTGTTCAGCACGGCTAGACCCTTTCCACGTTGCGGCGGCCGAACAGACCCTGCGGCGCGGCGAAAAGGACGATCAGAATCACGACGAACGCGACGGCATCCTTGTAGGCGGAGCTGATGTAGCCGACGCCGAACGACTCGAGCAGACCGAGCAGCAACCCTCCCGCCACCGCGCCGAGCGGATTGCCCATGCCGCCAAGCATCGCCGCCGCAAATCCCTTCAGCGCCAGCAGCGTGCCGACGTCGTAGCTCGTCAGCGTGATCGGCGTGATCAGGATACCCGCGACCGCACCGATGGCGGCCGAGCCGCCGAACGCCAGCGCCATGATGGTCGCCGTGTTGATTCCAACAAGGCGCGCGGCGAGGCGATTGGCGGCTGTCGCGAGAACGGCTTTGCCCAATACCGTGCGTTCAAAGAAGCTGTAGAGCAGCAGCACGATGACGGCGGTGCCGCCAAGAACCCAGAAGCTTTGCGGCTGCACGGCAGCGCCGAGGATCGCAACCGGCGTATCTCCGGAAATGCTCGGCAGCTTGTGGAATTGCTTGTCGAAAACGATCTGTGCAATCCCGCGCAGCAGGATCGATGCGCCGATCGTGATGATGATGAGCGTTACCGGGGAGGCATCGCGCGCGGGTTGAATGGCCAGCCAGTACAGAAGCAGACCGACAGCGATCGCGACAATGGTCGCGATCAATGCCGCGAGCGGCAGCGCCACGCCCGCCGCGGCAAGGAAAACCGTAACCATTCCGCCCAGCATCACGAACTCGCCCTGCGCGAAATTCACGACGTCGGAAGCGTTGTAGATTAATGTGAAACCGAGCGCGACGAGTGCGTAGACCGCACCGACCGTCAGGCCGGACACAAGGAACTGGATGAACTCGGGCATCCCTGCTCCGCAAACGGCAGCGGCCCGACAGGCCACCGCGGCACGATCAAGAGTGGTGAAAAAAGCGCGTCCGGGCAGATTATCCAAACTGTCCGGACGCGACGATACGATCAGTCGTGCGGTCAGGTGCCCGGCTTGAGCAGCTGCCAGTCGCCGTTCTTGATCTCCAGCATCCGGAACGCCGACAGATCGAGGCCGAGATGATCGGTCGGAGACATGGTGACGACGCCACCGGTGCCGATGAAGCCCTTGGTCTTCTCGATCTCGTCGCGAATCTTCTTCGGATCAGCCGCGTTCGCGCGCTTCATCGCCTCGACCAGGATCATCAGGCCGTCATAGGCATGGCCGCCGAAAGTCGAAACCGGCTGCTTGGTGCCGTCCTCGTAGGTCTTCTTGTAGTCGACCACGACTTTCTTCTGCGGATCGTTGTCGGGCAGTTTGTCGCCGACGAGCAGCGCGGCCGCCGGCAGTCGCACGCCTTCCGCGGCCGGACCGGCAAGCTCGATGAAGCTCTTCGATGCCACGCCATGGCTCTGGTAGAGCGGCGTCGCGCTCATGCCTAGCTGCGCATAGTTGCGGGTGACGATCGCCGGGCCCTGACCGAAACCGGGATTAACCACCGCCTGAATCCCGGCCGTGTTCTTGATCTTGGTGAGCTGACCCGTCATGTCGCTGTCACGCGGGCCGTAGCTTTCCTCGGTCACGATCTGGATGCCGTAGGCCGGCGCGGCCTTGGTGCATTGATTTTTCATCGAGGCGCCGAAACCGTCGGTGCCCGAGATCATCGCAATCTTGGTGAGCTTGCGCTGTTTGAGATCCTCGAAGATCTTCTCGCAGGCCATCTTGTCGGTGTGCGGCGTCTTGAAGACGAACTTGCGCACCGGATCAATCACCTCGACAGCACCCGCGAACGAGATCAGCGGAATCTGCGCTTCCTCGAACACCGGGATCATCGCCATGGTCGTGCCGGTTGTCGAACCGCCGGCGACGGCGATGACCTTGTCGTCCTCGATCAGGCGCGTGGCGAAGGTGCGGGCCTTGTTGGCGTCGCCGCCGTCGTCGTAGATCACGAGCTCGATCTTCTTGCCGTTGATCCCGCCGGCTGCGTTGATCTTGTCGACATACATGCGCAGCGTCTTGTCCTCAGGTTCGCCGAGGAACGAGGCCGGCCCGGTGACCGAGAGAACCGAACCAATCTTGATGGTCTGCTGCGCGAAGGCGGCGCCGGAGAGCAGGCTCGCGGCTGCCGCGGCGACGAGAAGTCGGATGACGGAAATCGGCTTCATGATGTCCTCCCTGTTGATGGGCGCTCATTGTTCGAGTTGCCCGGCGAGCCTTGTTCGTCACGTCGATACGAAGTTCCGTGAGACGGCCCGCTTCTGCCCGCCTTGATATAATTGACCGGACGGTTGGTCAATAGTATTGTGCCCGTCAACAGGCTGCGACAGAAAAGCCGGCAGGGAGACGCGCGATGGAGAACGAACCGATTCAGGTCGAGGTCGGAGACGGGTTCAGGATTCTGACCCTCAACCGCCCCGAAAGCCTCAATTCATTTACACAGGCCATGCACACGGCGCTCGCGAATGCTCTTCGCGAGGCCGAAGCGGACACCACGTGCCGCGCGCTGCTGTTGACGGGCGCCGGGCGCGGCTTCTGCGCCGGACAGGATCTCGCCGACGGCGGCTTCACGAGCGGGCATGCGCCCGATCTCGCGATTACCATCGACAAGAACTACAACCCGCTGGTGCGCAAGCTGCGGCAGCTGCCGATCCCGATCGTCTGCGCGGTGAACGGCGTGGCGGCTGGCGCCGGCGCGAACATCGCCTTCGCCTGCGACATCGTGCTCGCCGCCCGCTCGGCGAAATTCATCCAGGCGTTTTCGAAGATCGCGCTGGTGCCGGACAGCGGCGGTACGTGGTTTCTCCCCCGTCTCGCCGGCAGCGCAAGAGCCCGCGCGCTCACCTTGCTGGGCGAGCCTCTTGCCGCCGAACAGGCCGAAGCCTGGGGCCTGATCTGGAGAACCGTCGACGATGCAAGCCTGATGACCGAGGCGCGCAAGCTCGTCGCGCATCTCGCCAAGCAGCCGACCGGCGCGCTCGCTCTCATCAAGCGTGCACTCGACCTCTCCGAACAGAATACGCTCGACCAGCAGCTCGATCTCGAGCGCGACCTGCAAGGACAAGCGGGCCGTGGCCCCGATTTCGCCGAAGGCGTCGCGGCGTTCCTTGAAAAGCGCGCGGCGCACTTCACGGGGCGTATATGATGGATACGTCCGCGCGCACCGATGCGCATGCGATGGCGAAGGCCTGCGCCGACGCCATGTGGCAGGACGATCGCGCCAGCAAGGGCCTCGGCATGCAAATCCAGCGTATTGCGCCGGGCGAAGCGGTCATCGCAATGACCGTGCGCAAGGAGATGACGAACGGCCACGGCATCTGCCACGGCGGCTTCATCTTCACGCTCGCCGATTCCACCTTCGCGTTCGCGTGCAATACCTACGATCAGCGCACCGTGGCGCAGCACTGCGCCGTCACGTTCATCGAGTCCGCGCACGAGGGCGACGTGCTGACCGCGCATGCAGTCGAGCGGACGCGGTCGGGACGCAGCGGCATCTATGATGTCACCGTCCGCGATGGCGCCAACAAGATCATTGCTGAATTCCGCGGACATTCGCGAACGATCACCGGCCGTCTGCTCGCCTCCAGCGACGGTGGCGGGAAATAAGAATCCAGGGAGAACGCCTTGATCCAGATTCCGCTGCGCAAGCTCGACAGGTTGGCCCCTCACCCGGCTGAACTCGATCCATACGAGGCTGCCTCCCGCGAGGACATCCGCGCCATGCAGCGCGAACGCCTTGGGTGGTCGCTGCGTCATGCCTACGAGAATGTTCCGCATTATCGCAAGGCATTCGACGCCGCCGGCGTGCGCCCCGATTCGTTCAAGGAACTCGACGATCTCGCGAAGTTTCCGTTCACGACCAAGATCGACCTGCGCGACAACTATCCGTTCGGCATGTTCGCCGTACCCGAAGCGCAAGTTGCGCGTATCCATGCGTCATCAGGCACGACCGGCAAGCCGACCGTCGTCGGTTACACCAAGCGCGACATCGAGACCTGGAGCGACGTCGTTGCCCGCTCGATTCGCGCAGCCGGCGGCCGTCCCGGCATGAAGGTGCATGTCGCCTACGGCTACGGCCTGTTCACCGGCGGCCTCGGCGCGCATTACGGCGCGGAGCGGCTCGGCTGCACCGTAATCCCGATCTCCGGGGGCATGACCGAGCGACAGGTGCAGCTCATCAACGACTTCAAGCCCGATATCATCATGGTCACGCCGTCCTACATGCTGGCGATCCTTGACGAGTTCCGGAAGCAGAGCCTCGATCCGCGCAAGTCGTCGCTGCGCATCGGCATCTTCGGTGCCGAGCCGTGGACGAATGCGATGCGCGAGGAGATCGAGGAGGCGTTCGACATTCACGCCGTCGATATCTACGGCCTGTCGGAGGTGATCGGCCCGGGCGTCGCCAACGAGTGCGTCGAAACCAAGGACGGCCTGCATATCTGGGAAGATCACTTCTATCCGGAGGTGATCGACCCGGCGACCGGCCAGGTGCTGCCGGACGGAGAGAAAGGCGAACTCGTCTTCACGTCGCTGACCAAGGAAGCAATGCCGATCATCCGCTATCGCACGCGCGATCTCACGCGCTTGCTGCCTGGCACGGCACGCGCGATGCGGCGCATGGAAAAGGTGACCGGCCGCTCCGATGACATGATGATCGTGCGTGGCGTCAACGTGTTCCCTACTCAGATCGAGGAAAAGCTTCTCACCATTCCCGATCTGTCGCTCCACTATCAGATCGTGCTGACGCGCGACGGCCGCATGGACAATATGGAGATACAGGTCGAGGCGCGCCCCGATGCAAGCAGCACGGTTAAGCAGAGCGCCGGCACGGCGCTCGCGCAATGCGTCAAGGATACCATCGGCATTACCGCGGCCGTGACCGTGCTCGATCCGGGGAGCATCGAGCGCTCCGGCGGCAAGGCCAAGCGCGTGATCGACAACCGGCCCCGCGCGTGATCGCGCAGGCAGCCAGGATTAACCGAAGGAAGGGCGACAATGGCTCGCAGCCGAGCGACCAACTATGACGAGAAGCGGCGGGCAATCCTCGACCGGTCGGCGGAGCTGTTTGCGGAGTACGGTTACGACCGTGCATCCATGAGCAAGATCGCGGAAGCGTGCGGCGTCTCCAAGGCCAACCTCTATCATTACTACAAGGACAAGGAGGGCCTGCTGTTCGACGTGATCCGCTATCACCTCGAAGAGCTCCTGGAAGTCGTCGAGAACGCAGATCAGCCCGAGCTGCCGCCACAGGAGCGGCTGCGTGAACTGTGCGCCGCCCTGCTCGACGCCTATCGCGACGCCGATGCCCAGCACAACGTCCAGATCAACGGCCTTCGCCTGCTGCCGCCCGCGCGCCAGACCGAGCTGAAGAACATGGAGCGCGAGCTCGTCGCGACGTTCTCGTCAGCCGTGCTCGGCGTCGCACCACAACTGAAGGGCACGAAACTGCTGACGCCGGTGACGATGTCGCTCTTCGGCATGCTGAACTGGCACTACCTCTGGTTCAAGGCCACGGGGCCGGTCACCCGTGCCGACTATGCCGATATCGTGACGAAACTCATCGCCGACGGCACCGCCAATATTCTCAAGCAACCGACCAAGCCCGCGAAACGTCCGGCCGCCGGCCGTCGCGCGGCAACGTCCGCCCTTCACTCAACATCGAAGTGACGCCATGAAGCTCGAAAGCCTCGTCAAGAACAAATGGAGCGCCGGGCGCGACCTCATCGAAGTGCGCAGCGCCGTCTCTGGCGATGTGGTGGCGGAAGCGACCAGCGGCGGCTTCGACATGCGCGAGATGCTCGCCTATGCGCGCACCACCGGCGGAAAGAACCTGCGGAAGCTGACGTTCCACCAGCGCGCCGACCTGCTGAAGGGCCTCGCCCAGTACATCACCGAGCGGAAGGATCAGCTCTACAAGCTGTCGTTTCAGACCGGCGCGACGCGCACCGACAACCTGATCGACGTCGACGGCGGCATTGGCACGCTGTTCGTCTATGCCAGCAAGGGCCGCCGCGAGCTGCCGAACGCAACATTCCTGATCGACGGCGCCCCGGAAGTGCTTGGCAAGACCGGCACCTTCGCAGGACAACACATCCTGACATCGTTGCAGGGCGTCGCGGTCCACATCAACGCTTTCAATTTCCCCTGCTGGGGCATGCTGGAGAAGCTCGCACCCGCGATCCTCGCCGGCGTGCCGGTGGTGACGAAGCCTGCCACGGTCACGTCCTACGTCGCGCATGCGCTGGCACGGATGATCGCGGAGTCCAAGATTCTGCCTGAGGGTGCGTTTCAGTTCGTCGTCGGCTCGATCGGCGACCTGTTCGATCATCTCACCTGTCAAGACCTCGTGTCCTTCACCGGCTCGGCCGATACCTCCGAGCAGTTGCAGCGGCATCCAGTCATCGCACGTGAAGCCGTGCGCTTTGTCGCCGAGCGCGATTCACTGAACGCCGCGATTCTCGCACCCGATGCCGTGCCGGGCACGCCGGAGTTCGACCTCTTCATCAAGGAGGTCGCCAAGGAGATGACGGTGAAGGCCGGGCAGAAATGCACGGCCATCCGCCGTGCATTGGTACCCGTCGCGCATGTGGATGCCGCGATCGCGGCGTTGCGTGAGCGGCTCGCGAAAATCACCGTCGGCAATCCGGAACTCGACAGCGTCCGCATGGGGCCCGTCGTCGGCCTCGGCCAACGCAAGGATGTGCTGGCGCATGTTGCGTCGCTGCAGAAAGAAGCGCAGCTCGTGATCGGCGATCCCGAGCACTTCGCCGTCGAGGGCGGCGATGCCAAGAAGGGCGCGTTCCTGCCACCGCTTCTCCTCCACTGCGCTGATCCGATCAAGGCAACCAAACTTCACGCCATCGAGGCGTTCGGCCCGGTCAGCACGGTGATGGGGTATCGCGATATCAACGAGGCGGTTGCGCTGACCAACCGCGGCGACGGCAGCTTGGTCGCCTCCGTCTACACGCATGATGCGGCGCTTGCCCGCGATCTCACCTTCGGCATCGGCAGCTTCCATGGCCGGCTCGTGCTGATCGATCGCGACTGCGGCAGGGAGCAGACCGGCCACGGTTCGCCGATGCCGCATCTCGTGCACGGCGGCCCCGGCCGCGCCGGAGGCGGCGAAGAACTCGGCGGCGTCCGCAGTGTCTATCACTACATGCAGCGCACCGCGGTGCAGGGTTCGCCAGCTATGCTGACATCGGTCACCGGACGCTGGATGAAGGGCGCACCGATCATCGAGAAGGACAGGCATCCCTTCCGCTACCACTACGAAGACCTCGACATCGGCCAGACGTTCTTCTCGAAGACCCGCACCGTCACGCTCGACGACGTCGAACACTTCGCGCACTTCACCGGCGACACGTTCTATGCCCACATAGACGAGGAGGCGACCAAGGGTCATCCCTTCTTCCCGGGCCGTGTCGCCCATGGCTACCTGCTACTCTCGTTCGCCGCCGGCCTGTTCGTCGACCCCGATCCCGGCCCGGTTCTGGCCAATTATGGTCTCGATTCCTTGCGCTTCCTGAAGCCGTTGCAGCCGGGTGAGACCATCAAGGTGCGCCTCACCGCCAAAGAGAAGTCACCGCGCAACAAGCAGTACGGCGAGGTCCGCTGGGATGTGGAAATTCTCACCGACAAGGACGAGACTGCCGCGACCTACGAACTGCTGACGATGAACGCGGTCCGGCCGAAAGCCTGACAACAAAAAGCAAAGGGAGAAACACCATGATCCTCGTCACCGTGATGTATCCGGCAGGCAAGACGTTCGACACCGACTACTATCTCAAGACTCACATGCCGCTGGTCCGCGATCGCTGGACCAAACACGGCCTGAAGGATGCCAAGGTCATCAAGGGCCTTGCCAAGGGCGACGGCAGTGCGCCGGACTATCAGATGACGGCGTTGCTCACGTTCGGCTCGATGGATGACTTCAAGGCCGCCGGCAAGGCGCACGGCAAGGAAATCTTCGCCGACATCGCGAAGTTCACCGATGCGCAGGCGGTCGTACAGATCAACGAGATCATCGCCTGAGGGCGGCGATCATGAGCCAGCCCGGTATTGCCATGGAAGCGCCGTCAGCGGAATCGCTCGCGCGAGACTTCTCGCTGAAGGATTTGCCGCAGTCCTTCTACGACGACCCCTACCCGACCTATCGGGCGCTCCGCGAGCATGACCCGATCCACCGCATGCCGGATGGCTCGCTGTTCCTGACGCGGCATCGCGATCTTGAAACGATCTACAAGGACACGACGCGCTTCAGTTCGGACAAGAAAGTCGAGTTCGGCCCGAAGTACGGAACGGACTCGCTGCTGTTCCAGCATCACACCACGAGCCTCGTGTTCAGCGACCCGCCGCTGCACACTCGCGTGCGGCGGCTGATTGCCGGCGCGCTCAATCCGCGCGCCATCAGCGAGATGGAGCCGGGCCTGATTACGCTGGTGGATCGCCTGCTCGACACCATGGCCGCGAAGGGCGACGTCGACCTGATCGAGGACTTCGCCTCCGCCATTCCGATCGAGGTGATCGGCAATCTGCTCGGTGTCCCGCATGACGAGCGCGGACCGCTGCGCGACTGGTCGCTGGCGATCCTCGGTGCGCTCGAACCGTTCCTCACACCCGAGCAGCAGGCGCGCGGCGAAACGGCTGTGCAGGATTTCCTCGGTTATCTCCGCAAGCTGGTCGCCGACCGCCGCAAGAATCCCGGCGACGCCGACCGGGATGTACTGACGCGCCTCATCCAGGGCGAAGGCGACGAGCGCTTAAGCGAAATCGAGCTGCTGCAGAACTGCATCTTCATTCTCAATGCCGGCCACGAGACGACGACCAACCTAATCGGCAACGGGCTTGAACTGTTGATCCGCTGGCCCGACCAGCGCCAGCGCTTGCGCGATGATCCGGCGCTCATCAAGACCGCGATCGAGGAGTTCCTGCGCTTCGAAAGTTCGAACCAGCTCGGCAATCGCCGCGTGGTCGAGGACGCCACGCTCGACGGCGTTGCGTTGCCGCCCGGAACACTGGTGACCCTGTGCATCGGCGCGGCCAACCGCGATCCCGAGCTGTTCGCCGATCCCGAACGTCTCGACATCGGCCGCACGCCGAACCGGCACGTCGCTTTCGCATCCGGCCCGCACATCTGCGCGGGGCTCGCGCTCGCGCGGCTCGAAGGCCGCATCGCCATCAGCCGCTTCCTCGAGCGGTTTCCGGACTACGCTGCCAACGGCGCGGGGCAGCGTGCGCGTCGTGTCCGCTTCCGTGGCTTCACCCACCTGCCCGTCAAACTCGCCTGAGGGTTCGCTGATGCCTTTCGACCAAGCCGCTGCCGACACGCTGCTGAAGACGGTCTTCGCGGCGTGGGTGCAGGACCTCGATCTGTCGGTGGAGAGTATTTCGCCTGAACACGCGACCTTGCGGATGAAGTTTTCCGAGAAGCTCTGCCGCGATAACGGCGTCGTCTGCGGTCAGGCGCTGATGAGCCTCGCCGACACCGCCATGGTGTTCGCGATCTCGGCGAACGCCGGCGAATATTTTTCGATGACGACGGTCGATCAGACCGTGCACTTCATGCGGCCGGTCCTGAGGGCGGACGCGCTGGCGGAGGCGCGCGTGGTGCGTATCGGCAAGACCATGGCCTATGGCAGCGTAACCATCCGCACCGACAAGGACGAGAAGCCGGCGGCGATGGCGCAGACCGCCTACGCGCTGCTGCGGGAGAGCAAGTAACTACATCTGGTCGTAGTCGACGACGATGCGCGCGGTCGTCGGGTGTGCCTGGCAGGTCAGCACGAAACCGGCCTCGATCTCCCACGGCTCCAGCGAATAGTTCAGCTCCATCTGCGCCGCACCCTCGACCACCTTGGCGCGGCAGGTGCTGCACATGCCGCCCTTGCACGCATACGGCAAATCCATGCCGGCGCGCAGCGCGGCGTCGAGTATGGCCTCGCCGTCGGCGACCGGCACATCCTTGCGCTTGCCGTCGACAATCAGCGCCGCGACCGCTTTCGGCGGTGCTTCCGGCGCAATCACGGACTTGGGCCGGGGCTTGCCGCCGAGGCCCGAGACGAAACGCTCGACATGCAGACGATCGGCGGGAATGCCGAGATCGAGGCACGTCTTTTCGATTTCCTCGCTCATCGCCATCGGCCCGCAGACAAACACATGATCGACGGCCGCTGCCGGCACCATCGCGCGCAGCAGCACCTCGACCTTCTCGCGGTCGAGACGGCCGTAGAGGATCGGCAAGTCCTGCTCTTCCTGCGACAGCACATGGAACAGCGAGAACCGGCCCATGAAGCGATCCTTCAGTTCTTCCAGCGCCTCGCGGAACAGCACGCCGTTGGCGGTGCGGTTGCCGTAGAACAGGAAGAAGCGGCTGTTCGGCTCGCGCGCGAGGATGCCGCGAATGATCGAGATGATCGGCGTGATGCCGGAGCCGGCG
>JBMOOJ010000005.1:26674-40161 GCA_049323835.1 Pseudomonadota bacterium | reverse complement strand
GGTGCGCTTTCCCTCCCCCTTGTGGGGAGGGTGGCGCGTTGTGAGCGTCGCGAACAACGCGACGAGTGGGGGTTGCGTCACCCCACCCCGGCCTCCGCTACGCTCGCATAGCCGACGCAAAGCGTCGGCGTTCTTCAAACAATTGACGGCGGCCGGAGGCCGCCTTTGCCCTCCCCATTCAGGGGAGGGATACGTCGCAGTCCTCGCAACGACGGCTACTTAAACCCCTTGATCTCCTCGTCCGTCATCTTCGCGAGCACCGACTTCGCGGTGTCGTAACCGGCCTTGACGATGTCGTCGTAGCGCCGCCATTCGAGCAGGCCGATGCCGGAGATGCGCGGCTGGAACAGCAGATCGCAGAGCTTGCACATCGCCTGCTGCTTGGCGACCGACGAGATGAAGGTCGAGTTCACCATCGTCTCGGGAATCGTCGGCAGCGGGTAGCGGCGTTTGGATGGCGCGCGCAGGCGGTCGCGCAGCAGCGCCCAGGTGCCGGGCGTGCGGCTGATATCGAAGTGCTGCTTCTGCTCGATCGCGAGATCGACGCCGATGATCTTGCCGGCGCCCATGCGGATCATCACGTCCACCGGGAAATTGTTGAACGTGCCGCCGTCGAACAGCATGTGGCCGTTGATGAAGGCAGGCGGCAGCGCGCCGGGAATGGCGTAGCTCGCGACCACGTTGCGGGCGAGATCGCCGCGCGTCAGCACCGCTTCGCTCGCGGTCGAGAAATTCGACGCGATCACGAACAGCGTCTTCCAGGTGTCTTCCATGTTGATGCGCCGTCCGGCGGCATCGCGGATCGCGCGCGACAGCGCCTCGCGCGTGCGCTTGCCCTTCACCAGCGAGATCATCGGCAGCCAGTTGTAGTCGCCGGTGATGTTGCCGCGCGGATGCATGAGAAAGGCCTTGCGCGTCGCGGCGTCGAAGGCGTCGGCCGGCTGGTCGAAGGCGACGCACATGCTCATCAGCGCGCCGATCGAGGTGCCGCCGACGAAATCGACGTCGATTCCCGCTTCCTCCAGCGCACGGTAGACGCCGACATGGGCGAAACCGCGCGCGCCGCCGCCGGCGAGCACGAGGCCGACGCCGCGGCCGGAGACGATGCGGGCCATGCGCGCGATGTCGCGCGGCGCATCCTGGCGGATGTGGACGTGCCGCGACACCTTCGGCCGCGCATCGAGCCACGCGCCGGTGCCGGTCGGGCTTTTCAGATGCGCGGGATGCAACAGAACGAGCGTCTGCCGCGCGATCGATACCGGCTCCTCGCCCGCGAGCAGCGCGGTTTCGATCGCGGAGAGATGCGGCGCGCCGGTCGCACCCGCGAGCAGCACGATCTCGTCGGCGTATTGCAGGCAGAAGCGCGTCCACGGACCGTCGCTGGAGTCCGCGACGAGATAGACCGCGCCGCTGCGCGCCTCGACCTGGTCGACGTAGTTCGCGACCTCGCCGTAGCGCTGCCACACCGGCTTCAAGGCATTGGTGCCGAAGCGATCGGCGATGTCGGCGGGGGTGAGCATCGCCACGCGCGCGCTCGCACCTTGTACCTCGCGCACCCGCTCGGCGAAGCGCACGGCGTCGACGCCGGGCGTGATGGGGAGGAAGCAGACGTTGACCGGCACGATCGGCGTCTGCCGTTCACGCTCGGAGCGGCGGAAACGCTCGATGACGATGCGCGTCATGGCAATGCCGATCTGCGGCGCCTTCATCAGCGCGCGGTCGAGCGTCGCGCGGGTGACTTTCACCACCGAGCTGTCGCGCAGCGCCGTGATGGTGGCGGAGCGCGGCTCGCCGGTGAACACGGCGAGTTCGCCGATGGTTTCGCCGCGGCCGATGTCGCCGAGGATGCGCGTGCCGCCTTTGCCGTCGCCGGTTGAGGCGCGCAGCCGTCCGGAGAGAACGAAGTAGACGTCGTCGGTGCGCTCGCCTTGCCGGAAGAGAATGCCGCCCGAGGGCAGGTCGAGAAACTCGGCGTCGGCCTGGATGGTGGCGAGGATGTCGGTGGAATCGAACGCGACGTGCCGGCGCAGGATCGCGCGCAGCAGGTCAAGCCGTTGCGGTGTCGGCGTGCCCGGTTCCAGCATGAGCGTTCAATGCCACGCCGCCTTCGCCGCGTCCATTGTGCCGCAACGCACCTGCGAAACGGCGGCGGCCCGTTGAGGCGGCGAACGGTGGGTGGTTACTTTGCGTTGCCGTCGCAACTCGAGTCGGTATCGACGCAATGCTGGGCGCGGTTGCCGGCAGTTTCGCGGCACCTCGACATCGCCTCGGTTTTGGCGTCGCCGAGCGTCGGACGTACCGCGTAGCCGTAACCGGGGGTCCCGGCTTTCGGGTCCAGCGCAATCGCCAGGCACTGATTTTCGAACGTGTTCACGATCCGGCAGCGTTTTCGCGTCGCCTTGGGCGCGTCCTTGAAGTCGAGGCATTTCTGTTTCGCCACGCTTTCCGCGCGCTCTTTGTTCGCGGAACCGGTGGCCCAGCCGATCGCGAGCCCGTCCTTGGTCACGTTGCCGGTCTGGCCGACGGCAACCGCGCCGGCCGCGAGGGCGGACGGTGCGGGGGCGATGAACAATGCGCTGAGTGCAACGAATCCAGCCGCCGCTGCAAAGGTCTTGGCCGAAAATGATGTCATTGAAAATAAATCCTCCAAACGCCGCCACGTTAGCGGGCTTGGCCGGGTTGCGGAAGAGCCGGCGTCAACAACGTGCGGGGTCCGCTCGAAACGATCGCGGCCTCCGGCAGGGGAGCTACCGGAGGCCGCATCGTACACATCGCCGCGCTTAAGGCTTCGCCGCAATGCGTGGGAGCTGGTCTTATTTGCGCATGATCTGGTCCGAAAACCGGTACCCACTTTTCGGGATCATGCGCGTCAGAACGGCAGCAGCACGTCGAGCACCTGCTGGCCGTAGCGCGGCTGCTGCACGTCGGTGATCTGGCCGCGGCCGCCGTAGGCGATGCGGGCCTGCGCGATCTTGCTGCTATCGATGGTGTTGTCGCTCTGGATATCCTCGGGGCGGACGATACCGGCGACGATCAATTCGCGAACCTCGAAGTTGACGCGGATCTCCTGCTTGCCCTCGACGACGAGGTTGCCGTTCGGCAGCAGTTGCGTCACCACGGCGGCGACGGAGGTTTGCAGGTTTTCCTGCCGCTGCACCGAGCCCTTGCCGTCGGTGGAGGCGGTCGCGTCGGTGGTCAGAATGCGGCCGGGGAAGACCTGCGCGGCGCTGCCGGTGAGGAGCTTGCTGCCGGCGAAATCGCTGACGCCGGAATCTTCCTTGCTGGAGCGGCTGCGGCTGGTCTGGTTGGCGATGTTCGCCTTGTCGGTGAAGTTCACGGTGATGGTGAGGATGTCGCCGACCTGCCGCGCGCGCTGATCCTTGAAGAAGGCGCGCGAGCCGTTCCGCCACAGCGAGTTCGGATTGTACGACGCCGGCTGCGGCGTCGGCATCGGCATCTGCACCGGTTTGTAGCCGGGCTGGGCCGTCGGGTTCTCGATCGCCGAGAGTGCGGGCTTTTCGCCGATCTGCGACAGGCGATCGATCGAGGAGCAGCCGCAGACGAGGCATCCGAACGCCAGCATCGTACCGGTGCGGAGAGTTCGCTTCAGGGGACCACTGCGTGACATGAACTTTACTCGACTTTCGATGCTGGAGACGCGGAGCCGCGGCCGGTGGTGAGCGAGCCAACGGTGTCGTTGGCGGAAACATCGGCCTGCGGTGCGGCGGCGACGATGCGCGGCGAGGGCGCGGCGATCAGAACCTGCGCGGGGCCGACCACGGTGCCCTGCACCGTGCGTTTCGATTGCAGGTTCGTGACGGTGACGGTGTCGCCCTCGGTGCCGCCGTCGACGGCCTTGCCGCGCACGGTGAGGTAGATGCCGGGTGCGTTGTAGATCAGCGTCACGCTCTGATCGCGGGTGACGAGGTCGGGGCGGGCAATGTCGGCGCCGCGGATCGGCTGGCCGGCGCGGATCGCCTTGCGTGCCTGCATGCCGAGCGCGCGCTCGCGGCTCGTCAGGTCGTTGCCCGCTTCGTTCTTCGGCCGGCGCTCGACGGTGAAGTCGGCCGCCTTCAGCGTGTCGCCACGATCGAGGTTGCGGGCGGCGATCACCGTCTGCACGGTTTCGATGGCGGTGCCGGTGAAACGGAGCTTCGCGGGCTGGGCGCCGGTCCTGTTGCCGATCTCGAAGGTGACGTCGAAGCGGGTGGTGCGCGGCTCGTAGCGCACGGCGACCGCCTGCGGCTCGCCGGTGGAGGTCGCATCGAGCTGGAGCATCCGCACGTCGCGGTCGAAGGTGAGCTGGATGTCGGCGGCGTCGCCGAGGCCGTTGCGGCGCTCCAGCGCTTCGCTCACCGCGCGTTCGATGTCCTTGATCGCGAATACGCGCGAGGCGCGCGTCACGGTGACTTCACGGATGTCCCTGGCATCGACACCGATGACACGATGATTGCGCAGGGCTGCAATCACCTGATCGGCGGGGAGCGTGCCGGTCGTGCCGAGGTCGGGCGCGCGGTAGATGGCGATCTGCGCGGCCGGGCCGGCATTCTCGATCATGTCGCCGATGCGCACCACGTCGCTGGTCACGGTGACGCTGGCGCGCAGGGTCGGGACGGCGATCGTGTCCTCCAGGTCCTGCGCGAACGCGGCCGAGACAGCGAGGACGGCGAGAGCTGCGATGGCAATCCGCTTGATCATGATCGTCATCCTCAGCGGAACATGTTGGTGGTGGACTGCATCATCTGGTCGGCGGCGCTGATGACCTTGGCGTTCATCTCGTAGGCGCGCTGCGCAGCGATCAGGTCGGAAATTTCCGACACCACTTCGACGTTCGCCTGTTCGAGGTTGCCTTGCAGCAGGTCGCCGTAGCCCGGTGCGCCCGGCACGCTGTTCTGCGGCGGACCGGACGCCGGCGTTTCCAGATAGAGGTTGTCGCCGATGGCCGAGAGGCCGGCCTTGTTGATGAAGATCGTCGTTTCGATCTGGCCGAGGACGGTCGGCGTTGTCGTTCCGGCGGGCGTGACGCTGACCTGGCCTTGCGCGTTGATGGAGAGGCCCGTCGAGTTCTGCGGCACGGTGATGCCGGGCTGCACGAGGTAGCCCTGCGCGGTGACGAGGCGGCCCTGATTGTCGAGCTCGAACGAGCCGTCGCGGGTGTAGGCGGTGCGGCCGTCCGGCAGGTTGACGCGGAAGAAGCCTTCGCCGCGAACCGCGACGTCGAGCTCCTTCGAGGTTGGCAGGAGCGTGCCCTGGCTCATGACGCGCGGCGTGCCGACGGTCTTGACGCCCGAACCGATTTCGATGCCGACCGGCAGCACGGTACCCTGATCCGACGACTGCGTGCCGACGCGGCGGACGTTTTCGTAGAGCAGGTCCTGGAATTCCGCGCGCTGCTTCTTGTAGGCGGTGGTGCGGAGGTTCGCGATGTTGTTCGAGATGACCTGAACGTTGAGTTCCTGGGCCAGCATTCCGGTCGCGGCGGTGTGAAGTGCGCGCATGGGATGGCTCCTTAGGCCGGCACATCAGCAAGACGGTCGATCGCCGTCTTGCGCAGGTCGCCCTGCTGCTGAACGATGGTGGTGATCTGCTGATATTGACGCACCGCTTCGAGCATCTTGCTCATCTCGGCGACCGCGTTGACGTTCGACTTCTCGACGAAGCCCTGACGGACCGTCGCCTGCGGATCGACTTGCGGGGCGACGCCGGCGGGCGCGGCGAACAGCGTCGCGCTTTCCTTGGTCAGGCGCTGCGGATCGTCGAAGCGGACGAGGCGCAGCTTGCCGCGCACGGATTCGGTGTTGGTGACGAGACCTTCGCGCACCGTCACGCTGCCGTCGGGCGCGATCGCGAGATCCTGGTCGCCGGACTGGATGGTGATCGGGCCGTTGGCGCCGAGCACCGGGAACCCGGCCGTGGTGACGAGTTGGCCCTGATTGTTGATCTGAAGCGCGCCGTTGCGGGTGTAGCGCTCGCCGTTCGGCGTCTGCACCACCAGGAAGTTGTCGCGGGAGAGCGCCACATCGAGCGGATTCTTGGTCGGTTCGATCGGGCCCTGGGCGAAATCGTGGACGGTGCCGCGGTCCTGCACGAAGCTCACCCGCCGGTCGCGATTGGGGAAACTCTCGTCGCGCGCGGGCGACGTCAGGAATTCTTCAAAGAGCTGCCGGTCGGCCTTGAATCCGGTCGTGTTGATGTTCGCGATGTTGTTCGCGATCACATCCACGTTCCGCTCGAGCACGACCTGGCGCGACAGTCCGATGAGGAGTGCGTTCTCCATCGGCGGTTCTCCCCTGAAGACCCGCCGCTGCCTCTCCCAAAGCCGCGAGGGGTCATGTCCGAACCGCTCAAGCTCTCCCAAGCCCGCGGTTCGCGAAAAGGTATTGCGAGGATCGTGCCAATCGCGATTGCTGAGGGTTATCAGATGCTTGAGCGAAAAGATGGAGGCGGGTGCCCCGGCAGATAAGGTCTTGTTGACCATATTGCCCCGGCAAATTTTTCCCAGTTGAAGGACAAAAGAAAGAAACCGTTAACCATTGCGCCGCTAGCGTCCGCGTTACGGATTACAGGGCGCCCGTGTGCGCCGGCGGCGTTTCGTATCGCGTCTTCAGCCTCTCGGCAGCCAATCAGGGTCACCCTCGCAAGCGGGCGGGCGAACGATGGCTGACGGCGAACAACAAGTCGAAGAGACCGGCACAGAGGGCGAAGAGGTTCCGGTTGCCAAGAACCGCTTCAAGATCATCCTCATTGCGGTGGCCGGACTGCTGATCGTCTCGGGCGCGGGCGGATATTTCTTCTTCTTCAAGGGGCACAAGGAAAAGGTAGCCGAGGGTCCGCCGCCGCCGAAGCCGCCTGTGTTCATGGATGTCCCCGAACTGCTGGTGAACCTCTCCAGCCAGCCCGGCGAGCGCGTCCAGTATCTCAAGATGAAGATCGTGCTCGAGGTGAAGGAGCAGCCGATCGTCGCGCAGATCACGCCGTCAATGCCGCGCCTGACCGACATCTTCCAGACCTATCTGCGGGAGCTGCGCGCCACCGATCTGCAGGGCTCGGCCGGCATCTTCCGTCTCAAGGAAGAACTGACGCGCCGCGTCAACGTCGCGATCGCGCCGACGCAGGTGAACGCTGTGCTGTTCAAGGAAATCGTCGTCCAGTGACGAAGCGGATCTAGAACATGGCACCCGGCGATCCAGTCGACCAAGATGCAATAGCCGCCCAATGGGAGGCCTCGCTCGATTCCGAAGATCCGGTCGCTGCGGCTGAAGAAGCCGCCGCGAACGAAATGACCGAGGCGATGGCGGAGCAGTGGGCCGCCATGGTCGACGACAGCCGCGGCATGTCGGCCACCAGCGGCGAGCGCGTGCTGTCGCAGGAAGAAATCGACAACCTGCTCGGCTTCAGCGTCGGCGAGGTCAATCTCGACGATCATTCCGGCATTCGCGCCATCATCGATTCCGGCATGGTCTCCTACGAGCGCCTGCCGATGCTGGAAATCGTCTTCGACCGGCTGGTCCGGCTGATGACGACGAGCTTGCGCAATTTCACCTCCGACAACGTCGAAGTCTCACTTGACCGCATCACTTCGGTCCGCTTCGGCGACTACATGAATTCGATCCCGCTGCCCGCGGTGCTGTGCGTGTTCAAGGCGGAAGAGTGGGACAACTTCGGCCTCGCCACGGTCGATTCCAGCCTGATCTACTCGATGATCGACGTCCTGCTCGGCGGCCGCCGCGGCCAGGCCGCGCTGCGCATCGAAGGCCGGCCCTATACGACGATCGAGACCAACCTCGTCAAGCGCCTGATCGAAGTCGTGCTGGCTGACGCCGAGCAGGCGTTCCGGCCGCTGTCGCCGGTCAAGCTCACCATCGACCGGCTGGAAACCAATCCGCGGTTCGCCGCGATCAGCCGTCCCGCCAACGCCGCCATTCTGGTGCGCCTGCGCATCGACATGGAAGACCGCGGCGGCATCATCGAACTGTTGCTGCCTTACGCCACGATCGAGCCGATCCGCGGCGTGCTGCTGCAGATGTTCATGGGCGAAAAGTTCGGCCGTGACGCGACCTGGGAGCAGCATCTCGCCAACGAAATCGGACAGGCCTCGATGGCCGTCGACGCGGTGCTCTACGAGGCCGATCTGCCGCTGAAGCAACTGATGAGCCTGAAGGTCGGCGACACGCTGCCGCTCGAACTGCGTCCCGATGCGACGGTCGCCGTCCGCTGCGGCAACGTCACCTTGACGGAAGGCCGCATGGGCCGGGTCGGCGACCGCGTCGCCATCCGTGTCACCAAGCCCTTACGCAAGCCGAACACCACGCTTGCGATGTTCGAGAAAGCCGATGAGCAAAACAAGATGATGGAGGCACAGTGACCCATATCACCGGACTGATGATCGAAGCCCTGGTCGCGATCCTGCTCGTGCTGACGATCGCCTATTGCATCATGCTGAACGGCCGCCTGAAGCGGCTGAAGGCCGACGAATCCTCGCTGAAGGCGACGATCGCCGAACTGATCACCGCGACCGAAATCGCCGAGCGCGCGATCGGCGGCCTCAAGCATACGGTGCGCGACTGCAACGAAAATCTCGGCGCCAAGATCAACGCCGCGAACGACTACTCCGTGAAGCTGGCGCAGCAGATCCAGCTCGGCGAGGACATCATGCGCCGTGTCTCCAAGATCGCGATGGCGGCCCGGGTCAATCAGGCGCGGGAAGCCGAAGCCGCAACCCCGGCGCCTGCGGCGCCGGCGAACCCGAAGGCGCTCGTCGCCGCCGCGCACGCATTCTCCGAACGGCGAAGGGCAGGTAGCGTCGCTGCATGAAGCCGTTCCGTAACATCCGTATCATTCCCATCGTGCTGCTGGCGGTCGGTGCGCTCGGAGTGCTGAAGATCGCCGGCCTGCTTTTGGAAGGCGGCTACGTGTTCTCCAGCCAGCCGCAGCCGGCGAAGATGTCGTGGGCGCAGGAAAACCTCGGCTTCCCGGGGGGCACCCGCTACGATCCGAATGACATCACCGGCGCGACACCGGCGAAGAAGGAGGAACCGAAGAAGGAAGAGCCGCCGAAGGCAGACGCGCCTCCGGTGAACAATCTCGCCGAGCCGCCGAAGAGCGTCTCCGCCTCCGAACGGGCGCTGCTGGAGCGCTTGCAGGCACGGCGTCAGGAACTCGAGACCCGCGCGCGCGAGGTTGATATCCGCGAAAGCCTGCTGAAGTCCGCCGAGAAGCGGATCGAGGGCAAGGTCGAGGAGTTGAAGGGCGTCGAAACGCGCATCACCGCCGCGCAGGAGCAGAAGGCCGCGGCCGAGAGCGTCAAGTTCAAGAGCATCGTCGTGATGTACGAGGGCATGAAGCCCAAGGATGCGGCGAAGATTTTCGACCGGCTGGACATGGCCGTGCTGATCGAGGTCGCCTCGCAGATCGCGCCGCGGAAGATGTCCGACATTCTCGGGCTGATGACCCCGGAAGCCGCCGAGCGGCTGACGGTGGAACTCGCCCGCCGCGCCGGCGGCGTCGAGCGGTCGGCCTCGGCGGCCGAACTGCCGAAAATCGAGGGCCGCCCGCAGCCGCAAAACCGCAACTGACGCGGTCTGGTTAACGCCTCCTTAAAGAGCGCTCCATAGACTGAAAATCGAACAGGCTGAAAGCGCCGCGCCCTGCGGCGCCGGCCGGGGTTGGTCCCCAAGAGAGCTGGCGGGATTGCTGGAATGGCGCGAACGGCTGCCCATGGATGTTGGCTGAAAGGTCAGCCGCGCCGTGACCGCGTGCTGACCGCTCGCCGGGGCGCCGGTCTTCGCGTCGCGCTCATCGTGCTCTGCTTCGCGCTATTGCTGTCGCCGCTCTCTTTCGCGCATGCGCAGCAGCCGGTGAGGGGCGAGGCGACGCTCGTCAATGGCGGCGGCTACGCGCGGCTTCTCGTCAAGCTCGAGGAGGATGTGGAGTCCGAGGTCGTCACCGCGGGCCAGATTCTCGTGATCCGTTTCAAGCGGCCGGTCGCGGTGCCGATGGACAAGGTCGCCGATGCGCTGCCGGATTATGTCGGCTCGGCGCGGCGCGATCCGGACGGACAGGCGCTGCGCATTGCGCTGTCGCGCAAGGTCAGCGTCAACACCATGGTCGCGGGCGAACGGCTGTTCGTCGATCTCTTGCCGGATACGTGGACGGGCGCGCCGCCGGCGCTGCCGGCTGATGTGGTGAAGGAACTGGCCGAGCGCGCGCGTGCCGCCGAACGGGCGCTGCGCGAGCGGCAGCTTGCGGCGGAGCTGAAGAAGCGGCCGCCGGTGCGGGTGCGCGCCGCGGTGCAGCCGACCTTCGTGCGCTTCACGTTCGAACTGCCGGACGGATCGGGCGTGTCCTCGACGCTGAATGCGCAGAAGCTGACCCTGCTGTTCAATTCCGCGTTCAACTTCGATCTGGCGGATGCGAAAATCTCCGCACCCTCGAACATTTCCGCGATCGATCAGAAGGTGGAGGGCGAAACCTCGACCGTCGAGATCACGGTGGTCGGCAACGTCGACGTGCATACGTTCCGCGAGGAGAAGAACTACGTCATCGACATCGGTTTCCAGCAATCCGACAAGCCGCGCGCGCAGGTGATCCCGGAGACGAAGCCGCCCGTGCAAGCGACGCCGCCGCCGAAGCCTGCGGCCGAGGCAGCTCCGGTGCAGCGGAAATCAGAGGCGGCGGCTCAGCCGCCGCAAGCCGTTTTGGAAACCAAGCCGGAAGCCAGGATCGCGGAGCCGAAAGCGGCCGAGGTCAAGGTTCCGGAGGTCAAGGTTGCGGATGCCAGGCCGCTGCCGAAGATCGAACCGGCGGACAGCCGTCCGGCAGCGAAGGCCGAAGCCGCACCTGTGGCTGCTCCGCCGCTCGCCGTCGCGCCATCGCCGCCTGCGCAAGCGGCTGCGCCTGCCGCTCCGCCCGCCGAGCCGGTAAAGCTCGATGCGCGCCGCCGCAGCGACAACTTCGCGCTGTCTTTCGCATTCCCGTCGCCGACGCCGGCGGCGCTGTTCCGCCGCGCCGATACCGTGTGGCTCGTGTTCGACTCCGGCAAGCCGATCGATGTCGAGCCGATCCGCGCCGAAGGCGGTTCGCTGATCGCCGACGTCAGCGCGATGGCGTTGCCACGCGGACAGGCGGTGCGCATCCGTCTCAACCGGCCGCAGCTGTTCTCGCTCGGCGGCGACGAGCGTACCTGGACGCTGACAATGGCGGATGCGACACAGGAGCCGCCGCAGCCGATCTGGTCGACGCGCAATGTTGCCGATCCCTCGCGCGCCAATCTTTCGATCCAGCTGCTCAATCCGGGCCTCGTGCATCGAATTATCGATCCCGATGCGGGCGACAGCATGTTCGTCGTCACCGCGAACCTGCCTGCGCGCGGCTTCATCCGCCGCCAGGACTTTGTCGAGTTCACGCTGCTCGATACGATGCATGGCGTCGCGGTGCTGCCGAAGTCCGAAGACGTGTCGGTCGACACCAGCGCCGGCAACGTCGTCGTCAACCGCCCGGGCGGCATGACGATCTCCCCGGCCAACACCGGGCCGGAACGCGCCACCGCGAGCGTGCGGCCGATCTTCGACAACGTGCAGTGGCGCGAGTTCCAGCAGGACGATTTCTTCAAGCGCCGTGAGGCGATGATCGCCGCGACATTCACAGCCAACGAAGAGGCCAAGCTCAACGCCCGGCTCGACCTCGCCCGCTTCTATATGTCGCGCGGCTTCTATCACGAAGCCAAGGGCATCCTGCACATGGCGCTGTCGGATCAGAAGCCGGGGCAGGAAGATCCCGCGACGCTGATCATGCACGCGGTCAACGCGACGCTCATCGGCCAGGCCGAGCAGGGCCTCAAGGATCTCAACAACCCGGCCATTGGCGGCAACTTCGACTCGCAGCTCTGGAAGGGGCTGGCGCTGGCCAGGCAGGAGAAGTGGGCCGAGGCGCGCGAGAAGTTCAAGAACTCCGAATTCTCGATCACATCGCTGCCGTTCGACTTGCAGCGCATTGCGCTGACCAACGCCATGCGTGCGGCGATCGAGGTGAAGGATTACTCCAGCGCGAGCAATCGCAGCAACGAGCTTGACATCGTCGGCGTGACGCCGGAAGCGCAGCCGGGCGTCGCGGTGCTACGCGGCCGTCTCGCTGAAGCGCTGAAGCGCGAAAAGGATGCGCTGCGCGAGTACGCCAGTGCCGCGCAATCGAACAATCGCGAAGCTGCCACCGAAGCGCGGCTGCTCGAGATCGCGCTTCAGCTCAAGCGCAACGAGATCAAGGACGAGGACGTCCTGAAGGAGCTGGAAACGCTCGCGGTGATGTGGCGCGGCGACCGGCTCGAGGTCAAGACGCTGCAGCTGCTGTTTCACATCTATGCCGGACGCGACCGTTACCCGGAAGCCTTCGCGGCGGCGCGGGCGGCGACGCGGCTGCAAGCCAACAGCGCGGCTTCGCGCGAGCTGCAGGACGACGCGGCGCAGATGTTCACGCAGGTCTTCCTCACCGCCAAGGGCGATGACATGCCGGCGATCGAGGCGCTGTCGCTGTTCTTCGATTACCGCGAACTGACGCCGATCGGCCGACGCGGCGACGAACTGATCCGCCGGCTGACGGAACGTCTCGTCAACATCGATCTGCTCGATCAGGCGAGCGAACTGTTGCAGTACCAGATCGATCATCGTCTTGAAGGCGCGGCGCGCGCGCAGGTCGCCTCGAAACTCGCCATGATCTACCTGATGAACCGCAAGCCGGATCGCGCCGTCTCGGCGATCCGCTCGACGCGCATTGCGGACCTCGCCGGCGAACTGCGCCAGCAGCGGCTGCTGCTCGAGGCGCGGGCACAGAGCGATATCGGCCGGCACGATCTCGCGCTCGATATCATCTCGTCGAGCAACGGCCGCGAGGCGGTGCGGTTGCGTTCGGATATCCACTGGGCGGCGCGGCGCTGGCGAGAATCCTCCGAACAGATCGAACTGTATTATGGCGATCGCTGGCGCGACTTCACGGCGCTCAATCCGGTCGAGAAGTCGGACATCATCCGCGCGGCGATCGGCTATGCGCTCGCCGATGATACGCTCGGCCTCGCGCGCTTCCGCGAGAAGTATGCCCCGCTCATGAGCGGGGAGACCGACAAGGCGATGTTCGATCTCGCCAGCAGGCCGGCCAGCGCATCGAGCGCCGAGTATGCGCAGATCGCCAAGCTCGCCGCGACCGTCGACACGCTGGAAGGCTTCCTGCGCGACATGCGCACCCGCTTCCCCGACGCGGTCGCCCGCGCCAACTCGCCGGGCCAGCAGCGCCCCGATCCGTCGCCGACCGGCAGCCTGCCGAAGATCAAGGGCACGACGATCGCGCGGTAGTTCGCTCCTCGTCATTCCGGGGCGCGAGCAAGGCGAACGAGCCCGGAATCCATAACCCCTGTGGCGATTGGGACGCTGAGAAGGCCGCAGAGCCACTTCCAGCATCCGCCACATGTCTGCTGCGGCGTATGGATTCCGGACAGCCGC
>JBMOOJ010000005.1:0-26574 GCA_049323835.1 Pseudomonadota bacterium | reverse complement strand
GGCGCGAGCAAGGCGAACGAGCCCGGAATCCATAACCCCTGTGGCGATTGGGACGCTGAGAAGGCCGCAGAGCCACTTCCAGCATCCGCCACATGTCTGCTGCGGCGTATGGATTCCGGACAGCCGCTTCGCGGCTTCCGGAATGACGATGGCGGTCGCGTCACCCGCCGCCGTAGCTCTGCACGAGGCTGCCGGCCACCAGCGACCAGCCGTCCACCAGCACGAAGAAGATCAGCTTGAACGGCAGCGACACCACGACCGGCGGCAGCATCATCATGCCCATCGACATCAGCACCGATGCAACGACGAGGTCGATGATCAGGAACGGCAGGAACAGCAGGAAGCCGATCTCGAACGCGCGCTTCAGTTCCGAGATCATGAAGGCCGGCACGAGAATGCGCAGCGACATCTCGTCGGGCGTCGCCGGCGGCGGTTCGCCGGAGAGGTTGAGGAAGAGCTTGAGATCCTTCTCGCGCACGTTCTTCAGCATGAAGCCGCGCAGGGGCGCCGCGCCGCGCTGGAGGGCATCCTCGGTCGATATCTCGTTGGCGACCAGCGGCTTGACGCCGTCGTCGTAGACCTTCTGCAGCACCGGCCCCATCACGAAGGCGGTGAGGAACAGCGCCAGCGCGATGATGACGGAGTTCGGCGGCGCGGTGGCAGTGCCGAGCGCGGTGCGCAGCAGCGACAGCACGACGACGATGCGCGTGAACGACGTCATCATCACGAGGATCGACGGCGCGATCGACAGCACCGTCAGCAGTGCGATCAACTGGATCGCGCGTTCGGTGACGCCGGAGCCCTGGCCGCCGAGATTGATGCTGATGTCCTGCGCGGATGCAGGCACGGCAAGGAGCGTGGCCAGCAGCGCGGCGGCGGGAAGAGCAGTCAGAAGGTGGGAAAAAACTCTACGCGGTGAGGGCCGCGCCCTCACGTCGGCGGCTTCGGACGGCCCAACAAACTCGCCATCTCTTCTTCAAGATCTTCGAACGATGCCTTTGGCGGCGCGACCGGCGGCGCCGACGATGTCTCGGCCGGCGGGTCGATCTTCACCTCGGGTGCGGCGGTGCGAGCCGGACGCGCGGCTGGCGCGTCGGGTGCAACCGGAGGCGAGGGGCGTGGATCACGGCCAGGCTGGCGCAAGGCGGCTTCGAGGCGCTGCGCCATCTCGGCGAGATTCTGGTCGGCTGACGCTGCGGGTGCCGCTGCGGCAGGCGCTGCTGGCGCCAGCGGTGCAGCGACCGGGCGTTCGGCGCGGACCGGCGGCGCTTTCGGCTCGGGACGCGCCGGGCGCGGCATCATCGGTTCGCTGCGCGCGATCTGCTCACTGCGGGGACGGACCGGCGGCTCGGGACGAAGCTCGGGCGCGGGGCGCGCCATCGGCTCCGGTGCGAAGCTGCCCATGTCGGGCGCGGAACGCTCGCGGCGTTCCGGCATGGCCGGCGGGCGGCGCGCTTCCTCGATGAATGACGGACGTGCCGGACGCGGCGGCGGTTCCGGCATCGGTGGCTCGTTGAAGTCGAGGCTTTCCGGGCGCGGCGGCTCGCTCTCAGCCCAGCTTGCAGGATCGGGAAGGCTCGGCGAGCGCGAGGTATCGCGCGCCGGCATGGCGCGAACGATGTTCGGCTCGACGACGATGTCGGTCGGGCCGCCGATCATCAGAAGGTGTTCAACGTTGTCGCGGCGGACCATCACCAAGCGCCGCCGGCCATCGACGGGAATAGCGTCGATCACCGCGAGGCGCGGCAGCCGGCCGCCCTTGGCGGTGGCGCCCAGCCGGTTACCGGCGAAGCGACGGACCAGCCATGCGGCTGCGCCGATCAGCGCGAGCACGACCACCATCGCGAAGAAAAAACCAAGTGCTGACTGCATGCCTTGTCCCCGGCAACGGCTGCGATCTCAGGATCGGATTCGCGGCCTCACGCATGAAAGAATACTACAACGGCCCGAGAACGGTGAAGTTTTGCCTCGATTTGTTAACGGAGGAGGATCGCGCTTCGATCCGCCATTGGCACCGGGTGCCCATCCGTCTCCTTAGTACCCTATGAATCGGCGAAGCCCAAACGGACGGCTGCTCGATCGCCCGTTTATTCCCAATGTTTTCAATGCTTTCGGGGAGGCTCTAAAATCTTAACCAGCCATTAACCATACACGCGGCAAATTCTGCCTAGTGGTGCGATTCCAATTCCACCGGTCCGGAGCGACACAGGCAGAGGCAGCGATGGGAATTACCGATCTTCCGGGCCTTTCGGCGCTCAAGACGCGGATGCAGTGGCACCAGGAGCGGCAGCGCGTGCTGGCGAACAACGTCGCCAACTCCGACACACCCAATTTCCGGCCGCGCGATCTGGTCGAACCGAAGTTCGACCGGCGCGGCAACAGCGTCGATCAGCCGATGGCCTCGGTCAGCGTCGCGCGCACCAACGTCAATCATATCTCCGGATCGAGCGCGACCGAAGGCTTCGGCAAGAGCAGCAAGGCCGGCTACGAGACGCGCCCGGCCGGCAACGCCGTCAATCTCGAAGAAGAGATGATGAAGTCCTCCGCCAACCAGATGGACTACGCCGCCGCGACCTCGCTCTACAGCCGCAGCCTTGGTCTGCTGAAGACCGCGACCGGGCGGCGCTAGCGCATGATCCCGACCCGAAGGGCCGCGCTAGCGCTAAATGGAGGCCGGTTTTCGGATCAGATCATGCGCAATCAAAAAGCAAGGGATGTCTGAGTGATGGGCGATCAGATTTCAGACTTCGCGCGATCGATCGGGATCGCGACTTCCGGCCTCAAGGCGCAGGCCGGCCGCATGCGCGTCATCTCGGAAAACATCGCCAACGCAGATTCGACCGCGAAGACACCGGGCGGCGATCCGTATCGCCGCAAGGTGCCGACCTTCTCGACCGAACTCGACCGCAATCTCGACGCGCGCGTGGTGACGCTTGGCCGTGTGCGGCAGGACCCGTCGGCGTTCCGTGTGCGCAACGATCCGAGCAATCCGGCCGCCGACGCCAATGGCAACGTCAAATTGCCGAACGTCAACTCGGTCGTCGAAATGACCGACCTGCGCGAGGCGCAGCGATCCTACGAAGCAAACCTCAACATCATCGGCGCCACGCGCCGGATGATCCAGCGCACGCTCGACATTCTCAAGGCCTGATCCGGAGACCTGATTCATGGCATCGCCGACAATTGCAGCCAATGCTTACGCGAAACTCGCGAAGATGGCCGACCCCGCCGCCGCCGCGAAAACCGGCTCGGGCGGTCCATCGTTCAGCTCCGTGCTCAAGGATGCGCTCGGCAGCGTCGCCGAAGCGGGCAAGAAGTCCGACGCGCAGTCGGTCGCACTCGCATCCGGCAAGGCCAACGTGATGGACGTGGTGACGGCGGTGGCCGAGACCGACGTCGCGATCTCGACCTTGGTGTCGGTGCGCGATCGCGTCATCCAGTCCTACGAAGATATCATGCGGATGCCGATCTGATCGTCATTGCGAGCGCAGCGAAGCAATCCAGCTGCACGGAGACTGATTGGATTGCATCGTCGCCGCCGGCAAGCGAAGCGACGCCGTTCTTCGAACGGCTATGCTTCGCAATGACGGTGCAGGCGTTTTAAGTTCCAGGGGAGTGTGAAGTGACCGGTCCTGAAACCCTCGATGTCGCGCGTGACGCGATCTGGACCATCGTGATCGTGTCCGCGCCGCTGATGGGGGTCGGCCTTGTGGTCGGCGTCGCCGTGTCGCTCGTGCAGGCGCTGACGCAGATCCAGGAGCAGACGCTGGTGTTCGTGCCGAAGATCATCGCCATGTTCCTAACGATGCTGATCGCTTTGCCGTTCATGGCCGATGCGCTTCAGGGCCAGATGATGCGGATTTCATCGCGCATCATCGGGGGCTAGGCGCGCGTGGCGGAATTGGCATTTCGCGAATGACGGCGCGGCGAATGATCCGGGCGAATGCCAGGTCCAATGCGCCTTGCGAATCTCATATGCTCCTGGTCGCTTTGATACAGCATTCGCCGGAGCAGCCGCGGGCAGGTGAGCGAATGCCGGAACCGGACCGACAGGCAGGCCATGCGCTTCGACATTTCCCTGCTTCCCGCGCTCGCTGCGGCATTCATGCTGACGTTCGCGCGCATCGGCGCGATGGTGATGCTGATGCCGGGGCTTGGCGAAATGAGCGTGCCGGTGCGGATCAAGCTGGCGATCGCGCTGGCGCTGACGCTGATCATCCTGCCGCTGCATCGCTCGGCCTATCAGGTCGACATGACGTCGATGACGCCGCTGCTCGTTCTGATGGTGCACGAGATCCTGATAGGGCTGGTGCTCGGCGCTACCGCTCGGGTGGCGCTGTCGGCGCTCTCGGTCGCAGGCTCGGTGATCGCGCAGCAGCTCGGCCTCGGCTTCGTCACTGCGGTCGATCCGTCGCAGGGCCAGCAGGGTGCGCTGATCGGCAACTTTCTGACTCTCCTCGCGCTGACACTTCTGTTCGCGACCGACATGCATTATCTCGTGATCGCGGCGCTGAACGAGAGTTACCGGATTTTCGCGCCGGGCGAGTTTCTCGCGACCGGCGACGTCGCGGCGCTTGCGACCAAGACGTTCGCTCTGGCATTCAAGATCGGCACGCAGCTGGCGGCGCCGTTCCTCGTGTTCGGTCTCGTCTTCAACATCGGCCTCGGTGTGCTCGCGCGCATGATGCCGCAGATGCAGGTCTATTTCGTCGGCGTACCGCTTTCGATCGTCATCGGCTTCCTGATCTTCGCCATCGTGATCGTGACCATGATGGGCACGTATCTCGAGTATTTCGGCGGCGTCATGCACCAGCTCATCCCACCGGTGAAGTGAGGCGCGACGCTCATGGCCGATGAAGGCGACGACAGCGAGAAGACAGAAGACCCGACCCAAAAACGCATGGACGACGCGCTCGAAAAGGGCGACGTCGTCAAAAGCCAGGAAGTCAACACCTGGTTCATCATGGCGGGCGCGACGCTAATCCTCGCGACTTTCTCGAGCTCGATCGGCACGAGCCTGCAGACGCCGCTGAAGAATATCCTCGCCAACGCGCACATGATCCGCGTCAACGGCCCGGACCTGATCCGCCTGCTCGGCTCGATCGAGACGTTCCTGATGGTCGCGCTCGGCGTGCCGTTCGCGCTGCTGATGCTGGCGGCGATCGCCGGCAACATCGTACAGCACCGCTTCGTCTGGTCGGGGGAGCAGCTGAAGCCGAAGGCGAGCAAGATCTCGCCGCTCGCGGGCTTCAAGCGCATCTTCGGCAAGCAGGCGGCGGCGAACTTCCTCAAGGGCCTGGTCAAGCTTGTCGCGCTCGGTGCGGTGATGACGGCGCTGCTGTGGCCGGAACGGCATCGCCTCGAGGCGATGGTCCGTTTCGATCCCGCCGCGGTGATGGGGGCGACCCTGACGCTGACGCTCCAGCTGCTCGGCGCGGTGGTGGCGTTGCTCGCGCTGGTCGCCATCGCCGATTACCTGTTCCAGTACCGGCAATGGTACGAGAAGCTGAAAATGTCGGTTCAGGAAATGAAGGAGGAGTTCAAGCAGACCGAAGGCGATCCGCACATCAAGGGACGCTTGCGCCAGTTGCGCCAGCAGCGTGCGAAGAAGCGCATGATGGCGGCGGTGCCGAGCGCCTCGGTCATCATCACCAACCCGACCCACTATTCGGTGGCGCTGAAGTACGACCGCGGCATGCCGGCGCCGATCTGCGTCGCGAAGGGTGTCGACGCGGCTGCGCTGCGCATCCGCGAGGTTGCGAAGGGGCACGATATCCCGATCGTCGAGAACGTGCCGCTGGCGCGCGCGCTCTATGCGACCGTCGATGTCGACGACGAGATTCCGGTCGAGCACTACCACGCAGTCGCCGAAGTCATCGGCTACGTGATGAAGCTGAAGCGAGGGTTGAGCCGCTAAGCGCCGCCAGATGCTGCGGAATAAGCCGTATAACGGCGGTTTCCGGTGACGCCGGGCTTGCGTTGTGCGGTGCGATTCAGGCACTCAGGGACGATTGCCGGATGCCGCATGGACGCGAATCTGGCCGGGGCCTGAGCCGGGTTCCAGGTGCTTGAGTCAGGTTCGGATTCAAAGTTCGGCGTTACGGGTTCGGCGTAAAAAGATCATACCTTCAATCGGCTGTACGACCGTTCGATGACCACCGACAAAGCGAGAGACCCAACCGCAGCCGCCGCGATCGCCGCGCACGATCCGCCGCCGCGGAGCGGCAGCATCCTGCTCGTGGTCGCGGTCGCCGTCGCCATCGTCGGCGCCGCCGTGCTGTTCATGACGCTTGGCCGCACGCAGGCACAACCCTATGTGCTCGGACTGCTGGCGCTGCTGGCCATGGTCGGGCTGTTCTCGCTGTTCGCCTTCGCCGCCGGCATCATCCGTCTTGCGGACCGCGCGGTCGAAGACCCGATCGCGCGGCCGGTGGTCGATCACGCCTTTGACGGCCTCGCCGTCACCGACGCGCAGGGGCATGTCGTCTACGCCAACGCGGCTTACCTCACGCTGACGGGCGCGGATGGCATCCATGACGTGCGTCCGGTCGAGCGCGTCTTCATCGGCAATCCGGATGTGTCGGAGGCGGTGTTCCGGCTGCTCAAGGCCGCGCGCGAAGGCAAGCGGCTTCAGGAGGAGGTGCGGGTCGCCAACGCCGACGGAGCGCAGGCGCGCTGGCTGCGCATGCGCGTGCGGCCGCTCGGGCAGGCGAAGAAAGCATCGCGGCTCGTCGTCTGGTCGATCGCCGACATCACCCGCGACCGCGAGCGTCAGGAGGACGTATTTCAGGAGTTGCAGCACGCGATCGAGTACCTCGATCATGCGCCGTGCGGCTTCTTCTCGGTCAACCCCGCGGGCGATCTCGTCTACGTCAACGCCACGCTGGCCGGCTGGCTCGATCACGATCTCGCGGAGATCGGCTCCGGCGGCCTGAAGCTTACCGACATCGTCACCGGCGATGGCGCGGCGCTGCTCGCCTCGATGACGCCCGCGCCGGGGGAGGTGAAGACCGAGGTGTTCGATCTCGACCTCAAGACCCGCAACGGCAAGACCGTGCCGGTGCGGCTCTATCACAAGCTCGCGTTCGGCGCCGACGGCACGCCCGGCGGTTCGCGCACGCTCGTCATCAGCCGCGCCCGCGACGAGCGCGGCGATCCGCAGCGCGCCGCCGAGGTGCGTTTCATGCGCTTCTTCGACCACACGCCGATGGCGATCGCGACCGTCGACCGGTCCGGCGCGGTGGTGCAGGCCAATGCGCGCTTCGCCAAGCTCGCGCAAGGTCTCGGCCAAGATGGCGCTGCCAGCCGTTCGATCCTCGCCGCGGTGCACGAGCGCGACCGAGCGCCAATCAAGGCGGCGATCGACAAGGCCGCGCAGGGGCAGGGCGACATCACGCCGGTCGAGGCCGCGCTCGACAGCGTCAAGGAGCGCTGGGGCCAGTTCTTCGTCACCGCGGTCGAGGCGGACGAACGCGATACCGAAATCGCCATCGTCTACATGCTGGAGACGACCGAGAAGCGCACGCTGGAGAATCAGTTCGCGCAGTCGCAGAAGATGCAGGCGGTCGGCCAGCTCGCCGGCGGCATCGCGCACGACTTCAACAACGTGCTCTCCGCCATCATGATGGCGAACGATTTTCTGCTGAATTCGCACAAGCCGACCGACCCGTCCTTCCAGGACATCATGCAGATCAAGCAGAACGCGACGCGCGCGGCGACGCTGGTCCGTCAGCTGCTCGCGTTCTCGCGCCGCCAGACGCTGCGGCCGCAGGTGCTCGATCTCGGCGACGCGCTATCCGATCTCACCATGCTGCTGCGCCGCCTGATCGGCGAGAAGGTGAGGCTCGAACTCTTGCACGGCCGCGACCTGTGGCCGGTGAAGGTCGACGTCTCGCAGTTCGAGCAGGTGATCGTCAATCTCGCGGTCAACGCCCGCGACGCGATGCCGGACGGCGGCAAGCTGACGGTGCGGACCGGCAACGTGTCAGCGCAGGATGCGGAGCGGCTGGCCAAGCAGGGCATGCCCGCCGCCGACTATGTGAAGATCGAGGTGATCGACACCGGCACCGGCATTCCGGCGGACATCGTCGACAAGATCTTCGAGCCGTTCTTCTCGACCAAGGAGGTCGGCAAGGGCACCGGCCTCGGTCTCTCGACCGTCTACGGCATCGTCAAGCAGACCGGCGGCTTCATCTATGCCGATCCGGGCGACGGTGGCGGCACGGCGTTCCGCATCTTCCTGCCGCGGCATGTCGCAGGCCGCGAGGAGCAGTCCGAGGTGCCGACGCTCAACGGCGCGTCACCGCCGATCGCCGCCGAAGCACCGGCGGCGCCCGCGCCCGCCAAGCCGAAGTCCGCCGACCTCACCGGGCAGGGCACCATTCTTCTCGTCGAGGACGAAGAGGGACTTCGCTCGCTCAACGCGCGAGGCCTGCGCTCGCGCGGCTACAATGTCATCGAGGCGTCAAACGGCATCGAGGCGATGGAAGCGATCGACGAGCAGCGGGGTGCGATCGACCTCGTGGTGTCGGACGTGGTGATGCCGGAAATGGACGGCCCGACGCTGCTAAAAGAGATGCGCGCCCGCAATCCGGACCTAAAGATCATTTTCGTGTCGGGCTATGCGGAAGACGCCTTCGAGAAGAGCCTGCCCGCGAACGAGCAATTCGCGTTCCTGCCGAAGCCGTTCACGCTGTCGCAACTCGTTGCGGCGGTTAAGGAAACGATGACAGCGGCTTGACACCCCGGGGCTGTTGCCGCGACCGAGCGCCGCAGGGGTGCGGCCAAGTCCGCTGTTCACTTTCACCGCGCCGTGACCATCTTATGGGCAACCCCCAATACCGGGGAGTCGAGGAACGACCATGAGATTTTCACAGCGCACCCGCGCTCTCGTTAAGATGCTTGCCGTGGCCCTGACGCTGGCCATGCCGCTTGCGGTCGCGATGTCGGAAGCCGACGCGCGCCCAGGCGGCCGCGGAAGTATGGGATCGCGCGGCTCGAAGACCTATTCGGCGCCGCCGGCAACCCAGACCGCACCGGGCGCCGCGCAGCCGATGCAGCGGACCCAGACCCAGCCGGGCGCGACGACGCCGGCAGCCGCACCGCAGCCCCAGGGCGGCTTCTTCAACCGTCCGGGCATGGGCATGCTCGGCGGCCTTGCCGCAGGCTTCCTCGGTGCCGGTCTGCTCGGCATGCTGTTCGGCGGCGGCTTCATGAGCGGCCTCGGCAGTTTTGCCTCGATCCTCGGCCTGATCATCCAGGTCGTTCTGGTCGTCGTCATCGCGCGGTTCGCGCTGAACTGGTGGCGCCGCCGCCAGTCAGGCGCGGACAACACGGCATTTGCGTCCGGCCCATCGAGCTTCGATGCGCCGCGGCAACAGCAGGGCACGGCCAATCCGTATGCGATGCCGCTTGGCGGTGGTGCGGGCGGGGGCGGTTTCAACAACCGTCCGGTGCCGCTGCAGATCAAGCCGGACGACTACGATGCGTTCGAGCGCATGCTGGGCGAGGTCCAGATGGCGTGGTCGAACGAGGATGAAGCCAGGCTGAACGACCTCGCGACGCCGGAAATGGCCTCGTACTTCCGCGAAGACCTCGCGGCCAATCGCAACCGCGGCGTGGTCAACAAGGTCTCGAACGTGAAGCTCCTTCAGGGTGACCTCGCGGAAGCCTGGAGCGAAGGCCCGACCGACTATGCGACGCTCGCCATGCGTTTCGCGCTGACCGACAAGACGATCGATCGCGCCAGCGGCCGTGTCATCGACGGCAGCGACACGCCGACGGAAGCGACCGAAGTCTGGACGTTCTCGCGCCGCCACGGCGGCAACTGGGAGCTCTCGGCGATCCAGCAGACGAACTGATCGTCTGATTGAACGGCATGCGAAAGGCGCCGCAGCGATGCGGCGCCTTTTTTGTTGGTACCGTCGTCCCTGCGAAAGCAGAAAACGCCTGGAGCTACGCCACCCTTCGTCGTCATGCCCGGACTTGATCCGGGCATCCATCTTTTGCGGGAAAGATGGATTGCCGGGTCAAGCCCGGCAATGACGAGCGGGCAATACTGGATTGGCTTCGCTTCGCTCGCAATGACGACCAATCAATTCGTCGCGTAAATCGCGTTGGCCCAGGTGCCGCCGCAGATCTGGTCGCGGTCGCCGGTGCACTTGGTATCGCAGTTCTGCGCCGCGCCATGCGCGCCGTAGGTGTTGCCGCAGAAGCAGTGGCCTGCGTACTGCACGCCGGCGTAGGCAAAGCCGGCCTTGGCGCAGGTCGCGACGCACAGCTGCGGCGTCATCTTGCCATCGTAGCTGGTCGGGCCGTCGAGATCGCGTTTGCCGCTGTCACGGAAGCAGCCGATGTAGCGCAGCGGCTTCGAACCGTCCGCAGACGGCGCAGCGGTTGTCGCTGCAAGCCTCTGCTCCGGCTGCACGGCGCGCGGTTCGGTCTTCGGAGCGGCGGCCTTCAACTCCGACAGCCGGGCGCGGGCGAGGTCGCCATAGACCGTATCGCCGAAGCGCTTCACATAAGCCTCCAGCACGGCGGGGCTCGTGGTGCCGAGCGTCGCGCGCCACGCTTCCGCGGCTTCGTTGGTGACCGCGACCGGGGCCTGCGCGGATTCCGGCGCCGCACGGGTCTGCGTCGATGACGGTGCGGCCGCGACCTGCGGGTTCGCCGCGGGCTTGTTTCCGGATTTGGCTTCGGTGACCGGCGATGCGGCTGCCTCGACGATGCTGACCGTGCTGCCGCCGAGCGAGCCGTAGACAAACGGCTCCTGCTTGCGTGCGGTCGATGCGAGCACCGCATCGCGGACGCGGCCAAACGCAATGCGCAGGTCGAGGCCCGGTGTGGCGAGGTTCGCCAGCAGCGCCTTGGTGAACGGGCTGTTGGCTTCGTCGCCGTCGAGCGCAGTTGAGCCCGCCTTCGCGGCGTAGGCGATCAGCGTGTCGGCGACCGTCGGCTCGATCTTGGCGAGGCCGCGCCCGACCGAACGCGAGGCGACGGTGCGCTTCATGGTCTTGGCAAAGGGATTATCGCGGCAGGCATCGAGAATGACGAGCCGCAGGCGGCGGGCCGGCTCGATTGCCTTCAGGAGACGATCGAGCGAGAGCGCTTCGTCCTCGATATCGAAGTCACGCGCGAGCTTGGCATCCGCCGGAACGAGATAGTTGGTGCCGTCGACCTCGATGCCATGACCTGCATAGAACACGACGGCGACGTCCGCCGTCTGCGCCTGTTCGGAGAAATCGCCGATGGCGCGGCGCAGTTGCGCAATGCCGACATCGCGCCTGGTCTCGACCACATCGAAGCCGGACGACTTGAGCAGCGCCGCGACGGCGCTGGCGTCGTTCGACGGATTGGGCAGCGCCGAAACGTTCTGGTAGGCGGAAATGCCGATCACCAGCGCGACGCGCTTGTCGGCGGCGGTGGCGGTCAGTTGCGAGGAGAGGGAAGCGGCGATCAGAAAAGCAAGAAAGCAGAAAAATCGAAGCATTAATGTCCTCCGGCAACCGCTAGTGGAGCGATTTGACATTCGCTGCACACCTTGCCGCGCGCACGCGATGCGAATGTCAAATCCAAGCTCCACTAGCAAGCAATATTATTTCTAGTGATCCTTTGATTCCAACATTCGCAAAACGCGAGCTGGACTGGAGTGCGAATGTTGGAATCGGATCACTAGCGAACACGCGCTTCCGACAGCGGAAAAGGGCTGTTTGGGGACGGTTTGTGGCAGCCGTGCGGCGCGGCTGCGCGCCTTTATCTCAGGCGCAGAAGTCTTAGGCGGCGGCAGTGATTTTCGCGGGGCCTGCGACCGGCTTACCGACGCGCTGGAGCACCCTGGCCATCGCATCCGGAATCTGCGCGAGCGGCACGGGCTTGGCGAACAGATAGCCCTGGCCTTCGCTGCAACCCTCGTCGATCAGGAAGCGAAGCTGCTCCTCGGTTTCGATGCCCTCGGCCAGCACCGGCACGTTCATGCTGTGACCGAGCGCCAGCACCGTCCTGACGATCGCGGCGGCCAGCGTGTCCTCGGGGATACGGCGCACGAACGACTGGTCGAGCTTGATCTTGTCGAACGGGAACGCATGCAGGGTGCCGAGCGACGAATAGCCGGTGCCGAAATCGTCCATCGCGATCGCGACGCCCATCGCCTTCAACCTGCGCAGGATTTGCAGGCCGCGATCCTTGTCAGACATCAGCATCGATTCCGTCACCTCGATCTCGAGCCGCTCCGGCGCGAGGCCAGTCTCGGCGAGGATCGCCCCAATCGTATCGGCGAGGTCGCCGTGATTGAACTGCACCGGAGAAACGTTGACGGCGATCATGCCGGGGAGTTTGCCCGCGGCCGCATCGCGGCAGGCCGTGCGCAGCGCCCATTCGCCCATGCCGACGATGGCCTCGGTTTCTTCCGCGAGCGGAATGAACTCGCCCGGCGAGATCATGCCGCGCGAGGGATGACGCCAGCGCATCAGCGCCTCGACGCCGCTGACGGTGCCGTCGCGCAGGGCGGTCTGAAGCTGAAAGTGCAGTTCGAGTTCGCCGTTCTTCACGGCGCTCATCAGATCGCGGCAGAGGGCGCGGCGGTTGCGCGCCGCGTCGTCCATGTCCTTCTCGTAGTGCGAGACGAGGCCGGCATGCTTGCTCTTGCCGCGATGCATGGCGAGCTTGGCATTGCTGACAAGCTGATCGCGCTCGCGGGTGTCGGTCGGGAACACCGAGAAACCGATCGATGCGGTCAGCGTCATCTCGTGACCGTTGATCGTGAACGGAGCGGAGAGCGCTCGCATCAGACGCTCGGCGAAGGCGCGGGCGTCGTCCGGCTGATTGCCGGACATTTGTAGAGCAAGGAACTCGTCGCCGCTCTGGCGGGCGACGAATTCGCCTTCGCCGGCGGCCGCGCGCATGCGGGCCGCGGCTTCGATCAGAACGAGGTCGCCTATCGAATGGCCATAAACGTCGTTGATGTCCTTGAAGCCATCCAGGTCGATCGAGAACGCGGCGAGCTTGTGCGCCTTTTCGTGCGCCTCGGCGAGATCGAAGCCGAGCCGCTCGTTGAAGGCGATACGGTTGGGCAGGCCCGTCATGCTGTCGTTGAACGAGAGCTGATGAATGCGCTCGGCGGATTCGGTGCGCGTGCGCAGATCGATGACATACGAGGAGAAACCCGAGCCCATCACCAGCAGCACCGCGCAGGTTACGCTGGCGGCGAGGAAGTCCGCCGGCATTTGATCCGCCGAGATGACAATCGCATGATCCGGGACAGCGGTCAGCGACATCATGATGGTGAAGTGCATCACGAAGATCATGAAGGTCATCACCACCGCCGCGCCATGGCGGCAGTAGCGCGTCACCGGCCGGTTGGCGCGGTTGACGGCGAGCGCGCCGAGGCCGAGGCCGAGCACCAGCGTCAGCGCAAGGCCATACCCGTTCCACGTGACGGTCGCCGGAAGCTGCCATGCATTGAGGCCGAGCGCGTGCATCGCGAGAATGCCGACGCCCATGGTAAGGCCGCCGAGCTCCGGCGCCAGCGCCGGGCGCGGGCGGCTGCCGATCTCGAAGCCGAGCAGACATGCGACGATGGCGATGGCGAGCGAAGCTGCGACCGGCAGCACCTCGAAGGCGCTGTCCATCGCCGGCTCGAGCGAGAGGATCGAGATGAAAGTCGAGGCCCAGAGCGCAGCGCCAGTGCCGACCGAGGCCATGAACAGCCAGCCGAAGCGGGTAGGGCCTTGCGTCGCGCGGGCGCGGGCGAAATGGCGCATGCCGATCCAGGTGCCGAACAGGCACACGAGCGTCGCCACGAGAATTCCGATCCAGTGATAGCCCGCCGCCAGCATCGCAGTCCCGTCCCGGTTGCCTTTGACCGTGACAGGGTGACGCGGAGAAGATTAAGCCCGGGTTGTTTTCACCAGCGAATGCAGCGCGATGTGATCGAATGGCTGCGCATAGCGTTGAAGAAGCGTAAGGAATCCGAAAGCTGCAATATCTCGATACCGCGGCGGGCCCTATGCGCTGCGATCTTAACCACTGGCCAACCATTCCGGGGTCTGGCTGGACAGGTATTCACCTCGCCCCGTTCTTGCGGGGAGAGGTCGGCGAACGAAGTGAGCCGGGTGAGGGGCAACAGTATGCGTGGGAGCGTCATGCTCTAGAACTTCCGCCCGTCCATCGGCGTCATCTTCAGTTTCGCCAGTTCGATGCCGTCGATGCAGCTGACGTTGATGGCGATGACTTGCGTGCCGTCCGGCTTTGCGCCCCTGGCGAAGGTTTCGACTCCGCACTCGATGCACAACTGGTGCTTGATGGCATGACGGTTGAACACGTACTCCTTCAGCCCGTCGGCGCCGGCGCGCAGCTGAAAGCTCTGCGGTGCGACGAAGGAAAAGTGCAGGCCCTTCTTGGTGCAGATCGAGCAATTGCACGCCGTGACCATGGACAAGTCTGTGGTGCATTCGAATCGCACCATGCCGCAATGGCAGCCGCCGGTGTAGGTCACCGCTTCAGTCATTTCTCGCCCCCTTGTTCTTTCTGCTTGTTGGTCCGGAAGCGTCGCGCGCCAATCACGGCAAAGATGGGGCCAACTGCGCGTAGCGATGCGCGAGCACGGCTTTCGCTGCATGCGCGAAGTTCCATGTATGCCAGCTGCACATTGCGTGGTTTTCGAATCGGTTTGCCCGAAAATCATTCGGTGCGCGGCAACAGACGTTAATGAGTCTGCATTGCTGACCCGTTGTGCGAATTTTTCCACGTGCGTCACCGGCTTGTCTTGACGCTGTCGCGCTGTTGACTGATTCTTGGCGCACGAACGCAAGCGGGAGGTCCATCATGAATCTCAGCACAGCCCGTCACGTTGCGTATCCGCAAGCCGAGCTTCCGCATCACAATCCGTGCGCCCAATGCGGCACGCCGATCGCGCAACCTTCATATGCCGAAGGCGATGCACATCGCATGTCGTATGTCTGGTCGTGCGAGGATTGCGGCTACGAGTTCACCACCCTCGTGATGTATCCGCATCACGACGATCACAAGATCGCGGCTTAAACCGTCTCACGCCGTCAGCACCCGCCAGCCGACATAGGCGAGCGGGATGAGCGCGATCAGGTCCGCCCAGGCGATCGGCCGCAGCGGACCCGCGGGCAATCCGTGCAGCGCATAGATCACAAGGAAGCCGATGACGCTGATCGCGGTGATCGCCGCCGCGAGCGGCCGCGGCTGCACGGCGAATGCCGCCCAGACGCAGGCGACGACGACGGTTGCGAACAGCACGGAGCGATGCTGAAGCAAAAGGCCGACCGTGCCTTGCTCGGGCACGCCGTAGAGCCGCGAAATCGTGCCGGGGATCAGCACTGCTGCGCCGGGCGCAAGGTGAATGAGGGCGAGGGCGATCCACGCGATCCGCTCGAGCACGGCAGCGTCTCCATAGTGGCCTTGATGCAATGACGGTTGCGTAGCGTGAGCGCGCTGCCGGCTTCAATGACGTGGCAGGTAATGGACGGGACTATTGAGTTGACGACGTGAATTTCACGTACAGCAAGCCGATCCGTTTATTGATGACGAATTCGTTGCCCAGCCTTCGCCCGCCTTCGTAGAGCGGCAGGCGATGATAGGGCTGTTTAGGATCGAGACGTGCGGTGTCTTCGCCGTAAGCGAAGTAGCAGCAGCCGATGTTTCGTGATGAAGCCGAAAGGAGGACGATGTCCTTAGGCAAGCGGTTGAAGGTGAGACTGATTCCCAAGGACTCTGCTTTGCAACGTGCCCCCTGCGCGCAGTTCTTGATCCCACCGATCGCGTTGTCGCCGCCAATCTCAAGCGCGTACTCAATCCTTTGGTCAGCCGCTATGGCGGTGCTCGCAATACCAGGCCAGAGCACCATTACGAGGAGTAATCGCAGCACCAAGTACCTCCGCACGATCTGCCGCATGAAAACTCTAAGCAAAGAGGTAGGCCGAACTTAGTCAACGCGGCACAAGCGTAAACTATTCTCCGGCCAGCGAAACCAATGGTGGTTTTGATCGGTAAATCGAGTGTCGCCGGGCTAGTCCGGTATGACCGGAGCCGTGCTTGTCGCTCACCCGCCGAACCTTTCTCGCCGCGCCCGCGTTCCTTGCCGGATGCACGCCGCTCGGTGTGCTGAATACGGTTGTGCCGGAAGATGGCGGCGCGCGGCGCGTGGCAACGAGCATCGCCTACGGCCCGCTGCCGCGTCAGGGGCTCGACATCTATGCGCCAACCGCTGCGGCGAGAGCGCCGGTGATCGTCTTCTTCTATGGCGGATCGTGGAGCAGCGGCCGCAAGGAGGATTACTCCTTTGTTGCGTCCGCGTTCGCCTCCGCCGGATACGTCTGTGTGCTGCCGGACTACCGGCTCTTTCCCGCCGTGCGCTTTCCGGCGTTCCTGGAGGACTGCGCGCTGGCGACTGCCTGGGTGGAGAGGAATATCGCGCGCTTCGGCGGCGATCCGTCGCGCCTCTTCCTCGCCGGACATTCGGCCGGCGCCTACAACGCGGTGATGGTCGGGCTCGATCGCCGCTATCTCGATGCAGCCGGCGGCTCACAGGCCGCGATCAGGGGTGTCGCAGGGCTCGCTGGACCCTACGACTTCCTGCCGCTCGACAACCGCACAACGATCAACGTGTTCGGCGAGGCGCCCCGCCTCGACCTGACGCAGCCGGTCAACTTCGCCCGCCGCGGGCTGCCGCCGTTCTTCCTCGCCACCGGGGCGGACGACGACACCGTGTTTCCGCGCAACACGATTGCGCTGGCGAAGCGGCTGCGCGGCGTCTCCGTGCCGGTGACGGAAAAAATCTACCCCGGCGTCGGCCATGCCGGGATACTTCTCGCGCTAAGCGTGCCGCTGCGCGGCCGCGCGCCGGTGCTGGCCGACATGCTCGACTTCTTTCGCGGTGCGAGCGCATAGCGGCATCCCTTCTGTGCGGCTTCAGTGCGGTTGCTCCGGCAACCGCCGCCCCCTAAGCTGAGCGGTATTCCAGTCTCCGGGGCCTTGCGTGACCAGTCGCGTCAAGAACATTCTCTTCATCATGTGTGACCAGCTGCGTTTCGACTATCTGTCGTGCGCCGGTCATCCCACGCTGAAAACGCCGAACATCGACGCGCTGGCGGCGCGCGGTGTCCGCTTCAGCAACGCCTTCGTGCAGTCGCCGGTTTGTGGTTCCTCGCGGATGAGCTTCTATACCGGGCGCTACGTGCAATCGCACGGCGCGGCGTGGAACGGCTTCCCGCTGAAGGTCGGCGAGATGACCATGGGCGACTATCTGCGGCCGCTCGGCCTGCAGACGGTGCTGGTCGGCAAGACGCACATGAAAGCCGATGCGGAAGGCATGCAGCGGCTCGGCATTGATCCGCAGTCGATCATCGGCGTGCGTGTCTCGGAATGCGGCTTCGATCCATACGAGCGCGATGACGGTCTGCATGCCGTCGGGCCCGACGGCCGCTACAGCCCGCTGATGCCGCGCTACAACCAGTACCTCAACGACAAGGGCTACGGCGGCGACAATCCCTGGCACGATTATGCCAACGCCGCGCAGGGCGACGACAACGAACTCGCCTCGGGCTGGGCGATGCGGCATGCGCGCAAGCCCGCGCGCGTGGCCGAAGAGGATTCCGAGACGCCGTACATGACGCGGCGTGCGATCGACTTCATGACGGAAGCGGCCGACACGCCGTGGTGCCTGCATCTCTCCTACATCAAGCCGCACTGGCCCTACATCGCGCCCGCGCCCTACAACGCCATGTATGGCGAAGCCGACGTCATTCCGGTGGTGCGCAGCGAGGAAGAGCGCGCCGATCCGCATCCGGTCTATCGCGAGTTCATGGCGCACCGCGTCGGCCAGGCATTCGCACGCGATGAGGTGCGCGAAGAGGTCATTCCCGTCTACATGGGGCTGATCAAGCAGATCGACGACCAGATGGGCGTGCTGTTCGCGTTCATGCGCGAGAGGGGGCTGCTCGACAACACGCTGATCGTCTTCACCTCCGATCACGGCGACTACCTCGGCGATCACTGGCTCGGCGAGAAGGATCTGTTCCACGAGCCGTCGGTGAAGGTGCCGATGATCATCTGCGATCCGTCGCCCGAGGCCGACGCCGCGCGCGGCTCGGTCTGCGACGCGCTGGTGGAATCGATCGACCTGTTGCCGACGTTCGTCGATGCCGCCGGCGGCGATGCGGCCGATCTGTCGCATCGCCTCGAAGGCCGCTCGCTGACACAGTGGCTGCATGGAAAAACGCCGGAGCAGTGGCGCAGGTACGCGATCAGCGAGTACGACTATTCGATGCTCCCGGCATCCGGAAAGCTCGGCGTCGCGCCGAACGACGCGCGGCTGTTCATGGTGCGCGACCAGCGCTGGAAGTACGTGCATGCGGTCGGCTACCGGCCGATGTTGTACGACCTGCAGTCCGATCCGAACGAGTTTCGCGATCTCGGCGCTGATGCGGCGCATGAAGGCGAGCGGCAACGATTGGCGGCGGCGCTGGCGCAGTGGGGCTTGCGGCAATCGCAGCGCACGACGCGATCGGAGAAGGAGATTCTCGGCATGCGCGGCCAATCGCTGCGCAAGGGCATCCTGATCGGCGTGTGGGACGAGAGCGATCTGCCGGACGAGCTGTGGAGCCGGTATCGTGGCGAGTGACGACAAGAACAAGGGGAGGAGACGGACATGAAGCGTTGGCTGATTGCCTTGGCATTGATTGCGTTTGGCAGCGTGTTCGCAGCACCAGTGCAAGCGCAGATCGGCGAGCAGCCGATCCGCATCATCTTCCCGTTCGGCGCCGGCGGCTCGGGTGATGCGCTCTCTCGTTTGATCGCCGAGAAGTTGCGGGCCGGACTGAACCGGCCGGTGATCGTCGAGAACCGCTCGGGTGCGGCAGGGCGGATCGGCGTACAGGCGGTGAAGTCAGCCGCGCCGGACGGAATGACATTGCTGCTGACGCCGATCGCGCCGGTCGCGGTTTACCAGCATGTCTACAAGTCGCTTGGCTACGATCCGCTGACCGATCTCGACGCCGTCGCGCAGATCGGCACGTTCGACTTCGGCATCGCTGTCGGTCCCAAGGTGCCGGTGAAGTCGCTGAAGGAACTGGTGGCGTGGGCCAAGGCCAATCCGAACGAGGCGAACTACGCGACGCCGGGCGCAGGCACGCTGCCGCACTTCCTCGCGGTGCTGTTCGGCCAGCGCGCGGGCCTCGACCTGCGGCATGTGTCATATCGCGGCTCGGCGCCGGCGCTCACCGATCTCGTCGGCGGGCAACTGCCGATGATCGTGACGACGCTCTCCGACATGACCGAGATGCACAAGGGCGGGCGCATCAAGGTGCTGGCGGTGTCCGGCGCCAAGCGGTCGCAGTTCATGCCTGAGGTGCCGACGCTCGCGGAAGAGGGCTACGATCTCACCGCGACCGGGTGGTATGGCCTGTTCGTCCCGGCGAAGACGCCGCCGGACTTCGTCGAGAAGGTCAACCGCATCGTCGTGGACGCGATCAAGTCGCCCGACGTGTCCGAGCGCATGCTGACCATGGGATTGCAGCCGACCGGCACGTCGGCCGCGGAGATGGCGGCCATCCAGAAGCGCGACTCCGCGTTCTGGGCGCCGGCGGTGCAGGCGTCGGGGTTCAAGGCGGAGGAATAGTCGGTTCCGTCATTGCGAGCGGTGCGAAGCAAGAAGGCCGCACGTCAGTCTCAACTCGTCATGCCCGGACTTGATCCGGGCATCCATCTTCTTTCGGGATTGCCGGGTCATAGGCGAGCAAAGCGACGCCGTTCTTCGAACGGCTTTGCCCGGCAATGACGAGCATAGTTACTCCGCCTTGACGCCGGCCTGCCTGATCGCCTCTTCCATGCGCGCGGCCTCGCGCGTCATGAAAGCGCGCGTCTCCTCGGGCGACGAGCCGATCAGTTCGATGCCGAGTGCGCCGATCCGCTGCTGAACCTCGGGCCGCTTCAGCGCTTCGGCAAAGGCGCTGCTCCACTTCGCGACGATCTCCGGCGGCGTGCCTGTTTTCGCCAGCGCGCCGAACCACGACTTCGACGTGAAGCCCTTGACGCCGAGTTCATCGAGCGTCGGCAGATCGGGCAGCGAGGACAGGCGCTTCTCGTTGGCAACCGCGATCGGGCGCAGCGTGCCGCCCCGCATCTGTTCGGAAACGTTCTGAAGATCGCCGAGCATCGCATGGACGTGACCGGCGACGAGGTCGTTCATCGCCGGTGCGCTGCCCTTGTAGGGCACGTGGACGATGTCGATGCCGAGTTCGCGCTTCAGCATCTCGAAGCCGAGATGGTTCGACGAGCCGCTGCCGAACGACGCGAAGGTCGCCTTGCCGCCCTGCGCCTTAACCCACGCGACGAACTCGGGCAGCGTGCGCGCGGGCACCGACGGATGCACGACGAGGATATGCGGGCTCAGCGCGAACAGCGAAATCGGTGTGAGATCGCGATCCCAGACATACGGCTTCGCCGGCATCAGCATCGGCGACACGATCAGGCTGTTGGCGGCGGCGAGCAGGGTGTAACCGTCGGGCGCCGCCGCGATCGCAGCCTGCGTCGCGATGGTGGTGCCGCCGCCCGGCTTGTTCTCAATCACGACCGATGCATTCCAGCTCTTGGCGATAACGTCCGCAAGCGTGCGCGTGATCAGATCGGTGCCGCCGCCCGGCGCGAACGGCACGAGGATGCGCACGGGACGTGTCGGGTAATCGTTGGCGTAAGCGGGGGCGGAGAGGGCGGCGAGTGCAGCAACAGCACTCGCGATGAAGGTGCGGCGGAAGAGGGACATGGTGGTTTCTCGCAGGTATCTTGGTTTCTTGTTTGCGAGACTTCAATCTAGTCTCAGGTCACTGTCCCTCTTTTGCAATGCGCCTGCAATGGACCAGCGCCGCGGCGATCAGGTTGTCGCTGGCCTCGGGAGTCCGGAACGCCGAGTGCGCCGACAGCGTCACGTTGCGGATTGTCTTGAGCCGGTGATCGTCGGGCAGGGGTTCGACCATGAACACGTCGAGGCCGGCATGGCGGATGTGACCCGACTCGAGCGCGTCGCAGAGCGCGTCTTCATCCGTCAGCGCAGCGCGGGCAGTGTTGACGAAGAGTGCGCCCGGCTTCATCGCCGCAATACGCTCGCGCGAGAGGAAGCCGCGCGTCTCGTCGTTCAGGGTCAGGTTCGTCGACACCACGTCGCTCTCGGCGAGCAGCCGCTCGATCGGAACGAACGTCGCATATGGTGAGGCTTTCGGCGTGCGGTTCCAGCCGAGCACCTTCATGCCGCCACCGGCGGCGATGCGCGCGACTTCCGCGCCGATGCCGCCGAAGCCGATCACGCCGAGCGTCTTGCCGGTGAGCTGCATGCCTTCGTCGCGCACCCACGTTCCATCGCGCATCTCGCGGTCCATCAGCGCGATGTTGCGCGCCGCTGCCCACATCAGCGCGATCGCGCATTCCGCGACGGCAGTGTCGCCATAGCCCTTGATGATGTGGACCGTGATGCCGAGCTCGGCCAGTTCCTCCACGTTCATGTAGCTGCGCGGGCCGGTGCCGAGAAACACCACATGCCTGAGGCCGGTGCATTGTTTGGCGACGCCGGTCGGCAGGTAGGTGTGGTCGACGATCGCAATCGCTGCGCCGTGCAGCACCTCGGGCAGGGCCTCGGGCTTCACGTCCGGGTCGCGGTGGATAATGATCGGCGGATCGCCGGGCTGCACCAGGCGCTCGGTGATGACGGCAAGGGCTTCGTTCGCATCGACAAAAACGGCAGCAGTCATATCTGTTCACTCACTCTTGTCGCGCGAAACGGTCATGGTGGTGCCACCCTTCTTGCCGATCCGCGTGCCGGTGCAGCTGATGTCGAGGCGGCGATAACGGGTAACGATGTTGTAGCCGCGGATCACGCCGATGCGGCCGTAACAGCGCTTGACGCCGCGGTCGGTGTCCTTGAGCGGAATCGTGAAGACGATCGCGGAGGCCCTGGCGGCGAAATCGAAGAACTCCGGCTTCGGCTTGCGGTCGTCGGTCGACGCATAGATCGTGTTGGCGGCGGTGCGGCTGGCGCAGCCCAGCGTCGCGACCTTCACGGCGGGATGTTCGAGATAGATGCTGTTGGCGACGGTCTTGCCGATCTTGAGGCCGTCGATCTGCTGCGCCAGCTGTTTCGCCAGCGCGTCGCAGCGGTCGGCATGGGCTGGTGAAGCGGCGGCCGCGAAAGCCAAGGCTATCGCCAGCCCGAATCCTGCAATTTTCATTGAATGACCCCCGGGATCGCCATTGAAGCGCGTGGCGGCGGATTGCGCAACTGGCGGAAAACGCGGGGCAAACCGCACCCGCAGACGTCTTCCTTTTGCCGGAAAACAGCTTAGAACGGTTCAATCTTTTCCCGGCCCGCGGCTTGCCGCGCCTACTTCAAAAGAGCCAGACGATGAACGCCCCGACCAAGGTTCCTGCTCCGCTTCCCCCCTACAAGCACACGCCGCTGTTTCCGCTCGGCAAGGACGACACGCCGTACAAGAAGGTGTCGAGCGAGGGCGTCCGGGTCGAAAAGATCATGGGCAAGGACATGCTGGTGGTCAGCCGCGAGGCGCTGCGTGCACTGTCGGAAGCGGCTTTCGGCGAAATCAATCACTATCTCCGCCCGGGCCACCTCAAGCAGTTGCGCGCGATCCTCGACGACCCGGAAGCGAGCGACAACGACAAGTTCGTCGCGTTCGACTTCCTCAAGAACGCGAACACGTCCGCCGGCGGCGTGCTGCCGATGTGCCAGGACACCGGCACCGCGATCATCATGGGCAAGAAGGGCTCGAACGTTCTCACCGACGGCGAGGACGAGGCTGCGCTCTCGGAAGGCGCGCGCGATGCGTATCTCAAGCGCAATCTGCGCTACTCACAGGTCGCGCCGCTGTCGATGTTCGAGGAGAAGAACACCGCCAACAACATGCCGGCGCAGTGCGAGATTTACGCCGAGGGCGAGGACGCCTACAAGTTCATGTTCATGGCGAAGGGCGGCGGCTCCGCCAACAAGGCGTTCCTGTTTCAGGGCACGCCGTCGCTGCTGACGAAGGATCGCATGCATGCGTTCCTGAAGGAGAAGGTGCTCACGCTCGGCACCGCCGCGTGTCCGCCGTATCACCTCGCCATCGTCATCGGCGGCACCTCGGCCGAACTCACCATGAAGACGGTGAAGCTCGCGTCCGCCCGCTATCTCGACGCGCTGCCGACGCAGGGCTCGGACGCGGGCAATGCCTTCCGCGATCTCGAGATGGAGCAGGACGTCCTGAAGATGACGCAGTCGCTCGGCGTCGGCGCGCAGTTCGGTGGCAAGTACTTCTGCCACGACGTGCGGGTCATCCGCCTGCCGCGTCACGGCGCATCGCTGCCGATCGGCCTCGGCGTCTCGTGCGCGGCCGATCGTCAGGTGCTCGGCAAGATCACCAGGGATGGCGTCTACCTTGAGGAACTGGAGCACAATCCGGCGCAGTATCTGCCGGAAGTGGAAGCGACGCTCGGCGGCGAGGTGGTGAAGGTCGACCTCAATAAGCCGATGAAGGAGATTCTGGCGCAGCTCTCGAAATATCCGGTGAAGACGCGCCTGTCGATGACCGGCACGATGATCGTGGCACGCGACTCCGCGCACGCCAAGCTGCGCGAGAAGCTTGACCGCGGCGAGCCGCTGCCGGATTACTTCAAGAACCATCCGATCTATTACGCGGGACCGGCGAAGACGCCGGAAGGCTATGCCTCCGGCGCGTTCGGTCCGACCACCGCCGGCCGCATGGACTCGTTCGTCGATCAGTTCCAGGCCGCGGGCGGCTCGATGATCATGGTCGCCAAGGGCAACCGCGCGAGCGTGGTGCGCGATGCATGCAAGAAGTACGGCGGCTTCTATCTCGGCTCGATCGGCGGCGTCGGCGCGAACCTCGCGCAGGACTGCATCAAGAAGGTCGAGGTCGTCGACTATCCCGAGCTCGGGATGGAAGCGATCTGGCGCATCGAGGTCGTCGACTTCCCGTCGTTCATCATCGTCGACGACAAGGGCAACGACTTCTTCAAGGAATTGAATCTGGGGTAGACGAAGCGGACATCTCCTTCGTCATCACCGGGCTTGACCCGGTGATCCATCTTGCTTCGGAGTTGCTTTCAAGATGGATGCCCGGGTCAAGCCCGGGCATGACGAGAACCTACCGCGATCAAGCTCGGGTGCCCTTGAACGGGAACGAGCCCATCATGCCGAGGCCCATGTCGCCGGAGATGGCGTCGCCGTCGACCTTGCCGCTGAACTCCAGCGTCAGCGGCATCGGGCTGGTGATCGAAATTTTCCACGACACGTTGTTGCCGTTGACGGTGCCGTCCTGAATCTCGCCGGAGTTGCCCTCGGCGGATTGCGTGCCGGTCAGCGTCGAGCCGTTGCTCTTCAGCGTGAGCTTGGCCTGACGTTCGCCCATCGGCGTGCTCATCGTGATATTCCAGTTTCCATCGACAGACATCGGATGCTCCAGTTGGTGGGACGGGTTTACGGACGTGACGTGAAGCCGGCAGGCATCATGTCTTGCTCTTGCCAGACAGGATCGTGAACGACAATCGCAGCGCCGCCTCGGCGCGCGGGTCATTTTTCTTCCACATGCCGTCGCTGATCAGCGAGGCCGCGCCGTGAGCGATGGCCCAGGCAAACGCCAGAACGTCGGTATCGACCTGCGTGCGCGGGTCGGCGCGCACGCCGGCGACCGCCATCCGCAGCTGCTCGAATGCGCTCGGAATTGTCCCGCCGTCTCCCTGAGGCGCGCATTCGCCGCCGATCGCGCCGAAGCGGCTGAAGGCAAGGCGGAACAGCAGCGGCTCGGCGGAGGCAAAATCGATATAGGCGCGCGCGGCGGCGTGCAGCCGCGCGGCGCCCTCCAGCCCGGCGGTCGCCTTGAACGATCGCTTTGCCAGCAGCGACAGCGCCTCGCCGGCGACGGCGGCGAGCAGCTGATCCTTGTCGGCGAAATGCTTGTAAACGGCGCCGGAGGTCACCCCGACCTCGCGTGCGGCCTCGCGCAGGCTGAACTGATCGATCCCGCCGCGCCGGACACGCTCAAGCGCCACCTCGACCAGCGCGCTGCGCAGGTCGCCATGATGGTACGTGTCTTTCTTTGCCTGGGGCTGGGGCCGCGCCATGTAATCGATGTTTACATTCGATCGGAGCGGCTGTAAAGTAAGCATCGATTACATTGATACCTCAAGGAGCACGGCATGTCCCAGGCTGAGCAGATCGCTGACGAGAAACCCTACTGGCTCAAGGGTAACCTTGCGCCGGTGATGGAAGAAGTGACCTCATTCGACCTGCCGGTCGAGGGGGCGATCCCGAAAGAGCTGCGCGGCCTTTATGCCCGCAACGGCGCCAACCCGAAGGAGGGCCATTCCGGCCACTGGTTCTTCGGCGACGGCATGATCCACGGCGTGTCGCTGAAGGACGGCAAGGCGGAATGGTATCGCAACCGCTGGGTCCGCACGCCGCGCTACGAGGGCAAGCCGCGCACCTCGCCGATCGATATCCGCAACGGCGTCGCCAATACCAACGTGTTCGCGCACGCCGGCAAGATCATGGCGCTGGTCGAAACGGCGTTGCCGACGATGCTGAGCCGCGATCTCGAAACGATCGGCATGCATGACTATGACGGCAAGCTGGATACGCCGTTCACGGCGCATCCGAAGATCTGCCCGGTCACCGGTGAACTGCATTTCTTCGGTTACCGCTTCATGCCGCCGTTCCTGACCTACCACATGGTCGACAAGGCCGGTCAGCTCAAGCAGAGCGTACCGATTCCGGTGAAGGCCGCGACCATGGTGCATGATTTCGCGATGACCTCCGGCCACATCGTCTTCATGGATTTACCGGTGGTGTTCGACATGGCGCTGGGAATGAAGGGCACCATGCCGTTCGCCTGGAGCGAAAGCTACGGCGCGCGGCTCGGCATCCTCCCGCGCGGCAAAGGCGCGGACGCGCTGCGCTGGGTCGAGATCGATCCATGCTACGTCTATCACGTCGCCAATGCGTTCGAGGAAGCGGACGGCACGATCGTCGTCGATGTCGCCTGGTATCCGGAACACTGGCGCAATGGACCGTCGAGCACCTCGTTCGACCGGGCGCATCTGCGGCGCTGGCGTGTGCCGCCGGGCGCAACGAAGGCGCAGGAGCAGTCGCTCGACGATCGCACCATCGAGTTTCCGCGCGTGAACGATCATCTTGCCGGTTTGCGCCATGATATCGTCTACGCGGTCGATGGCGGCAACAGCGACATCGCGACCGCGGATTACAGCACCGTGCGCAAATACGATCTCAGGACCGGCAAGAGTACGGCGCATGCATTCGAGAACGGCCTGCCGAGCGAGTTCGTACATGTGCCGGGCGAGGACGGCAAAGCGGAAGACGACGGCTGGCTGATGGGTTTCGTCTACGACCGCGCGCGCGACGCCAGCGACCTCGTCATCCTCGACGCGCAGAAGATTGAGTCGAAGCCGGTGGCGCGCATCAAGCTGCCGAAGCGCGTGCCGCAGGGTTTCCACGGCAACTGGATGCCGGATGCATGAACGCACATGCGCGGCGGA
>JBMOOJ010000004.1:0-41141 GCA_049323835.1 Pseudomonadota bacterium | reverse complement strand
AGCGCGCAATGTCCTCGTAGAGCTTCACATGCATCAATCCATACTCGGCGAGCGCGTGCATGCGGCGCGTCTCCGTCTCGCGCGGCTCGAGAAAGCGCAGCGGCTCGGGAATCGGCACCTGATAGACGAGCACCTGATCCTCTTTCAGCTCCGCTTCCGGGATGCGGTGACGGGTCTGGATCACGGTCGCTTCGCCGGTCGCGGTTGTCGTTGCAACGCCAGCAGTCTTGGCGAAGAACTTGCGGATCGAGATTGCGTTGGTGGTGTCGTCCGATCCTTGATCGATCACCTTCAGCCTGTCGTCCGGACCGAGGATCGCCGCCGTCACCTGAACGCCGCCCGTGCCCCAGCCATACGGCATCGGCATCTCGCGGCTCGCAAACGGCACCTGATAGCCGGGAATGGCGATCGCCTTCAGGATCGCGCGGCGGATCATCCGCTTGGTCTGCTCGTCGAGATAGGCAAAGTTGTAGGTCAGCGCGTTCATTCGGCGGCCTCCGGTAGGGGCATGCCTGCTTCTGGCGCCGGTTCGCATGCGCTCGCGGTGAATTCCGCCCGCAGCTTGCGCAACAGACCGAGTTCCGACTGGAAATCGACATAGTGCGGCAGTTTCAGATGCTCGACGAAGCCGGTCGATTGCACGTTGTCCGAATGCGACATGACGAATTCTTCGTCCTGAGCCGGTGCGCGGACGGCCTCGTCGAGTTCGCGCGCCCGTAACGACCGATCGACCAGCGCCATCGACATGACCTTGCGTTCGCAGTGACCGAACGCGAGGCCGTAGCCGCGGGTGAAGCATGGTGCTTCCGTCGCTGATCCCTTGAACTGGTTGACCATCTGACACTCGGTCAGCGTGATCGCGCCGAGCGGCACGGTGAAGCCGGCGTCTTCTGCAAAAAACTCGACTTCGACTTCGCCGAGGCGGATTTCACCGGCGAACGGATGACTGCGGCCATAGCCGCGCTGCGTCGAATAGCCCAGCGCCAGCAGAAACCCTTCGTCACCGCGCGCAAGATTTTGCAGGCGCAGATCGCGATCGGCCGGAAAACTTAACGGCTCGCGCGTCAAGTCTCCAACCGGCTTGCTTTCGTCCGCAGCCGGCGCGCTCTCGATCAACCCATCCGCGCCGAGAATGTCGGTCACCCGCGGCATCGGCGCCGGATCGGCCTCGCCGACCGCTGGCTCGGCCGGCTGCTGTCCGGCGATCAGCGACGGATCGAGCAGGCGGTGCGTATAGTCGAAGGTCGGCCCGAGAATTTGCCCGCCCGGAACATCCTTGAAGGTCGAGGAGATGCGCCGGCGCACCTGCATCGCCGCGGTGTCGACCGGTTCGGCGGCACCGAAGCGCGGCAGCGTCGCGCGAAAGGCACGCAGCAGGAAGATCGCCTCGATCAGATCGCCCCGCGCCTGCTTGATGGCGAGCGCTGCGAGCTCGCGATCGTACAGCGAGCCTTCCGTCATCACCCGATCGACGGCGAGAGCGAGCTGGCCGGAAATCTGTTCAAGCGAGAGCTCCGGCACGGACGGATCGCCGCGCCGTTCGTGCGCCAGCAGCGTGTGCGCGTTGTCGATGGCGCGTTCGCCGCCCTTGACCGCAACGTACATTTCTATGCCCCCTGCGTCACGACGCGCGTGCTGCGCGGGATAGAGATCAGTTGCGTTCCGCTGACCAGAACGAGATCGATGCCGCGCGGGAACAGCGTGCGATTGGTCGCAAGCTGCTCGGCGATATTGGCCGGCAACCCACCCGCCCGGCAGACCGCCGTGCCGCGAATGCCAGGGCCGCTGAGCACCAGCGGCGGCCCGTTCGTCAGCGTTTCAACCTGGACGATCAGTGTCGCCGAGCGATCCGGATACTCGTCGCTGCCGAGCGCGAACCGCGCCAGCGGCGGCATCGACCGGCCATCGCCAATGAGTGCAAACACACACTGCGAGACGTCATCGACCAGCGGCGCGCCGGTATGGAATCGTAGCCAGTTCGCCGCTTCACCGCTCGCGGCCAATGCCGCATCGAGCCAGAACGGCGTGTCGTGATCGGCCAGCGCCAGCACGAGCGCGGCAACGCCCGCCGACATTGTTCCCGGACCGGCGACAGCAGCGCTTGCAGGCAAGGTCTGGATCGAGCCCGGCCGCGCCAGCGCATCCATGACGCCACGGAAAACCGACTGCGAGGCCAGCACCGGATCGGCGAAACCCACACCAGGGTCGGTTGCCAGACGTGTCATCCCTCACCTCGCACCATGGTGTAGAAATCGACGCGCGTTGCCGCCGTCCTTGCCGCCTGCTGCGCGCGCGCATCCGAAAGTTTCTTGCTCAGCGGCGCGACGATGCGCGTCTCCACGGCATCACAGTGGCCCGGCGACTGGATCATTGCGTCGCAGACGGCAATCAGCCCCGCCTTCTGCTGGTCGCGACCGAGCGCGTAGCCAAAGCCGACTTCGCCGCTCGCGAGCCGCACGGCCGCGCGCGCTACGGTGGCCTCGCCGAGGTTGAACGGCGCGCCGTCGCCGCCGATCCGGCCGCGCATCATCACGAGGCCTTGCTGGGCGCGAAGCGTCTCGTAGGCCGGGGCGCCAGTTGCAGCCAGCAGCGCGGCAAGCTCGGCGGTCTCCGCATGCACGAGCACGGCCATGACGGCCTGCCGGCGTTGCTGATGGGTGTCGGGTTCTGTCATCGCGAGGCGGCTTCCCTAAAGTTGTCTACTGTACTATACAACTTGAACCGGCGAGGCAAATGACCCTTTCATGACATTCACACGTCGCCGGCATTCGAGGTTTGCATTCAGACATGACTCAGACTGACGATGCGTCCTCGGGCGTTGCGCTGTGGCGGCGCGTCGCCGATTCGATCGAACGCGCCATTGTGGACGGCCGTTATGAAAGCGGCGCGAAACTGCCTGGCGAGATGGAGATCGCGGAAAGCCATCGCGTGAACCGGCACACCGTGCGCCGGGCGCTCGCGGCTCTCACCGAGCGCGGCCTCGTGCGCGCTGAGCGCGGCAGCGGCACCTATGTCGAAGCGCGCAAGATCGCCTACCCGCTGCGCTCCCGGACGCGGTTCTCGGAGATCGTCGGCGCGGGCGGCCACGAGGCGCGCGGCAAGCTGCTCAGTACATCGGTCGAGAATGCGGCCCCTGAGCTCGCGAAGCGGCTCGACCTGAAGACCGGTGCGCCGCTTGTGCGGATCGACGCGCTGCGCTTCGCCGGCAAGGTTCCGCTCCGCATCGGCACCACCTGGATGGATGCCGAACGCTTCCCCGACGCGGGCAAGGTCTACGCGAAGCACGACTCGATGACCCGCCTGCTCTCGCATTACGGCATCCGCGACTATCGCCGCGGCTGGACCAGCATCACCGCATCCATCGTCGATGCTGCGGATGCGGCCCACCTCGATCTGGCGATCGGCGGCCCGGTACTGCTGGTCGACAGCATCGATACGGAACAGGACGGATCGCCGCTGCTAACGAGCCGCGCGCGCTTCGCCGCGGAACGGGTGCAGTTCGTCGTCGAGAATCAGTGACTGCGCGGGCCGATGATGGGAAGCGGAGCCGGCTCGGCAGATGGATGCAGACTGTCATGAACGTGCAACTCGAATGTCATAGTCATTCGGCGAAGACTGTACGGCCGCACGACCCTCGTGACATCGCCATACGTGCAACACCTCTTACCGGAACGAATCCACATGGGCGCCAAACGTCTTTCGCCGACCCCCCTGATCGACCCTTCCGCGCATCTGCAATCGTCCACGGTCGGCGTCTACGGCGAGGTGGGTGCGCGGACATCGCTTGTCGAAGTGACGATGGATGACTACTCCTATGTCGTGAACGACAGCCAGATCGCCTACGCGACCATTGGCAAGTTCTGTTCCATCGCGGCGATGACGCGCATCAATCCCGGTAACCACCCGATGCAGCGCGCCACGCAGTCGCACTTCACCTACCGCGCCAGTGCCTACTTCCCGGGCGAGCCTGACGACGAGCCCTTCTTCGAGTGGCGCCGCGCGCATCACGTCAATATCGGCCACGACGTCTGGATCGGTCACGGCGCGATCATCCTGCCGGGCCGCAACATCGGCATCGGCGCGGTGGTCGCCGCCGGCGCCATCGTCACCAGGGACGTACCTGCCTACACGATCGTCGCCGGCAATCCGGCGCGGATCATCCGGCGGCGATTCACGGAGGCGATCGAGGAGAAACTCGTCGCTCTGCGCTGGTGGGACTGGAGCCATGACGAACTGCGCCGTGCCTTGCCCGATTTCCGCAATCTCGCTATCGAGGATTTCGTCGCCAAGCACGAAGCCGCGAAACGCGAGAGCGCGCGCGTTTCCGTCTAAGTTCTCAACAGCCGAAGGCTCTTCAGATCATGACCGATATTGTCATCCGCGGCGGCCGCACGCTGATTGATCATGAACTCGTGGAAACGTCCGTCGCCACCGACGGCAAGGTGATATCCGCCGTGCAGGCGGCGCCCGCGCGCGCAAGGGTTCAGATCGACGCGGAAAGTCTGCTGGTCCTGCCCGGCATCGTCGATCTGCACGGCGATGCGTTCGAGCGGCAGATGATGCCACGCCCGGGCGTCGGCTTTCCGATCGACGTCGCGCTCGCCGACAGCGACCGTCAGGCAATCGCCAATGGCATCACCACCGTCTTTCACGCCACAACGTGGTCGTGGGAGCCGGGGCTGCGCGGCGCGGAAAACGCGCGCAAGCTGATCGACGCGATCGAGACGCAACGCCCTCACCTCGCCGCCGACACACGTTTTCACCTCCGGCAGGAAACCTACAATCTCGATGCCGAAGACACGATCGCCGAATGGCTTCAGGCCGGACGCATCGATCTGCTTGCCTTCAACGATCACATGAGTTCGATCGCCGCCGACATGACCCGGCCGCAGAAGCGCGCGCAGATGGCCGAACGCGCTGGCTTGAACGCGGCGGAGTTCGATGAACTCGTCAAACAGGTTGCCGCGCGCGAGAGCGACGTGCCGGATTCGATCGCACGCCTCGCGGCAGCCGGCGTCGCCAGCAAGACGCCGATGCTCTCGCACGACGACAGCACGCCGGAGATGCGGCGCGCCTATCGCGCGATGGGCGTGGCCATCGCGGAGTTTCCGATCAACGTCCCGACAGCGCAGGAAGCGGCGCAAGCCGGCGAGCACATCGTGTTCGGCGCACCGAACGTGGTGCGCGGCAGCAGCCATACCGGCTGGACCAGGGCCGCCGACATGATCGCGCAAGGTCTCTGCTCGGTGCTCGCATCCGACTACTACTATCCGTCCCAGCTTCTGGCCGCGTTCCGGCTTGCTGCGGATAACGTTCTTCCGCTTGGCCGCGCCTGGTCGCTGATCTCCGAAATGCCCGCACGCGCCGCCGGCCTGACCGACCGCGGCCGCATCACCGAGGGCGCACGCGCCGACATGATCCTCGTCGATCCAACCCAAGCACTGCGTCCGCGCGTCGTTGCCGTGATCGCCGCGGGCCGCATCGTTCATCTGACCGACATCGGCCGCGTGCAGCGGACAATCGCCGCTTCGCAAAGCATCGCCGCCGCCTGAGAGCCGGATCACACCGCAACCCGCATGTCCGATCAGCCGCGCTACGCGATCTACTTTGTTCCCGCCGCCGATAGCACACTCTATCGCTTCGGTGCGGCTCTGCTCGGCTACGATACGCTAGGACAGGCCGATGTCGCCCAGCCACCGGCGCTGATCGACGCCGTTCCGGACTGGCACGCGCTCACCGGCGATCCGCGCCGCTACGGTTTTCACGCGACGCTCAAGGCGCCATTCTCCCTCGCGCCGGGCGCCAGTGAGGCTGCCCTGATCGCCGCGTTCGAACAGTTCGCCGCGTCGCCGCGCGCCATTCCCGTCGTCGTTCCCGTGGTGAAGCTGCTCCGGCAGTTCGTCGCGATCGTCAACGATGCGCCGAATCCCGATCTCACAGCCCTCGCCGATGCCTGCGTGACCGAGTTCGAATCGTTTCGCGCGCCGCTGACGGCGAAGGACCGCGAACGCCGGCTGGCATCGAGGCTCACCGGCAACCAGATCGCCCTGCTCGATCGCTGGGGTTATCCTTACGTGTTCGAGGAGTTCTTTTTTCACATGAGCCTCACCGGCCGGATCGCCGGCGAGCCGCAGCAGATCGCGGACTTGCTGGCGTTGCGATTCGCCGGGTTGGACCAGCGGTCGCTCGCCATCGATCGTCTGGCATTGCTGAAGCAGGATCATCCAGCTGCGCGATTTGCCGTTATCCGGCACCTTCCGCTGAAAGCCTGAGACCCGCTGCAAGCTGCACCGCAGCATGCCCGCGCTTGACCAAGCCGCTGTCGCGTGGATTGATCTGCGATCTTCACTGGACGGGATTGCATGACACAGATTAGCGGATCGGCGGCCGCCATCACTGGCGCAGCCAGCGGTATTGGCCAGGCGCTGGCACTCGAACTGGCGGCGCGCGGCTGCGACCTCGCCCTCGCCGATCGCGACGAGGGCGGCCTCAAGGACACGGCGTCGCAAGTCAAGGCGAAGTACTCGCGCAACGTCTCGGTCCATCGCACCGACGTCAGCGACCCCGGCCAGATCGAGGATTTTTCCAAAGCTGTCGCCCACAGCCACCCCAACCTCAACATCCTGATCAACAATGCCGGCATCGCGCTGCTCGGCCAGTTTCACGAGATCAGCCAGCAGCAGATCGAAACGCTGATGGGAATCAACTTCTGGGGTGTCGTGCACGGCGTGCGGGCTTTCCTGCCGCAGCTTCAGCGCCAGCGCGAAGCGCACATCGTCAATGTTTCGAGCATCTACGGCATCATCGCCCCGCCGGGCCAGACCGCCTACACGGCGGCCAAGTTCGCGGTGCGCGGATTTTCCGAAAGCCTGCGGCATGAACTGGAACTGAACAAGAGTCCGGTGCGGCTGTCGGTGGTGCACCCCGGCGGTGTTGCGACGCGGATCGTGCACAATGCGACGATGGGCGCGTCGATCACCGACAATACGCGGCGCTCGACAACGATCGACCGGTTCACCGAAATGGCCAAGACCACACCAACCGGTGCAGCCGAGCGCATCATTCGCGGCATCGAGAAGAACGAGAAGCGCATCCTGATCGGCAACGATGCCCGTTTCATGGATCTGCTCCAGCGCTTCAGGCCCTCATCCTACTGGGCGTTCCTGCAACGCCAGCTTGAAAAAAAGTACGGGCCGATGATCAAGACGAACGACAAGTAACCGTGGTCGCTCCACACCGGTCATTCACGCATGACGGACGTATCTCCACCGCCACCGGTCTATCGCGGAATGGATCAGGCGACGCTCGACGCCGCATACAACAACAGCGCGGCGGTCCCTGATCATCCCGTGTGGCTCGACACATGGCGTGAACGGAGTTCACCGATCCGTTCCGCCGCCGGCGCACAGCTCGACATTCCCTACGGCCCCAAAGCGCGCACCCGGATCGACTATTTTCCATGCGGGAGCGCCGACGCGCCCGTATTTGCGTTCATCCACGGCGGTTACTGGCAACGCAACGCCAAGGACCTGTTCTCGTTCGTGGCAAACGGTCCGATCGCGCACGGGATCGACGTCGCGACCATCGGCTATACGCTCGCTCCGGACGCGAGGCTGACGGATATCGTCGCCGAGGTTCGGCAAGCCGTCGCGTTCCTGCATGCAAGCGCCGGACGGTTCGGAAACGGACGGATTTTCGCCGGCGGCTGGTCGGCGGGCGGGCACCTTGCCGCAATGGTCGCGGACGAGCCCGGCGTCAAGGGCACTCTCCCCATCAGCGGAATTTTCGATCTGGAGCCGATTGCGCTGAGCTATATCAATGCGCCGCTTCACCTCTCCCGCGGCGAGATCGGAGCGCTGAGCCCGCAGCGCGTCCTGAAGCCGAGCCAGACGCCGCAATGCCTCGCTGTCGGCGGAAACGAACTGGCGGAACTGATCCGGCAGTCCCGCGATTTCTGCGAAGCCGCACAGAAGCTCGGCGCGCCGGCGAGCCTTGACGTTCTGCCGGGCCATCATCATTTCTCGATCCTGGACGAAATCTGGAAGCCGGATGGAGCGCTGACCCGCAAGCTGGCCGGCCTGACCCGTCAGGCTTGAGCCAAAACTGCCGGATCGAGCGCGAACAGCTCCTGCGGACGCCCGACGCCCCGCAAGGCGTATCGTCCCACCGACACGAGCCGTCCCTTGTTGTTGCCGACCTCGGCAAACGCATTCGATACCAGCACTGGCTGTTCGATCGAGCGGCACAGGGCGGCGATGCGGCTGACCTCGTTGACGGCCGGGCCGATCACCGTGAAGTCCAGCCGGTCCTCGCTGCCGATGTTGCCGTAGAACATTTCGCCGACGTGAAGCCCGAGATACATGTCCGTCACCGGCAAACCTTCGGCTCCGCGCCGCTCGTTGACGCTGCGGACATTTTGCTGAGCCGTAATGCTGGCGTCGAGCGCCGCCGCGCAGGCCTGCCGCCGGTCACCGCCGGTGAAGATGGCGAGCGTTCCGTCGCCGACGAACTTCAGCACGTCGCCACCATGCTCGTGGATCGCGGAGACCACGACGTCGGCATATTCGCTCAGCAGCGGAATGACATGCGCCGGCATGGTGTCGGTGATGCGCGTGAAGCCGCGCAGGTCGCTGAACCACACCACCGCATCGATGGTATCCGACACGCCGCGCATGATGCCGCCGCTTAGCACACGGCGTGCGGCGTCGCGCCCGAGATAGGTTTGCATCAGCGTTTCGGTCATCCGCGCCAGCGACACTGATTTGATCGCAAGCGCGAGAAACGGCAGCAATCGCTGGAGCATTGCGATGTGCGAATCCGTGAATGCGTTCGCGCTCTTCGTCGCCCATGACGAATAAAGGCAATCCATGTCGGCAATGCTGCCCGCTTCGGCGAAGTAGTTCACGATAGCGACGTAGTCGGTATGTCCTTCCGCATGCAGGTCGGGGAAGATGCCGAACTCGTCGAGTGCCGGCAACGTCAGGCGGCGGCGCAGCATCGACGCGCCGTCCTCGCGCAGCCGGTAGAACGGGCTCTGACGCCACATGTCGGCGGGAAACGGGCTCTTGCGCCACCTGCCGGAGTCGGGGTTGGCGGTTTTGGGGATGACCCGCGCCGTGCGGCCGTAGGGCTTCTCGGGTTGAATCGATGCACTGCTGGTCCAGGCGAAAAGGCGGCCCTCGTGCACCGGATGCAGGGTGTCGATGAACACGTTGACCCGATCGACCGGGATGCCCGCAGCCCGCGCGCGCTCGCAAAATCCTTGCAGCAGCGCCGCTTCGCTCTGGCCGGTCAGGCCGGCCTCGGTGACCCACGACACAAGCTGATCGAACTGAACTTCCGAAGTCATATGTCAAACCCGTTGCGACGATCCCGAAGCTGCCCCCGCGGGCATGACGTTCCGTCTGGCCAGCGATCGCATTTACACGCTCTAACGATAGAGCTAGCCTGACATAACACATCGCGCATTGGACCTGATTTATTGCCGGAGCATCTATTATGACGACATTCAGCGTGGTCCGTTTCCGCACCAAGCCCGGCCGGGACGCCGATTTCCTCGACGCTCACCGCAATGGCAAGGCGAAATGGCCGGGCCTTGTCAAAGGCCAGATTTTCAAGACCGGCGACAGATCTTACTGCCTCGTCTGCGAGTGGGCCGATCAAGCTGCCCTGAGCGGCGCGCGCCCCAACATGATCGCGACGCTCAACACGTTTCGCGACACGCTTGAGGAACTCGGCAATGGCCTTGGCGTAACCGACGCCGTGTCCGGCGACAGCGTCGTCGACCTGAACGGATAGCAGGTCCATTCCCGCCCGGGTCATTGCTGGACGATCTCGCCGCGTGGTACCACCTGCCAAAGTCATAAGAAGAAGCCGGAACCCCCTCAGCGATGCAGCCCACCGCGCGGCGCACCTTCCCCCACCGCCGGGGCCTCATCATCGTCGCGACCCTGGCCACGGCCTATGTCGCGAGCCACTTTGCCCGCGCCTCCAACGTCACCATCGGGCTCGACCTGATGCGCGAGCTCGGCATCGGACCGGAGGCGCTGGGTGCCCTCACCGGCGCCTTCTTCTTCGGCTTCGCGGCGATGCAGATCCCGTGCGGTTTCTTCTTCGATCACTACGGTCCGCGCCGCACCGTGACCGGAATGCTGATCCTCGCCACCATCGGCTGCCTCATCTTCACCCTCGCACCGACCTGGCCGATCCTGCTGACCGGCCGGGCGCTGATGGGGGCCGGCTTCGGCGCCATGCTGATCGGCTCGATGGTGGTCATCACGCGCTGGTTTCCGCCGGACCGCTTCTCCACCCTCGCCGGGATGGTTCTGTCGATCGGCCTGCTCGGCAACTTGATCGCGACAACGCCGCTCGCCTGGGCCACAGAAGCAGTGGGCTGGCGCGCGGTGTTCGGCGTGGCCGTTGTTTTCATCGCACTCGCTGCGATCGCCGTATGGCTCGTGGTTCGCGACGCCCCGCCCGGCCATCCGTTTCTCGAACGCACGCCCGAGCCGCCGCGCCAGATGGTGCAGGGATTGATGGAGGTACTGAGAAACCGGCGGCTCTGGCCCATTCTGGTGCTGAACTTCTGCAGCTACGCCTGCACGTTCACCATTCAGGGCCTGTGGGGCGGTCCGTACCTGCGGGAAGTCCACGGCCTCAGTCCGATCGCCGCCGGCAATGTGCTGCTCACCGCCGTCATCGCGTATCAGATCGGGATGCTCGTGTTCGGGCCGCTGGATCGTCTGCTGGATACGCGCAAGAAGATCGCGATGGGCGGCAACCTGGCGATCGCTGCCCTCATCGCGACGCTGGCGATCGCGGCGCAACCGCCGCTGTGGCTGCCGGTCGCCGCCATCATCAGCATCGGCTTTCTGAGCGCGACCAGCACGATGGTGCTGACGCACGGCCGCGGCATTTTTCCGGACCGGCTGATCGGACGCGGCATGGCGACCATGAACACCGCCGTCATGCTCGGCGTCGCCTGCATGCAAACGCTGTCGGGCGTCATTCTCGGCGCATACGAACCGCTGGCGGACGGCGCGCGCACGGAATCCGCGTATCACGCGCTGTTCGGCGTGCTGACCGTTGTGCTGTTGACGGCAATCGCAGTCTACAGCCGCTCGCTGGATATCAAACCCAGCAACGAAATGCGCTTGCGGGCCGGGGGGGCCTAGGACTTTACGGGATCCGGGAGCACGGTACGCGCGCGGGACTTTGCAGGCTCATCGGGCGATTGCCTATCGAGAACGCCATGAAGGCAATCGCAACCGCCCTCAGACCAGTCGCGCGTGAACGTCCGTCCAGCCCTGAGGAACAAGCCAGCGGCGGCCCGTTGCCTTGCCGTACCGCCTGTAGAGTTGCTTACGCATCCAGCCGGATCTCAAAATATCCGCTCGCTTCTGCAACTCCATGATGGCGGCGTCGGCGGACAGCCAGAAGCGAGGATCCAGTTCGCGGCCAAAGAGGCCTGTGAAATTGCCATCAAGCTTCGTCCCAGCCCGGCTCCCTTCGCGCGCGGGATAGGGCTCGCGGGTCGTCCAGTGATACTCTTGATTGACGATCTGAAATTGCGAGTAACCGAGCGCCGCCAAATCGGATATGGCGCGCGGCTGATCCGTCTCGATCGACAGATACGGCGGCTTACGGCCGAGCGCGTGAAGCTGATCAACAACGATTTGGTCAGCCCCTTCTATATCGACCTTGAGATAGTACGGCGTACCGTGGGCGCGAATGAGCTGGTTTAGCGTCGTCGTTCGGCACTCGACAGGCGTGCTCGGTCCGTTGAGATCAGCCGCTTCCTTAAAGGCGCTGCTCTGTGCGCCTTGCATGTGAAACGTAATAGTCCTGTCCTCGTCGATCCAAACAGCGCGTTCGACCAGCCGGAAGCGTTGCTCATTTATCTCCCGCGCGAAAGCTTTCCTCGCCAATCGAGCGTATTCAGGATGAGCCTCGACGGCGACAACGCGGAAGCCTTTATCAAGATAAAACCGGCTGTCTTGGCCCTCGTACAATCCGAGATCGAAGATCAGATCCTTCTCGATCACACAGACCTCACAGCACACAATGACTGCTTAAGGCTCAGAGCGACCTTGGCAACGACCTGATCCGCAAGATCAGGCGAACGTGGCTGGGGAACCTGGATTCGAACCAAGACAAACAGAGTCAGAGTCTGTTGTGCTACCGTTACACCATTCCCCAAAATTCCCGAGAGCGCCCTAACGGGCAGGGAATTCATAAGATTCCGACCATCTAAGCAGTGGGACACCGCTCGATCATCGCTGCGCCCTTCTATCCGCCGCCTGACGGATTTGGCAAGCCATTGAGGCGACGCGGCGGGTAACTTTTCGGCCGCTCGCGGGCGCTTCCCCGGCCAGAACCACGCGCGCAGACCCCCTGCGGATGTCCGCCAGCCGTTCCCCCTTCCGCCCATATTTATTCCGTACAGCGAAACAAAATGCGCCGGCATCGCCGCAAACGGGCAAATTTCCTGCTCGCACCCATAGCGCGCAAAAACTCCCTTCGGCTCGCTTAACAGTTTGTCCAGCAACACCGCCGATATTGGCGGGAAACCACAGCATTGGCGGCACCTTATCAATGATCGGCACCCCCTCTCCCGCACAGTTCGGACGTGTCATTTCCGTGCGCGGTTCGCTCGCGCGCATCGGCTTGCTGGCCACGGCGAGGATGACCCAGTCGGAAGCGCGGGCAACCGTCGGCCGCTTCGTCACCATCCACTGCGTCGCGTCGACCATCATCGCGATGATCACCGAAGTCTCGTGCGAGCAGGTCCCGTCCGGTGACGAGTACGTCGCCGTGCTGTCGGTCGATCTGCTTGGCGAGATCAACAGGACGGCGGCAGGCCCGCGCTTCCAGCGCGGCGTCACCGGATATCCGACGATCGGCGACGAGGCCGGACTGATCACGAACGAAGAACTGCGCACCGTCTACGCGCCGGCGCAGTCCGACCAGATCAACGTCGGCCAGTTGCAGCAGGACAGCTCGGTCACGGCGTATGTCAACATCGAGGATATGCTGAGCAAGCACTTCGCCGTGCTCGGCTCGACCGGCGTCGGCAAATCGACCGGCGTGTCGCTCTTGATCAACGAAATCCTGAAGTCGCGGCCGAACCTGCGTATCTTCCTGCTCGACGTGCACAACGAATACGGGCGCTGCTTCGGCAACCGCGCGCAGGTCTTGAACCCGCGTAACCTGAAGCTGCCGTTCTGGTTGTTCAACTTCGAGGAAATCGTTGACGTGCTGTTCGGCGGACGTCCGGGCGTCGCGGAAGAACTCGACATTCTGACCGAGGTCATTCCCCTCGCGAAGACGATGTACACCCAGTACCAGAGTTCCGATCGCGTCGGCCTGAAGAAGCTCGATGCGCGCGCCAGCGGCTTCACCGCCGATACGCCGGTGCCCTATCGCCTCGTCGACATGATCTCGCAGATCGACGAGCGCATGGGCAAACTCGAAAACCGCTCGTCGCGCATCGTCTATCATCGCCTGATCTCGCGCATCGACACCGTCAAGAACGATCCGCGCTACGCCTTCATGTTCGACAACGCCAACGTCGGCGGCGACACCATGGCGGAGGTGATCAGCACCCTGTTTCGGATTCCCGCCAACGGGCGGCCGATGACGGTGATGCAACTTGCCGGCTTCCCGTCTGAAGTCATCGACTCGGTCGTCTCCGTTCTTTGCCGCATGGCGTTCGATTTCGGTCTGTGGAGCGACGGCGCCTCGCCACTGCTGTTCGTCTGCGAGGAAGCGCATCGCTACGCTTCGGCGGACCGCAACATCGGCTTCGGTCCGACCCGCAAGGCGATCTCCCGCATCGCCAAGGAAGGCCGCAAGTACGGTGTCTATCTCGGCCTCGTCACGCAGCGCCCGGCCGAACTGGATTCCACCATCATTTCCCAGTGCAACACGCTGTTCGCGATGCGTCTCGCCAACGACCGCGACCAGGCGCTGCTGCGCTCCGCCGTGTCGGACGCTGCCGCCAACCTGCTGTCGTTCGTTCCCTCACTCGGCACGCGCGAAGTGCTCGCCTTCGGCGAGGGCGTGGCGCTGCCGACCCGCCTGCGTTTCAAGGAAGTGCCCGCGCATCAGCTGCCGCGCAGCGAAGCGACGATCGCGACCTCGCCCGTCACCGGCGGCACGCACGACATGCACTTTGTTACGTCGGTGCTGGAGCGCTGGCGCGGCGCAACCACGCACCGCGATATCCCCAACGATCCGGGTTTTGCCGAGCGGCCGCTCGCCCGGCCCGGCCTGTCGCCCGGCGGCGCACCTGGCGGCTTCACGCCGCTCGGCGGATCGGCGCCGCCGCCTCCACCCGCACCGCCGCCGGTCCGGCAGACGGAATCGCCGATGCTGCAGCCCTCGCTCGGCCTCGATCCCGATCGCTTCTCGCTGCTGAAGAAGCCGCTGCGCTAACTCCACAAAGAAACGCGCGCTGCACGACATCATGCAGCGCGCGGTCGAACACGCCGACGATCAGATGGCGGAACGCCACTGCGCCAGTTCGAGGCGATAACCGTTGCCGTCCTTGGCGATGTATCCCATCGCCGGGAACGGGAAGTGATAGCCGATGATCGGCATGCGCTCGGCCGCCGCCATGTCGTACAGCTTGCGCCGCGTCGCTTCCGCCATCGCCGCATCCATGTCGAAACTGGAGTGCCAGCCCGGATTGCGGACGAACACGGATGCGATACCGCTCACGTCGCCCTGCACGATCACCTTGGCATTGCCCGACGCGACCACGAAGGCGGTATGCCCCGGCGTGTGACCGGGCGTTGCGATCGCGGTGATGCCGGGCGCAACCTCCGTGTTGGCCTCGAAGCGCTTCACGTCGCCTGCGTTCGGTCCGAACACGCGGCGCGACAGGTTGAAGATGCCGCGCTGCGCCTCTGGTGTCTGCGTCATGCGCCCATCGTCCATCCAGTGATTCCACTCGGCGGCCGGAACCAGAATCTGCGCCTTCGGATAAGTGACGGTTCCGGCTTTCTTGCGGATACCGTTGATATGGTCGGGATGAAAATGGGTCACGAGAATCGTGTCGATCGATGCCGCATCGATGCCGGCCGCAGCCATGTTCGCCGCGATTTGTCCCGTCGTCGGCGCGCCGTTATCCGCGAAGCCGCCGTCGATCAGGATCGACCGGCTGCCGATTTTCACATGCGTGATGTTGTAAACGTTCTCGATGTTGTTGGGATCGATGAACGCGCTTCTCAGCGCGGCGTCGATATCGGCCTGCGGCACGTTCTTCGCCATCCCCTCGGACTTGCGCGCCACGTATCCGTCATGGAGCACGGTGACCTCGGCATCGCCCACCTTGAAGCGATAGAATCCCGGAGCCTGCTTGGCCGGAGCACTTGCGGCTGATGGCGTTTGCGCCGACGCTGGCAGCGTGGCCATCGCAGCGCCCGCTACAACCGCCGATCCAAGAAGCTCCCGTCGTGTCGTATTCATTGCATTTCCTCCAATGTTGCTCGTTGGCATGATAGGCGCCACACCCCTTTGCCGCGACCTTATCCGGATAAGCAGCAGACCCGGCTCTTCTGGCCGGTTTGGCCGCAGGACTCCGCGGCGACTTGCGCGGCACCATAGCGGTCCTTCGGCGACGGCGTTCTCACTTCTCGGTGCACAGGGCGGCTGGTTCGAGCGAGCGGGAAAAACGCAGCGCTCATCAACGCCTATCGCACTTGCACACGCCTGCCCCTTCGCTAAGGTCCGGCATCATCCGCAAATGCCAAGCCGGGATTCATCACCATGTCACAACCACAGCCCATCAGCCGTTTTCCGGTCCCCGCTATCGACAAGCTGCCGCAGGACATGCGCGAACGCATTCTGGCGGTCCAGGAAAAGTCGGGTTTCGTGCCGAACGTCTTTCTCGCTCTGGCATGGCGGCCGGACGAATTCCGTGCGTTCTTCGCCTACAACGACGCGCTGATGGAAAAAGATTCGGGGCTGACCAAGGCCGAGCGCGAGATGATCGTCGTTGCGACCAGCGCTGCCAATCAATGCCACTATTGCATCGTGTCGCACGGCGCGATCCTGCGCATCCGCGCCAAGAATCCGCAGATCGCCGACCAGATCGCCAGCAACTACCGCAAGGCTGACATCACGCTGCGGCAGAAAGCGATGCTCGATTTCGCCGTGAAGGTCGCGACGGATTCGCAGTCGACTTCGACGCAAGACTTCAAGGCGCTGCACGAGCATGGCTTCAGCGACGATGATATCTGGGACATCGCCGCGATTGCAGCTTTCTTTGCGCTGTCCAATCGCATGGCGAGCGTTTCCGAAATGCGGCCGAACGACGAGTTCTATCTGATGGGGCGCGTGCCGAAGTAGGACACTCCGGAACCCGCCGAGCTGCGCTGTTGCCCCTCCTGCCGATGTGTTAGTCTGACAATCCGATCGCGCGGAAAATCATGACGCATGAAGACCGGCCGGCCCGTTCTCGATGGTGGTGAGCATCAGGTCCTGAAGTTCAGGCCGCGAACCTCCGCGCATCCGCCGCAGCGGAAGGCGACGGTGCCGGGACACGCGGCGAGCGACCTGTCGCAGTTCGAGCATTCGCCGGCCCAGCCCGATGACTACCGCCACCGGATGCTGACGAACGCGGTGGCAGCCGTGTTCACGGCCATCCTGGTCGCCACCGGCATCTGGCTGGCCATCAAGATCGCCGATCTGCGCAGCACCCAGGATTGCGTGCTGATGGGCCGCAAGGATTGCGCCCACGTGTCCGCGCCGAAATCCTGATTCGCCGCCCGGCCGCGGGAGAACCCCAAGGGCTTGCATCCAAAGGCTTATCCCGGGACTCGGCCGGGCCGCCATTGAACTCCGGGCGGTGCTCCGTTATACGGGCTTTCGACATCTTACGGGGAACCCGGCGGCTTTCATTCCTGCCCGCCGTTTGGCGCAAATACAGCCAAAAAATCAAAGGCTTATCAATGTCATCCACATTCGATCAGATCGCTTCGATCATCGCGGAAACATGCGATATCCCGCGCGACACGATCACGCCGGAAAGCCACGCGATCGACGATCTCGGAATCGACAGCCTCGACTTCCTCGACATCGCCTTTGCCATCGACAAGGCGTTCGGAATCAAGCTGCCACTCGAGAAGTGGACCCAGGAAGTCAACGACGGCAAGGCAACCACCGAGCAATACTTCGTCCTGAAGAATCTCGCCGCTCGCATTGACGAGCTGGTTGCGGCCAAGGGCGCGTAACGCCCGGGACCATGCACCTCGAGTATTTTCACCTGATCGACCGCATCGCCGCCATCGATATCGCGGCACGGACGATTGCGGTCGAAGCCAACGTGCCGCGCGAGAGCACGATCTTCGAGGGCCATTTCCCCGGTCACCCATTGATGCCTGGCGTCCTGCTGATCGAGGCGATGGCGCAGGCGTCAGGCTGGCTGCTGATCGGCATGCTTGAATTCCAGCGAATGCCGTTCCTCGCGGCGGTGAAGGAAGCCAAGATGCGAACCTTCGTCACGCCGGGCACATCGCTTCTCATCCACGCCAATGTTGTGCACGAAGGCTCCGGCTTCGCCGTCACCGACGCCAAGATCGGCGTCGACGGAAAGACCGTATGCAACGCAACGCTGACCTTCCGGCATGCGCCGTTCCCCAACCCGAACATGCGCGGTCACATGGACGCGGTGGCGAAGCGGATCGGGTTTCCTTTGCAGGCAATGAACCATGAGTGAGCGTGAAGCCTGGATCACCGGCATCGGCCTCGTCAGTTCGCTCGGCGAAGGGCTCGACGCCCACTGGGACGCCTTGCAGGCGAAGACCGTCAACGTCGATACGACGACGTTCGCCCCCTACGTCGTGCATCCGATCGCCAAGCTGAACTACGACCTGCAGATCCCCAAGAAGGGCGACCAGCGCCAGATGGAAACCTGGCAGCGGATCGGCGTCTATGCCGCGGGGCTCGCCCTCGATTCCGCCGGCGTGAAGGGCAATCAGGATATCCTGTCGCGTATGGACATGGTGGTGGCGGCCAGCGGCGGCGACCGCGACCTCGCCGTCGACAGCACGATCATGACCGCCGAAGCGCGCGGCAACGCTCCTCCCGGCTTCTTCAACGAACGGCTGATGAGCGATCTGCGGCCGACGCTGTTCCTCGCCCAGTTGTCGAACCTGCTCGCAGGCAACATCGCCATCGTTCATGGCGTGACCGGATCATCGCGAACGTTCATGGGCGCGGAAAGCGCGGGCGCGGACGCGGCCAAGGTCGCGCTGACCCGGATCATGGCGGGGCAAAGCGACATCGCGCTGATCGGCTCGGCTCACAACGGCGAACGCAAGGACATGCTGATGCTGTTCGAGTTCGGCGACTACAATCTCAAGGACGCCTACGCGCCGGTGTGGGCGCGCGAGGGCGGCGGCTTTGCGCTCGCCTCGGCCGGCGTCTTTCTTGTGATCGAATCGAAGGAGCATGCGCTCGCGCGCGGTGCCAAACCCTATGCCCGCCTGACAAAAGTCGTGACCGATCGCACCCGGCGTGACCGCGGCCCGATCACATCGACGCTGGATACGCTCTGGTCACAGATCGGGGCTTCGTCTCCAAATACAGCGATCGTGACGGGCGCGAGCGGCGCCCACCCGGCCACCGCCGAGGAGCGGGCCTTCCTCGACAAGCATTGCACCGTGCCGATCCGCGCCAGCGGGACAGCCTTCGGCCACACCGTGGAAGCCCAGTTTCCGCTCGGGATCGCGCTCGCGGCCCTGTCAATTTCCAAAGGCGCACTCTATCCGGCTAACGATCCGACCGGGCTGGAGATTGAAATGACCGCTCCCCCGTCCCAGATTGTCGTGATCGGCGCCAGCCACTGGAGCGGCGAAGGCATGGCGCTCGTCGAAGCGGCCGGCTAGGCGGACAACGGAGGAACACGATGACCGCAACGCGCGACGCTTCCGGACGCCCCATCGTCGTTGTGACGGGCATGGGCATCGTCACCTCGCTCGGCGCCGGCAAGTCGGACAACTGGTCGAAGCTGGTCACGGGTGAATCGGGCATTCGCACCATCACGCGGTTCTCGACCGAAGGCCTGAAGACCACCATGGCTGGCACCGTCGACTTCATCCCGGTCGATCCGATGTCGTCGGTGGCGCTGACCGAGCGCCTCGCCGACATGGCGACCGAGGAAGCGATCGCGCAGGCCAATATCGGCAGCAAGGGCGACTTCCCGGGCCCATTGTTTCTCGCCGTCGCGCCGATCGAGATCGAATGGCATGCCCGCAACGAACTCGCCCGCGCCAGTGCGGCCGCAGGCGATACTGATATCAACTATGACAACATTCTGAAGCGCAGCGGCGGCGGCCGTTATACCAACTATCATCGCCGCTTCAGCATGGGATCGGTCGCCGATACGCTTGCCGATACTTTTGGCACCAAGGGCTCGCCGATCTCGCTCTCAACGGCCTGCGCTTCGGGCGCGACCGCGATCCAGCTCGGCGTCGAGGCCATCCGCCGCGGCGAGACCGATGCCGCGCTCTGCGTCGGCACCGACGGCTCGGTGAGCGCCGAGTGCCTGATCCGCTTCTCGCTGCTGTCCGCGCTGTCCACTCAGAACGATCCGCCGCAGGCGGCGGCGCGTCCGTTCTCGAAGAACCGTGACGGCTTCGTCATGGCGGAAGGCGCCGGCGCGCTGGTACTGGAAAGCCTTGAGTCCGCGACCGCGCGCGGCGCGAAGATTCTTGGCGTCGTCGCCGGTTGCGGCGAACTGGCTGACTCGTTTCATCGCACGCGGTCGAGCCCCGACGGAAAGCCGATCATCGGCTGCATCCGCAACGCGCTCGCCGATGCGAGCCTCGCGCCGGAGCAGATCGACTACATCAACGCGCACGGCACCGGCACGCCCGAGAACGACAAGATGGAGTATCTTGGTATTGCCGCCGTGCTCGGCGACTACGCCGGCAAGGTTCCGGTGTCCTCGAACAAGTCGATGGTCGGGCATACGATCTCGGCGGCAGGCGCAGTCGAGGCGATCTTCTCGTTCCTGACGCTCGAGCATCAGCGCATCCCGCCGACGATCAACTACGAGGTCCCCGATCCGGCGATCCCGTTCGACGTCGTGCCGAACAAGGCGCGCGATGCGAAGGTCACTGCCGTCATGTCGAATTCGTTCGGCTTCGGCGGCCAGAACGCGACGCTGATCCTCATGCGCGAGCCGGCCTGAACCGGCTTCCGGTTCCGGTTTTCAACCGGTTGACGCCATCGCCTGAACCGGCGATAGCCACGGCCTGATCGCATCACCCTTGGCAAGATCAAGGCCATGCGCCGACAACATTCTTCTGGAGATCAGGCCTGATGCGCGCCCTTACCCTCGTTGCCGACCGTCAGCTCACGATCGCTGACGTGCCGCCGCCGCCGCCTCCCGGCGCGGGCGAGGTGCAGATTCGCGTCAACGCGGTCGCGCTCAATCACATCGATGTCTGGGGTTACCGTGGCATGGCTTTCGCCAAGCGAAAGCTGCCGCTCGTGGTCGGCGCGGAAGCATCCGGCGAGATTGCCGCGATCGGTCCCGGCGTCACCCGTTTCAAGGCGGGCCAGCCGGTCGTGATGTACGGCGCGCTCACCTGCGGCACCTGCCCCGCGTGCCGCGAAGGCCGTGACAATCTTTGCGAGAACGTCGCCGGCGTCATGGGCTTTCACGTCGACGGCTTTGCGCGCGAACTGCTGAACCTGTCCGAGCGGCTGGTGATCCCCGTTCCCGCCGGCGTCACGCCGCGCGACGCGGCCTGCGCGCCGATCGCGTTCTCGACCGTGCAGCACATGCTGTTCGACAACGCGCAGCTCAAGCCGGGCGAAACGGTATTGGTTCACGCCGGCGGCTCCGGCATTGGCACCGTCGCGATCATGATGGCGAAAGCCATGGGCTGCACGGTCATCACGACGGTCGGCGACGATTCCAAGATCGAGCGGACCCGCGCGCTCGGCGCCGATCACGTCATCAACTACCGCAAGGACCGCTTCGAGCACGAGACGCGCAAGATCACCAGGAAGAAGGGTGTCGACGTCGTGTTCGAACACGTCGGCGCCGATACCTTCAACGGCTCGCTGCTATGCATGAAGCGCGGCGGCCGCCTCGTTACTTGCGGCTCGACATCCGGCCCCACCGCGACGATCAATCTGATGCAGCTGTTCCAGCAGCAGTATCGCATCATCGGCTCCTTCGGCGCATCGATGCGCAACATCACCGAGAGCCTCGACAAGATCGCGGCGGGCATGACCCCGGTGATCGATACCGAAGTGCCGATCGAGGACGTCGCCGCCGCGCTCAAGCGCATGGAAAGCCGGCAGGTGTTCGGCAAGATCATCGTCACACTCTGATGCAGCGCCTCGTCCTCCGGATACGCGCGCTCCTGCGCAAGGCTTTCAACCCCGCGCTCGAAGCGATCCTGGGTCGCATTGCCGTCGGCATCTTGCACGCCACACGGTATTTCAATCCGGACAAGTCCGCCGACGCCTTCGCCCGTGTCGCGCGCAGCATCGGCCCGTGGCTGCGGGAACACCGCATCGGCCGCGAGAATCTGACTGCTGCATTTCCCGAGAAGTCCGCTGCCGAGATCGAGGCCATCCTCGGCGAGGTTTGGGACAATCTCGGCCGCGTCGGCGCGGAATTCGCCCATATGGACCGGATCTTCGACATCAACATCGCCAATCCGGATGCCGGCCGCATCACCTTCTCGGCGCGCACGGCGGAACTGTTTGAACAGCTGAGAACCGACGGCAAAGGCGCGCTGATCTTCTCGGCGCATCTCGCCAACTGGGAACTGCCCGCGCTCGCCGGTCCCGCATTCGATGTCGAGACCGCCGTCCTGTTCCGCCGCCCCAACCTCGCCGCCGTCGACCGCGCGATCCAGAAGGTGCGCGGCGTCAACATGGGACGGCTGGTGGCGACCGCGCACAACGCGCCGCTCCAGCTCGCCCAGGCACTGCGCGACGGCGCCCATGTCGGCATGCTGATCGACCAGTTCTACGACCGCGGCGTTCATGTCGATTTCTTCGGCCGCCCGGCGCGCACCAACACCATGCTGGCCCGTGTCGCCCGCCATGTGGATTGCCCGATTCACGGCGTGCGGGTGATCCGCCTGCCCGGCCATCGTTTCCGTTTCGAGATCACCGAAGCGATCGCGCCCGCGCGTGACGCGAGCGGCGACATCGACGTCAAGGCGACGATGCAGACCATCAACGCGGTCATCGAGGGGTGGGTGCGCGAGCATCCCGGCCAGTGGCTGTGGCTGCACCGGCGCTGGCGCAACTACTAAGGCGATCCGTGGCCGTCAGCGGCCGGTCTTCACCCGCGTCCAGAGGCGATTGATGATGCGCTGGGTCGCCGGATCGCGCGCGGTGATGACGAACAGCTTTCCGAGCGTCTCCGCGTCCGGATAGACGGTCCTGTCGTTCATCACCTTCTTGTCGATCAGCGCCTGGCTCGCAAGATTGCCGTTGGCGTAACCGAGGAAGTCTGAGTTCTTCGCGGCGACCTCCGGGCGATACAGGTAGTCGATCAGAAGATGCGCTTCCGCGACGTTCTTGGCATCCGTGGGAATGGCCAGATTGTCGAAGAACATCTGCGCGCCGGCTTTCGGAATCGCGTAGCCGATCTCGACGCCGTTCTTCGCCTCCTCGGCCCGGCTCTGCGCCTGCTTGATGTCGCCGGACCAGCCAAGCACGAGGCAGATCTCGCCGGTCGCAAGCGCACTCAGATACTCCGAGGAATGAAACTTGCGTACTGACGGGCGCACCTTGGCGACAAGTTCGGCCGCCTTTTCGAGATCGGCCTGCTTGCTGGAGTTCGGATCGAGCCCGAGATAACTCAACGCCGCCGGCAGAACATCGTCCGGCGAATCCAGCATGTGCACGCCGCAATCCTTGAACTTCGCAAGGTTCTCCGGCTTGAACACGATATCCCAGGAATTCATCGCCTCCGTGGGATCGCCGCCGAGCACCTTCTGCGCCATCTTCACGTTGTAACCGATCCCGGTCGTGCCCCACATATAATTGGCGGCGTACTGATTGCCGGGATCGTAAAGGCTGAGCCGCTTCGTCACCTCCGGCCATGCATTGCCGAGGTTCTTCAGTTTCGACTTGTCGAGCTTCTGGAAGATTCCGGCCGCGATCTGCCGTTGCAGGAAGTACGCCGTCGGCACCACGACATCATAGCCCGACTTGCCGGCGAGCAATTTCGTCTCCAGCGTCTCGTTGGCATCGAACGTGTCGTAGACGACCTTGATGCCGGTCTCCTTGGTAAAGGCTTCGAGCACACCCGGCGCCATGTAGTTGGACCAGTTGTAGAAGTTCACCGTGCGCTCCTGCGCGCTGGCCTGCGGCGGAACGAACGCCGCAACGAGGCCACCCAGCGCTACCGCACTCCAGATCAGGCGAGAATGCATCATCGTCAGCCCTCAGCGATGCAGGACGCGCGACAGGCGCTCCAGCGCGCTGTCGATGGTCGCGTCGGTCTTGGAGAAACAGAAACGCACCACGGACGTCACCGGCTCTTCCTCGTAAAACGCAGACACCGGAATCGCAGCGACCTTGTGGTCGGTGACGATCCGCTTGCAAAACGCCTCATCGGTCTCGTTCAAGCCAAGCGGCGCGAGGTCGACGTTGAGAAAGTACGTGCCCTGCGATTGCAGCACCGGAAAGCCGATCCGGCTCAGACCGCTGGCCAGCCGGTCGCGGCTGCGCGCTAGCTCGGCGCGCATCTGGGTAAAATAATCGTCGGACTTGCCGAGCCCGTAAGCGACCGCGACCTGAAGATTGGGCGCCGTCGTGAAGGTCAGGAACTGATGCGACTTGGCGAGCACGCGCAGCAGCGGCGGCGCCGCGCAGACGAAGCCGATCTTCCAGCCGGTCAGCGAGAAGATCTTTCCGGCGGAGCCGATCTTCACGGTGCGGTCGCGCATGCCGTCGATCGCGATCAGCGGAATGTGCTCGCGGCCGTCGAAAACGACATGCTCCCACACCTCGTCGCAAATCGCGACAAGGTCGAATTCCTGGCAGATGCGCGCGAGCAGTTCGAGGTCTTCGCGCGGATAGACCACGGCTGCCGGATTGAGCGGATTGTTGAACGCGACGAACTTTGTCTTCGGCGTGATCGCCGCACGCAAGCGCTCCTCGGGAATGCGCCAGTCCGGCGGTTCGAGCCGGACGAATTTCGGTGTGCCGCCCGCACGCCGGATCAACGGCGCATAGGCGTCATAGAACGGCTGGAAAACCACGACCTCGTCGCCGGGCTCGATCAAGCCGAAAAAGGCCCCTGCGAGCGCCTCCGTGGCGCCCGACGTCACCATGACCTCGGTCATCGGATCGAGCGTGAGGCCGTGCCAATGCCCGTAGTGTGTGGCGATCGCCTGCCGCAATTCGGGAATGCCCATCATCGACGGGTACTGATTGTAGCCATTGACGACCGCATCCGCGGCCTTCAGGCGGATATCCTCAGGCCCCGGATGATCGGGAAATCCCTGCCCGAGGTTGATGGCATTGAGGTCGCGCGCGAGCTGCGACATCGCGTCGAACACGGTGACGGGCAGGTTCGCGATGAGCCGGTTCATGGTGCGGATCAGCCGCCCGTTCTGGTCGGGAGGCTCGCAGCTTTCCAGCCGATGATGCCGCCGGCAAGATGCTTGTCGTAGGCCAGTCCCGCTGCCTGTGCGGCGAGCGATGCCGTCACCGAGCGCTTGCCCGAACGGCAGGCAAAAACAACCTCCTTGCCGGCCGGATCGGGAATCCCGGCCGGGTCGAAGCTCGACAGCGGCAGCACAATTCCATCCGGATAGGCTTCCGCAGCCACTTCGTTCGGTTCGCGCACGTCGACCAGCAGATAACGCCCTTCGGCAATGCCGGCGGCGACCTCTTCGGCCGTAAGATCATGAACGCGATGATTTTCGTTTGCCACCGGAGCCTCTGCACCCAATTGAACCGGGCGACAAATTCGTCGTTTGCGCCGTGAAAATCAAGCGGCTCCGGCGGCATCCGGACCGGACGCTAGATCGTGACCTGCGTTCCGACTTCCACCACGCGCCCGGTCGGGATGTGGAAGTAGCTGGAGGCGTCGTTGGCCGAACGGCTCAGGGCAATGAACAGGTGGTCCTGCCAGAGCGGCATGCCCGATTGCGCCGCCGGCTTCAGCGAGCGGCGCGAGACGAAGAACGACGTCGACATGATGTCGAACTGCCAGCCGACCTTGCGCGCGATCGCCAGCGCCTTCGGCACATTCGGCGACTCCATGAAGCCGAAACGCAGGCGCATCAGCGTGAAGCGCTCGCCCACCGACTCGAGCTTCACGCGCTCGTTGAGGTCGACGCGCGGCGTCTGTGTCACCTCGACCGTCAGCACGACGTTATGCTCGTGCAGTATCTTGTTGTGCTTGAGGTTATGCAGCAGCGCGGTCGGCACCGAGTCGGGATCGCTGGTGAGGAACACGGCGGTCCCCTGCACGATGTGCGGCGGCCGCTTCTCAAGGCTGCGGATCAGATCGCGCAGCGGCACCTCGGTCCGGCGGGTCTTCGCCATCAGCATCGCCGCGCCGCGCCGCCAGGTCCAGATCAGAACCACAACGGCGATGCCGAACAGCAGCGGCAGCCATGCGCCTTCCAGAAGCTTCAGCAGATTGGCGACGAAGAAGGTCATGTCGACGACCACGAACGGAACGATCACGGCCGCAGCCGCTGCCGCCCGCCAGTTCCACAGCTTCCAGATCACGACAAAGCCCATGATGCCGTCGACAACCATCGTCGTCGAAACGGCGATGCCGTATGCCGACGCGAGGTTGCTCGACGTGCGGAACATCAGCACCAGCAGAATGACGCCGATCAGCAGCAGCGTGTTGACGCGCGGCAGGTAGATCTGGCCGGCATGGCTTTCGGAGGTGAAGCGCACCTCGAACCGCGGCAGCAGCCCGAGTTGCACCGCCTGGCTGACCAGCGAATAGGCGCCGGTGATGACGGCCTGGCTCGCGATCACGGTCGCCGCCGTCGCAAGAAGGATCAGCGGCAGCAGGAACGTTTCCGGCACCAGCCGGTAGAACGGGTTGACGATCGCAGCGGGGTTGGCAAGCACCAGCGCACCCTGCCCGAAGTAGTTGATGAGAAGCGCCGGCAGCACGAAGAAGAACCACGCGCTCTGAATCGGCTTGCGTCCGAAATGGCCGAGATCGGCATAGAGCGCCTCACCCCCCGTCACGGCGAGAAACACCGCCCCCATGGTGATCAGGCCGATGGTCCCATGGGTGCCGAGAAAGTGCACCGCGTACCAGGGATTGATCGCGAACAGCACGGTCGGGTCGTCGCTGATATGAATCAGTCCGAGAACGGCGATCGTCGAGAACCAGAGGATCATCACCGGGCCGAAAGCGGACGCCACACGCGCCGTTCCGCGGCTCTGGAACATGAACAGCACGACAAGGATCAGGATCGTCAGCGGCACGACGTAGTGCTCGAGCGCCGGTGTCGCGAGCTTCAGGCCTTCCACGGCAGACAGAACCGAAATCGCCGGCGTGATCATCGAATCGCCGATGAACATGGCCGCACCGACCACGCCAAGGGCGGTCAGCCAGACGCTGCGCCGGCCGAGCGCCCGCTGCGCCAGCGCCATCAGCGAGAGCGTTCCGCCCTCGCCGTTGTTGTCGGCGCGCAGCAGCACGATGACGTATTTCGCCGTGACGACGATGAACAGCGACCACAGGATCATCGACAGCACGCCGAGCACGACCTCGCGGGTCGGCGGGCCGCCGTGCGATGCGTTATGGACGGCTTCGCGAAATGCGTAGAGCGGCGAGGTTCCGATATCGCCGAACACGACGCCGATGCTGCCGAGGGTCAGAGCCCAGAACCCTGCTGTGACGGGCGCGTCACCCTGGGTTTCCGTGGTGGTCTCACTGATGGCCATGCTGCCCTGAAAGCACTTCGCCGCTTGATCGAAAGTCCCCCGGCGGATGCCGGTCCAAGGGCGCTCCGTTAGCCCGCTTATAGCACCGTTGGCAACCGGGAACGTGACGCCCGGGCCTTACGTTAGGAGCATTTTCCGGGAAGAACAGTATTGACTTCCGTGCGGGCCTCGCCCCTGACAATCAGGGTTTCAGGTTCGGCGGCAGCGGCGGATCTTCCTTCATCAGCGTGATGGTGACCCGGCGGTTCGCTGGCAGCGAGGGGTCGTCCGGGAACAGCGGCTGGCTGTCGGCCTTGCCGGACACCGAGAAGATGTGGCTCGCCGGCAGCCCTTCCCGCTCGAGGATTTGCCGCACCGCGTTGGCGCGGTCCGCCGACAGGTCGAATGCATCGTAGCCCGGCCTGATCCGGTTTTGACCGGCGGAGGTATGGCCGACGATCGCCACCCGCAGCGGCGTCGCCTTGAGCGGCTTGGCGAGACGCTGGATCAGCAGCCGGGTGCGCTCATAGGGCTCCTTGGAGCCTTCCGCGAACATCGAACGGCCGTCCTGATCGATGATCTCGAGGTTGAGCCCCTGCTTGGTCTCCTCCAGCATGATGTGCTTGGAGATTTCCGTCAGTTCCGGCATGTCCTGAAGCGCCTGCCGCAGCGACGCGGAGGCGAGCGCGAATTCGCGGTCGGTCTTCAGCCGCGCGCCGAAAATCTTGTTCTTGTCGTTGTCGTCCGGCGTCGGCGTATTCGACGACTCGTCCGGCGTCACATGCTTGGTGTTCTTCAGCATCGGCCGCGTCGGGAGGCCATCCGACTCGATGATGCCGGAGAAGCGCGAATCGGTCTGGACGCCGAACGCCTCGCGCATCGAACCGGCGACGATCTTCAGCTTCGCCGCATCCTGGGTCGAGAACGCCACGAGCATCACGAAGAAGCTCATCAACAGCGCCATCAGGTCGGCGAAGGTCACGAACCAGCCGTGACCACCATGAGCTTCGCCGCGCTTTTTCTTGGCCATCGTTCAGCTTCCAGAACCGCTCGTTGTCCGAAACGCCCGCCCTGCCGGGATCAGGCCGGAACCGGCTCACCCTCTTCGTGGCGATGTTTCTCGGGCAGGTAAGCCAGCAGCATTTCACGCACCAGCGCAGGGCTCTTCGAGTCGCGGATCATCAGGATGCCGTCGATGATCAGCGTGCGGTTGGTGTCCTCGTCCATGACCTTGACGTGCAGCTTGTCGGCGATCGGCAGACAGAACAGGTTCGCCACGAGAGCGCCGTAGAGCGTGGCCAGCAGCGCGACCGCCATGAACGGACCGAGCTTCGAGGGATCCGACATGTTCGAGAACATCTGCACCATGCCGATCAGCGTACCGATCATGCCGAACGCCGGAGCGCAATCGCCGATGGCGCGGTAAATCTTGCTGCCCTCGTCGAGGTGCATCAGGAAGTTGTCGCGGTCGCGCTCGAGATTGTCGCGGATGAACTCGAGATCATAGCCGTCCGCCACGTAGCGGATTCCCTTGGCGAGGAACGGATCGTCGGTCTCGACCTTTTCGAGGCCGACAGGCCCCTGCTTGCGGGCGATTTCGGCGATGCGCGCCAGTTCGTCGACGAGTTCGCGCGCCGTGATCCGGCGCAGCGTGAACGCGAACTTCATGCCAAGCGGCATGCCGTGGAAAATCGCAGAGAGCGGGAAACGGATCAGCGTAGCCGCAAACGAACCGCCGAAGATGATGATGACGGCGTGAATGTCATAGAACATCCGGAAATCGCCGCCCATCAGAATGAGGGTGACGATAACAAGGATGCCGGCAACGATGCCAGCTCCGGTTGCGATATCCATGAGATACTCCGAACGCCACGCTTACACACCGCCTGAACCGGCAGCGGCGCCGACATCCTGATCGGCACCATCAAACCCTAGCGTCCGCGCCATTAAGGGCGGGTAAAGGTTAGCGGCACGAAGCGCTGAAGCGGACCGGCGAATGTCGCCAGTGCCCGGTTTGCAGGTATTCGGCCACGGCCATCACCCGCATTTTAAGCAGTTCGTTAACCATAGGTGCCGCGCTACGGCGCGGCTCCGGTTCCCGCCACGCGCGGCTTCCGCTCCGGCAGCGTCATCGCCACGACGCCCGCCAGCACGCAGACGAGCCCGATCGAGGCGGCCGGCGTCAGGCTTTCTCCGAGAAGCAGGCAGCCGATGGCGACACCGATCGGCACACGCAGGTAAGCCTGCGCCGTCGCGCCGACCGATCCGAGCGTCCGGAGCAGCCGGAAGTAGATCGCAAAGGCGATCGCCGTCGACAGCACCGCCAGCGCCAGCAGTGCGAAGATGGACGCCTGCGACGGCGCCAGCGTCCATGGCCGGTCGACGATCAGGCTGACGGGCAGCAGCATCACAGCGCCGCAGATCAGCGAACCCGCAGCCGGCATCATCGGATCGAGCTTGCCGAACGTCCGCCCGAAGATCGCAGCGCCCGCGTAAGCGAGCGTCGCAGCGACGATCGCGAGTTGCGACCACAGCGCAAGCCCGAGACCTTGCAGCGCCTGCATGCCGACGATCAGGCAGATGCCGACGATGCCGATCACCACCCCGAACATCTTCCGGACGGTGACCGCTTCATGCTGCGTGATAAAGAACGTCAGCAGAAACGTGAAGATCGGCGTGGTCGAGTTGAGGATCGTGGCGAGGCCCGCATCAACCGTCTGCTCCGCCCAGGCGATCAGCGTGAACGGCACGACGCTGTTCAGACACGCCTGGAACGCGAACTTCCGCCACGTCGCCGCGTCCACGGGCAGCGCAAGTCCCCTCGCCCGGATCACGATCATCAGCACGCTTGCGGCGATCAGCGTCCGCACGGCGATCAGCGTCACCGGTGGAATAGTTTCGACGCCGATCTTGATGAAGGTGTACGACATCCCCCACAGCGTCGAGAGCACGAGGAGCAGCGTGAGCTCGAAGCCGATGTTGACGGGTCGTGACGTCATGATTGCGCGCGCCTTCGGGTTGTGCCGGTTGAGGCGCAACCCATAGCGCACGCATGCATCGGAAAGTTTCGGCGGCGGCCGAACTGTTCGGCGGTCAGTTGATCAGTTAAGACGCGACGGGCGGCCGTCGTCGGATTGCTCAGCGCCCGGCGCGCCATACGGCGTATCCGCCTCCGACGTCTCGGCCGTCGCTGCGGGCGCAGCATTGGCCTCGGCGTAGCGGCGCGCCTGCTCGCGATACGCCCACCATCCGAACGGAAGACTGAGCAGGTACAAAAGCGATCCGCCGGACAGCAGGTGCCACGGATAGCTGATCAGTATCGCGATGAAGAGAACGACCAGCACGAACACCGGCAGTACCATTTCGGGCGCCACCCGCGTACCGACCATCTTGCCGGAGAAGACCGGCAGACGCGACACCATCAGGAACGCGATCAAGAGCGTATAGAGCGCGGTGACGACGACCGGCAGCGCGCTGAAACCGATGAAGGAGAGATACATCGGCAGCAGCACGCACAGTGCGCCGAGCGGCGCCGGAACGCCGGTGAAGAAGTTGCCCGCGAACGGCGGCTTGTTCGGGTCGTCCATCGTCGCATTGAAGCGCGCGAGCCGCAGGCCGCCGCTGATGGCGTAGACCATCGCCGCGATCCAGCCGACATTCTTCAGGTCGTTGAGCTGCCAGAAGTACAGGATCAGCCCCGGCGCGACGCCGAAGTTGACGAAGTCGGCCAGGCTGTCGAGCTCGGCCCCGAATTTCGACTGGCCCTTGATGAGCCGCGCGACCCGCCCGTCGATGCCGTCGAGCACGGCCGCAAACACGATCGCCGCGAGCGCGAGTTCGAGCCGCCCCTCGATCGCGAGCCGGATCGCCGTCAGTCCCGCGCAGAGCGCGAGCAGTGTGATGACGTTCGGCACCAGCATCCGCACTGGAATCGGGCGGAAGCGGCGGCGGCGCTGATCGGTTCGCAATGGATCGGGAGACAGGACCATGCCGTCAATATAGCAACCGCCGCCCGGTCCCGCCATGACCGCGGAACCGCGGCGCCAGACCAGAACTGCGATGGTTAATCGACGCGGTACGTCCGTCCGCCGTCGCCGATCCGGAAATCGGCCAGCACCGTCTCGCCGGCGATGGCGGTCTGCCCTTCCGAGACCAGCGATTTCGACCCCTCGGGCAGGAAGACATCGAGCCGCGAGCCGAACCGGATCAGGCCGAACCGTTCGCCGGCCGCCAGCTCCTGCCCTTCGCGCACGAATGAGACAATCCGCCGCGCCACGAGACCGGCGATCTGGATGACGCCGATCCGCCCGCTGGATGTCGCGATCACCAGCGAGTTGCGCTCGTTGTCCTCGCTCGCCTTGTCGAGTTCGGCATTGAGGAATTTGCCGGGGCGATAGGCGATCCGTTCGATGCGGCCGGCAACCGGCGCGCGGTTCACATGGCAGTTGAAGACGCTCATGAAGATCGAGATGCGCGGCAGCGGCTTATCGCCGAGGCCGAGCTCGGCGGGCGGCACGACATGCGTCACCATCGACACGCGGCCGTCGGCCGGCGACACCACAAGCCCTTCCCGCGTCGGCGTGACACGCACCGGATCGCGAAAGAACAGCGCGCACCAGACGGTCAGCACCGTGCCGATCCAGCCGAGCGGCGTCCAGATCCAGAACAGGACCAGGCTCGCCAGCGCGAAGCCGCCGATGAACGGATAGCCTTCGGGGTGGATCGGTGGAATCTGCGCGCGAACGGAATTGACGATGGACATTGATCACCAGTCGAGGCCGGGGCTCCCGGCCGTCATGGACGGAATCGCCACCGGACTTAAGAATTTGAGGCGGGAAACTACTCTGCCGCCGCGGGCCTGACCAGCGTTGCCTCGGCGCCGGGAGCCGAATTTGCAGCGCCTTCCGCCCCCTCCTCCACCTGCGGCGGCACGCGGTTGGGTGCGGCATTGTCGTCGTCGATCTGCGCCAGCTTCTCGCGGGCCGCCTCGGCCTCCCGCTGCCTGTTCCACATGCTGGCATACAAGCCATCTGCGGCGAGCAGCTGCGGGTGCGTGCCGCGCTCGGCAATCCGGCCCTGATCGAGGACGATGATTTCGTCCGCGCCGACGATGGTCGAGAGGCGGTGCGCGATCACGAGCGAGGTGCGATTGCGCGAGACCCGCTCGAGCGAATCCTGGATTTCCCGTTCGGTATGGCTGTCGAGCGCCGATGTGGCCTCATCGAGCACGAGAATCGGCGGCGCCTTCAGCACCGTGCGTGCGATCGCCACCCGCTGCTTCTCGCCGCCGGACAGCTTGAGGCCGCGCTCGCCGACTTCGGTGTCATATCCCTTCGGCGACAGGCGGATGAAACCGTCGATCTGCGCCATGGCGGCCGCCTGCTCAACCTCCGCGTCGCTCGCATCCCAGCGGCCGTAGCGGATGTTGTAGCGGATGGTGTCGTTGAACAGCACGGTGTCCTGCGGCACCATGCCGATCGCGGCGCGCAACGAGGTTTGCGTCACCTCGCGAATGTTCTGCCCGTCGATGGTGATGCGCCCGCCGCTGATGTCGTAGAGCCGGAACAAGAGCCGCGAGATCGTCGACTTGCCCGCCCCCGACGGACCGACGATCGCAACCGTCTTTCCGGCCGGCACCTCGAACGACAAACCTTTCAGGATCGGCCGGTCCGGCTCATAGGCGAACTGCACGTCCTCGAAGCGCACGACGCCCGCACTCACCTGGAGCGGCTTCGCACCGGGACTATCTCTCACCTCCGGATCGCGATTCAGCACGCCGAACATCTTCTCGATATCGACCACCGCCTGCTTGATCTCGCGGTAGACGAAGCCGATGAGGTTGAGCGGCACGTAGAGCTGAATCATCATGGCGTTGATCATGACGAAGTCGCCGACCGTGTGCGTGCCGTTGCGCACGCCGATCGCGCACATCGCCATCACCGCCGTCAGCCCCAGAGTAAAGATCACCGCCTGCCCGGTGTTGAGCACCGCGAGCGAGGTATAGGTGTGGACGCTCGCAGTCTCGTAGCGCTCCATCGAGCGATCGTAGCGGTCGGCCTCGCGCTTCTCCGCGCCGAAGTACTTCACCGTCTCGTAATTCAGCAGCGAGTCGATTGCCTTGGTGTTCGCCTCGGTGTCGCTGTCGTTCATCCGGCGGCGGATCTCGATCCGCCACTCGGTCGCGACGTAAGTGAAGTACATATACGCCGCAACCATGATCAGAATCGCCACCACGTAGCGCCAGTCGAACTGCCAGAACAGCACGGCGGCGATCAGACCGACCTCGATCAGGGTCGGCAGCATGTTGAGGATGACCATCCGCACGATGGTTTCGATGCCGTTGCGGCCGCGCTCCAGCACGCGCGTCAGGCCGCCGGTCTTGCGCTCCAGATGAAACCGCAGCGACAGCTCGTGCATATGGACGAACGTCTTGTAGGCGACGCGCCGCACGGCATGCATCGCGACCTTGGCGAACAGGCCGTCGCGCCACTGCGTCAGCACCGCCATCAGCACGCGCGTCAAGCCGTAGCTCGCCGTCATGATCAGTGGCGAGGCGATCAGCCACAGTAACCAGTTCGAGGGCTGGACCGGCGCACTGCCCTGCCCGGTCAATCCGTCCACCGCCCACTTGAAGGTGAACGGCACTGCCAGCGTCGCGAGCTTGGCGATCACCAGCAGCACCACCGACCACGCGACCCGCATCTTCAGATCGAGGCGATCGCTCGGCCAGATGTAGGGCCACAGGTGCGTCAGCGCACCGAACAGCGTCGCATTCTCGGCGAACGCATCCGGTCGCGCCTTTTTGGCCGGCGCAGCTTTCGCAGGCTCGGCCATTCAAGATACCTTTGGGAAACAGCGCGCGGCCGCTCGCGGCGCGCATGGCATGCAGCTCATCATATCGGCGCTGATATAGGACGTTTCGGTGTGATCCGCACCCTCGGCGGATGAATCTTTTCATGCGGCGGCGCAAACAAGCAATGTTCATCCGGCGCGAGGCATCCCTGCCTTGACGCTGCATCGTTGCGGTGCCACATCGAACCGATGAGCACCATCCGGAACGTCTGCGTCTATTGCGGCTCCAGCCCCGGCAACAACCCTGAATTCATCGACGCCGCCCGCCAGTTCGGACAGATTCTCGCGCAAAACGGCATCAATCTCGTCTACGGCGGCGGATCATTCGGCCTGATGGGCGCCGTCGCGACCGCGGTGCTGGACCATGGCGGCACCGTCACCGGCGTGATTCCGAAAAGCCTGGTCGAGCGCGAGCGCGCATTGCACCGTGTTCAGGAGATGGTGGTCACCGCCGACATGCATGAGCGCAAGCGGATCATGTTCGAGCGATCGGACGCATTCGTTGCGCTCCCCGGCGGGCTCGGCACGCTGGAGGAACTGGTCGAGCAGCTCACCTGGGTACAGCTCGTCCATCACACCAAGCCGGTGGTGCTGCTGAGCATCCGCGGGTTCTGGACACCCTTGCTGGCGCTGTTCGAGCGGATGAATGCACAGGGCTTCATCTACAACGCGCCGATCCTCGACAACCTGATCTGCGAGGAGACCGCCGAGGTGCTGCCGACGATCGAGCGAAAGCTGCTGGCCGTCTCGGCGTGACAGCTGCGCCGCACGTCAGGTACTGAAGAAGAGCTTGATCTTGATCCCAACCGCGATCAGCGCGGTTACGGTCAGGAACAGCGTCACATTCCCCTTGTCGTGCTGCGATTTCCCCATTTCGCCCGTATCGGACGCCTGTTGAGGAATCATCCACTGGAAGGCTGCATAGAAAAGAATGCCTGCGGCGATTCCGATCTCAAATCCTGCGATCGGCGTCAGCACGATCGCAAGCGGCGCCGGAATGCGTGGCACCAGTTCGATCAGGTCGATATCCGCACTGGAGAGCGCGGCACTCTTGTCAGCCGCGGCGGTAGCTGTGGGCTTCTGCTCCGGCTTGAGCGACTCGCTCATGATGATGAGGCCCACAACGAACAGAACCGGTGCGACAGCAATCTGCGGCACCAGCGACGTCAGGGGAACGTCGTTCGCCCATAGCGCCAGGCCTATCGCGAACAGCAGCACGAATCCTCCCGCAACCACGTAAGCGACCACAGCACTTCGGCTGCCCAGGACCTTCGCGGTGAAATTCTCCGCATAGTAGACGACTGGCGTTGCGCCCACGATCGGTGCAGCAATATTGGCAAGCGAATCGACCCGGAACGAACGGCTGATCCGCTTCTCTTCCTCCGCGCCGAATGGCGTCGCGTCGTAGGATGCACGATCCGCGCTCGCCAGATGATACGGCGAACCTATGATGTCGATCAGAAGAATGTAGAAGACGAGAACCAGAAGCGGCAGCGCTTCCCATCTGGTCGCGGCTTCAAAGATTTGTCCCCAGGTCAGCTTCGAATCCGACCACGCGAACAGATGTCCGGTCGGCACCTTGCTGAGCGTCGCCGGATCGAGTTGCCAGACGAGCACTGACAGCAGAACGATACAGCCGATGAATGAGGCGCGGCCGGCCATGTCGAAGACCTTCGCCATCGTTGTCCCCGACAGCTTGATCGACAGCCCTCTAAGTCCGAAGTAACCGACAACGATAACGACAAGTCCGACCGAAAAGATGACTGCGCCGAGTTTGCCGTTTCCCGGGTACTTGACCACGAAATCGAGTGCCGCTTTCGCAAGGATCGAGCCGATGCCGGCCATGATCGCCTTCTTGATCACCGGTGGAATGGAATCGATGATCTGCCGGCGGCCACCCGTCTCCGAAAGGATCAGGAGACTGATACCTGCGACGAAGCAGATCACCAGCGCGCTTTCCCAGGTGATGGTGGTGTCGGGTGCGGTCAGAAACGAGCTCAGCACCGCGCTGAGCGCCAATCCGGGAGCGAGTGCGGCGGACGACCCCGCATAACGTCCGGACGCCCATGTCGCGAACGCGGCCATAAGGCAGGTCGCGAAGAAGACCGCGACGCCCGACATTCCGTAGCCGTTCTTGCCGGCGGTCGACATCAGAACCGGATTGGCAAACGCGACATAGAGCATCGACAGGAAGACCGAGAGGCCGGCAATAATGTCGGTCGACCGGGGCTGGTTCATCGGCAAATGACCTTGTGTGAAATGCAAGCGCACAAAAGAGGGTGGGCGCGGGCAATCTAACCCCCGCGTCCACCGGCGCAATTGCAATTTCTGGCAAGGTCGAACGGCTCCTTTTCGGAACCGCCCGGCCGTCAGGCCGCCTTGATATCGGCGAGGAACGTCGCGACCCGCGCGCGCATCGCTTCCGACTGTTCGGCCAGTTCGCGCGAAGCCGCGATCACCTGCTCCGTCGCGGCGCCGGTGTTGCCGGCGATGGTCTGCACGCCGGCGATGTTCTCCGAGATGCCGTTGGTGCCGATCGAGGCGCGCTGAATGTTGCGGGCGATCTCCTGCGTCGCGATCGACTGCTCCTGCACCGAGGACGTGATCGCCGAGGCGATCGAGTTGATCTCGCCGATGATGCCGCTGATCGACTGCACGGCCGTCACCGCATCGGTCGACGAGGTCTGGATCGAGGCGATCTGCGCGCTGATCTGGTCGGTCGCCCGCGCGGTCTGTTCGGCGAGGCTCTTGACCTCGGAGGCGACGACCGCAAATCCCTTGCCGGCATCGCCGGCGCGGGCCGCTTCGATGGTCGCGTTCAGCGCGAGCAGATTGGTCTGGCTCGCGATCTCGTTGATCAGCTTGATCACGTCGCCGATCGTCGACGCCTGACTGAACAGGCTCTGGATCGTCGTGTTGGTCCGTTCCGCCTCGTTGACGGCGTTCTGCGCGACCTTCTCCGACTGGCCGACCTGACGGCCGATTTCCGTCACCGAGCTCGCGAGCTCTTCGGACGCCGCCGCGACGGTCTGGACGTTGGACGATGTTTCCTGCGCGACCGACGCGACCTCGGTCGCCTGGCGCGTCGTCTGCTCCGCCATCGACCGCATCGAGGCGAGCGTGGTCTGCAACTCGGTCGAGGCGGCCGAGAACGAATCCAGCATGGCGGAAACGGACGTATCGAAGTTCTGCGCCAGATCGCTGACGCGGGCGGCGCGCGCCACGCGCTCGGCGACCGCCGCCGCCTCGTTCGCCGCGAGCTCCTTCGCCCGCACCATATTCTCCTTGAACACGAGCACCGCGCCGCCCATCGCGCCGATCTCGTCGGAGCGGTGAACGCCGGGAATCGTGCAATCCAGATCGCCGTCCGCCAGCTGTTTCATCGCGCGCGTCATCTGCATGATCGGCTTGATCACGCCCATGCCGACCCCGACGATGCCCGCGCCGATGATAGTGAACACCAGCGCCGAGATTCCCCACAGCAGCAGCGTCATGTTGTCGACGCGACTGGTGGCGCCGGCTTCCGTAACCGCGTTCGCATCGTTGGTGATCCTGACCACGTCGTCGATGATCGCGCGGTGCGCGGCATAGGCGGCGCTCAGCACGCCATAGGCCTTGGCTGCCGCCGCCGTATCGTTCTTCTCGAGCGCCGGCAGCAGATCCTTCTCGACGGCCGCCCAGAACTTCTCCACCTCACGATGCGAGGCTTCCGTCAGCTTGCCCTTTGCCGCCGCATCGAGATCGGATTTCATCCAGAACGCGCGCCGCTCCTCGTATTCCTTCTTGAGTTGCTGCAACCGTGCGCGCCGCTCGGTGGCGCTGGCCGGCTGATTGAACGCAAGCGTCGCCTCGAGATAGGCCTCGATCACGTAGGCCGGCGGCGGCAGGATGTCCGCGACGAGATCCTTGCCCATGATGATGCGGGTGTAGAGCGGGCCGCCGACCTTGAGCTGGCTGAGCGAATAGAGACTGGTGCCGATGACGGCCGACAGGCTGATCGCGGTGACGATTCCGAACACAATGATCGAACGGGAGATGGTGAAATATCGTTTCATCGGGGCTGCCCTCGAAAGCTTTGCAATCATGCTTGGCGGATCTGCCCCCTCCACCTTGGGTGTCACAGTATCGAAATACTTCACCCGCTTTGGTTAACCACTTATGTATGTCACCCGACATTCCACGTGACGGCACAAGCATTGCGCGCGCGGGAGTTCGCGCACATCACATGGGTTGTTCTTTTTGCCTATATTGAATGCTGGCGCTGCCTGCTCTGACGTCATCCCACAATCACAGCAGGCAACAATCGCGCGACACACGCGCGCAACAGGAGAAGCGCGCGCGACACCGCTACGTTTGCGGGAATGTCACCGCTTCGATTCGGTTCCCGTCATGATCGGCAACGAAGGCCGCGTAGTACCGGACGCGATCGTGCGGCCGCAGCGATGGTTTCGACTCGGAAGTTGCGCCGGCAGCAACGGCCGCTGCGTGAAAAGCATCGATCTCCGCGGTCGTTCGGGCGCGCAGACCGATGTGAGCGCCACTCTCCGGCGAGAGCTTCGTCATCCCCGCGCGCAGGTTGAGCCAGAGTTCCGGATAGCTCTTGCCGAATCCCACACTCGCCGGCCTCACCACGAGCTTCGTCAGGCCGAGCGGCGCGAGCATCGCTTCATAAAGCGGAACCGCGCGATCGAGATCGCTGACGGCGAGCGAGATGTGATCGATCATCGAAGCCTCCTGCAACTTCGCACGATACCGGAAGACCCGTGATCCGTCCGGGTTCACACCGGCGCGTTGGATTTCACCAGTGAGCGTAGCCCGGATGAAGCGCAGCGCAATCCGGGGACACGATCACAGCCTCCCCCGGATTTCGTTTCACTTCATCCGGGCTACACAAACATCGTGGCCAACCGGCCTGTCACGCCGGCGCGTTCGACCGCACCAGCTTGTAGACGACCGAATCCATCAGCGCCTGGAACGATGCATCGATGATGTTCGGCGACACGCCGATGGTGGTCCAGCGCTCGCCCGTCTCGTCCTCGCTCTCGATCAGCACGCGCGTCACGGCCTCGGTGCCGCCATTGAGGATACGCACGCGATAGTCGATCAGCCGCAAGCCCTCGATGTACTTCTGGTACTTGCCGAGATCCTTGCGCAGCGCCACGTCGAGTGCGTTCACGGGGCCGTTGCCCTCGCCTGCCGAGATCAGCGTCTCGCCGGCGACGTCGACCTTCACCACCGCCATCGCCACCGTGATGCGCTGGCCGTTGGCGTTGTAACGCTGCTCGACGTTCACATCGAACTGCACCACGTCGAAGTATTCCGGCACGCGGCCGAGCGTGCGGCGCGCGAGGAGATCGAATGAAGCGTTCGCGGATTCGTATGCGTAGCCGGCCGCCTCGCGCTCCTTCACCTCTTCGAGCAGGCGGCCGAGCTTCGGATCGTCCTTGTCGACCTTGATGTTGGCGCGCGCGAGTTCGGCGAGCACGTTCGAACGCCCGGCCTGATCCGATACCAGCACCCTGCGGTGATTGCCGACGACGTCGGGGGCGACGTGCTCGTAGGTCGCGGGGTCTTTCAGGATCGACGAGGCGTGGATGCCGGTCTTGGTCACGAACGCGCTTTCGCCGACGTAAGGCGCATGGCGGTTCGGCACGCGGTTGAGCATGTCGTCGAGCGTGCGCGACACCTGCACCAGCGTCGCCAGCTTGTCCTCCGAGACGCCGATCTCGAACTTGCCGGAAAACTCCGGCTTCAGCTTCAGCGTCGGGATCAGCGAGCAGAGATTGGCGTTGCCGCAGCGTTCGCCGAGCCCGTTCAGTGTGCCCTGAATCTGCCGGACACCGGCACGCACCGCCGCGAGCGAATTCGCGACTGCCTGCTCGGTGTCGTTGTGCGCGTGGATGCCGAGATGATCGCCCGGCACCTGCTTCACCACTTCACCGACGATGGCCTCGACCTCGTTCGGCATCGAGCCGCCGTTGGTGTCGCACAGCACCACCCAGCGCGCGCCGGCGTCGTAGGCCGCCTTGGCGCAAGCGAGCGCGTACTGCGGATTGGACTTGTAGCCGTCGAAGAAATGCTCGCAGTCGAGCATCACCTCGAAACCCTTCGCCTTGGCCGCCGCAACGCTGTCGCGGATCGAGGCGAGGTTTTCCTCGTTCGTCGTCTCGAGCGCGACCTTCACATGGTAGTCGTGCGTCTTGGCGACGAAGCAGATCGCGTCCGCTTTCGCATCGAGCAATTGCGCGACACCCGGATCGTTCGAGACCGATCGTCCGGCCCGGCGCGTCATGCCGAAGGCGGTGAAGCGCGCGCGATCGAATTTCGGCTTCGCCGAGAAGAACTCGGTGTCGAGCGGATTGGCGCCGGGATAGCCGCCCTCGACATAGTCGACGCCGAGATCGTCCATCATCTCGGCGATCAGCTTCTTGTCGTGCAGCGTGAAGTCGACGCCGTGCGTCTGCGCGCCGTCGCGCAGTGTGGTGTCGAACAGATAGAGGCGCTCCTTCGCGCGAGAATGCGTCATGGCTGGTGCCGCTTTCTGTTACCTCCCCCCTTGCGGGGGAGGTCGGCGGCGCGAACCGGCGCCGGAAGGGGGGTGAATATCGAAACACCGCACAGATGACGTACCCCCCTGCCTGACCCTCCCCCGCAAGGGGGGAAGGAAAACAGGGAGCGACCGACGCGGGACAATCGTTTCGCGCTCATGGCCGGGTCTCCGGATTGTCGCCGAGAATCTTTTCCATGCGCGTGTTGGTCAGCCACTCGTCGCCGATGGTGACAGTGGTGCGCTGGCGGTCGCCGTAGCCGCGTTTCTTGAACAGCTCGTGCGCCGTGTCGCTGGCGTCGACCGTCAGCTTCCTGGCGCCACGGGCGATCGCGAGCTTTTCCAGCGCATCGCAAAGCGCTGTGGCGACGCCCTGCCGTGCGGCGCTTGGATGCACGTAGAGCATCTCGATATGGTCGGTGCCCTTCAGCGACGCGAAGCCGACGGGCGAGCTTTCGAGCGTCGCGATCAGCGTCAGCTGGCCGGACAGTTTTGCGCCGAACTTGGCCTCGTCATCGGCGGCCGACGCCCAGGCCTCGCGCTGCTCGTCCGAATAGTCGTCTTCGGCGAGCTCGTCGATCGCGGCGACAAAGATCGCCGCCAGCACCGGAACGTCGTCCGGCAGCATCGGTCTCAACCCGGGTGTGGGCAATGATTGTCCCATCGTGCTCACCACCAGCCGATCAGCTTCAGCGCCAGCGCGATGGCGCCGAGGATCAGCGCCCACTTGATGAAGATGTAATAGCGCCAGTGCCTGGGAAACGGCGTTTCCGGTTTGGTCATCGCGCGGATTCCTTCTTCCCCTCTCCCCTTGCGGGAGAGGGTGGCGTCGAGCCTTTGCGAG
>JBMOOJ010000003.1:0-42049 GCA_049323835.1 Pseudomonadota bacterium | reverse complement strand
GGCTGCGCCGGCAAGGCTCGCCAGCGCGAGGCCAGCGAGCAGGGTCACCGTCAGCGACGCACGCCGGCCGGCGATCGCGACGAGCGCACCAACCGACAGCAACGCGCCGGCGATGCCGCCGAGCGGGACCGCGATCGAGAGCGCGGTCGCGAAACCGAATGCCATGATCGCCGCCGCCGCTGCCGCCGCTGCCTGCGGCGCACCGAACAGGCTCGGCTCAGCGAGTGGATTGCGCAGCAGTCCTTGCAGCGATGCGCCCGCCAGTCCGAACGTCGCGCCGATCAGGGCAGCCAGCAATGTGCGCGGCAGGCGAATGTCCCGGACGATGATGGAGACGACGCCCTGATCCGAGACAAGCGCCTTGATTGCCATGGCTGGCGCGAACTGCGCCGGCCCCGTCAGCAGCGACGCGACCATCAGCGCGACGACCGCAAGCGCCAGCGTGGCCGTGACGATGCGGGATGTTGCAGTTGCGGTCATTGCTTCAAAATTTCGGGGTTTCGGTATCCGGTCGGCGTTGGCGCGGCAGGCTGTCGCGCCCCGGCGAGGCGTGGCATAACGAGGCCGCATGATCAAGAAGACTGTCTTACTCTGCCTGAGCCTGTGCGCCGTGTGCCTCCTTTCGGGCGCGAGCGCGGCGGCGGATATTCCGCGCCGGATCGTCTCGTTCAATCTCTGTACGGATCAGCTGCTGCTGGCGCTGGCCGATCCGGAGCAGATCGCCGGGCTCTCGCCCTATGCCGTCAATCCGGCGATGTCGGTGATGACGGAGAAGGCCGCGCCCTACCGCAAGCTCGACTGGGATGCGGAATCGGTGGTGAATCTAGCGCCCGACCTCGTGCTGACCGCGCCGAGCCATCGGCCGATCAGCGCCATGCTGGCGTCGATGGGCGTCCGGGTCGCCCATATTCCGTTCATCGTCGACATCGAGGCCGCGAAGCGGCAGGCGCGTGACGTCGGCGCACTCGTTGGGCATCCGGAGCGGGGCGAAGCTTTGGCGCGTGAGATCGAGGCAGCGGAACGGAAACTGGCATCGGCTTCGGCGACGCCTTCGCGGACAGCGCTGCTGATCGGCCGTGGCGGATACACCGAGGGCGCGGCGAGTTTGCCTTCGGCGATGCTGCGTGCCGCAGGTTTCACGTCGCCTGCGATTGCGCCGAAGGGGTTCGGTGGGTTCATTTCACTGGAGCGGCTCTTGATTGATGGACCGGACGTGGTGGTGACGCAGGACATCCCGCGCGAGGCGCGCGATCAAGGTGCGCTTTACGTCACGCATCCCGCCGTGTTCGCGCGTTACGCGGACCGGCGCATCAACCTGCCGGCGCGCTACACGCTGTGCGGCGGGCCCGCGCTCGTGCAGGGGCTGAACTACCTCGGCGATGCCGTGAAGGCGCTGCGCTGATTCTCAGCGCGGCAGGATGTCCGTGCCGCCGGACGCCGTGATCCGGCCGCGCTTGAGCAGCACGATGTGCGAGGCGATCTGGCGCAACTCGTCTGCATCGTGGCTGACATAGACCATCGGCACCGCGGCTTCGTCACGCAGGCGAATGAGATAGGGGAGGATTTCCTCCTTACGCTCGTCATCGAGCGAGCCGAGCGGCTCATCGAGCAGCAGCAGGCGCGGCCGCGACAGCAGCGCGCGTCCGATGGCGATCCGCTGGCGCTCGCCGCCGGAAAGATTGCCGGGCCGCCGATCGAGCAAATGCCCGATGTCGAGCAGATCGACGATGCGGTTCTGCTCGGCGGGATCGGATGCAAGTCCATTCATGCGGCGGCCGTAGTCGAGATTGCGGCGAACGTCCATCTGCGGAAACAATCGCGCATCCTGAAAGACGTAGCCGATGCGCCGCAGGTGCGCCGGTACGTGCACCGAACGCGGCGTGTCGTCGAGCGTATGGCCGCCGATCGCGATCACGCCGCGATCGGGCCTGATCAATCCCGCGATCATGCCGAGCAGCGACGTCTTGCCGGCGCCCGACGTGCCAAACAGGCCGGTGACGCGGCTGTCGCTGGCGAACGCAACGTCGATCGCGAACGTGCCGAGCTGCTTTTCAGCTTCGATCTTCAGCATCGTCAGTCTCCGTGCAACCGTTGCGTCGCGCGCCGCGACAGAACCTCCGACGCGATCAGCGCGACGACGGAAATGACGATCGAGATCAAGACAAGCCGCATCGCCGCGGCATCGCCACTCGGCGTCTGGATCAGGGAATAGATCGCAGACGAGATGGTTTGCGTCTCGCCGGGAATATTGGAGACGAAGGTGATGGTTGCGCCGAATTCGCCGAGCGCTTTGGCGAATGCCAGCACCATGCCGGCGAGGATGCCCGGCAGGGCGAGCGGCAGCGTCACGGTGGTGAGAACGCGCCAGGGCGCCGCGCCGAGCGTGGAGGCTGCCTGTTCGAGCTTGCGATCGACCGCTTCGATCGACAGACGGACCGGCCGCACCAGCAGCGGAAACGCCATTACGCCGCAGGCGAGTGCCGCACCGGTCCAGCGGAACGAGAAGACGATGCCGAGATTGTCGGCGAGCCACGCGCCAACGACGCCGCGGCGGCCGAAGGTCAGCAGCAACAGATATCCGGTGACGACCGGCGGCAGCACCAGCGGCAGATGCACCAGCGCATCCAGCAGCGACTTGCCGTAGAAATCCACACGCGCCAGCAACAGCGCGATGCCGATGGCGATCGGCGTTGCGACAAGAGTGGCTACGAGGGCTACACGAATGGACAGCAGGATCGCCGTCCATTCCTCGGGTGTCAGGTCAGGCACGGGAATATCAGGAGGTCGGCTTGATCAGGAACGAGAAGCCGTACCTCTCGAACACGGCTTTTGCCGTCTGCGACCGCAGGAAGGCGAGGTAGCCATTGGCGTTCTCGTTCGCAGTTGCCGTCGCGGCGACTGGATAGATCACCGGCGGATACGAGTCCTGCGGGAAGGTGGCGACGATCTTCACACCCGGCTCGACCTTGGCGTCGGTCGCGTAGACGATACCGAGCGCGGCTTCATTCCGGGCGACCAGCAGAAGCGCCATGCGCACGTTGTCGGCCATCGCGAACTTCGGTGCGGCCGTGGTCCACGAGCCGAGCTTTTCAAGCGCGGCCTTGGCGTACTTCCCGGCCGGCACGGACTGCACGTCACCCGTGGCGATCTTGCCGTCGCCCGCAAGCCTGGCAAGATCGAAACCCGAGGAGATCGTCACATCGGCGATCTTGGAATCCTTCGGCGCGATCAGCACGAGCTTGTTGCCGAGCAGGTTGACGCGCGATGCATCGGTGACCGACCTCTTGTCCAGCGCGTAGTCCATCCAGGCAATATCGGCCGACACGAAGATGTCCGCCGGCGCTCCCTGCTCAAGCTGCTTGGCCAATGCCGAGCTTGCGGCGTAGCTCGCGGTCACCTTCACGCCGGTTGCGGCAGCGTAGGCGGTGTTAATGTCATCGAGTGCGTTCTTGAGCGAAGCCGCAGCGAAGACAGTCAGCGTCTTGCCTTCCTTTGCGAAGGCAGCCGCTGCGAACGCGGATGCAGAGAAAGCGAACGCGACAAGCGCGGCAAAAATGAATGGAAGGCGACGCATGAGTGTGGCGCTCCGTTCCTGCACGCGAGATCCAGGCGTGCGGATGCATGAAGGATGACGAATGCGGAAGCGCCGTTCCGGCTGTCCAGCAAGCTTACGGCAGGCTTGGACGAAGAAACCTTACAGGATCGACGTTCGCGAGAAAAGCCCGCGCAGCGACATGAAGCGTCTCGATCTCACGGCGCGAGCAGCACCTGACGGCATTCTTGCGGAAGCTGCGCCATGGTCATCGGCGGCCTTGGCTTCGGCGGCGTCTTCGGTGGCTTTGGATGGAGCACCGCATCGCTGAACCAGTATGCCAGATCGCCGGCACTGCATCCTTCCGAATTTGACGGCGGCTCCTGCGGCTCGCAGTTGGCATTGCCGGCCGGGCACTTCATGCGGATGTGGAAGTGATAGTTGTGGCCGTACATCGGCCGCACCTTCGACAGCCAGCTGCGATCGCCCTTGGCTTCGCGGCAGAGTGCCTTCTTGATCGCGGCGTTGACGAAGATGCGTTCGACCGCCGGTTCCTGCGCGGCTGCGCGGATCACGAGCGTATGCGTCGGCAGCCACACGGCCGGGTCGACGTCAAGCTTGCTGGCCGCCACCACGTTGGTCGCCGACATTTCCTCCCGCTCCTGCCGCGAGAGCGTGCGGTTCGGCATTGGCGTCAGCCAGATGTCGGCATCGAGGCCGATCTGGTGGCTCGCGTGGCCGGTCAGCATCGGCCCGCCGCGCGGCTGCGATATGTCGCCGACCAGAAGTCCGTTCCAGCCTGCCACTTTCTCGACCTTGGCCGAGAGTCGCTCCAGCAATGCAATGAGATCGGGGTGTCCCCAGTTCCGGTTGCGGGACAGCCGCATGACCTGCCAGGTCTTGCCGTTGATCGGCAGAGCTTGCGCGCCGGCGATACAGCCTTTCGCATAGAAGCCGATCGAGCGGACGCCCAGTTTCGCAGCGTCGGTCTTGCGGCCGAACAATTCCTTGGCAGGCGTTGCAGGGTCGTTCGGGTTGGCCAGCGGCGGCAGCGGCTTTGGATCGACGGTGCCTTTGGTCTGCGCCGCCGCGGCGAGCGGCAGCAGCGTGATCAGGGCAGCCAGAATCAGCGGGCGTGCGAGCATGACGGTGTTTATAGCCGAGGCCGGATGCCCAGGCGAGGCAGGCCGCCAGGGCGATGCTTCTGGCGGAGTATTTACCCAGTCTTAACCGTGGCCGCCGATTCCCGCGCTACGTTTCCGTTGGTGATCGGCAACGCAGCGATTGACGGAATCCGTGCAGGCCGTCACTGCGGCGGTGCCGGAGTGCGGCTTTGCAAGGGAAATCATGCCTTCCTGCCGGCGAGCCATTCCGGCCGATGCCGCAAGAACCGTCATCTGCCTGATATCGCGGCGAGAACGGGCATCCTGCAGCCGCCGTGCGCAGCCGCGCGAGATACCCTTTTTTCAGACACATCCCGCACAAACGGACTTGCAGAATGCGAGGCACGGGGAATGCGGAAGAAGCGGGGGCAGCCCGGCGATCCGCCGGTTGTCGGTGGGCGTGGGCCAAAGCAAAAGCCGCTGAAGCGGCACAGGAAGCTGACCAGCCGGCGCCAGAACACCGAGCTTCGCGAGATGGTCCGCACCCGGGCCGAAGCTGCCGCGGCTGTTGCCGACGCGCGAAAGGCGCACGAACGGCTCCGCGCCGCGATCGATCTTCTCCCGCAGGGCGTTGTGTTTCTCGATTCCGAGCGCCGGTACATCCTCTGGAACGAAAAGTACGCCGAGATCTACAAGACCAGCGCCGATCTGTTCAAGGAAGGATCGAGTTTCGAGGATGTGCTGCGCATCGGCATCGCGCGCGGCGACTATCCCGAAGCCGCAGGCCGTGAGGAAGAATGGCTCGCGGAGCGGCTTGGCCGGCTGAACCGGCCGGGCGAGCAGCACGAACAGCGCCTCGCCGATGGCCGCCATCTCCTGATCGAGGAACGATTGACCAGCGACGGGTCCGTGATCGGCCTGCGCATCGATATCACCGAGATGAAGCAGCGTGAGGCGTCGTTCCGTCTGCTGTTCGAAGGCAATCCCGTGCCGATGATGGTTTGCGCGCAGAGCGACGGGCGGATCACCTACGTCAACGATGCGGCGGTCGGGCACTACGGCTACACGCGCGAGGAATTCCACAAGCTGCGGATCCGCGACTTGCAGGCATTCGATGTTGCCGAGCCATGGACCGCCGATGCGCCGGCAGAGGAGCAGGCCGGGCGCGTCTGGAAGCATGTCAAGGCCGATGGCTCGCTGATCGATCTGGCGATCTATTCACGCCGGCTCGTCTATCACGACGAGCCGTCGGTGATGCTGGCGCTGCTCGATATGACGGAGCGCAAACGTGCCGAGGCGCGGCTTGCCTTCATGGCGCAGCACGACAGCCTGACCGGCCTGCCGAACCGCAGCCTGCTGCGGCAGCGGATCGACGAAATGCTGAGTCACAGCCGCCGCAGCGGCGACAGGTTCGCCGTGCTGTTCGTCGATCTCGACAGCTTCAAGGCCGTCAATGACACGCTCGGGCACGGTGTCGGCGACCAGTTGCTCGAAAGCGTCACCAAGCGGTTGCGCTCGTCGTTGCGTGATGAGGATACGATCGCCCGGCTCGGCGCCGACGAATTTGCCGTCGTGCAGACCGGCTGCGGGCGGCCGGAAGACGTGGCGCTGTTCGCCAAGCGTCTGCTCGAGGCGATCAACGTCCCGCATCTCGTCGACGAGCAGCCGATCGTCATCGGCGCCAGCATCGGCATCGCGATCGCGCCGGGCGACGGCGGCGATGCCGACCGGCTGATGAAGAACGCCGACATGGCGCTGTCACGCGCCAAGCAGGATGCGCGCGGCACCTTCAGTTTCTTCGAGGCGGAGATGGATGCGCGCGCGCAATCGCGGCGGCGGATCGAGACGGAATTGCGTGCCGCCATCAAGGGAGAGATGCTGTGTCCGCACTATCAGCCGCTGATCGACCTGAAGAGCGGACGCATCACCGGGTTCGAGGCGCTGGTGCGCTGGCCGCATCCGGAGCGCGGCATGATTCCGCCGTCCGAGTTCATCCCCGTGGCCGAGGAGACCGGCCTGATCGGCCAGCTCGGCAATCTGGTGCTGCGCCGCGCCTGCCTCGACGCCGCGAAATGGCCCGACGACGTGCGCGTCGCAGTCAACCTGTCGCCGCTGCAGTTCCGCGCCGGAAATCTGCTCGCCACCGTGATGGATGCGTTGCGTCAGGCTGATCTGCCGCCGGCACGGCTCGAACTCGAGATCACCGAGACGCTGCTGCTCGAAAAGAGCGATCAGGTGCTGGCGACGTTGCATGCGCTGCGCGCGCTCGGCGTGCGCATCTCGATGGACGATTTCGGCACCGGCTATTCGTCGCTGAGCTACCTGCGCAGCTTCCCATTCGACAAGATCAAGATCGACCGCTCGTTTGTAAAGGATCTCGGTGGCAACCTCGATGCACAAGCGATCGTGCGCTCGATCATCAGCCTCGGCATCGGCCTCGGCGTGACGATCACCGCGGAAGGCGTCGAAACCGAAAGCGAGCTGAGCTGCCTGCGCGCCGAGGGCTGCCACGAAGGGCAGGGCTTCCTGTTCAGCAAGGCGCGGCCGAATGGCGAGATCGCGGCGCTGCTGCATGCCCAGGTGCGGGCGGCAAGGCCGCAAGTCGCCTGACAGGTTATCTTTGTCGCGCTACTCGATGACGATCTCGCCGGTCATGCCCTGATCGGCGTGGGTCTTGCCGTCGGCGCTCTTGATGTCGCAGCGCAGATCGGTGGCACGGCCGGCGGCGACCGGCACCAGCCACCACTCGGCACTGTGTCCTGGATAAACCTCGATCTCGCGGATCGGCCCCTTGAACTCGGCAAGCGTCGTCGCCTTGCCGTCGCGCGTCTGCACCACCTGCGCCTTGCGCGTCCACACCATCGCCGAGAACGCATGCGAGGTGAAGTAGTGCGGATCGCTGCTGTTGTTGCGCAGGATCAGTTTGTAGAGCTTGCCGGTCTCGAACTTGATGAGCTTCGGCGCGAACTCGTGTTTGCCCGGCGAGCCGAGGTCCACCAGAATTTCGATCGGCGTTTGCCGCGACAGGTCGCCGGCCGCGAGCGCCGCGCCCGAGGCGAGCCCGAGAATAACGGCCGCGCCGAGCACGCGGCGGTGATGCGTGATTTTCATGACTGTCCCCTCCCGAAAGGCCGTGCTGGAATACGGCTGTTTCGATAATATGCAATTGCGAATGAGTTGCAAAGTCAAGTGTCATGAGCCCGGGTGTTGCGCTGAACCCGGCGCAAAGCTCATCGAGATCCCGAAGCAGGCCAGTGCGACTATCGAACCCCGGCCGGTTGCCGGCCGTCCAATGAGCAGGAGCATCCCGACGTTGACCGACATCGCGCACAAAACGGCTGTAGCGGACGCGGCGAGCCATCTGCTCTATGCGCGCTTTTCGCGCCGTCTGCGCGGTCTGTTCATCGACTGGATGCTCTCGCTCGTTGTGATCCTCGCAGCGCTGATGATCGCGTCGTCGCTGCGCAACGACGATGTCTCGCGCGCGCTCGGCGGTGCGGTGGTTCTGATCATTCTGCTGTACGAGCCGGTGATGGTCTCGATGACCGGCGGGACCATCGGTCATCACCTTACCAGCATGCGCGTAGTCGACGATGCGCACGGCGGCAATGTGAGTTTTCTGAAAGCTTGCGCGCGCTTCGTCATCAAGAGTGTCGTCGGCATCTATTCGTTCATCGCCATGGCGACGACGCGGCGCAATCAGGCGGTGCACGACCTCCTGACCCGCTCGACCATGCAGATCCGCGATGCATCGAAGGCGTTGCCCGGCGAGTTCGTGGCCGAGAGCACCGAGCTCGTGCATCCAGACATGCCGTCGCGCCGTCGGCGGCTCGCCGTGATTGCTGTCCACATCGTTGCGGCATTCATTGTCGCCTATGCCGTGCTGATCGGACTCAGTCTGACCGGCATGATCTCGACAAGGTGCGTGTTCGAGGATATCTGCGCGCCGCGCGAGGACTTCATAGCCAACTCGGTGTCCGGGATCTGGCTGATCGCGAGCATCGTGCTCTTCATCGCCGGCTGGCGCGGCTGGCTGTTCGGCGCACGGCGAGGCTAGCCGATGGTTTCGTCTGCCCGAAGCGATCCCGGTTGCGCCGCGTACTGCGGGCTTGTTATTGTCACCACGCGCGGGCGTAGTTCAATGGTAGAACGGCAGCTTCCCAAGCTGCATACGAGGGTTCGATTCCCTTCGCCCGCTCCAGTTCGTTACCTTGTGTTGCTTGCCTTGCCGAGGGTGACATCTGCATGACCTCGACGCCGTCACGAAATCCGTTTCGATTGCTATTGCTGGCGTTAATAGCGGGGCTCCTGCAGATCGGAGCGGCGAACGGCCAGGGCGATCCGGCGACGATCGATCCATTCAACAATCGTCACGCACTCGTTATCGGCAATGGAGCGTACCGGAACACGCCGCTGAAGAATCCGGTCAATGATGCCGCGGACATGGCGAGCGCGCTGCGAAGCGTCGGCTTCAAGGTCACGCTGGGCCAGAATCTCGACATCCGGAAAATGCGGCTGACGATCCAGCAGTTCGTCAGCACCCTGCCGGCTGGAGCAGCCGCGCTGGTGTTCTACGCCGGACACGGTGTTCAGCATGGCGGTCAGAACTATCTGCTGCCGGTCGATGCGATCGGTCAGGTTACCGCTCCGCGCGATCTGGACAGGGCGGCGATCGCGGTGAGTGATCTGCTTCGCGACCTTGAGGGGGCGAAGCCGGCCATCACCGTCGTTTTTCTTGATGCGTGCCGGGATTCGCCGTTTGCCGGAATCAGCGGGATCGAGTCGGGTCTGGCGCGAACGGTGCCGCGCGCACCAAGGGCCGGCGGTCAGGAGCAGCCGAGCGGCGGGGCGCGACCCAATCTCGAAGGCGTCCTGATCTCGTATTCGACCGCGCCGAATGCGGTTGCGGCCGATGGCGCTGGCCGCAACAGCCCTTACACGGCGCATCTCAAGCGGCACATCGTCAGTCCGAACACGACTCTGGAAACCGTACTGAAGTCGACGCGCACCGGGGTAACCAAGGACAGCCAAGGTGCGCAGACGCCATGGTACGAATCCTCGATCAACGGCGATTTCTTCCCGGCCGGCAACGACCAGATTCCCGTTGAGGCGCTGATTGGCATGTTCCTGCCCGACCGGGACAAGAATTTCATTCCGGGTGCGACCTACATGATGGCCTGGGATCCGGCCGTCCGCTCGCCGATCAAGTGGCATCACACCGGGCTCAAGAGCGACAAGGACACGACGCTCGAAACGGTCTCTGCGACATGGACCGCGCCGTTCAGCCGGTCGGGCGACGTGATCATCACGGTCGACGGCAAGCCGACGCATACGGTTCTCGAGAAGACCCGCAAGCCGGTGCGATGGAAGATCACCATGCTGGGCGCCCGAAACGGCGCGCTCGTTGTCAACTTCGACAACGATGTGTCATCGCAGGAATTCGACGGCTTCGGCAGCCGCGCATTTCTGTCGGAAGACAAGAGTTGCCGGACACGGCTGTCGACGGTCTACGCCGTCAATCTCCCCGGCAAGATTCCCGCGTGGCTCGGCGAGAACAAGTCCTGCGGTTCCGCCGGATGCGGATACGACTATCAGCTCTTCACCAGCCGGGATGACAAAAGCCGTTTCGGCTGCCGCTGACGGGTATGCGCGAGATTCGGTTCCGCGCGCACACCGGCCGGATTCAAGGTTGCCTGGAATCCATCAGCACGAACAACATCCGGCAAACCTCCTTGCCGCGGTTGACCCAGGCGTGGTTGGTGGCCTGCTGCACGATGACATCGCCTGCCTTCAGCTTCACCGACGTCTCGTCCAGCATCATCTCGATCTCACCCGAGAGTACGACCGCGTAGTCGACGCTGCGGGTCCGATGCATCAGGGGATGCGTCACGGGCACGCCGCGCGCCGGTGCGACCGGGCCGACGGCCTTCATCAGGAAGTCCTTTTCCATCGACGCTTCGGTCGCCTTGTCGAGCGGCGGAAACTCGACGACGCGAAACTTGGTTCCATTGTCGAGTGGAGATATCCCGACCGGCCGCTCGAAGGTATCGCTCTTGAACGAGAATCCGAGCGGAAATGAATCCGTGACCCAGAGATTGGTTGCGGCAAGACCGTAGCGGCTGGGCTTCAGCGGCAAGCGGCTGTCGAACAGAATGATGGCCTTGTTGTCTGCATCCAGCCCGGTCACGACACGGCGGATGTCCGAAGCCGATGCCGGCCAGCAGCCCAGAAGACCCAGCGAGACGGTCCATGCGATTGTTTTGATCACGTGCGTTGCTCCTGTGCTTTCAGCTCTCAGCGGTGGTGGCGCGATACATCAGGGCAAGCGCCGCCGCGGCGGGAACAGCCTGCAGCGCGGCGCCGATGGCGGCGCCGGTGCTGATCAGCAGCACGATGCCGGCGCCCGTTGCCGAGAGGCACATGTAAGCGATCAGCGTGCGCCCCGCCGTCAGGTGCCCGCGCACGATCAGGAAAAGCCCGGCAATCCCTGCGATGGCGAGGAACAGATTGTAGAAGCCGAGATTGAAGAACAGCGTCTTGAGCGTCTGCGCCTGAACGAGGGGAGTGAGACTGCTGCCGGTGGTGAGCCGCTTCAGGGCAAGCGTGTGGACGGCGGGGTGCATCCAGAACGCCGTTTCAACGATCGCGATCGAGGTGTGGAAAATCGCGACAAACAGCACCAGCGCCTTGGCGATCAGCGTCATAATCGGGCTCCCATGCCAATGGAAACGGAGCGGGAATTGGGTCATCCAGCGTCGGCAGCTTCATTACATAGCCTACAATGTAATTACATAGCAAGCTATATTTATGCCGTTTCGTGACACATCCGCCGGTTACATGACGAACCTCGCCGCGCGGCTGTTCGCGCGCGCGGTCGATGACAGCTTGCGCGACCTCGGCGTCAGCGCGGGGTATCTTCCGGTCTATTTCGCCTTGTCCGACGGCGCTGCGCTGACGCAGACGGCGCTCGCGAAGGCCGCGGTGATCGAGCAGCCGACGATGGCGGCGACTTTGACGCGCATGGAGCGCGACGGGCTGATCCAGCGCCGCCCCGACCCGGACGACGGACGCAGCGCGCTGATCTCGCTGACGCCGTCAGCCCTGAAGAAGGCGAGGGCGGTGGAGAACGCAGTGCGGACAGTCAATCAGCGGGCTTTGGCTGCGTTGAGCGAGAAGGAGCGCGCCGCCTACATGGCTTCGCTCGAGGCGATCGTGCGCGCGTTGCAGGGCGCGGGGGATTGACAGCAAACCGTCGCCCGCATGCAGCGAAGCGGAATGCGGGGTTCCAGCATATCGCGATCCCGGATTTCGCTACGCTTCATCCGGGCGACGCTTGCTAATCCGCCCTACGGGCTGCGCATCTGACTATCGCTTCATCCACCCGCTCGCGTCACGATGCTGATCTCCGACTCTAGCGTCCGGTGCACCGGGCACTTGTCGGCGATCTCCATCAGCTTCGCGCGCTGTTCTGCATCGAGCTGGCCCTCCATCGCGATGACGCGCTCGATGCGGTCGACCTTGCCGTCCCTGGTTTCGCACTCCTCGCAATCGGCGGCGTGTATCTTCTTGTGTGACAGCGTGACGGTGATGCGCTCGACCGGGAGCGCCTTGCGCTCTGCATACATGCGCATGGTCATCGACGTGCACGCGCCGAGGCCCGCGAGCAGATAGTCGTAGGGACCGGGGCCGGTGTCGTTGCCGCCAACGGCAACCGGCTCGTCGGCGATCAGACGATGCGCGCCGACCGAGACGAGCTGCTGGAATTTACCGTTGCGCGTCTCCTGCACGGTGACGATGCCGGGTTCGTTTGGCGCGATCTGCTCATTTTGTTTCTCTTGCGGCTGCGCGTCGAGGTAGCGCATCGCCCAGGTGGCGATCATGCCGGCGACGTAAGCGGAGTCTTTCTTCTGCGAGAGCAGGTGATCGGCACCGGGCAGCGCGATGAAGCTTTTCGGATGCTTCGCAGCGAGAAAAATCTCGCTGGCGTTGTCGATGCCGACCGTGTTGTCGGTCGGCGAGTGGAAAACAAGGAGCGCCTTGCGCAGCTTGTGGATGCGCTCCGTGAGGCGCTGGTTCGCCACGTCCTCCAGGAACGCGCGCTTGATCCGGAACGGACGGCCGGCGAGCTGCACCTCGCCTTCGCCCTTGTTGCGGATGGTGTCGATGTGATCCCTGAACAGGCCGGTGACGTGTTCCGGATCGGCGGGCGCGGCGATGGTGGCGACCAGCTTCGCTTCGGGGATGGATTCGGCGGCCGCCAGCACCGCCGCGCCGCCGAGGCTGTGGCCGATCAGCAGCGCCGGGGCCTGATGGGTCGCGCGCAGATGGTCGGCGGCCTTCACGAGATCGGCGACGTTTGAGGAAAAATGCGAGTTGGCGAACTCGCCCTCGCTCGCCCCCAAGCCGGTAAAATCGAAACGAAGGACGGCGATGCCGTGCATCACCAGCGCGTCGGCCACGCGCCTGGCCGCCAGCACATCCTTGCCGCAGGTGAAGCAGTGGGCGAACAGCGCGAACGCCAGCGGCTTTTGCGCGGGCATGTCGAGCACGGCGGCGAGCAACTGGCCATCGGCGCCGGGAAACTGAAATTTCTGCGAGGGCATTGGCGGGGTCTCCGGGAGCGGTCCAAGGGATGGAAGGCCGAGCGTTGTTCTCCATCGTCATGCCCGGACTTGATCCGGGCATCCATCTTTCCTGGCATCAAGATGGATTGCCGGGTCAAGCCCGGCAATGACGAGTTCAGCAGAGAAGGCGTTACGCTTGCGGCGTCCCTGAAGGATAACGACCTGCCGCCGTTTACCTTAAACTGGCTGGTCGACGGCCCGGTTCGCCCCCTCGCTTGCATCGCAGGGGTACTCGCGACGATACTGTCACAAACGCCGTTTGGCGGCATCAGGAGCGCTCCATGAAGATCAATGTCGAAGTCGATTGCACGCCGGCGGAGGCGCGCGCGTTTCTGGGCTTGCCGGACGTGCAGCCGATGCAAAAGGCGATGATGGATCAGCTTCAGGAGAAGATGTCGTCCAGCATCAATGCGTTTTCGCCGGAAGGGCTGATGCAGAGCTGGTTCAATCCGAACGTCTCCGTACAGGTGATGGAGATGTTTCAGAACATGATCGGCCAGTCGCTCGCCTCCAGCGGCAAGAAATAAGTCAGCCGGTATTTGGTTGGTTGTATGCCAACAATGCGATTGTGCGAAGCAACATCAAAGCGATTTGGACGGAAGTCCGGTTGGCAAGCGCTGGCAGATGTTTCAGGATTACCATCGCCGGGACGATGGCGTCGCGGTCTCGCATGGTGTGAGCAGCGTACTGGAGTATTGACGGTCATCGATGGTCATGGCGTCCGCTCACACGTCGGGTTCAATGGGTGAAGCCCCAACCCGCCTTCGCCCTCCCAGTCTCGGTCTGCTGCTGGCTGAAGTCAGGGGCGTGCTTGAATTCAACGCCAGCGCGGTGCTCGCTCCGGTCCTGATGAGCGCGCCCAAAGGCGATGGCCATCCGGTGCTGGTGATGCCGGGCTTCCTTGCCAGCGATATTTCCACGGCGCCGATGCGCCGCTTCATCCGTCACCTCGGTTACGAGACGCATGCGTGGAAGCTCGGGCGCAATCTCGGCGGCGTGTTCAGCATGCGGCCGAAACTGCGGCAGCTTCTCAGCGACATCCATCATGCGTCGGGGCGCAAGGTCAGCCTCGTGGGGTGGTCGCTCGGCGGCATCTATGCGCGCGACCTCGCGCTGCATGCGCCGGAGATGGTGCGCTCCGTCATCACGCTCGGCTCGCCGTTCGCCGGCGACATCACCGCGACCAATGCACGGCGGCTTTACGAGGCGCTCTCGGGCGAGCGTGTCGGCGACAACGTCAACGAGGCGGACATCAAGGCGCTGGCTGGCGATCTGCCGGTGCCGGCGACCTCGATCTACACACGCGGCGACGGTGTCGTGAACTGGCGCACCTGCCTGCTGACGCCGAACGAACGCGCGGAGAATATCGAGGTGCTGCTCGCAAGCCATCTCGGGCTTGGCGTCAACGCCGCCGCGATGTGGGCGATTGCCGATCGCCTCGCACAAGGGGAAGGAGAATTCGTTCCGTTCGCCAAATCAGGGCCGTTTGCGATGGCCTATGGGCGGGCAGCATGATCCCGACCCGAAGGGCCGCGCTAGCGCTAAGTGGGTACCGGTTTTCGGATCAGATCATGCACACAGAGCACTAACTCAAACGATTAGAACGAGAGCGCCGCAAAGGCGCCGGTCGAAGTCACTCAGGGAGAGACGCCATGAACCGCAAACTGTCGTCGGTGGACGCATCGTTTCTGTATCTCGAAACGCCCGAGATGCCGATGCACGTGGGAAGCATGGCGATTTTCCGCCTCAAGGACGGCTACAAGGGCGACTTCTTCGAAGACTTCAAGAAGATGATCGAGTCGCGGCTGCACATCGCGCCGATCCTGAAGGCGAAGCTTGCCAAAACGCCGCTCGATATCGATCATCCGAGCTGGGTCGAGGATGAGGATTTCGACATCAATCGCCATATCTTCCGCGCCGCGCTGCCGGCGCCGTCTGATCGTGTGATCCTCGAACGCACGGTCGGCTGGATGCATGCGAAGCTGCTCAACCGCGCGCGGCCGCTGTGGGAGTTCTACGTCTTCGAAGGCATGAAGGACAACGAGATCGGCCTCTACTCGAAGATCCATCACGCCTGCATCGACGGCGGCGCGGGCGCGGCGCTGACCAGCATCATCTACGACATCAGCGAGACCCCTCGCGAAATTCCGCCGCCGACGCCGCAGATGAAGTCGCAGACCACTTCGCGCGACATCACCGCGGCCTTCATCGATTCCTACACGCAGCTGTGGCGGCCGCCGGAGCAGGGCGAGACCGGCGCCCGCAGCCTCAGTCTGCCGCGCACGGGCAAGAACGACCTCGGCTCGATCCTGTTCGACAACGCCATGTTCCAGATGGAGAACGCGGTGAAGTTCGCCGGCAGCCTGCCGGATATGCTGAAGAGCGTGTCGGACATGGCCGCCAAGATCGCCGATCCGAACACGCGCAAGGACTTGAGCGCGCTGTCGTCGCCCTCGACCGTGCTCAACAAGTCGATCTCGTCCGAGCGCAGCTTCGCGGGTGTCTCCGTGTCGCTGTCGCAGGCAAAGGCAATTGCGAAAGCCTCCGGCGGCAAGCTCAACGACGTGGTGCTGGCGCTGTGCAGCGGCATCCTGCGCCGTTATCTGAAGGATCGCGGCGCATTGCCGGCGAAGTCAATGACGGCCGGCGTGCCGATCTCGCTGCGCGAGGAGGGCAACACCGAAGCCAACAATCAGGTGTTCGGCATGGTCTGCTCGCTCGCGAGCGACATCGAGGACCCGAAGCAGCGGCTCGAAGCGATCATCGCGCAGTCGACCAAATCGAAAGAGATGGCCCACCCGATGCGGGCGCTGATGCCGCAGATTTCCAACGTCTCGATGCTCGGGGCGCCGATCGTCGTACAGGTGCTGGCGCTGCTCTACAGCCGCTCCAATCTCTCCGATGTCCTGCCGGCAGCGGCGAACGTCACCATCTCGAACGTGCCGGGACCGCGGCAGACGCTCTATGCCGTCGGCGCGGAGCTGCTGCACATCTTCCCGGTGTCGATCGCCGCGCACGGGCTTGCGCTCAACATCACCGTGCAGAGCTATCGCGACCAGCTCGACTTCGGCTTCATCGCCGGCGCCAACATTCTTCCGCATGTGGAGGAGCTCGCCGACATGCTGCCGTCGGAAATGGACACGCTGGCGGCCGCCTATCTGCCGCCCAAGACCACGCAGACCGCGGCGGAGTGATGGAAGAATTAACTTCTCCCGCGGCGCGCACCCTCCCTCTCCCCGTTCTTACGGGGAGAGGGTCGGGGTGAGGGGCAGCCGCAAACGGAGATGCTGCTGCTTTGCCCCTCACCCGGATTGCTGCGCAATCCGACCTTTCCCCGCAGGTGGGGAGAGGTTAAAGAGCCGGAGTTTGTAAATGTTGGAAATGCCCCCGCTTCAGTACGCCGAGGTCAACGGAATCCGGATGGGATTCTACGAAGCGGGACCGAAGGACGATCCGGTGCCGATGGTGCTCTGCCACGGCTGGCCGGAGATCGCGTTTACATGGCGGCACCAGATCAAGGCGCTGAGCGAGGCGGGCATCCGCGTCATCGCGCCGGATCAGCGCGGCTATGGCGCAACTGACCGGCCGGAGAAGGTCGAGGATTACGACATCGAGCATCTGACCGGCGACCTCGTCGGCCTGCTCGATCATCTGAAGATCGACAAGGCCATCTTCGTCGGACACGACTGGGGCGGGTTCATCGTCTGGCAGATGCCGCTGCGGCACATGGCGCGGACGGCCGGCGTGGTCGGCATCAACACGCCGCATTCCGACCGCGCGCCGATCGATCCGATCGCGCTTTTTCGGAAGCGCTTCGGCGACAGCATGTACATCGTGCAGTTCCAGGATCCCGCGCGCGAGCCCGATCGCATCTTCGCCGAGCGCACCGAACAGCTGTTCGATGCGTTCATGCGCAAGCCCATTCCGCGCAAACCCGAAGCGGCAGAGGCGCCGGTCGCCGGTGTCGGCGCATCGGCGAAGACCAACCTCGCGTTTCCGCAGATGGTCGCCGCCTACGACGCCAGGTTCGATCCGCGCGAGAAGATCCTCTCGCCGGAAGAGCAGGCTGTGTTCGTGAACACCTTCCGCAAGAGCGGCTTTACCGGCGGCATCAACTGGTACCGCAATATGACGCGCAACTGGGAGCGGGCGGCCGGCCTCGATCATACCGTGCGCGTGCCGTCGTTGATGATCATGGCCGAGAACGACGCGGTGCTGCCGCCGTCGGCCGCCGACGGAATGGAAAAGATCGTTCCCGATCTCGAAAAGTATCTTGTGCGCGGCTCGGGACACTGGACGCAGCAGGAAAAGCCCGAGGAAGTCAGCGCCAAGCTGATCGAGTGGCGCCGCAAGCGATTCGGCTGATCTCCCCCGATCGGCCGGGCGCACAAACGTTTTGACCGCAGCGAAACCGCGCGGAACAATGGCTGATCTCCGGAAGCGTCCGGAGACGAACGAGCGGGCCGCGATCGCCGATGACGGCTTTCGAACGATGCTGCGCCGGGAGCAGGGGAGAGACCATGCAGCGTCCATGGCTTGCGAGCTATCCGGCCGGCGTACCGGCCAGCGTCGATACCAGCGGATATGAATCGCTGATCTCGATTTTCGAGGAGAGCTTCACGAAATTCCGCGACCGCGATGCCAATGCGTGCATGGGCAAGCGGCAGACCTACGGCGACATCGATCGCCGCTCGCGCGCGCTGGCCGCCTGGCTGCAGGGCCGCGGTCTCAAGCAGGGCGATCGCGTCGCGATCATGATGCCGAACCTGTTGCAGTATCCGGTGACGGTTGCCGCGGTGCTGCGCGCCGGCTTCATCGCGGTCAACGTCAATCCGCTCTATACGCCGCGCGAACTCGAGCATCAGCTCAAGGATTCCGGCGCGAAGGCGATCATCATCCTCGAGAACTTCGCCAACACGCTGGAAGAGGTGATCGAACAGACCGGCATCAAGCACGTGGTGATCGCCAAGGTCGGCGATCTGCTCGGCCTCGCCAAGGGGACGATCGCGAACTACGTCGTCGGCCGCACCACGCCGCGCTATTCGCTGCCGGGCGCGGTGCGTTTCAAGGTTGCGCTCGGCGAGGGCAAGAAGCTCAACTTCAGCAAACCCGTGATCAAGAAGGATGACGTGGCGGTGCTGCAATATACCGGCGGCACCACGGGCCTCTCCAAGGGCGCGACGCTGACGCACGGCAACATCCTCTCCGCGGTGCTGGCGTCCGATGCATGGCTGCAACCGGCGCTGAACAGCAAGAAGATCAACGGGCAGATGAATTTCGTCTGCGCGTTGCCGCTCTATCACGTGTTCGCCTTCATCTCTTGTGCGCTGCTGGCGACGCGGATCGGCGGGCTCAACATCCTGATTCCGAATCCCCGCGACCTGAAGGGCGTGGTGCGCGATCTTGCAAAGTATCGCATCCATATTTTCCCGGCGGTGAACACGCTGTTCAACGGGCTTGCGAACTATTCGGCGTTCGCCAAGCTCGATTTCTCGCAACTCGTCGTCTGCAACGGCGGCGGTACCGCTGTGCAGGAAGCGGTGGCAAAGAAATGGCTCGCGATCACCGGCTGTCCGATCGTCGAGGGCTATGGCTTGTCGGAAACGTGCTCGGGCGTGACGTGCAATCCGACCAACTCCGACAAGTTCACCGGCACCATCGGCCTGCCGCTGCCCGGCGTCGATATCCGCATCCTTGACGATGACGGCAAGGACGTGGCGCCTGGCGAAGCCGGCGAGATTGCGATCAAGGGGCCGATGGTGATGGCCGGTTACTGGCAGCGGCCCGACGAAACGGCGAACGTGATGACGGCGGACGGCTTCTTCAAGTCCGGCGACATCGGCATCATGGATGCGCAGGGCTATACCAAGATCGTCGACCGGAAGAAGGACATGATCCTCGTCTCCGGCTTCAACGTGTATCCGAACGAGGTGGAGGCGGTCGTCGCCAACCATGACGGCGTGGTCGAGTGCGCGGCGATTGGTGTGCCGGATGCCAGAACCGGCGAGGCGGTGATGCTGTTCGTTGTGCCGCGCGACGGCAGCGTGCGCGTCGGCGACCTCATGACGTTCTGCAAGACGCAGCTTGCGGGCTACAAGGTGCCGCGCACCATCGAACTGCGCGACACGTTGCCAAAAACCAACGTCGGCAAGATCTTGCGGCGCGAGCTGCGCGACGAGGTGATGAAGGCCAAGGCTTCATAGAATGAATGCACCTCTCCCCCGCACGCGGGGAGAGGGAGAGTAAGTGCGACGAAGGTTATCGTGGCGTCCGTCATGAAAATGCGGCAGATAGAGCGAACCAACAGGGCGTAAAGCAGGATCACCAAAATGTCTGAGACCATTTCGCTCAAACAGCTTCCGCAACCCGCGACCAAGCCGGTTGTCGGAAACATGCTGTCTCTGGATTCGACATCGCCGGTGCAGCACCTGACGCGATTGGCCGACGAACTCGGACCGATCTACTGGCTCGACATGATGGGTGCGCCGCTCGTCATCGTCTCCGGCTTCGAGCTCGTCGACGAACTCTGCGACGAGAAACGCTTCGACAAGGCGGTGCGCGGTGCTCTGCGCCGCGTGCGCGCGGTCGGTGGCGACGGCCTGTTCACGGCAGATACGACCGAGCCGAACTGGAGCAAGGCGCACAACATCCTGCTGCAGCCGTTCGGCGGCCGGGCGATGCAGTCGTATCACCCGAGCATGGTCGATATCGCCGAGCAGCTCGTGCACAAGTGGTCACGCCTCAATGCCGACGATGAGATCGACGTCGTCCACGACATGACCGCGCTGACGCTGGACACGATCGGGCTCTGCGGGTTCGACTATCGCTTCAACTCGTTCTATCGCCGCGACTACCATCCGTTCGTCGAGTCGCTGGTGCGCTCGCTCGAAACCATCATGATGACGCGCGGCCTGCCGCTTGAGAAAATCTGGATGGGCAAGCGGAACGCAACGATGGCCGAAGACGTCGCGTTCATGAACAAGATGGTCGACGAGATCATCGCCGAGCGCCGCAAGGCCGGCGAGGCGGCGGAGGGCAAGAAGGACATGCTCAACGCCATGTTGAGCGGCGTCGACAAGGTGACGGGCGAGCAGCTCGACGACATCAACATCCGCTACCAGATCAACACGTTCCTGATCGCCGGCCACGAAACCACCAGCGGCCTGTTATCGTGTGCGATCTACGCGATGCTGAAACACCCCGAGGTACTGAAGAAGGCGTATGAGGAAGTCGACCGCGTGCTCGGCGCCAACGTCGATGCCAAGCCGACATTCCAGCAGGTCAACCAGCTCCACTACATCACGAAGATCCTGAAAGAAACGCTGCGCATGTGGCCGCCGGCGCCGGCCTATGGCATCACACCGCTGAAGGACGAGGTGATCGGCGGCAAGTACGTGCTGAAGAAGGGAACGTTCATCACCATCCTCGTGATGGCGCTGCATCGGGACAAGTCGGTGTGGGGTCCGAACCCGGACATCTTCAATCCGGAAAACTTCAGCCGCGAAGCCGAATCGAAGCGTCCGCACAATGCCTGGAAGCCATTCGGTAACGGTCAGCGCGCCTGCATCGGCCGCGGCTTCGCGATGCATGAGGCGGCGCTCGCGCTCGGCATGATCCTTCAGCGCTTCAAACTGATCGATCACGAGCGCTATCAGATGCATCTGAAGGAGACGCTGACGATCAAGCCCGATGGGTTCAAGATCAAGGTGCGTCCGCGCACCGATCGTGACCGTACCATCGTGCCCGGTCAGGCGGCTGCGGCGACGGCAACGACCGCAGCTGCCGGAGCGCCTGCGGTCTCGCGTGCGCGTGCCGGTCACAACACGCCGCTGCTCGTGCTCTACGGCTCGAACCTAGGCACGGCGGAAGAGCTGGCAACGCGCGTCGCGGATTTGGCCGAGGTCAACGGCTTCGCCACCAAGCTCGCGCCGCTCGACGACCACGCCGGTCAGCTGCCGACCGAGGGCGGCGTCATCATGTTCTGCGCCTCGTACAACGGCGCGGCGCCCGACAACGCGACTCAGTTCGTGAAGTGGGTCAATGAAGCGCCCGCTGGTTCGCTGAAGGGCGTCAACTACGCCGTGTTCGGCTGCGGCAACAGCGACTGGAACGCAACCTATCAGTCGATCCCGCGCATGCTCGACGAGAAGCTGGCGGCGCTAGGCGCCAATCGCGTATTCGAGCGCGGCGAGGGCGATGCCCGCGACGATCTCGAGGGTTCGTTCGACAAGTGGTTCGGCAAGCTCGGTCCGGTGGCGGTGAAGATGTTCGGCATTGCTGGCGACTTCGCCCGTAGCGCCGAGGACGAACCGCTCTATCGTGTCGAGCCGGTCGCACCGACGGTCACCACCACCATGGCGGCGCTCGGCGGCGCGGTGCCGATGAAGGTCACGGTCAACGAGGAGCTTCAGAATCGCAGCGGCGCCAATGCGTCGGATCGCTCCACGCGGCATATCGAGGTGCAGCTGCCGGACAATCTCACCTATCGCGTCGGCGACCACCTCAGCGTCACGCCGCGCAACGACCCGGCGCTGGTCGATCGCGTCGCGCGCCGCTTCGGCTTCCTGCCCGCGGATCAGGTGAAGCTCCAGGTGCCGGAAGGCCGCCGTGCGCAGTTGCCGGTCGGCAACGCCGTATCGGTCGGCCGCCTGCTCACCGAGTTCGTGGAATTGCAGCAGGTCGCGACCCGCAAGCAGATCCAGATCATGTCGGAGCACACGCGCTGCCCGCGCACCAAGCCGATGCTGGAGGCTTTCGTCGGTGACGACGCGGCTGCCTCCGAGCGCTATCGCTCGGAAATCCTCGGCAAGCGCAAGTCGGTGTTCAATCTGCTGGAAGAATTCCCCGCGTGTGAACTGCCGTTCCATGCCTATCTGGAAATGCTGTCGCTGCTCTCGCCGCGCTACTACTCGATCTCGTCGTCACCGGCGGCACTCGGTGCGAATAAATGCACCGTCACCGTCGGCGTGGTCGAAGGTCCGTCGTATGCAGGCAACGGTATCTATCGTGGCGTTTCGTCAAATTATCTGGCGAGCCGTCTGCCCGGCGACACGATCCACGCCACTGTGCGCGAGACCAAGGCCGGCTTCCGTCTGCCGGACAACGCGGCGGTGCCGATCATCATGATCGGGCCGGGCACCGGCCTCGCGCCGTTCCGCGGCTTCCTGCAGGAGCGTGAAGCGCAGAAGGCGAGCGGCAAGTCGCTCGGCCCGTCGATGCTGTTCTTCGGCTGCCGCCATCCGGAGCAGGACTATCTTTACGCGAACGAGCTGAAGGAGTTCGCGGCGAAGGGCATCACCGAGCTGCACGTCGCGTTCTCGCGCGCAGGCGACACCAAGACCTATGTGCAGAGTCTGATCGCCACGCAGAAGGAGCGTGTCTGGAGCCTGATCGATCAGGGCGCGATCGTCTACGTCTGCGGCGACGGTTCGAAGATGGAGCCGGACGTGAAAGCGGCGCTGATGACGATCTATCGCGAGAAGACCGGCGCGAATGAAGACGCGGCGGCGCAGTGGATCGACGGCATGGGCACGCAGAACCGCTACGTGCTGGACGTCTGGGCGGGCGGGTAGGTCACCCCCCACCCCGGCGCTTCGCTCCGACCCTCCCCACAAGGGGGAGGGATGAGACCGAGTATCACCGCGAGTTATCCCTCCCCTTGATGGGGAGGGTGGGCTGACCGAAGGTCAGCCGGGTGGGTGATGCGACTAAGCCGCCGCCTTCTTCGATCCCATGGCGTGTTCGGTGATCGCGCCGATGATCTGTGGCCAGATCGGCATCGGAATCGCATGGCCCATGCCCTTGATGATCAGCAGCTTGGCGCCGGGAATTGCCGCGGCCGTATCCTTGCCGCCCTCAAGCCGGACCAGCGGATCGACGTCGCCGTGAATGACGAGCGTCGGCACGCGCACGGTGCGCAGCCGGTCGTTGCGCGGACCTGAGGCGAGGATCGCGCGCAGCTGCCGCGAGACGCCTGCCGGATTGAGGCCGCGCGAGAAGGTCAGCTCCGCGCGCTGGCGATCCTTGATCTCGTCCTGCGGGAACGATCCGGCGCGCAGGACTTTCCAGGTCTGCGCAAACCGCTCGATGTATTCTTCCTTTGTCTTCGGCGGCGGCGCCATCAAAATGGCGGACGCCTCGCGCGTCGGCTGCGGCAGGCGATGATTGCCGGTTGACGACATGATCGAGGTCAGCGAGCGCACGCGATCCGGATAGCGGATGGCGAGCTCCTGACCGATCATTCCGCCCATTGAGGCGCCGACGATGTGCGCCGACGGGATGCCGAGCGTGTCGAGCAAGCCGACTACGTCGGCGGCCATGTCCCACAGCTTGTAGACCGCTGCCGGCGGAATTTTCAGGAAGCGCAGCTTCAGCAGGTCCATCACCTTGATCGGGCCGCCGCCGGTGAGGCGTGTCGACTTGCCGATGTCGCGGTTGTCAAAGCGGATGACGTAGAAGCCGCGGCTCGCGAGCTCGGAACAGAATTCGTCGTCCCACATCACCATCTGGGCAGCGAGGCCCATGATCAGAACCAGGGGTTCGTTGCTCGGGCTGCCGAAAGTCTCGTAGCAAAGCTCGATACCGTTGGCGCGCGCCATCTGGGCCGGCTGGTGGGGAATGCTCACGTGGATCGTTCCTTGGTTGTCAGGTTAACGCGCATAGCAGAGACGCTGCCGCGCCGCACGCAGCTTTGCCGGGCGGCGGCCGCGGCGTTGACCTTGTGATCAGCGCCGTGTTGACCGCCCTGCCGCAACAGTATGGAATGGCAAAAAAAGAAAAGCGAGGCTTCACATACTCGCAATCCGGGAGAACGAGGGATGTCCGACAAAGGCAAGGACCCGATGGAGGTGTGGCATACCTTCCTGGGCGAGATGGAGAAGGGATTCAACTCCTTCGCCAACCAGGCCATGGGGTCGCAGGAATTCAGCCGCACGATGGGCCAGATGACGAGCGCGTCGGCGACGGCCAGCAAGGCGTTCAGCGATGCGATGGAGAAATATCTCACCGGCATGAACCTGCCGAGCCGTACGCAGATGATCAGTTTCGGCGAACGGCTTCAGGTGATCGAAGGCCAGCTGCACGAAATCAAGGCGCTGCTCAATCGCGTGCACGCTGACGTCGTCGCCGAACAGCGCGGCGATGCGCCGCGCCCGCCCCGCACGCGGCAGCCGCCGTCTGCGACCGGAGGGGGACAGGTATGAACGCATCCGCCGCGCCGCAGGCAGCCGGCAAATCAGCCAATGTTGCCGCCTCCGTTTCCGACCGCATCCAGAGCGAAGTTCAGCGCGCGATCCAGCGCAGCATCAAGGGCGTCGAATATTTTGGTTCGGTCGGGCCGGCACTCGGCTCGACGCCGAAAGATGTGCTGCTGTCGCGCGGCACGATGCAGCTCTATCACTACCGGCCGCTCGCCGATGAAATTTACCGCATCCCGATCCTGATCGTGATGGCGACGACGAATCGCGGCTACATCCTCGACATGGTGCCAGGGATGAGCTTCATCGAGTTCCTGCTCAAGCGCGGCTTCGACGTCTACATGCTCGACTGGACCGCGCCGCGCGCGGAAGAGAAGAGCCTGCGGATGGAGGATTACGTCCTCGACTTCATCCCGCAATGCGTGCGCGAGGTGCAGCGCGACTCCGGCGTCGATGACGTCAACATCATCGGCTACTGTTTCGGCGGCGTGCTGTCGCTGCTGTACGCCTCGACGCATCTCGACGGGCCGCTGAAGAACCTCGTGACCTTCACGACGCCGATCGACTTCCGCGGCATGAAGCTGTTCCAGAACTTCTCCGACCGCCGTTACTTCGATGTCGACCGGCTGGTCGACTCGATCGGCAATGTGCCGCCGGAAATGATCTTCTCGTCGTTCGAGATGTTGCGGCCGGCGTCGCGCGCGGTGAGCCAGGTGCAGCTTTGGGAGAATATGTGGAACGATCAGTACGTGAAGTCGTACCAGATGTTCGATCGGTGGGCGAACGACACGCTGCCGCTCGCCGGCGAGTACTTCCGCCAGACCACCAAGGATCTGATGTGGGACAACAAGCTCTACAATCAGACGATGACGGTCGGTGGCCGGCCGGCGGACATTTCCAAGATTACTGTGCCGATCCTGCACGCGGTGGCCGAGCATGATCACATCGTGCCGTCCGAGGCCTCGAAGCCGCTGATCGAGAAGATCGGTTCAAAGGACAAGCAAGAGATCGTCTTGAAGGGCGGCCACGTCAGCCTCGTCGCCGGCGCCAACGCCGTGAAACGGCTGTGGCCGAAACTCGATCAATGGTTAGGTGAGCGTTCGATATGACCCAGACTGAAGTGCGTAACTATCCCCGCAAGGTGACGACCGAGGGCGGCGAGATCGAATTCCGCCACATGACGCCGGCGGATGAGGCGGCGGTGCTCGCCTTCGCGCGCAAGCTGCCGGTGCACGATCTTCTGTTCCTGCCGCGCAATATCAGCGAGCCGAAGGTGATGTCGGCGTGGGCGAAGGAGCTCGACCGCGGCACGATCGTCAGTCTGCTGGCGCTGAAGAACGGCCAGGTGGTCGGCTGCGGCACCATCGTCCGCGATGCGCTGTCGTGGTCGCCGCATGTCGGCGAAATCCGCATGGTGATCTCGCAGGACGTTCGCGGCCTCGGCGTCGGCCGGGCGCTGTCGAACGAGACCTTCGCGCTGGCGCTGGTGATCGGGCTGGAAAAGCTCGTGGTGCAGATGACGGTCGACCAGACCGGCGCCATCGCGATCTTCGAGGGCCTCGGCTTCAAGGGCGAGGCGCTGCTGCGCGACCACGTCCGCGATATGGATGGCAAGACCCACGACATCGTCGTGCTGGGCCACAACGTGCATCAGTTCCGGGCGCAGATGGAGGCCTACGGCCTGCCGGAGGCGGTCAGCTCGTAAGCTGATCGCAGGTAATATTTTTCATTACCTCAAATAATCACGAGTTCGTGATATCGCGATGCACAATTACTGTTGCATCGCACCATAGGTCATGTCATATATCCGTCACCCCGGGCCAAACGGACGGGACGAGCCATAGCTCAAAACCGAGGATGGAGAATGACCATGACCACCAACACCAATTTGTTCGACACCGTGAAGACCGCTTTCGCTCCGGTCACCGACGCGCTCAAGAACCTCCAGACCATGGAAGTTCCGGAAGCTGCCCGTGACTTCGTGAAGCGCGCGGCTGGCACCGCCAAGGAGCGCGCTGCCGACGTTCATGCCGGTGCCGAGAAGCTCACCGCCTCTGTCGAGACCGCCGTTGCCGGTTCGGTGACCGAGAGCGCCAAGATCTCCCGCACGATCCAGCAGGCGATCTACCAGGATGTCGAAGCCTTCTTCAACGGCATCGACAAGCTTGCGTCGGCGAAGTCGCTGAGCGAAGCCTTCCAGATTCAGAACGATCTGGTCCGCGCGCAGAGCGAAGTCGTGATCGGCCGCGCCAAGGCGACCACCGAGTACCTCGGCAAGGCGCTGACGGACGGTGCGAAGACCGCGCAGGAGAACCTCTCGAAGGTTGCTGCGTACGCGACCCGCAAGGCCGCCTAAGAGTTAAGTCCAGACACAATCGATCTTCGAAGGCCCGCCATGTGCGGGCCTTCATCTTGTCGGGCATCCGTTTGCAGCCAATATGTGCAACGGATCGCGGCAACGATCGTTGGTGGGCACGCTCATGGCAGACGTTCTCCGCACAGGCTTCAGCCTGGATGACAGCGATATCGCGCGCACGGCTGATCTCCGCCGCGTGAAAGCGCTCGCTGCTGCCGTTCTGGTCGCATGTCTGGCACTGCTGGTGCTGGCGAAGGCCATGTCCGGCCGCCACCCGGCGTGGGGTTTCGTCGCGGCGTTTGCGGAAGCGGCCGCCATCGGCGGGCTCGCCGACTGGTATGCGGTGGTGGCGCTGTTCCGCCGGCCGATGGGTCTGCCGATCCCGCACACGGCGATCATTCCCAGCAACCAGCACAAAATCGCGGAAAAGCTGGGCAAATTCATCGAGGAGCATTTCCTTGATGCGGCGCCGGTCGAAGCCAAGCTGCGCGAGGTCGATTTCGCGTCGTTCGTCGCCGACTGGCTGCAGGACCAGAAGCGCAGTCTCGATCTGTCGCGCTTCGTGCTGCGGCTTCTTCCCGAAGCGATCGAGGCCGCGGACAATTCCGGACTCAAGACCTACGCCGTCCGCAAGATCATGGCGCAACTGCAATCGGTCGATCTTGCGCCGCTCGCATCCGGCGCGCTGCGCGGCTTCATCGCGCAGGGCCGTCATCGCGTGCTGCTCGACGATCTGATGGTTGCCGCGCACAACTCGCTGAACGAACCGCAGACGATGGCGGCGATCGGCGAAAAGATTCGCGCCGAGTTGCCGACATTGCTGCGGCTCTATCGCGCCGACAAGTTTCTGCTGAAGAAGATTGCGGCGTCGGCGACTTCGTTCTTCGACGACGTGCGCAACGATCCGCAGCATCCGTTCCGCGGCGAGTTCGATCGCATCATCCTGTCGTTCATCGACAAGCTCGAGAGTGAGCCGGCCTACGCCAGCCGTCTCGATATGCTGAAGCGCGATCTGTTGCAGCGGCCCGAGCTTTCCGATCTCGCGCAGACGATCTGGGACAACGTGCGCCTCTTCATCGAGCGCAACGCGCGCGGCGAGACCGACGTGCTCGAGCGGCATCTGTCGAAGATGTTCATGGAGACCGGTGCGCAGTTGGCCTCCGATCCGGAGCTGCGCGGTGAGATCAACACCGGCGTCGTCACGGTTCTGAAGAGCTTCATCGCCAGCCAGAAGAGCGGTGTCTCCACTTTCATCGCCGATCAGGTGAAGGCATGGGATATGACGCAGCTGATCACGCTGATCGAAGTGAATGTCGGTCGCGATCTGCAATACATCCGCTTCAACGGCACTTTGATCGGCGGGTTGGCCGGTCTTGCACTGCACACAATCGAGGTTCTGATCAGGTCGTTGTAATGGGCATGATCCCGAAAAGTGGAAGCCGGTTTTCGGAACAGATCATGCCAAAAACGCTTGGTTTTAAGTGCGGCTTGTTTGCAACAGGCTGTGGTCAAGGGAAGGAAAGCCCACGGGGAGCGCTTGAAGTAGCGTTTTTTGCTCCCTAGCTTGAATAGACGTGCTTCGTTTTCGTCTGAGTTGGTTGCCTCTCACGTCCACTGAACGAACAGGTTTCGACTCGAAAGGATACTGAATGTCTGCGACTGCCCAGACGCTTGCGCCTCCGTCCCGCACTTTGATGATGCTGGAAGGCCGCGCGATCTCCGAGTTCGGTGCGTTTCTCGCGGCGCTGCCGTTGCTCAGCCTCGCGCCGCGCGGCGATGGTCATCCTGTGCTCGTGCTGCCCGGCCTGATGGCGAGCGATGTGTCGACGCGCGCATTGCGCAGCTTCCTCAAGTCGCGCGGTTATGCTGTCAGTGGCTGGCGGCAGGGCCGCAACCTCGGCCTGCGCCATGGCGTGCAAGAGGGGCTCGTCAGTCTCGTGCAGGAATTGAACGATACGCACGGCCGCAAGGTCAGCCTCGTCGGCTGGAGCCTCGGCGGTCTCTATGCGCGACAACTCGCGAAGATGATGCCGGAGCGCGTGCGTAGCGTGATCACGCTCGGCAGCCCGTTCTCGGGCAGCCCGAAGTCGACCAACGCATGGCGCGTGTATGAGTTCGCCAGCGGCCGCCGCGCCGACGAAAGCGACGACCGCTTTGGCGGCCATCTCGCGGTGACGCCGCCGGTGCCGACCACGGCGATCTTCAGCCGCACCGACGGCGTCTGTGCGTGGCAGGGTTGCATGGAGAAGCCCGGTACCTTTGCCGAGAATATCGAGATCGAAGGCAGCCATTGCGGCATGGGCCATCACCCGGCCGTCGTCTATGCGGTTGCGGATCGGCTCGCGCAGGAGGAAGGCAAGTGGGCGCCGTTCAACCGCAGCGGCCTGCGCAGCCTTGTCTATCCTGATCCGTATCGGGCGTGATCTAGCTCACACGCACTTCTCGCAGACCTGAATTGGCCCGCGCCGGACTTGACCGCCGCGGGCCCTTTGCTGAAATCATCGTTGTCATTGCGAGGAGCATAGCGACGAAGCAATCCAGTCTTTGCGCTTGGCTGGATTGCTTCGCTTCGCTCGCAATGACGAGATAACTTCACTGACCTAGTCAAAGCAAAGAGGTCCAATGACTGCTCCGGAAAAAGACGCGGCATCGAAGCCCGCACTGTTCTCTCCGATCACGCTCCGCGGCGTTACCGCGAAGAACCGCATCCTCATCTCACCGATGTGCCAGTATTCGGCCGACGACGGCGTCGCCAATGACTGGCACCTCGTGCATCTCGGCAAGTTCGCCCAGGGCGGTGCCGGCACGGTGATGGTCGAAGCCACCGCGATCGCGCCGGAGGGGCGCATCACCCACGGCGACCTCGGACTGTGGAACGACGAGCAACTGCCGCCGCTCAAGCGCATCGCCGCGTTTCTGCGCGCCAACGGCTCGGTGCCGGCGATTCAACTCGCGCATGCGGGCCGCAAGGCCAGCATGCAGCGGCCGTGGTACGGCAACGCGGCGCTGACGGCGGACGACATTGCGCGGGGTGACAAGCCGTGGCAGGTGGTTGCGCCATCGCCGATCCCGATGGACGACGGCTGGCTCAAGCCGCACGAACTGACGCAGGCCGACCTCACGCAGATGCTGGAGGACTGGCGCACGGCGACCCTGCGTGCGGTGAACGCCGGTTACGACCTGCTGGAGGTGCATTGCGCGCATGGCTACCTGCTGCACGAGTTTCTCTCGCCGCTCTCGAACCTGCGCAACGATCAATACGGCGGCGATCGTGCAGGCCGCATGCGCTTTCCGCTTCAGGTGGTTGAGGCGGTGCGCGCGGCCTGGCCGAAGGACAAGCCGCTGTTCGTGCGCGTGTCGTCGGTCGACGGCATCGACGGCGGCCTCGTGCTGGAGGATTCGGTTGCGTTCGCGCAGGAAGCCAAGGCGCGCAGTGTCGATGTGATCGATTGCTCGTCCGGCGGTCTGATGGGCTCGGCGACCGCCGCCCGCATTCCGCGCGGCTACAGTTTCCAGGTGCCGTTCGCGTCGGAAATCCGCAAGCAGGCGAGCATCGCGACCATGGCGGTCGGGCTGATCCTGCATCCGCAGCAAGCGGAGGATGTGCTGGCGCAAGGCCACGCCGACATCGTCGCCATCGGCCGCGAAGCGCTGTTCGATCCGAACTGGCCGCTGCATGCGGAGCTGTCGCTTGCCGGGGGCGGCGCGACGGAGACGTTCGAATCCTGGCCGAAGCAATACGGCTGGTGGCTTGAGCGGCGCGAGCCGGGCCTGCGCAAACTGGATGGTCCCGCGCTGCCGTTCCGGAAAGCTTAGTTTTTTGTCCCGGACAAGGCGCTGTTACGCCGCGATCGGGGACTGTACCAATCGCGGTGCTTGGGATGGCCCCGGCTCAGCGGCGCACCGTTTCACGATGCGCTGCGTCCGGGGCAAGAAGATTTAAGCAACCGCCTTCGCGGCGGCGCGCCCCGCCTGACGGCCCGAGAACAGGCAGCCGCCGAGGAACGTGCCTTCGAGCGAGCGGTAGCCGTGCATGCCGCCGCCGCCGAAGCCCGCGACTTCGCCGACCGCATAGAGGCCGGGCACGATCTCGCCGTTGTTGCCGAACACGCGCGCGTCGAGATCGGTTTCGAAGCCGCCGAGCGTCTTGCGGGTGAGGATGTTGAGGCGCACCGCGATCAGCGGACCCTTTTCCGGATCGAGAATGCGATGTGGCCGCGCGGTACGGATCAGCTTGTCGCCGATGTAGCGGCGGGCATTGTGGATGCCCATCACCTGCGTATCCTTGACGAACGTGTTCTCGATCTCGCGGTCGCGCGCCTCGATCTGCATCTTGATGTGGTCGAAATTCAGCAGGTTCTCGCCGGAGTGCTGGTTCATCGCGGCGACGAGATCGGCGAGGGTGTCGCGGACGATGAAGTCCTTGCCCTTGTCCTTGAACGCCTCGACCGGCGCGGGAGCGCCCTTGTTGATGGCGCGGCGCGCCGTCATCAGCCAGCTCTTGCCGGTGAGGTCGGGATTCTGCTCGGAGCCGGAGAGCGCGAACTCCTTCTTGATGATCGCCTGCGTCAGGATGAACCACGAGTACTCGTGGCCGCTCTTCATGATGTAATCGAGCTGACCAAGCGTGTCGTATCCGGGATAGAGCGGCGAGGGCAGGCGGTTGCCTTTGGCGTCGAACCACATCGATGAGGGGCCGGGCAGGATGCGGATGCCATGGCCGGGCCAGATCGGGTTCCAGTTGTGCACGCCCTCGACATAGTGCCACATGCGGTCGCGGTTGATGACGCGCCCGCCGGCCGCTTCGGTGATCGCGATCATGCGGCCGTCGACATGCGCGGGCACGCCGGTGACCATGTGCTTCGGCGCGGTGCCGAGCCGCTGCGGCCAGTTCTTGCGGACGAGATCGTGATTGCCGCCGATGCCGCCCGAGGCGACGATCACGGCTTGCGCCTTGAAGGCGAACTCGCCGACGGCTGTTCGTGATGAGGAGACGCCGCGCGGAACGCTGGTCGCCTCCAGAATCGTGCCGCGCACGCCGTCGACGGTATTGCCGCTCATGGTCAGTGCGTCGACGCGATGGCGGAACCTGAAAATCAGTTTGCCCGCAGCCGCAGCTTCCCGCGCGCGCCGTTCGAACGGTTCGACCACGCCGGGGCCGGTGCCCCATGTCACGTGAAAGCGGGGAACCGAATTTCCGTGGCCCGTTGCATCGTAGCCGCCGCGCTCGGCCCAGCCGACGATCGGAAAGATGCGATGGCCCATCGCGCGCAGCCAGCCCCGCTTTTCGGTGGCAGCGAAGTTCACATAGGCTTCCGCCCAGCGTTTCGGCCAGTTGTCCTCGGCGCGATCGAAACCGGCGGCGCCTTGCCAGTCCTGCCAGGCGAGATCGAACGAGTCCTTGATGCCGAGATGCCGCTGCTCCGGCGAATCAACCAGGAACAGTCCGCCGAATGACCAGAAGGCTTGCCCGCCGAGGTTCTGATCGCCTTCCTGATCGACGAGGATGACGCGCTTGCCGGCGTCGGTCAGCTCGGTCGCGGCGACGAGACCCGCAAGTCCGCCGCCGACAACAATTGCATCTGCGTCGTTTGCCATCGCCCCTTACCTCCCCCCGCGCGCCGGTTGGTACATGCATGTTCCATTTTGGGCCGGGTGCATCCCGCGTGCAACACTGCCGCTGAATTTGAATCGAAGGCCCCGCGAGTGCTGGACAAAGATCAGGACTCGCACGACGCTAGCCATGATCTGACGGCATCGATTGCAAGATTTTTCGGAGCACGGGGCAGGTATGAGAGTCGTGACGGGGTTGCTCGCAGCAGGTCTCCTTCTCGCGGGCGTTGTGTCCAGCCATGCCGTGGTGCGTATCTCCGACGACCGTGGCGGACGCATCGGAACCTACGTCGAAAAGTACCGCAGCCTGCGCTCCTCCGGCGAATCAGTGATGATCGACGGCCTGTGCGCATCGGCCTGCACGATCGTTCTCGGCGCGCTGCCGCCGGAGCGGATTTGCGTCACCTCGCGCGCCAATCTCGGCTTCCATGCGGCGTGGGACTTCGGCCCGAACGGCCGTTCCGTGACCAACCCCGAAGCAACCCAGCTCCTCTACTCGATGTATCCGGGCAACATCCGCCGCTGGATTTCGCAGCGTGGCGGACTGAAGCCGCGGATGATTTTCCTGCGCGGCCGGGCCTTGGCGGGCATGTACAAGCCCTGCTTCATGGATGCTCAGGCCCAGGCACCCCGCACCCTGCGGCGCTGATATTCCGAAATCCCTCATCAGGCGTGCCGTTTCTGCTCCGCAGGACGTGATCTGCTGTGTTCCGAGCATGCTTGATCGGTTCCGCGCCACGGCTTAAGTCAGCTTTGGACGGGCTGTTCCGTCCGGACCGGCGGCCTTTCATGGCGGATGACGTTCTCCAGCAGCGGCAGGCGGTGCCAAGCCAAACGCCATGGCAGCGTGCCGCGGTGATGGGCGCCGTGACGGCTGTGCTGATCGCATTCGTTGGCGCGGGCGTGCTGTGGTTTCGCTACGGCACCGCGGTGTTCTTCGAGACGATTGCTGCCGGCATCGCTGCCTGTTTCTGAGTGCCTGCAAGGATGTCCATGACCCCCGCCAACAAGACCCGGCCGCTGATCATCTTCGCTGCTTTTGCAGCGTCACTCGCGATCGGCCTCCTGTTCACGCTGTGGATGCTTGGCGGCTTGCAGAAGGTCGCGGCGCCGGCCGCGATCGGCGGCCCGTTCCAGCTCGTCGATCATGACGGCAAGACCGTCACCGAGCAGAACCTCAAGGGCAAGCCGACGCTGATTTTCTTCGGGTTCACGCATTGCCCGGATGTCTGCCCGACCGCGCTGTTCGAGATGTCGGAATTGCTGCGCGCCATGGGCAAGGATGGCGACCGCGTCAATGCCTACTTTGTCTCCGTCGATCCGGAGCGCGATTCCGTCGCCAAGATGAAGGACTATCTGTCGAGCTTCGATCCGCGCCTGAAGGGACTGACCGGCGATCCGGCCGCGGTCGAGAAGATCGTCACCAGCTATCGGGTCTACGCCAAGAAGGTGCCGCTCAAGGATGGCGACTACACGATGGATCACACCGCGCTGATCTATCTGATGGATCGCGAAGGCCGGTTCGTCCGTCCGTTCGACATCAAGCGGAAGCCGGAAGACGCGGCGAGCGATCTCAAGCGCTATCTCTGAGGCCTTTGCGCCGAGTGCCCGGTCGCCTGCATCCGGCCGGTGAACCATGCGCTGCGAGCGAGGCCATGTTCGGTTTTCTCCCAGCGGTGCGGTTCGGTCAGAAGCTGACCGAGCGCGCGCCACGCGGCGATCGAGAGATACACCCAGTAGAACGGCATCAACAGCAGCACGCCGCTGGCGTGTAGCAGGCCGCGGCGTGCGAGGCCGGCAAGGCCGACCATCATCGAGGCCAGATAGCCGAGCACGATTGCTGCGAGGTGAATCGCCGCGAAACGTCCGGACAGGAAGCTCGATGGATAGCCCAGCGCGCTCGTAGCAAGCGCGATCACGATGCTGCCGACCAGGAAAGGATGCGCCAGCGCCGTCAGCACATTGCCGCCGACGATCAGATTGAGGGTGAGGAAGCCGCCCGCGCCGGCGTCACGCCAGAGGCGGCGCGGCGAGCGCATGTGCACGAGCCAGGTCTGCATCCACCCTTTCATCCAGCGCGAGCGCTGCCGCAGCCAGGTGCCGAACCGCGCCGGCGCCTCCTCATAGGTCGTGGAAGCGAACATCACCGAGCGGTAGCCGAGGCGCGCGAAGCGAAAGCCGAGATCCGCATCCTCGGTGACGTTGTAGGCATCCCATGCGCCGGCTTCGCGCAGCGTCGCCGTGCGGAAATGGTTGGATGAGCCGCCGAGCGGAATGGGCAGGCCGAGTTGCGACATGCCTTGCAGGAACACGTCGAACTGTCCGGCGTACTCCGCCGTGAACATGCGTGACAGCCAGCTGTCTTCGAGATTGTCGATGCAGAGGCTTGCCTGTGCGCATGCAAGCTCGGGACCGTGCCGGCGAAATGCATCGAGCGCGGCGCGCAACTGTCCGGGTTCCGGCCGGTCTTCCGCGTCGTAGACGGCGACGAAGGTTCCGCGTGCAAAGGGCAGCGCGAAATTCAGCGCTTTCGGCTTCGTCTGCGGGCCATGGTTCGGCGCGATGATCGTGCGGACGTTGGGTTGGGGCGCGAGGCGGGCGATCGCGGCGCGCGTCTCGAGATCGTTCGGCTCGATCGCGAGGATGATGTCGAGCTTTTCGCGCGGGTAGTCGAGCGCATTGAATGCGGCGATCAGCGGCGCGACCGATGTGGCCTCGCGATAGAGCGCGACCAGAATGGTATAGCTCGGCAACTCCGCGTCGCGTAGCCGCGGCAGGCGCTCCGGGATCGGGCACGGCAGAACGCTCGCGAACAGCCGCAGAAGAATGAAGGCGAGAAAGCAAAACGCGAGCGCCAGACCAAACAGTTCAGGCAGCATCAATCCGGCGCCGGCGACGATGGCGATGCCGGCCACAGGACGGAGGATGCGATGGTGAAACTGCTTGCGCGGTGCGGCCGACAGGGCGGGCCAGCGGGTTTGCAGCCCTTCGGTCGCGGCCATTGCCATCGGTTTCGCTGTCTCTTCCAGCAGGAATCGCGAGAGATCGTCCGACGAGGCGATGCGGATGCGGCGTCGGTGGTCGGGAAACTGCATGACAAAGCGGCAGAGCCGCCGTGTGGTGTAGCCGCGCGGCGCGATCACCCACACGAGGTCGCCGTTCTGCCGCAGCGGTACGACGCCCTGCTGGGCGGCGCGCGGCAACTGGTCATCGCGGAGCGGGCAGTCATTGCGGCTGATGGTGGCGAACGTCTCGCGCTTGACGCCCGTCTGAACCTCCAGCCGGGTGAGGTAGGCGTCTTCGCCGATCAGGCCGTGCCGGATCAGGACGCGATCGGCGCCCAGTGCGGTGGCGTCGCCGCGGGCCACCGCCCAGCGCAGCAACTCCGGCGCAAGCACCCCGCGCAGGCAATCGAGTTCGAGAGCCGGGCCAGGCTCGCCTGCGACGAGGTTGTTGTCATTATCGGACGAGCGAACGGCATACATATCCGCCAGAAACGCGGGCAGAGGAGGTGCCGAGGCGGTGTGCTCCCTGCGCCGGGCCATTATATCGACCTTGGGTATTTTGACCTTGGGTTCGCCCAATCAGCCGTTGATAAAGGCTGCTCGCGTCTGCCGGCGGATGGTCTATAAGCCGTACCAGCGCCGCCAACATGCAACCAAAGATTGCCGTGCCGTCCAATTACCGAATCTTGCCGTTGATTGCCCTGACGCGGCTCCTGGCGCCATCGCTGGGGCTTGCGCTGCTGGGAGCGATGGCTCTCGCCGCACCGGCTGGCGCGCAGCAAAATACCGTCACGCCTCTGGCGCCGGCCGGCGCCCAGACCGCGCCACAGGCCGTCCCCGGCTTCTGGGACCCGCGGCGTCGCCCCGACCGGCCGGATCTGACGCGCCTCACCGGCATCCGCTTTCTCACCGAGAACGATTACCCGCCGTTCAACTACACGGGCGCCGACGGCAACCCGACGGGCTTCAACGTCGATCTGGCGCGGCTGATCTGCGAGGAGATCAAGGTCGCGTGCACCATCCAGATGCGGCGGTTCGAGACGCTTTTGGATTCGGTGGCGACCAATCGCGGCGACGCGATCATCGCGTCATTGGCCGTGACGCCGCAACTGCGGGCCAAAGTCGATTTCACCGATCCGTATTATCGTGCGCCGGCGCGCTTCGTGTCGCGGCGCGACGCGGTGCTGCCGGAGGTCCGCCCCGAATACCTCGAAGGCAAGAAGCTCGGCGCCATCGGCGGCACCGCGCACGAGGCGTATCTGAAAGCGTTCTTCACCGACGCCGCGCTGACCGCCTATCCGAACGAGGATGCCTTGCGGCAAGCGCTTCGCCGTGGCGAGGTCGATCTCATTTTCGGTGACGCGATTTCGCTGGCATTCTGGATCAACGGCACGGATTCGGAAAATTGCTGCGCCTTCAGCGGTGGCCCATTCGTGGAGAGCCGCTATTTTGGCGAGGGTGTCGGCATCGCCGTGCGCAAGGGCAACGACCTTCTGCGGCAGGCGATCAACTGGGCCATGTTCCGGATCTGGGAGAAAGGCAGATACACTGATCTCTGGTTGCGTTACTTTTCCGTCAGCCCGTTCTAGGAACCGCTTATTCTCCGTCATGGCCGGGCATAGCCGTTCGAAGAACGGCGTCGCTTCGCTCGCCTATGACCCGGCCATCCACGCCTTACTTCGACGGTGAGAAAAGACGTGGGTGTTCGCGACAATTGCGGGCATGACGGGTTGGGAAACAAACTGACCAAGCGCGTGTCGTCGAAAACAAAGAGAACTCTCGCGGCGCTGCTCGCGGCCGCCGGCTGGTTCGCGCTCGCGCTCCAGTACGCACTGCTGTTGAAGGCAGCTCCCGCCGAGCAGGGCGTGCTCGAATCGACTGCGCGCTTCCTGACCTACTTCACGATCCAGACCAATCTACTCGCCGCATTCGCGCTATCGGGTTTCGTCATGAAAGCGCGAATGGACGAATGGCTCGTGCATCCGTTTTTCCGCTCGGCCATCGCGGCCTATGTCGTCGTGGTGGCGATCGTCTATCACACGGTACTGGCGAAACTCTGGTCGCCGCAGGGGGCACAATATCTCGCGGACGCGCTGCTTCACACGGCGATGCCGCTCGGTTATCTGGTGTTCTGGTGCTTCTGCGTGCGCAAGGCAGGTCTGCGCTGGTACGATCCGCTATTATGGATGATCTATCCGATCGCTTATCTGCTCGCTGTTCTGGTGCGCGGCAAATGGTCGGGGTTCTATCCCTATCCGTTCATGGACGCGGCCACTTTGGGATATGCCAAGGTCGCGGTATATGCGGTTCATGTGCTGGTGCTGTTCCTCATTGCCGGAGCAGCGGTTTTGATTGCGGGGCGCCTCATGGCGCGCTTCGCGGAGAGTAAAGATGTCGGATGAAATCTCGGCAAGCGATCTGCGGGCGCTTGCGGAACAATCGAATGCATGGCCCTTCGAACAAGCGAAAGCGATCGTCGCGCGCCTGAAGAAGACGCCGAAGGACGAAGTTCTGTTCGAGACCGGGTATGGCCCCTCGGGCCTGCCGCACATCGGCACGTTCGGCGAGGTCGCGCGCACCACGATGGTGCGTTACGCATTCCGCGTGCTGACCGAGGACAAGATCAAGACGCGGTTGCTCGCGTTCTCCGACGACATGGATGGTCTGCGCAAGGTGCCGGACAACGTGCCGAACAAGGAACTGCTGGCGAAGGATCTCGGCAAGCCGCTGACCAAGGTCGCCGATCCGTTCGGCACGCATCCGAGCTTCGGCGAGCACAACAATGCGCGGCTGCGTGCGTTCCTCGATGCCTTCGGCTTCGAGTACGAGTTCGCGAGTTCGACGCAGTACTACAAGTCTGGCCGTTTCGACGCGACGCTGCTGAAGATGCTCGAGCGCATCGACAAGGTGATGGCGATCATGCTGCCGTCGCTGCGTGAGGAGCGGGCGGCGACGTATTCGCCGTTCCTGCCGATCTGTCCGCGCACCGGCGTGGTGCTTCAGGTGCCGATCACGTCGCATGACGTGAAGGCGGGCACCGTGTCTTACGAGGATCCGGAGACGAAGGAGACCGTCACCGTTCCCGTCACCGGCGGCCATTGCAAGCTGCAATGGAAGCCGGACTGGGCGATGCGCTGGGTCGCGCTCGGCGTCGACTACGAAATGGCGGGCAAGGATCTGATCGATTCCGTGAAGCTGTCGGGCAAGATCTGCTCGGCGCTTGGCGCGCCGCCGCCGGAAGGCTTCAACTACGAGCTGTTTCTCGACGAGAAGGGCCAGAAGATTTCGAAGTCGAAGGGCAACGGCCTGACGATCGACGAGTGGCTGCGCTATGCGTCGCCGGAATCGCTGTCGCTGTTCATGTACCGCGAGCCGAAGGCGGCGAAGCGGCTGTACTTCGACGTGATTCCGCGCAACGTCGACGATTATCAGCAGTTTATCGACGGCTATCCGCGCCAGGCTCTGGCGCAGCGCCTCGCCAATCCGGTGTGGCACATTCATTCCGGCAAGCCGCCGCAGACCGACATGCCGGTGACGTTCCAGCTTCTGCTGACGCTGGTGTCGTCGTCGAATGCGGAGAACGCCGATACGCTGTGGGGCTTCATCGGCCGCTATCGTCCGGGCGTAACGCGCGAGACGCATCCGAAGCTCGCCGCGATGGTCGACTACGCGATCAACTATTATCGGGATTTCGTCGCGCCCTCGAAGACGTTCCGTGAGGCGACCGATGCCGAGCGCGCGGCATTGCAGGATTTGCGCGATGCGCTCGCCAACCTGCCGAAGGATGCCTCCGCCGAGGACATCCAGAACGCGGTCTACGAGATCGGCCGCCGCGAGCCGTTCCTCGATCACAAGAAGCTGGCGAAGGACGGCCGCCCGGGCGTCTCGCTCGAGTGGTTCAACATGCTCTATCAGGTGCTGTTGGGTCAGGAGAAGGGGCCGCGCTTCGGCTCGTTCGTGGCTGTCTACGGCGTCAACAACGCGATCGGCATGATCGACGGCGCGCTGGCGCGGAGCGCGGCGGCTTAATTGTCATTCCGGGGCGCGCGCAACGCGCGCGAACCCGGAATCTCTGCCTCTCTGCTCGGATTATCTTTCGAGATTCCGGATCAGCTCGCCATACGAGCTGTCCGGAATGACAAGGCGGGTCACTGGCTCGCCCAGACGATCCGCGCGATCCACTCGACGTCGCGGGCGTCGAGCACGCGATCCTTGTGCGAGGGATTGAGCGAGGCAAGCTCGATCACCTTCTGCGTGCGGCGGCGAAGCTCTTTCACCATCACTTCGCCGTTGTTGGTTTTCACCACGACGCGGTCGCCCTTGCGGATTGGCGCGCTTGGCGACACGACGATCACGTCGCCGTCGCGATAGGCTGGCTTCATCGAGTCGCCGGAAATTTCCAGTGCATAGGCATGCTCGTCGGTGACCTTCGGCGAGGCGACCTCGTCCCAGCCCTTGCCGACCGGAAAGCCGCCGTCGTCGAAGTATCCGCCGGCGCCGGCTTCGGCGAAGCCAAGCAGCGGCACAGTCGACATGCTGCGCGCGGTGTCGTGGATCAGCTCGACGAACGTGTCGACCGTGGTGTTGGTCGCCGCCAGCGCCTTGGCGACCGATTCGGTCGAAGGCCAGCGCTCGTGGCCGTCGCCGCTGATGCGCTTGGACTTGTTGAAAGTGGTCGGATCGAGGCCGGCGCTCTTCGCCATGCCCGACGGCGACATGCCGGCGCGCTCCGCGAGACGGTCCATCGCGGCCCAGATCTGGGCGTGTGTCAGCATTGCCATCGCGACGCCTTTCGATGCCTGCGTTCGTGACCGGGTAAAAATTGGGTCTAGGAATTATTACCTTGAAGCCTTTTCCGGCGCAACGGGGCGGCCTGGAAAATTGACAGAGGGCGCCGCTCTTGAATCGCGCTGGCGTGGCCGATACGGTCCCACCGACGGTGTGACACCTCCCGGAAAAACATCAGAAAAACCAACGAGAAGCGAGAATCGCGCGCGTGCCGACGATCTACAAGATTTGCCCGGCTTCGGCCTGGCGCGAAGCCGAACGCCGGGGGGCTTACCGCGGCAGCGCCGACGATCTGCGGGATGGCTTCATTCATTTCTCGACCGCCGCCCAGGTGCCCGGCACGGCCGCGAAGCATTTCGCCGGCCAGAGCGGCCTGTTCCTGATCGCAGTGGATGCGGAAGGGCTCGGCGATGCGCTGAAGTGGGAGCCGTCGCGCGGCGGCGATCTGTTCCCGCATCTCTACGGCGAACTCGATCCCGGTGCGGTGCTGAAGGTGATGGAGATGCGTCTGCGCTCCGACGGCACGCATGAAATTCCGGAACTTAACTCATGATCCGCGCCCTCGACGCTCTCTCGCTGCCCTTCCTCACGCTGCTCGATCCGGAGGACGCGCACCGGCTTGCCATTCGTGGCCTGCAGTTCATGCCGCTGCCGAAGCCGGGCCCGGACGATCCGCGGCTTGCCGTGCGTGCGTTCGGACTCAACTTTCCCAATCCGGTTGGTCTCGCCGCCGGTTTCGACAAGAGCGCCGAAGCGCCGGACGCGCTGCTGCGGCTCGGCTTCGGCTTCGTCGAGATCGGCTCGGTGACGCCGCTGCCGCAGGCCGGAAATCCGCGGCCGCGGCTTTTCCGCCTAGTGGGAGACAAGGCGGTTATCAACCGCATGGGCTTCAACAATGACGGCGGCGACGTCGTGCTGCGGCGGTTGGCTGCGCGCGCCAACAATGGCGGCATCGTCGGCGTCAACGTCGGCGCCAACAAGGATTCGGCCGATCGCACGGCCGACTACGTGAAGCTGATCGAGCTGTTCGCGCCGGTGGCGAGCTATTTCACCGTCAACGTCTCGTCGCCGAATACGCCGGGCCTGCGCAATCTGCAACAGGCGTCCGCGCTCGACGATCTGCTGGCGCGGGTGATCGATGCGCGCGAGCGCGTGCGCAGGAATGCCGGCGACTCGCCGGTGCTGCTGAAGATCGCGCCCGACCTGACGCTGCAGGAACTCGACGACGTCGTGCACATCGCGCGCTCGCGCCGCGTCGATGGCATGATCGTCGCCAACACCACGATCTCGCGGCCGGCGCGCTTGCAGGATTCGCGCAAGAGCGAGCAGGGCGGCCTGTCAGGCCGGCCGCTGTTCAGGCTTTCGACGCGGATGGTGGCGGAGACCTATGTGCGCGCCGAGGGGGCGTTCCCGCTGATCGGTGTCGGCGGCATCGATTCGGGCGGCGCGGCGCTGACCAAGATTCGCGCCGGCGCGACGCTCATTCAGGTGTACAGCCCGCTGGTGTTCAAGGGCCTGTCGCTGGTCAACGACATCAAGGCCGACCTGATCTCGACGCTCCGTCGCACCGGACGCGAGTCGCTGCGCGAAATCGTCGGCGCCGACGCTGCAACGATCACGGCTGAAGACTGGCCGGATTAATTTCCGAACGATTGCCGCACCAGCGCCGGATAGCGCATCGCCTGCAATCCGCCGCGGGCGATGTAGTGCACTAGCAGCGCGCCCCATAAACCGGCATTGCCGAACGGCCGCAGCAGGAACCACGCGCCGATATAGAACAGGAACGACAGCACCATCAGGTTGCGCATGTCGCGCGCCCAAGTCGCGCCGATG
>JBMOOJ010000002.1:0-42061 GCA_049323835.1 Pseudomonadota bacterium | reverse complement strand
TCAGCGCGGCGACGCCGGCAGGCGTGCCGGTCATGATCACGTCGCCGGCGCCGAGCGACACTTGCAGCGACAGCTTGGCGATGATCTCGGGCACGTTCCAGATCATCTCGGAGAGGTCGCCCTTCTGCTTCTCGACGCCGTTGACCGAGAGCCAGATCTTGCCCTTGGCGGGATGGCCGACCTCGGACGCCGGCCGCAGCGCGCCGCAGGGTGCTCCCATGTCGAACGACTTGCCGATCTCCCAGGGTTGTTCCTTCTTGCGCGATGCCATCTGCAAATCACGCCGCGTCAGGTCGACGCCGACCGCATAGCCGTAGACGCAATCGAGCGCCTGCTTCGGATCAATATTGAGCCCGCCGCTTTTCAGCGCAACAACGAGTTCGACCTCATGCTGGAAGTCCTTGGTCAGCGGCGGATACGGCACCGTGACGCCGGCCTCCGCGATCATGTCGGCATGCTTGGCGAAAAAGAACGGCGGCTGGCGCTCGTCGTTGCCGAGTTCGCGGATGTGCTCGAGGTAATTGCGCCCCACGCACCACACGCGGCGCACTGGAAACGGCCGGTCGGTCCCGGCAACGGCAATGACAGGCTGCGGCAGTGCCGGAATGGCGAACGTCTGTGCGGTCATGGGATACTCTTCAGGTCGGGGCTAGCGTTGCATTGTGATGTTGCAAGCGGAAGAAAGTGGCGTAACGGCCGTCGCGGCGCAACAGTTCGTCGTGACGTCCGGCTTCGACGATCTGGCCGCTCTCGATCACGAGGATCGCGTCGGCGTGCATGATGGTATGCAGGCGATGCGCGATGACGATGGTCGTGCGTCCGGCGCACAGGTATTCAATCGCCTGCTGCACCAGCCGCTCGGATTCCGAATCGAGCGCTGCCGTTGCCTCGTCGAGCAGGATCAGCGGGGCGTTGCGCACCAGCGCGCGTGCAATCGCGATGCGCTGGCGCTGGCCGCCGGAGAGCTGCGCGCCATGCTCGCCGACCGGCGTGTCGTAGCCGCGCGGAAAGCTCATGATGAAGTCATGGGCGAAGGCCGCCTTGGCGGCGCTGACGATCTCGTCTTCGCTCGCGTCGAGCTTTCCGAAGGCGATATTGTCGCGGATTGTGCCGCGGAACAAATAGACGTCCTGGCCAACATACGCGGTCTGGCGGCGCAACGAGCCGCGCGCAACGCACGCGATGTTCTGGCCGTCGATCAGGATTTCGCCACCCTTCACCTCGTAGAGCCGCAGCAGGAGAGCCAGTACGGTGGACTTGCCGCCGCCGGACGGGCCGACAAGCGCTGTGACCTTGCCGGGTTCGGCGATGAAGCTCATGCGATCGAGCACCGGCTCGTCGGGCCGGTAAGCGAATGTCACGCCGCGGAACGCGACCTGCGCGGTCGTCAATTTCAGCTCCGGCTTGCCGCTGTCGTCAGGCTCGGTCGGCGGCGAGTCGATGATCTCGAGCAGCATCCGGGCGCCGACCAGCGTGCTGTTCAGTTCGATGTTAAGCCGCGCGAGGCGCTTGGCCGGCTCATAGGCGAGCAGAAACGCAGTCAGGAACGAGATGAACTGTCCCGGCGCCGCGCCGGTTTGGACCACGCGATAGCCGCCGTAGGCCAGCGATGCCGCGATCGCGAAGCCGCCGAGCATTTCCATCAGCGGGCTCGACCGGTTCGCGACCCGCGCCATCTTGTTGGAGTGAGCCTGCACTGCCGAAATGCTCGCGTTGATGCGCTCGCGCATCGTGTCTTCGAGCGAGAACGCCTTGACGGTGCGGATGCCCTGAAGCGATTCCTGCATCGTTTCGATGATCAGCGCATTGGTGTTGAACTGGGCATGGGCAATGCCCTTGATCCGCTTCACCAGCTTGCGGACGATGAGAAGCGCGGGCGGCGCGATGACAAGGCCGATCAGCGACATCAGCGGGTCTTGCCAGATCATCACGCCGACGAGCGCGATCAGGGACAGCAGGTCACGGCCGACTGCGTTGATGCAGAGATTGAGCGCCTGCGTGATCGAGGCCGAACCGGACATCAGCCGCGCGAGGAATTCGGAGGAGTGGCGCGACGAGAAGAAGCCGACGCTCTCCTTCATCAGCTTGTCGAAGGCGAGACGCTGGTTGGTAGCCATGATCGCGTTGCTGATCCGCGACAGCGTCACGGCGCTCGCATAGGTCGCTGCGCCCTTGAGAATGAAAACGAAGATCGTGAACGCCGAGATCGCAATGATCGCGTTGAAGTTCTTGTCGATGTACGCCTTGTTGACGACTTGCCCGAGCAGATAGGCGGAACTCGCCGTTGCGCCGGCCGAGACGGCAAGCAGGACGAAGGAGAGCAGATACTTCTTCCAGTAGAGGACGCCCTGCTCGGTGATGAGCCGGCGTATCAGCGCGGCCGCGCCATACGGATCGTCGGTGATCTTTCGAGGTGTTTCGCTCATCCGCAATCTTCAGCGACGATGCCTTGGGTGAATGTCGCGCACCGTCGTTCGTTGGCCGCACGCCATTTTACCAGTGCAGCCCGGGCCGGTCAGTCCCGGCCGCTAGCCGGGCCTGTTTGCCCGCGATAGGTCTGATTTTCAAGCGAAATCGGGCTGATATGCCCCGGTGGGATCAAGCCGGAACAGCCTGCTGGCCGCTGGCTTCCCGCTCGCGGACCAGTTTCTCCTCCCACGCCAGCGCATGGGCGACGATGGTATCGAGATCGGCGAAGCGCGGCGTCCAGTCGAGCGCCGCATGGATGCGGGTGGTGTCGGCGATCATGGTCATGATGTCGCCGGGGCGGCGGTCGGCGACCTGGACGGCGAAGTTGCGGCCCGAGACACGGCGCACGGCCTCGATCACTTCCAGCACTGAGTAGCCGCGGCCATAGCCGCAGTTCAGCGTCGCCGGGCGTCCGCCGTTGCGCAGGTAGCTGAGCGCAGAGCGATGGGCTTCGGCAAGGTCGCTGACATGGATGAAGTCGCGAATGCAACTGCCGTCCGGCGTCGGATAGTCGGCTCCGAACACGTCGATCTTGGCGCGCTGGCCGGTCGCGGCTTCGACGGCGATCTTTAGCAAATGCGTGGCGCCAGCGGTGGCGAGGCCGATGCGGCAGTCCGGATCGGCGCCTGCGACGTTGAAGTAGCGCAGCACGACGTAGTTGAGACCATGCGCGGCAGCGACGTCGTGCAGCATGATCTCCGTCATCAGCTTCGATGAGCCGTAGGGCGAGGTCGGCCGCGTCGGCGCGTGTTCCGGCACCGGAACGTGCTCCGGGTTGCCGTAGACCGCAGCCGTTGACGAGAAGATGAAGCGGTTGACGTTGTGGCGAACGGCCGCGCTCAGCAGGTTGCGCGTCGTCATGGTGTTGTTGCGATAGTAGCCGAGCGGATCGCGCATCGATTCCGGAACGACGATCGAGCCCGCGAAGTGGATGATCGCATCGACGCCATGTGCATCGATTACGCCGTCGACCAGATTCTCGTCGGCGGCATCGCCGATGAACAGCGGTACGCTGTCCGGGAGAAAGGCCGAGAAGCCCGTGCTCAGATTGTCGATGACGACGACGCTTTCGCCGTTGTCGGCAAGTGCGCGGACCGTGTGACTGCCGATGTAGCCTGCGCCGCCGGTGACTAGGACGGTCATAGGAGCACTCCCAGAAACTGGAGCATGATCCGGAAAAGTGTGAAGCGGCTTTCCGAAAAGATCATGCTCAACAAAGGATAACGCGCGTTAACCGCCGGCTTGCTGCCGACGCTGCAATCAGTCCACGGTGTCGTCAAAGGATGGAATTGAGGTATAAGCGAGTGCGCTGCGGCCGGATTTCTGGAGTTTTGATCCGGGAATCGTCCATATGGTTGCCAAATTCTAACCCGCGTTTCGGCCGTACTTGCTTGTGGTCCCGATGAGAGACATTCTGTTCGTCAAGACGTCGTCGCTCGGCGATGTGGTGCATCACATGCCGGCAGTCACGGATGCCGCGCGTCAGTGTCCGGGCCGCAAACTCTCATGGATCGTCGAGGAGGATTTCGCGCCGCTGGCGCGGCTGCATCCGGCGATCGGCGAGGTAATTCCAGTGGCAGCGCGGCGCTGGCGCGCGGCGATGTTCGGTCCGTCGACGTGGCGTGAGATCCGTGCATTCACCGCGCGGCTGCGCGCGCGCAATGACGAGACGATCATTGATACACAAGGTCTGATCCGTTCTGCGCTGATCGTCCGCAAGACGCGCGGCGAGAAGCACGGCTACGACAGCAAGAGCGCTCGCGAGCCGCTGGCATCGCACGTCTATGACGCGAAGCATCGCGTATCGCGCAAGCTGCATGCGGTGATGCGCAATCGCATGCTGACCGGGCTTGCGCTCGGGTATACGCCGGACGATACGATCGACTACGGCTTGGTGCGATCGCAGGGCGCCGGCGCATCGCCATACGCGATCCTGCAACATGGAACGTCGCGCGAAGCCAAACAGTGGCGCGAGGCCGACTGGATCGGCATCGGCCAGTGGTTGTCGAAGCGGGGCCTTGAGGTGGTGATCCCGTGGGGCTCGCAGGCCGAGCGCGTCACCAGCGAGCGCTTGTCAGCCGCGATCAAGAACAGCCGAATCCTGCCGCGTCAGGCGCTCGATCTCACGGCGCAGACCATTGCCGGTGCATCGCTTGTCGTCGGCGTCGATACGGGCCTGCTGCATCTCGCGGCGGCCTATCGCGTGCCGCTGATCGCGATTTTCCTCGCAACCGAGCCGGGGCTCACCGGCCCCGTCGGGCAGGGGCTGATGACGACGCTTGGAGGGAAGGGCGCGTATCCGTCGTTCGTGCAGGCGATTGCGGCGGCGGAAGTGCTGCTCGGCTAACGCTTCGCGACGATGTCGTCGATGAAGGCGACGATATCGCCACCCGTGAACAGGTGTCCGGCGACGCCCGCGGCGGCAGCGGCTTCCATGTCGCCTTGCTTATCGCCGATCATGAAGCTGCCGTCGCGCGTGACCGGCCACGTTTTCATCAGATCGAGGAGCATGCCGGGCTTCGGCTTGCGCCAGTCGCTGTCGCGCAGGTATGCCGCGACGCTCCCTTCGGTGTGATAGGGGCAGTAGCGGATGTCGTCGATCCGCGCGCCTTGCTGCAGCAATTCGGCGCGCATCCAGTCGTGCAGCACCTGCACGTCGGATTCCGTAAACATGCCGCGTGCGACGCCGGACTGGTTGGATACCACGAAGACGAATAGCCCCGCATCGTTGAGCGTGCGGATGGCGCGGGCGATGCCGGGCATCCAGCGGAAGCGCTCGCGCGTGCCGATATAGCCGTCGTCGATGTTGATGACGCCGTCGCGATCGAGAAACGCGGCGGGCTTTCGCGTCATGATGCGGCGGTCAGCGTGCGCTCGACGCTGTCGCAGATTGCATGCAGCGCCGTCATGTGGATTTGCTGGATCACGGGCGTATCGTCGCTCGGCGCCACGAACAGCCGGTCACACAGCGCACCCATGCTGCCGCCTTTGGTCCCGGTGAAGCCGATCGTGATGAGGCCGAGGCCCCGTGCCCGCGACAGCGCCGCGACGATGTTGGCGGATCGGCCCGACGTGCTCATGGCGATGAGGATGTCGCCGCGCTGGCCGAGAGCTTCGACCTGCCGGGTGAAGATCTGCTCTATGCCGTAGTCGTTGCCGATTGCGGTGAGGGCGGATGAATCCGTCGTCAGCGCGATCGCGGCCCAGCCCGGCCGCTCCTTCTTGTAGCGGCCGACGAGTTCGGCGGCGATGTGCTGTGCATCCGCCGCGCTGCCGCCATTGCCGATCAAGAGCACCTTGCAGCCGTTGCGAAGCGTGCTGGAGATCATCGCCGCGATGTCGCGTGTCAGCGCCAGCAGCGCCGCGTCGCCTGCCGCCGCCGTGAGGCCGTCGAGCGACGCCTTGAAGTGATTGCCGATCGGATCGTTGCTCACGATGACCTCAAGCGAGTTTGCGACGCAGTCGTAGCGGCGGGGCGCGCCGCAGGCAAGCAGCGCGCCGGCATGTCCTAGCGCGCGGTAGTTTGCGGCCGTGCCGCGTTGATTGCCGTCTCGGCCGCATCGAGCACGTCGTTCACCGGAATCTCGCGCATGCAGCGGTGATGCTGCATCCGGCAGGTCGGCTTGTGGCACGGCCGGCAATCGATCTCGGTTTTAGCCTGAACAATGGCATCGACAGGGTTAAGCGGCGCGTAATGGAAGGGGCTGGTCGGGCCGAAGATACCTATCGTCGGCGTGCCGATTGCGGCGGAGACATGCAGCAGGCCGGAGTCGTTCGAGATCACGAGGTCGGCGGCCGCGAGTGCGAGAATGCCGTTGCGCAAATCGTCGCCGGTGAGATCGCGCGCACGCGGCCCTGCGGCGGCGACAATCTCCGTTGCAGCGGGCCTTTCACCTGGTCCGCCGATCACCCACACGTCGTAACCGTGGCCGGTCAGTTCTTTCGCTGCGTCCGCGTAATAGCTCCAGCGCTTCGAGGGGCCGACGGCGCCGGGCGCCAGCGCCACGGCTTTCGCCGTGCCCAGTCCCTGCGCCGCGCGCCACGCAGCGATATCTGCCTTCGGCACCACGAGTTGCGGCTCCGGCCAGTCCATCGGCAGGTCGATGTTCGGCGGCAATGCGAGCGCCGACAGACAATCGACCATGCGGGGCAGCGAGCGTTCGCCCCAGCGCCAGTCGTTCAGCAGGCCGAAGCGGAACTCGCCGACGAAGCCGGTCCGGCGCGGGATGCTCGCGAGCGCAGGCGCGAGTGTCGCCTTCCAGGTGCGCGGCATCACGAGGGACAGACCGTAGTTTTTCGACCGCAGGACGTCCGCCAGCGCCCGCTGCCGATCGAGGGCGATCGCGCCGCGCGGCAAATCGGAGAGGATTCCAGAACGGACGCCTGGCATGTAGTCCAGCAGGGGGGCACAGAGCTTGGTGGTCAGCACATCGACCGGACGGTTCGGCCAGCGGTCTTTCAGCACGCGCACGACCGTGTGGCAGCGGACGAAATCGCCGATCCACATGTAGGGGACCAGCAGGACCGGGCTGGTTTCGCCCCGGTCCGGCGCCCCGGCCAGTTCTTGAACAAGTGAACTGTAATCCATTTCTATCAAGCTTGATCGGGCCGTCTGGCAAGTTGCCGCCCGAAAGATAAGCCGGGTAGCGCCCGGAACAGATGCCGTCCAGCGGGAAATTTGCAAGCCGGGCCAAGCGACTTCACCACATTGCCCAAGTCCGGTTGCCCCTGACGCTGGGGTAGGGCATTGGTGGCCCGGGACTTTTCGGGGCGCAGCATGCTGCTTGTCACCGGCGGAGCCGGGTTCATCGGGTCGAATGTGGTGGCGGCGTTGAACGACGCTGGCCGTACCGACGTGGCGGTCTGCGACTTTCTCGGCCACGATGCAAAGTGGAAGAACCTCGCCAAGCGCCAGCTCGCCGATTTCATCGCCCCGTCCGACCTGTTTGCCTGGCTCGAGGGGCGCAAGCTCGATGCCGTCATCCACATGGGCGCCATCTCGGAAACCACCGCCACCGATGGCGATCTGGTCATGGGTACCAATTTTGGCCTCTCGCTGCGGCTGCTCGACTGGTGTACAGCGCACGCCACCCCGCTGATCTACGCATCCTCCGCAGCAACCTATGGCGATGGCGACGGCAGCTTCGATGACACCGACACGCTCGCGAGCCTGAAGCGATTGCGGCCCATGAATCTGTACGGCTGGAGCAAGCATGTCTTCGACATGGCGGTCGCCGCGCGCGTTGCCGCCGGCGAGAAGCTGCCGCCGCAGTGGGCCGGACTGAAGTTCTTCAACGTGTTCGGCCCGAACGAGTACCATAAGGGTTCGATGATGAGCGTCCTCGCGCGCCGCTTCGACGACATCAAGGCCGGCCGCGTCGTGCAGCTGTTCAAGTCGCATCGCGACGGCATCGCCGACGGCGACCAGCGCCGCGATTTCATCTACGTCGACGACATCGTGCGTGTGATCGTGTGGCTCTTGGCGACGCCGTCGGTCAGCGGCGTGTTCAATGTGGGAACCGGCCAGGCCCGCAGCTTCAAGGATCTGATCGGCGCGGCCTATCAATCGCTCGGCACGCCGCCCAACATCCAGTATATCGACATGCCCGAACAGATTCGCGGCAGCTATCAGTATTTTACGCAGGCGACCGTCGAACGGCTGCGCCGCGCAGGTTACAACGGCGGGTTCACGCCGCTCGAAGCCGCGGTGGATGCCTACGTCAAAGACTTCCTCGATCGTCCCGATCGCTATCGCTGACAGGACAGCAAGGTTCCGTATGTTCGATTTCGACACGCTGTCACAAGCGATGGTCCGGCAGACGGTGCTTTGCATCGGCGACCTGATGCTGGACGAATTCGTCTATGGCGAGGTCGGCCGGATTTCACCTGAAGCGCCGGCGCCGGTGATCGCCGTTCAGCGCAGCGAGATCAACGTCGGCGGTGCCGGCAATGTGGCGCGCAGCATTGCTGCGCTCGGCGCGCACTGCATTTTCGTCGGCATCGTCGGCGACGACGAAAGCGCCCGCACGCTGAAGTCGGAGCTCGGCAAGGAAAAACTGATCGAACCGATGCTCGTCGTCGACGCCTCGCGTCCGACCACGCGCAAAGTGCGCTTCGTGTCGGAGCACTTCTCGACCCACATGCTGCGCGCCGACTGGGAGCGTGCGGCGCCGGCTTCATCCGAGGTCGAGGCGATCTTGATCGATGCGATCGCGACCATGCTGCCGCGCGCCGATATCGTGCTGCTGTCGGATTATGCGAAGGGTGTGCTGACCGAGAAGGTGATCCGCACCACCATCGATGCCGCACGCAAGCTCGGCAAGCGGGTCATCGTCGATCCGAAGAAACCGAATTTTGCGGCCTATCGTGGCGCGTCTTTGCTGACGCCGAACCGCAAGGAATTTGCGGATGCGACCCGCAGCCCGGCGCGGACGCACGCCGAGATCGTCGAGGCCGCGCGTGCGTCCATGCGTGAGACCGATGGCGAGGCGATGCTTGTCACGCAGAGCGAGTTCGGCATGACGCTTGTTCCGCTCAAGGGCGAGGCGATCCATGTGCCTGCGCATCCGGTGAAGGTGCGTGACGTGTCTGGTGCCGGAGACACCGTAGTCGCGGTGCTCGGCGTCGCGCTCGCGGCCAGCGCGAATTGGGATACTGCGCTGCGCGCAGCGAACGCGGCTGCGGCCGTTGCCGTGAGCAAGCAGGGCACCGCAACCGTTTCGCTCGCCGAGCTGCGCCGCAAGATGCTGCCGCACGCATCGCTCGCGGTCGAGGACAAGATCGCGCTGAGGCCGGAACAACTGGCAGCCCAGCTCGACGAGTGGCGCAAGAACGATCTGCGCATCGGCTTTACCAACGGCTGCTTCGACATTCTGCATCCGGGGCACGTGAAGGTGATCACGCAGGCGCGCGCTGCCTGTGACCGCCTGATCCTCGGATTGAACAGCGATGCATCAGTGAAACGCCTCAAAGGCCCCGAGCGTCCGCTCCAGAATCAGCAGGCGCGCGCCGAAGTGCTTGCCGCACTCGAAGCGGTTGATCTCGTCGTGATTTTCGACGAGGACACGCCGCTGAAATTGATCACGCAGATCAAGCCGAGCGTGTTGGTGAAGGGCGGCGACTACACGCGCGAGCAGGTCGTCGGCCATGACGTTGTGACCGCCAATGGCGGCGAAGTGTTGCTCGTCGATATTCTCGAAGGTTTCAGCACGACGGCGCTCGTCGCTCGTGCTCGGAGCGAGCACCGATGACAACCTCACTTCTGCTTCACGAACAGGTGAGTCCGCGATGAATCGTTTGCGGAGCCTGACCTGGCGCAATCTGCTGATTGCCGTTCACGACGTGCTTGCGACGCTTTGCGCGGTCGTTGCGAGCTTCTATCTGCGATTCGAGGGAGAATCTCTGAGCGAGCGAATCCCGCTCCTGCTTCAGATCATTCCCTATTTCGCCATCCTCACCATCGTCGTCTGTTATGTGTTCAGTCTGACGACGACCAAGTGGCGGTTTATCTCGATTCCGGACCTGCTCAACATCATGCGGGTCGCGACGGTTCTGTCCGTCGCCTTGCTGGTTCTTGACTATGTGTTTGTTGCACCGAACGTCTACGGTGCGTTCTTTTTCGGTAAGACCACCATCATCATCTACTGGTTCCTGGAGGTTGCGTTCCTCAGCGCGCTGAGGCTTGCGTATCGCTACTTCCGTTACGTGCGAACGCTGACGCATGCGCGCGCCGGCTCGGCTGGACCGGCGATATTGATCGGCCGAGCTGCGGATGCCGAGCTGTTTCTGCGCGCGATTGAAAGCGGGGCGATCAAGAATCTGTCGCCGGTCGGCTTGCTTTCGCCGTCGCGCGCTGATCGCGGCCAGTCGTTGCGCGGCATTGCAGTGCTCGGAGGCATCGACGACCTGTCCGACGTTGTTGCCGACTTCGCGCGCCGCGACAAACAGATTGATCGAGTGGTGATGCTGCCGTCGGCCTTCGAGCAGGAGGCCAATCCTGAATCGCTGCTGACGCGGGCACGCCGCCTCGGTTTGAGTGTGAGCCGCTTGCCGACGCTGCAGGACAGCGGCGAGACGCTGCGGCTCGCGCCTGTTGCAGTCGAGGATTTGCTGCTGCGGCCAAGCGTCAAAATCGAGTATCAGCGTCTCAAGTCATTCGTCAGTGGCAGGTCGGTCGTCATTACCGGGGGCGGCGGATCGATCGGTCTCGAGATTTGCGATCGCGTGGCCACGTTCGGTGCGTCGCGCCTGCTGGTCATCGAACATTCCGAACCGGCGTTGCATGCGGCTCTTGAGATACTTACGGCCAAGTTTCCGCATACTGCGATCGAGGGGCGGATCGCCGACATCCGTGATCGCGATCGTATCTTCCGGCTGTTGAGCCAGTTCAAGCCCGACATCGTGTTCCATTGCGCCGCGCTCAAGCATGTTCCAATTCTGGAGCGCGACTGGGCGGAGGGTGTGAAGACCAACGTGTTCGGCACGGTTAACGTCGCGGATGCCGCAATCGCGGCGGACGCAACCGCGATGGTAATGATCTCGACCGACAAGGCGATCGAGCCGGTGTCGATGCTCGGCCTCACAAAGCGTTTCGCCGAGATGTACTGTCAGGCGCTCGACCGGCGGCTGGCGCGCGATCAGTCGCAGATGCGATTGATTTCTGTCCGCTTCGGCAACGTGCTCGCGTCGAATGGATCGGTGGTGCCGAAATTCAAATCGCAGATCGAGAGCGGCGGCCCGGTGACGGTCACGCATCCTGAGATGGTCCGCTACTTCATGACCATCAGAGAGGCTTGCGATCTCGTTGTAACTGCTGCCGCCCATGCCTTTCAGCCGGATCGGCCCGATGTGTCAGTTTACGTCCTCAATATGGGGCAGCCGGTAAAGATTGTCGATTTGGCCGACCGAATGATCCGGCTGTCCGGCTTGCAGCCCGGTTACGATATCGAGATCGTCTTTACGGGCGCCCGGCCGGGCGAGCGTTTGAACGAGATTTTGTTTGCGAGCGACGAGCCCTCCACTGATGTCGGAATCGCCGGTATTGTCGCTGCACGGCCGAATGAGCCTCCCCTTGGCAGTCTGCAGCTTTGGCTTGCGGCCCTGGAAAAGGCGGTTGCTGCTGAGGATCGCGGCATGATCGAGAACGTTCTGAAGGATGCGGTTCCTGAATTTCGCGCCGGCCGGGACTGAGTGGTGTTCCGGGCTGGAGGCCGCAGCCGCGCTACGACCGCTTCGCTATCCGGGCTGAGACACGAAGCTTCGCTCTTTGGGTGCGGTTCAACCTGCCCGCACCGGGACCGACAACTTAACCTGGCGCTTTGGAACTCTGGCCCGCTGCTGCTTGATGCAGCTTCTTCTCCGCGCTGAGAATCCAGACAAGGCCACCCATCAGGCCGACGGTGAACGTGACTGCTCCAAACAGAAGCGAAACGTTGATGCCGTCCTGCTCCGGCAGGTGAGCGTAGCTGAACGCAACCATCATCGCGGTTTCACGAACGCCCCAGCCAGCGATAGCGATCGGCAGCATGGTGATTAGAATGACGGGAGGTAGCACAAGAAATATCTGGAACGGCTCCACGGGCGCATCGATCGATCGCGCGACGCACCAGCCCATCACGGCCGTCAGAACATGAACCATCAACGACAGGGCGCTGATTTTCAATCCGCTGTTGCGATCAACGAGCGCGCGCCAGGCGATGACCGAGCAATTATAGGGATGGTGGGTGAGCCACCAGCGCCGGAGGACGGGCCACGGCAGGTGCCCCAAGATCAGGAATCCCAAGCCGCCGCCGAGGGCGATTAGGTCGATCGCCGCCAGTGCCAGGCGGCCCTGGCTGTCGGTAATGAGCTGGTAGCTCCAGGGCAGGCTCGCGACCACCAGCACAGCCAATGCTATCAGCCCGATCGCACGGTCGATGAACACGGAATACGCCGCATTTCGCCATCCGGCGCCCGTATTGCGCAACAGCCAAAGTCGAACCGCATCGCCGCCGATGCTGGACGGCAGAACCTGATTGAAGAACGTTCCAACCAGATTATAACGGAGCGCCTGCGGCAGCGACAGGGGCGCCGAGCATTTCACGGTGATCTCGCGCCACCGCAGAGCGCCGAGCAGAACCTGCAGGAGCGCCACGACGACCGCAAGCACCAGCCAGCGTGCGCTGTCGATATTGATGCGCGATAGCAGCTCGCCGATATCGACTTTTCGGAGGGCGAAGTAGAGAAGGCCCACGGAAACCGCGATTTTCAATCCAAGCAAGAGAGTGCGGCGCATGAAGGTCGATCCGGGGAGTTCGGGGCTCGCAAGGGCTCAGGGTTGCAACGGGTGGTATGGCTTTGTGGTGTTTCTGGCAATACCTTGCAAAAGCGGCAGAGGGTATTGCGATGATTGGCCAGTAGGCTAAAGAGGCGCGGAGCCGTATGCAGGCGGGTGGCTTGCTCCAGGGAATTCATGTCGCATCCAGTTCTTGTAACAGGCGCCGCCGGGTTTATCGGATTCCACGTCTCGCAGCGGCTGCTGCAGGCCGGCCGGAAGGTTGTCGGCGTCGACAGCGTCAACAATTACTACGACCCTTCGCTGAAGGAAGCGCGGCTCGACATCCTCAAGAACGATCCGTCGTTCACCTTCGTCAAGCAGGACCTTGCCGACCGTCCGGCGACCGCGGATCTGTTTGCGCAGCATCGCTTTCCGAACGTCATTCATCTCGCCGCGCAGGCCGGTGTGCGGTACTCGATCGAGAATCCGCACGCCTACATCGACGCCAACCTGCAAGGATTCATCAACATTCTCGAAGGCTGCCGCCACAATGGCTGCCGGCATTTGCTGTATGCGTCGTCGTCGTCGGTCTATGGCGCCAACACCAAGCTGCCGTTCAACGTGCACGATAACGTCGATCACCCGATCAGCCTGTATGCTGCGACGAAGAAGGCCAACGAATTGATGGCTCATACCTATAGCCATCTGTACCGGTTGCCGACGACGGGGCTGCGTTTCTTCACGGTCTACGGCCCGTGGGGCAGGCCGGACATGGCGATGTTCCTGTTCGCAAAGGCGATCACCGAAGGTCGGCCGATCAAGCTGTTCAATCAGGGCAACATGCGCCGCGACTTCACCTATATCGACGATATCGCCGAAGCGATCTTCCGTCTCAATGATCGGCCGCCACAGGGAAACCCGGATTGGTCCGGCGACGCGCCCGATCCCGCGACCAGCCCTGCGCCCTGGAAGGTCTACAACATCGGCAACAACAATCCGGAAGAACTGCTGGATGTCGTCGCCTTGCTCGAAAAGGAGCTTGGAAAGCCGGCGCAGCGCGAACTGCTGCCGATGCAGCCGGGTGACGTTCCCGCGACTTACGCCGACATTGAAGACCTCGCGCGCGACATCGGCTTTCGCCCGAAAACGTCGATCGCGGACGGGATCGCGCGTTTCGTGGCGTGGTACCGCGACTATCACAAGCACTGATGCTATAGCAGGCTCATGACACGTATCATTCCCCTCATCATGTGCGGTGGCGCCGGCACGCGGCTCTGGCCAGCGTCACGCGAAGGGCGGCCGAAGCAGTTCCTGTCACTGTTCGGCGCGCGCTCAACCTTCCAGGACACGATCGAGCGCGTCTCTGATCCCGCGCTGTTCGACAGGCCGATCGTGATCACCAACACCGGCTACCGCTTCATGGTGCGGGAGCAACTCGCCGAGATCGGGCGGGACGCGGATATCCTGCTGGAGCCCGCGCGCCGCGACTCCGGTCCCGCGATCGCCGCGGGGGCGGCATTTGCGCTGACGCGAAATACGGATGCGATCCTACTGGCGCTCGCCGCCGATCATGTGGTTCAGGACAACGCCGCGTTCGTGGAAGCATGCCGCAAGGGCCTCGCATCGGCGGAGGCCGGCAAGATCGTCACGTTCGGCATCCGCCCTGAGCGGCCGGCCACCGAGTACGGCTACATCCGCCCCGGCAACGCGATCGATGGTGACGTGAAGGCGATCGCAAGCTTCGTCGAGAAGCCGGACTCCGCGACTGCAGCAGGTTATGTCGCGGACGGCTATCTCTGGAACAGCGGCAACTTCATGTTCCGCGCGCGGATGCTGCTCGACGAATACGCGCGCGTCGAGGCGGACAGCGTCGCGACAGTCAGCGCATCGGTCGAGAAGGCCGGGCGCGATCTCGGCTTTGTCACGCTCGACACCAGCACATTCTCCGCTGCCAAGCCGATCTCGATCGACTACGCCGTCATGGAGAAGACCTCGCAAGCCGCGGTCATTCCGATATCGTGCGGCTGGTCCGACGTCGGCACCTGGCACGCGGTCTGGGATCTGTCGAACAAGGATGCCGACGGCAACGCGGCCCAGGGCAACGCGGTGTTCGAAGATTCGCGCAACTGCAACGTCGCGACCGACAAGGCGCTGGTCGCGCTCGAAGGCGTCGACGATCTCGTGGTTGTGGCGACGCAGGACGCGGTTCTGGTGTCGCGCCAGAAGGATGCCAACGGCCTCAAGCGCCTCGTGACGAAGCTCAAGGGCGTGGCGCCGCAGGTCACCGAGGACCACATCAAGGTGCATCGCCCGTGGGGATCGTATCAGTCACTCGACAATGGCGAGCGGCATCAGGTGAAGCGGATCATCGTCAAGGCGGGCGGCCGCCTGTCGTTGCAGAAGCATCACCACCGTTCCGAGCACTGGATCGTCGTGCGCGGCGCCGCCCTCGTGACTGTCAACGAGTTGCAAAAAGTCGTACACGAGAACGAGTCGATCTACATTCCGATCGGCGCGGTCCATCGCCTCGAAAACCCCGGCAAGATCCCGCTGGAACTGATCGAGGTCCAGACCGGCAGCTACCTCGGCGAGGACGACATCGTCCGGCTTGACGACGACTATCGCCGGTCCTGATTGCGGCGGTTGCGGGCCGGGGGCAGGGGGCGTAGAACCGCTTCTGACACACCCCGGAGCTCCCCATGGCCGTCGATCTCAAGTCGCTGAAAGTCAAGCTGTTCACCGATGGCGCCGACAAGGCGCAGATCGTTGCGATGGCGAAGAACGCCTGGATCTCGGGCTTCACCACCAATCCATCGCTGCTGAAGAAGGCGGGCGTTACCGACTACGTCAAATACGCGCACGAGCTCGTGGCGGCGGTGCCCGACCGGCACATCTCGTTCGAGGTGATCTCGGACGACGAGCAGGAGATGATCGCGCAAGCGCGCTTCATCTCGTCGTGGGGCAAGAACGTCTACGCCAAGATTCCGGTGATGACGACGCGCGGCGAGATGCTGTTCGACGCGGTGCGCACGCTTTCGCGCGACGGCATCAAGGTCAACATGACGGCGATCTTCACCTCGGAGCAGGTGGAGAAAGCGGTGGCCGCGCTTGATGGCGGCGCGCCCGCGTGCGTATCGGTTTTCGCCGGCCGGCTCGGCGATGTCGGCATCGACTATCGCCCGATCGTGCAGGATGCGGTGACGCGCGCGCGGGCGACGAAAAACATCGAGATCATCTGGGCATCGACCCGCGAGGCCTTCAACGTTATCGAGGCGCACGACATGGGCTGCCATATCGTCACGGCGCCCGCGGACGTGCTTCAGAAAATGCCGGGCCTCGGCACCCAGAGCGGCGAAGACCTCACCTACGCCTGCGTCAAGGCGTTCTGCGCGGACGCCGCGTCCGCCGGTCTGACCCTGCCGTTGCCGGAGTCGGCCCGCGCCGCTGAGTAGGCGGGCCGCCCGCTTGGGGCGTTCACATTGGAATGTCTCGCGAAAACTGGGCATTCCGCGTGTAATTCTTTGAATCAAAACGTGTTTGGCGTCCCGGCCAGGGTGTTCGCTACTCGCCGGTGGCCGTGCTAGGAAGCGGCCGGGAGTGGCGGTCATGGGTCCGTCACATCGGGGATTTGCTGCATGAGTTCCGGCCAACAGGCGTCCGTATCGGGCGAGGCAAAGCTGCGGATCGGCGTCATCGGCGCGGGCGTGATGGGGAGCAACCACGCGCGCGTGCTGGCCGGCCTGCCCGGCGTCTCGCTGACGGGCATCGCTGATCCGTTACAGGCCCATCGGGCCCGCGCCGAGGAGTTCATCGGCTGCCGCACGTTCGCAAGCATGGACGAGTTGCTGGCGGCGGGCGTCGACGCCGTGACGATCGCCGCGCCCACCCATCTGCATCACGAGATCGCGCTTGGGTGCATCGCCCGGGGCATTCATGTGCTGGTCGAGAAGCCGATCGCGTCCACCGTCGAAGAGGGGGTCGAGATCGTCGAGGCCGCGCGCAAGGCCGGTGTCACGCTGATGGCGGGACATGTCGAGCGCTTCAATCCGGCGGTCGCTGCCGTCAAGAACGCGATCAAGGGCGAGGACATTCTCTCCATCGCCATCACGCGCGTCGGTCCGTTCCCGCCACGCATGTCGAACGTCGGCGTCGTGATCGACCTCGCCGTGCACGACATCGACCTGATCCGCTGGTTCACCGAATCCGATATCGTCGACGTGCAGCCGCAGCTTTCCAGCGCCGTCGCCGAGCGCGAGGACATCGCGCTCCTGCAATTCCGCACTGCCTCCGGCGTGCTCGCGCACATCAACACCAACTGGCTGACGCCGTTCAAGGCGCGCAACGTCACGGTCGCGACCCGCGGCAAGTATGTGATGGGCGATCTCTTGACGCGGCAAGTCACCGAGTGCTTCGGCTTCCAGCCGGACGGCAGCTATTCGATGCGCCATCTGTCGGTCGGCCACGACGAACCGCTGCGCGCCGAACTGCTTGCCTTCATCGATGCGGTGAAGAACGGTTCGACGCCTGCCGTCACCGGCGAGCAGGCCGTCGCCAGCCTCGAGATCGCGATCCAGTGTCTCCAGGCGCCCGTGTCCGCCGCCGCGTCATCGTCCCGCAAGGGACCGCGCGCGGTCGCCGGTTGATTCTCTTGCTCTGCTTGAACTGAAGGTCCAATGAACCAGCATCTCCGTTCCGACCCCGTGCCGTTTATCGATATCGCCGCGCAGCGCCGGCGGCTCGGTTCGAAAATCGACGATGCGGTCGCGCGCGTCCTGACGCACTGCCAGTTCATCAACGGACCCGAAGTCACCCAACTCGAAGCACAACTCGCGGCCTACTGCGGCGCTAAGCATGTGATCGCTTGCGCCAGCGGCACCGACGCGCTGCTGATGGTGCTGATGGCAAAGGGCATCGGTCCGGGCGACGCCGTGCTCGTGCCGTCGTTCACGTTCTGCGCGACCGGCGAAGTCGTGGCGCTTGCCGGGGCGACGCCGGTGCTGGTCGATGTCGAGGATCAGGCGTTCAACATCGATCCCGCTTCGCTGAAACGTGGCATTGCCACGGCGCGGAAGCTGAACCTCAAGCCGAAGGCTGTGATCCCGGTCGATCTGTTCGGGCAGAGCGCCGATCACGACGCGATCACGGCGGTGGCAAAGGCCGAAGGGCTGTTCGTGCTCGACGACGCGGCGCAATCGTTCGGTGCGACGTACAACGGCCGCAGGCTCGGAACGCTGGCGGATGCGACCGCGACGAGCTTCTTTCCGGCGAAGCCGCTCGGCTGCTTCGGCGACGGCGGCGCGATCTTCACCGACGACGCCGAGCTGGCCAACACGCTGCGCAGCATCCGCGTGCACGGTCAGGGCTCCGACAAGTACGACAACGTGCGTCTCGGTCTCACCGCGCGGCTCGACACCATGCAGGCTGCGATCCTGATCGAGAAGCTGAAGATTTTCGACGACGAGATCGTGGCGCGTAACCGCATCGCCGAGCGCTATGCGCGCGAGCTCGGCAATGTCGTCGCCGTGCCGAAGCTGCTGCCGGGCCGCACGTCGGTCTGGGCGCAGTACACGATCCGCCTGCCGAAGGGCGCGCGCGAGGCGTTCGCCGCGCATCTGATGGCGCAAGGCGTCCCGACCGCGATCTACTATCCGAAGTCGCTGCATCAGCAGACGGCCTACAAACACTATCCGGTCGCGGAGGGCGGATTGCCGGTCTCCGAAAGCCTCTCGGAAGATGTCATCAGCCTGCCGATGCATCCCTACCTTGATGGGGCGACGCAGGACCGGGTCATCAAGGCTGTGCGCGGCGCGCTTCCGGCCTGATTTCGACGTTTTTCCGTCGGCGCGGGTCGGCTAAATACGTCTGATGCTCGGGCGCATTTTCACCGTCGGCGGGTTCACGCTGCTCTCGCGGCTCACGGGCTTTGCCCGTGATGTCATGCTGGCGGCGATCCTTGGCGCCGGGCCGATCGCCGATGCATTCTTCGTCGCGCTGCGGCTCCCCAACCATTTCCGCGCGATCTTCGCCGAGGGCGCATTCAACGCCGCATTCGTGCCGGCTTACGCGCATGTTCACGGCAGCGGCGGCGACACGTCGGCGCGGCTGTTCGCCAACCGCATCTTCACGCTTCTCTTGATCGTTCAGGTGATCCTGCTTGCCGTCGCCTGGCTGTTCATGCCGCAGCTGATCAAAGTACTCGCGCCGGGCTTTGCCGACGATCCGCAGCGCGGCGAATTGGCCGTGACGCTGACGCGGATCACGTTTCCCTACCTTCTGCTGATCACGCTCGTCACGCTCTATAGCGGCATGCTCAACGTGATGCATCGCTTCGCGTCGGCGGCGGCGGCGCCGGTCCTGCTCAATCTCTCGATGATGGCCGCGCTGGCGCTCGCCGTCTTTTTCCCGACCGCCGGACACGCGGCGGCATGGGGCGTTCTGGTGGCGGGCGTCTTCGAATTCCTGCTGCTCGCGGGAGACGCCAAGCGCAACGGCATTCTGCCGGGCTTCGCGAAGCCGAAGTTCGACGAAGATGTGCGGGGCTTCTTCAAGGCGCTGGGGCCCGCGACCTTGGGCTCCATGGGCACGCAGGTCGCGCTGTTCGCCGACACCATCATCGCGACGTTCCTCGCCGCCGGAGCGCTGTCCGCGCTTTACTATGCCGATCGCCTGAACCAGTTGCCGATCGGCGTCATCGGCATTGCGATTGGCACCGTGCTGCTGCCGGAGATGTCGCGGCAACTGACCTCTGGCGATCGTGCGGGCGCGATGGCGTCGCAGCGCAAGGCTTTCGACTTCACGCTTCTGTTCTCCGTGCCGTTCGTCGCGGCGTTCCTGACCGTGCCGGACGTGATCATGCGGGCCATGTTCGCACGCGGCGCGTTCACCAGGGCGGACGCAGCGGCTGCGGGCGCGACGCTCGCGGCCTACGCGGTCGGGCTGATTCCGTTCGTCCTGATCCGCAGCGCGGTCGCGACTTTCCTCGCCCGCAAGGATACGGCGACGCCGATGAAGGCGGCGCTGGCAGGTGTCGCGGTCAACGTGGCGCTGAAGCTCGCGCTGGTCGGTGCACTGGCGCAAATCGGATTGGCGCTCGCGACCGCCGTCGGCGCGTGGGTCAATCTGCTGCTGGTGGTCGGGCTCGCGGTTCGCGGCGGGCATCTTGAGATTGACGGCGCGTTTGCGCGCTCGCTCGGGAAATTCGTGATTGCAGGTGCGGTGCTTGCCGCGGCGCTGTGGGGTGCGGCGCGCTGGCTCTCCGGAGTATTGCAAGGCATCGCGCTTCGCGACGAAACGGCGCTTGGTCTCCTGATCGTGATCGGCGCGATCCTCTACGGCGTGCTTATCCTGCTCTTGTTCGGCCGGCGCTGGCTGACCACATTGGTCCGGCGCTAGCCCGTTCGGCGCGAAACCCGTTTGCGCGGCCGCGCGATCCGCTGCACAATATCCTCATCAGACGCAGGTCATCTGCATCATAAAAGACTTCGGAGTGACAATGGCACCCGTGAAATTCGGCGTCGGCCAAAGCGTTCGGCGCAAGGAAGACGATCCCCTCATTCGCGGCAAGGGCCGCTACACGGACGATCATTCGCCCGGCGGCGAGTTGCATGCCTTGATGGTACGTTCGCCCCATGCCCACGCCAGGTTCAGGATCGATGCCGTTGCCGCGCGGGCGATGCCGGGTGTCGCCGCCGTCTTTACGCATGAGGATGTCCGCGATCTCGGACACCTGCCGTGCCTGTTCGAACTGCCGGACGGCAAGTTCACCACCCCGCCGTATCCGATCCTCGTCAGCAACGAAGTTCGTCACGTCGGCGATGCGGTGGCGTTCGTCGTCGCCGGTTCCGTCGCTCAGGCGCGCGATGCGGTCGAGGCGCTGACAATCGACTGGCAGCCGCTGCCGTCCGTGTCCGGCGTCAAGAACGCCGTGAAGAAAGACGCGCCGCAGGTGTGGTCCGATCAGCCGGGCAACGTGCTGTACGATGTGGCTATTGGCGACAAGAAAGCCGTGGATGCTGTTTTTGCCAAAGCGCACGCGACCGCCGAGATTACCATCGTCAACCCGCGCATCGTCACCAACTACATGGAGACGCGCGCCGTCGTCGCCGAATACGATGCCAAACGCGATCATCTGACGCTGACCATCGGCAGCCAGGGCAGCCATCGCCTGCGCGATATTCTCTGCCAGAACGTGCTGAAAATTCCCGTCGAGAAAATGCGGGTGATCTGCCCTGATGTCGGCGGCGGTTTCGGCACCAAGCTGTTTCCGTACCGCGAATACGCGCTCGCGGCGTTGGCGGCACGCAAGCTGAAGAAGACCGTGAAGTGGGTGTCCGAGCGTGGCGAGCATTTCCTCGGCGACGCGCAGGGCCGTGACAATCTCACCACCGCGCGCATGGCGCTGGCGGAAGACGGCAAGTTCCTCGCCATGGATGTCGATCTGATCGCCGATATGGGCGCGTATCTGTCGACCTTCGGCCCGTACATTCCCTACGGCGGCGCCGGCATGCTGCCCGGCCTCTACGATATCAAGACATTCCACTGCCGCGTGCGCGCGATCTTCACCAACACGGTGCCGGTCGATGCCTATCGCGGCGCGGGCCGTCCGGAAGCCGCTTACGTCGTCGAGCGTCTGGTCGACGCGGCCGCGCGCAAGCTCGGCATGACGCCGGACGCGATCCGCCGCAAGAACTTCATTCCGGTGCGCGCGCTGCCGTATACGACGGCGACGGCGAAGGTCTACGACTCCGGCGACTTCGCTGCGCATCTCAAGCGCGCGCAGGAGATCGCCGGCTGGAAGGAATTCCCGAAACGCGCCAAGGCCGCGAAGAAAGAGGGGTTGGTGCGCGGCATCGGTCTCGCGTCGTATGTCGAGGTCTGCGGCACGATGGGCGAGGAAGTCGCCAACGTGCGCCTCGAAACGAATGGTGACGTCACCGTGCTGATCGGCACGCAGTCGAGCGGGCAGGGGCATCTCACCGCCTATGCTCAGATCATCGCCGACCAGTTCGGCATTTCGGCTGATCGCGTGCACATGATCCAGGGCGACACCGACAAGGTTGCGACGGGATTGGGCACGGGCGGATCGAGTTCGATTCCGTCAGGCGGCGTCAGCGTCGAGCGCGCGACGCGCAAGCTCGGTGCGAGCCTGAAAGAGATCGCCGCCGAAGCGCTGGAGACCGGCGTCGGCGATCTCGAGATCGTTGACGGCACGATCAGGATCGCGGGCACCGACCGTTCGATCTCGTTCGCGGAGATCGCCCAACGCACAAATGACAAGTCGAAGCTGGTCGCCGGCGAGAAGTTCGCCAGCGCCGACGGGACATACCCAAACGGCACCCATGTCGCCGAAGTCGAAATCGATCCGGCGACCGGCACGATCAAGGTCGTCAGCTACGTGATCGTCGATGACTTCGGCGTCACGCTCAATCCGCTGCTGCTCGCTGGTCAGGTGCATGGCGGCACCATGCAGGGCATCGGGCAGGCGCTGATGGAGCAGGCGGTTTACGACCCGAACGGCCAGCTCGTGACCGGCACGTTCATGGACTACGCCTTGCCGCGCGCGGCCGACGGGCCCTCGATCCAGTTCGAGACCAACAACGTCCCGTGCAAAACCAATCCACTCGGCGTGAAGGGGGCGGGGGAGGCCGGCGCCATCGGCTCATGCCCGGCGGTGGTCAATGCCATCGTCGAAGGCTTGTGGCGGGAGTACCAGATCGACCACATCGACATGCCCGCCACTCCGGAAAGGGTGTGGATGGCGATTGCGGAGCAACAAAAACGTCATCGTTTGTAAGAATGTGGCCGGAATATTAGATTGGTTCTAGGGTTTAGGGTATGGTGCTGCGTCTGCCGGTGCTGAATCGGGCAGGCGGCAGTCGCCAGAATTCGTTGCGCGCAATTGTTTTTGAGAGGGAGAAACGGCCGATGATACGGAGTGTCGTGATTGTAGGAACGTTGCTGTTGGGCGTCGGCGTGGTCGCCGCGCAGCAGAATCTGGTCGCGGAGCGTTCGGCGCTAATGAAGGCCAACGGCAAAAATCTCGGCACGGTTCTAAGTGCGACCGCCAAGGGCGACAAGCCCTACGATCAGGCAGCGATCACTGCCGCGCTGAACGTCCTCGAAGATTCGGCGAAGAAGATGGGCGCGCTTTATGCGGACAGCACCAAGGGTCTGAAGGCCGAAGGCGATTTCCAGCCATCGCCCAAGATCTGGGAAAACAAGGCTGGCTTCGATGCGGAAGTCGCTGCGTTCGGTAAGGCGGTCACGGAAGCCAAGGCCAAGATCAAGGATCTTGACAGCCTGAAGGCGAACCTGCCGGCGATCGGCAAGCAGTGCGGCTCCTGCCACGAAGGTTTCCGTCTCAAGAGCTAAGGCTTTTTGCGGGCCAAGATCTTTTGCGGGCGAAGGTTTGCAGGCCACAGGACGACACGAGGGAGCGGGCGCGAGGGCGTCCGCTCTTTTGTTTTGGCCTGTTCGATATCCGAATTCCGCCCGTCAAGGTTTGCGGTCGTGGATTTTCTCTCCTAACCTCGCGGCTGGATATTTGAGCTGATTTTGCCAAGCCGAGCCTGATTTGAGGACCATCCGCATGATCCGAAAACTTCTGATGCTGGCCGTTGCCGCAGCGATCGTCGGGTTCGGCATCTATTGGGTGGTGACGACCCCCGGCTCGATCCCGGCGAGTGCGCTGGCGGCCTACACGCCGAACGTCGCCAACGGAAAGACCGTATTCGATGCCGGCGGCTGCGCGTCATGTCACGCGGTGCCGGGTGAGGATCGCACGATGCTCGGCGGCGGCCTCGCGCTGCACTCTCCGTTCGGTACGTTCTACGCGCCGAACATCTCGCCGCATCCGCAGAACGGCATCGGCAACTGGACCGAGGCGCAGTTTGTCACGGCGGTGCTGAAAGGGACGTCGCCGTCCGGCGAACACTACTTCCCGTCTTTTCCGTACAGTTCCTACCATCTCGCCAGGACCGAGGATGTGCGTGATCTGTTCGCGTACCTGAAAACGCTGCCGCCGCTGTCCGGCAAGGCGCGCCCGCACGAGTTGCCGTTTCCGTTCAACATCCGCCGCAATGTTGGCGGCTGGAAATTCCTGTTCTTCGCTGACAAGCCGTTCGAGCCGGACCCGAAGCAATCCGCCGAGTGGAACCGCGGCGCGTATCTCGTGAACGGCTGGGGCCACTGCGCGGAGTGTCACAGCCCGCGCAATCCGCTTGGTGGCATCGTGTCATCGCAGCGATATGCGGGCGGTCCGAATCCGGAAGGCGAGGGCTGGGTGCCGAACATCACGCAGAAGCGGCTCGGCAGCTGGCGCGAAAAGGATTTCGCCTACTTCCTCGAAACCGGCGAGACGCCCGATGGCGATACCACCGGCGGCGTGATGGCGCGGGTGATCCGGAACATGGCGCAGCTCACGCCCGCGGACCGGCAGGCCATGGCGGTCTATCTGAAGTCGCTGGCGCCGATCGACGGGCCGCCCCGCCCCGCCAAGAAGGCAGGTTCCTGAGTCGCCGAAAATGCCGCGAGAACGAGGTTGGTATACGCATAGGGCTATGTGCCGAGAGGGCTTCTCGGGTGAGCCGAAGCGTGTTTTCCTGAACCCATTCGGACGGAGCGGTTCACCGCTTCGCGTCAAGAAAAAGCGATAACCCGAATCAGGGACTGGCGGCAGTTTACTGCCGCTTTTTCTTTTTCTCCTTTGCAGGATCGATTCCCGGGCCGATGAACGTCGTCAGAGCCGTCTCGCTCAAGGTCGCCAGTACGCTGATGTTCTCGCTGATGGGAGCGCAGGCGCGCTACCTCGGCAGCGCCTATCCGGTCGGCGAGGTCGTCTTCTTCCGTTCGCTGTTCGCACTGCTGCCGCTCGTGATCTGGTTCGGTTTCCGCGGGCAGTTGCGCAGCGCCTTCCAGACCAAACGGCCCGGCGACCATCTGGTGCGCGGCACCTTCAGCGTCGTCGGCATCTTCTGCACCTTCGGTGCGCTGGCGCGCCTGCCGCTCGCGGACGTCACCGCCATCGCGTTCCTCGCGCCGCTGATCACGGTGATCTTCGCCTACCTGTTCCTGAAGGAGAAGGTGCACGTCTATCGCTGGTCGGCGGTGGCGTTCGGCTTCTCGGGCATCATCGTCATGCTCTATCCGCATCTGGAGGATCACGCGGCGCTGACCTGGACGATGATCGTCGGCCTCGGGCTTGCGTTCACCAATGCCTTCACCGCTGGCGGCGCGACGATCCAGATTCGCCGCCTCACCGCGACCGAAACCACGTCGTCGATCGTCATCCTGATGACGCTGCTGGTGATGATCGTGTCGCTTATGACGCTGCCGTTCGGCTGGCGGATGCCGGACTCGTGGTTCGACTGGGCCGTGCTGCTCGGCATCGGCATCTCCGGCGGCCTCGGCCAGATGTTCTTCACCGACAGCTATCGCTACGCGCCGGCGTCGTTCCTGGCGCCGTTCGACTACACGGCGATGATCTGGGCATTCGTGTTCGGCTATCTGATCTTCGGCGAGCTGCCGACGGCCTATGTCGTCATCGGCGCGCTGATCGTCTCCAGCGCGGGCATCTTCGTCATCCTGCGCGAGCGCTATCTCGGACTGAAGCGGCTGCGCGACATTCCGATCGCGCCGATCGCCGCCATGGCCGACGGCGAGGCGGACCCCGATGCGCCGGTGACGAAGCCGAAGGTCACCGAGCCGGCGTAACGGCACCAGCCTAGCCCGGATGGAGTGCAGCGAAATCCGGGATTCCAAACGAACGTCGACCCGGATTTCGTTTCACTTCATCCGGGCTACAGGTTCTAAAACGCCTTGAATGTGATGATGGTGTGCGTGTCCTGGATGCCGGGGATCGTCTGCACCTTCTCGTTCACGAAATGGCCGATGTCGGTTTCCTTCTCGACATAGAATTTCACCAGCAGATCGTAGTGCCCGGCCGTCGAGTAGATCTCCGACGCAATCTCGGCTTCCGCGAGCGCGTTGGCGACGGCGTAGGACTGGCCGAGCTTGCATTTGAACTGGACGAAGAAGGGGACCATTGCTGCCATCTCCCGGAAGGGCATCTTGACCTGATTTGACGGCCATTGAGCCCAAAACGAGGGTGGGTGGCAACCACCTTTCGCGACCTTGATCGCGGCCGCCCGGAGCGATAGCACAGGGTGTGGTATTCCGCGCCGTCTGGAGATAATCGCGTGCCGATCCCCATTGCCTTGACCATTGCCGGATCGGATTCCGGCGGCGGAGCGGGCATCCAGGCCGACCTGAAGTCGTTCGCCGCCTGCGGCGTCTACGGCGCATCCGTGATTACCGCGCTGACCGCGCAGAACACCAAGGGCGTCACCAGCATCCACGATGTACCGGCGGATTTCGTTGCCGAGCAGATCGATGCCGTGTTCGTCGATCTCAATGTCGCTGCCGTGAAGATCGGCATGGTGTCGCGTCAGGACATCATTCGCGCCATCGTCGACGGCCTGAAGAAGTGGAAGGCGAAGCACGTCGTCGTCGATCCGGTGATGATCGCGACCTCCGGCGATCGTCTGCTCTCGTCCGACGCCGTCAATCAGGTTCGTTCGGTACTGATCCCGATCGCCAGCATCATCACGCCGAACCTGCCGGAGGCGGCGGCGCTGCTCGATGCGCCGATCGCTAAAACCGACGCGGAGATCGATGCGCAGGGCGAGCAATTGCTCGCGCTCGGCTGTCCCGCGGTGCTGATCAAGGGCGGCCACGGCGAGGGGCCGGAGAGCACCGATCATCTCTACCGCGCCGGTGCGCCGGTGTTGCGTCTGGCTGCGCCGCGCATCGCCACCGCCAATACGCACGGCACGGGTTGCTCGCTCTCGTCCGCCATCGCCGCTGGCCTCGCGAAGCAGCAGCCGCTCGAACAGGCCGTGCGTGAAGCGAAGGCGTATGTCAGCGCCGCGATCGCCGCTGCCGATCGCCTCAAGGTCGGGCACGGCCACGGACCGATCCATCACTTCCACGCCTTCGAGCGCTGATCGTTCATAACGCCGCGCGGCGTCATGTCGCGAGACTGTCGCAGTCCGCTGTTATCCGGATTCACGAACGGATGACGCGATTCAACGGCAGGCGCGACGATGACGAGCAGCACCGACCTCGACAAATCGACGGTTGAAACCGCATACGCGCGCTGGGCGCCGATCTACGACGCCATCTGCGGGCCGATCATGGTGAAGGGCCGCCGCGCTGCTGCGACAGCCGCACGCGCCGTCGGCGGCAAGATTCTCGAAGTCGGCGTCGGAACCGGCCTCTCGTTTGACGATTACGACCACACCACCGAAATCACCGGGATCGATCTCAGCGCGCCGATGCTGGAAAAGGCGCGCGCCAAGATGCTGAGCGGGCGCTATCCGCACGTGAAGAGCGTGCAGCAGATGGACGCGCATGCGATGACGTTCGCAGACGCGACGTTCGATTGCGTCGTCGCCCAGTTCGTCATCACGCTGGTCGCCAATCCGGAGCAGGTGCTCTCCGAATGCCATCGCGTGGTGAAGCCGGGCGGGCGCATCATTCTCGTTAACCATCTCTATTCGGAAGTCGGCGTCGCCGCTGCCGTCGAACGCTGGGCCGCGCAGAAGACGCGCGCGTTGGGGCTGCGGCCGGAGTTTCCGTTCGCGCGCCTTCAGGCGTGGGCGCAATCCACCGAGAACGCGATCCTGATCGAGCGCCGGAAAGTGGCGCCGTTCGGCATCTATACACTGGTCTGTTTCGAGCGTGCGGAGAGGGTGTTTGCAGCCTGAGCTGTCATCCGGCTGTCATGAAAATCTGGTAGTGGCGCGGCCATGGGACGTGACGTGATGAGTGAAGGCAGTCAGGAACGACGCTTTCGGACCTTGTTCATCTCGGATGTGCATCTCGGCGCACGCGGCTCCCAGGCGGATCGCCTCCTCGATTTCCTCAAAGTCCACGATGCCGACACGATCTATCTGGTCGGCGATATCGTCGATGGCTGGGCATTGAAGGTCAACTGGTTCTGGCCGCAGTCGCATAACGACTTCGTGCAGAAGATGCTGCGCAAGGCACGCAAGGGCGCGCGCGTCATCTACGTGCCCGGCAATCACGACGAATTCCTGCGCAACTATTACGGCACGCATTTCGGCGGCATCGAGGTCGTCGAGAACATCGTCCACACCGGCGCCGACGGGAAGAAGTATCTCGTCATCCATGGCGACATCTTCGATCTCGTCGTGCAGAACGCGCGCTGGCTCGCGCATCTCGGCGACCGCGCCTACGACTTCGCGATCCGCATGAATCGCCTCGTCAATATGTTTCGCCGCTGGTTCGGCGTGCCGTACTGGTCGCTGTCGCAGTGGGCGAAGCTGAAGGTGAAAAACGCCGTCAACTACATCGGCGCGTTCGAGACGACGCTCGCCGGCGAGGCGCGGCGGCACGGCGTCGACGGCGTCATCTGCGGCCACATCCACTATGCGACGATCCGCGACGAGAACGGCATTCGCTACATGAACTGCGGCGACTGGGTCGAGAGCTGCACGGCGCTGGCCGAGCATGAAGACGGCCGCTTCGAAATCATCACCTGGACGCAGCCGCTGGTCCGGCGGCCGAAGCCGGTTGCCGCCGCCGTCGAGGCGCATGCGGCCTGAGCGCGAAAGCAGAAGATGCGCATCCTGATCGCGACTGATGCCTGGCATCCTCAGGTCAACGGCGTCGTCCGCACGCTGACCATGATGGCGGAGGCTGCGCGCAAACTCGGCGACGAGGTCGTGTTCCTCACGCCCGAGACGTTCCGCACGGTCGGTTTGCCGAGCTATCCCGATCTGCGCGTCGCGATCCCGAGCATGGGCAAGATCGCGCGGATGATCGAGGACGCCAATCCCGACAGCATTCATATCGCGACCGAAGGGCCGATCGGAATCTGGGTCTGGCGTTACTGCCGCAAGCACGGTCTGCCGTTCACGACCAGCTTTCACACCCGCTTTCCGGAATACATCTCGGCCCGTGCACCAATCCCGGAATCGTGGGTCTGGGCTTGCCTGCGCTATTTCCATCGGGCGAGCCATGCGGTGATGGCGGCGACGCCGGCGCTGGCCGATGAATTGCGCGGCAAAGGCTTCGCCAACGTCGTGTTGTGGCCGCGCGGGGTCGATGCGAACCTCTTCCGTCCGCGCGATGCCACGCTCGGTTTGCAGCGCCCCGTCTTTCTTTGCGTGGGGCGCGTCGCGGTCGAGAAGAATCTCGACGCGTTTCTGTCGCTCGATCTGCCCGGCACCAAGGTCATCGTTGGCGACGGCCCGGCGCGTGAGAGCCTGGCGCGCGACTATCCCAAGGCTGTGTTTCTCGGTGCGCAGCACGGCGAGCGTCTCGCTGAAATCTACTCGGCCGCCGACGTGTTTGTGTTTCCGAGCAAGACGGACACCTTCGGCCTTGTCTTGCTGGAGGCGCTGGCGAGCGGCGTGCCTGTCGCCGCGCTGCCTGTGGCCGGCCCGAAGGACGTGATCGGCAGCGAGCCGGTGGGTGTGCTGAGCCATGATCTTCGCGCAGCGTGCCTCAAGGCGCTCGATATCCCGCGCGACGCCTGCCGCGAGTTCGCGCTCCGGCATTCGTGGGAAGCGTGCGCGCGAATCTTCATCGATAATGTCAACCGGGTGCTGATCGCGGATCATCGCACCAAGCGCCGCCGGTCGATCAAGGCGATGCTCAAGCGCGCCTCGCAGGTCCGGTTCAGGTTCTTGCGGAACTGATCGCGATTGCCTCGATGGCGCCGGACGCGATACAACAGCGGCCATGCCGAACCTCAGCTCGCTCCCCGTCACCATCGCCGATATCGAATCCGCCGCGCGCACCCTCAAGCCGTATGCCGTGCGCACGCCTTTGCTGTCCTCGCCCGAGCTCGACGCCATCGCCGGCGGGCGTGTGTTCATCAAACCGGAACTGCTGCAGCGGACCGGCTCGTTCAAGTTTCGCGGCGCGTTCAACAAGCTGTCGTCGATCCCGCGCAGCGCGCGGGCGGACGGCGCCGTCGCGTTCTCGTCCGGCAACCACGCGCAGGGCGTTGCGGCGGCCGCGACCTTGCTCAACATGCGCGCGACCATCGTCATGCCGTCGGATGCGCCGCGCGCCAAGCGCGAGCGGACGAAGGCGTATGGCGCGGAGGTCGTGCTGTACGATCGCCTGCGCGAGGACCGCGAAGCGATCGCCCGCGAGATCGCCGGCAAGAACGGCGCGACGCTCGTTCCGCCCTACGACGATCCGAAGGTCATTGCCGGGCAGGGCACTGTGGGTCTGGAGATCGCCGAGGATCTGAAGGCGCTCGGCATCGTCCCCGATATCGTCGCGGCGCCGGCCTCCGGCGGCGGATTGATCGCCGGCATTTCCGTGGCCGTGAAGACGGCGTTTCCGGATGCGCGGGTGATGACGGCGGAGCCCGATGGCTTCGACGATCACGCCCGCTCGCTGAAAGCCGGTGAGCGCCAGCCGCTGAGCGTCGGCGGCGGCCAGACGATCTGCGATGCACTGATGGCGCCGATGCCCGGCGCGATCACCTTCGCCATCAACCGCGCGTTGCTCGCGGGCGGCGTCACCGCCACCGATGAAGAGGTCGGGCGCGCGATGGCGCTGGTCTACCGCGAACTGAAGCTCGTGGTGGAGCCGGGCGGGGCGGTGGCGCTGGCGGCGCTGCTCGCCGGCCGCATGGACGTGCAGGGCAAGACTGCCGTGATCGTGCTGTCGGGCGGCAACGTCGATCCGGACCTGTATGCGAAGCTGATCACCGCCTGAGCGGCGGGCGACATTCAAAACATCCGGCCGTCCTCCTCGCGAAAGCGAGAGGACCCATACGCCGTGACGGACAGATGGCGTGCCGCGGACAGTTGTGCTGCTGCTTGCAGCGAATCCCATTAGCAGGGAGGCTATGGGTCCCTGCTTTCGCAGGTACGACCCAAAAATCAGAGCTACGAAAAGAACGCGACCCGCTCGGACTGGGTCATGCGCCTGAACGGCGCCAGCGGGTCGGCGCGCGGCGTCTCCGGCCGGGCAACGATACCCTTTTCGAGCAGCGCGGCGCCGAGCGACATTGAGGATGCCGGCGCGGTGCTCAGTATGACATTCGGTGCGCTGGCGTCGTCCGGCCGCGCGGAGGGTGCCGCTTCGGCTGGCGCCATGATCGCCGCTTCCAGCGCCGCCATCCGGTCCGTCGGCATCGTCGCGGCGGGGACGGGTTGGGGGAGCGGCCGTGGTGGCGAGACTGCCGCTATCGTTGCGGCTTCGCTCCCCACGGGCGCTTCAATCGCCGCGGGGACGTCAATGGCCGCGGGTGCTTCGATCGCCGCAGGCGTCGCGTCGTCCATCACGACAGCGATATCAGCGGCCATCTCATTCGCGGCGATCGTCTCGCCGCCTGCCGCGTCTTCCGGCTCGTCCCAGGTCAGTTCGGCTTCTTTCATGCTGGCGTGCAGCGCGGCGAGTTGTTCTTCCTGCTCCGGGGCGATGGCGGCATGCACCGCGCTTGCCGGTTCGGCGATGGTGTCCGGTTCGGCTGCGGAGCTTGAGTCATCCTCGGCGATGGCATCTGCCGCCGCCTGCGGCGCGTCGAATGCCGTGGTCTCTGCCTCGCTGAAGGCTGCCGCCTCAGTCATGGCCACGTCCGCTGCCGCTGCCATCTCTGGCGCGGGCTCCGGATCGGGACGCACGGAAGCCTGCTCCTGCGCGGGCGGGGCCGGGGCAGCTGTGGCACCGCGCTCGCTGCCGAGCGCTTCGATGTCGCCGGCCAGCCGGTCGAAGATCGACAGCAAGTGGTCGCGCGCGGTTTCGTCGATGGCGGCCTTGAGGCCTTCCTCGATCGCGTCGGCCTGCCGCTTCAACAGGTCGGGGATGCGGCCATCGCTGCCGCCCTCGCGCAGCGTCCACGCCATCTCGCGCAGCACGCGCACGCCCTTCAGCGCGGGTGAATCCTCGTCCGGCGTGTCGCGCACCGAGATCAGCACGGCTGCCTCGCTGCGCGCCTCGATCACGAGCGCTGCGATCGCGGCGATGACTTCCTGCGTGCGGTCACGCTGATCCTGCTTCTGCGAGGCGAGGGTGGCTTCGAGCCGTGAGACGGCGTCGAGCACGAGGTTGGTATCGGTGTTGCGGTTGCGCTTGGCGTATTCGGTCAGGAACCAGCGGCCGCGCGCGGTTTCCATGAAGGCTTCGCGGATGGCTTCATAGTCCGCTTCCGTCGGCGCGGCGCCGCGCGCGGAAATCGGCGAGAGAGCGAAAACAGGATCAGCCATCGGACCTGGCAGCCATCGTGATCAAACCTTTGCGCCGCGTACCGGAACCTCTTGCTTGCGGCTGCATCAGGCATGACAACGATCATCATGATCCGCAGCGAATCGCAATTGAATTGATGACTTCCGGTCCGGAAATCACCGGTGCTGCACGCGACCCGGCGGCGCGCCGATTCGCGATTCGCACTGCGCTATTCTACAGCACGATTTTGGGGCTCGGCGGTACCTACCTTCCGTTCTTCCCGGTCTGGTTGAAGGCGGTCGGCGTCGAGGCCGCGTGGATCGGCATGATCACCGCCGTGCCGTCGCTGATCCGTCTTTCGATCCTGCCTGCCGTCACCCGCTTCGCCGAAAGCCGCAATCTCCTGCGCACGACGATGGTTGTCGGCTCGATCCTGACCTTCGTCGGCTTCTACGCGCTCGGCGGGCTGCGGCAGCCGCTGGCGATTCTTGTCGTCTTTGTGCTGACGGCGATCGTTTGGATTCCGCTGAGCTCGCTCACCGATGGCTATGCGCTGAAGGGCGTCGCCCACCACGGCCTCAACTACGGCCCGCTGCGGCTCTGGGGATCGCTCGCCTTCGTCGTCGGCACGCTGATCTGCGGCGCCATCCTCGATGTGATCGACGGCAAGAATCTGATCTGGGTGCTGGTGGGGCTGGCAGCGCTGAACATGGTGTCGTCGTTCGGGTTGCAGCCGATCGATCGCGCGGCCGGCGATGCTGCGCCCACGGCTTCGTCGCCGGCGCTGCTGCGCAATCCGCTGTTCATTGCCATGATGCTGGCGGTCGCGCTGGTGCAGGGCAGCCACGCCGCCTATTACAGCTTCTCGGCGATCGTCTGGCAGAACCTCGGCTTCAGCGGCTTCACCATCGCGGCGCTGTGGTCGCTCGGCGTCATCGCCGAGATCGTCGTTTTCGCACTGTCGCCGCGGTTTACCATCTCGCCGGCCACGCAACTCTTGATCGGCGCGGCGAGCTGCGTCATCCGCTGGGTTCTCACGGCGCAGGACCTGCCGCTGCCCGCGCTTGCGGTCGTGCAAATGATGCACGGCCTGAGCTTCGGCATCTCGCATCTCGGCGCGGTGGGATTGCTGGTGCGGCTGGCGCCGACGCAGGTGATCGCCACGGCGCAGGGCTATCTCGTTGCGGCGAACGGTGCCGTGCACGCCTGCGCGACGGTTGCCGTCGGCGCGATGTTCGCGCACCTCGGCGACAGCGTGTACTACATCATGGCTGCGCAGGCGCTGATGGGAGCCCTCATGGTCGCGGCGCTGCGGCGGCGTCTCGATCACTCGAACGTGCCGGGTTAATGCGTTTCACGATTTGAGGACTGCGCAATTCGTGATGAGCGCTCCCTCTCCCCGCCTGCGGGGAGAGGTGAAGACGAGATAAGTGCTACCCCCATAACGCTTGATCGGGCGGATAGACCAGGCTCTGCTCGTAACGCAATCCGTGCTCGCGATCCTTTGCCAGCAGCAGCGGTCCGTCGAGGTCGACCACGCGCGCCTTTTGCGCGATCAGCATCGCCGGCGCCATCGCCAGCGACGTCGCCACCATGCAGCCGACCATGATGCCGAAGCCTAATCGCTCCGCCTCGTCCGCCATAGCTAGCGCTTCGGTCAGCCCGCCGGTCTTGTCGAGCTTGATGTTGATTGCATCATAGCGCTCGCGCAACCCCGTGAGCGAGGTGCGATCGTGCACGCTCTCGTCGGCGCAGACCGCGATCGGCCGCTTGATGCGCGCAAGTGCTGCATCGTGTCCCGCGGGCAGCGGCTGTTCGACCATGGTTACGCCCGCGTCGGCGCAGGCGGCGAGGTGACGAGCGAGATTGGCCTCCGTCCATGCCTCGTTGGCATCGACGATCAGCTCCGAATGCGGCGCCGCCTTGCGAACGGCCGCGATGCGTTCGATGTCGCCATCGCCACCGAGCTTGATCTTCAAGAGCGCGCGATGCGCAGCCTTGGCAGTCGCTTCCGCCATCGCCTCCGGCGTGCCGAGCGAGATGGTGTAGGCGCTGGTGCAGGCGCGTGGCGTGTCGCGCCCGAGCAGCGACCAGATCCGCTGGCCGCTTGCCTTCGCCTCCAGGTCTGCGAGCGCACAGTCGAGCGCGTTGCGCGCCGCGCCCGGCGGCATCGCTGATTGCAACGCCGCGCGGGTGAGGCCCGTGTTCAGTTGTGCACGCATCGCCTCGACCGCGGCGAGCGTCGCATCCGGCGTTTCGTTGTAGCGCGGGTAGGGCACGCATTCGCCGCGCCCGGTATGGGTTCCGTCCGACACGGCCGCGATCACCACAACCGCTTCGGTCTTGGCGCCGCGGCTGATGGTGAAGCTGCCGGCGATCGGCCAGCGCTCGATTGTCGCGCCGAGAATCAAGGGTCTGGTGGAAGTCATTCGAAAATCTTGCAGTTTCCCGGTATGGGGTTGCTCCTTGCGCTCAATTATGGCTGTTATTGGCGATGTCATACAAGTCATGGGCAACGCGGGTCGGATTGCCTGTCCTTGTGCGAACAATTCGGTGCGGGGGCAGACAGTGAGCGGCGGGCCGACCTTGGAACGAATGACGCAGGGCGATGCCCTTGCGCTTTATGCGTCCGGGCCATGGACCGCGCACCACGCGCCCGACCTCGAACGGCTGGTCGGCGAGATCGAGCAGCTCAACAGCCGCAGCAAGCGGGTTCTCATCGACGTCTCGAAGGTCGCCAAGCTCGATACGTTCGGCGCCTGGCTGATCGAGCGGTTGAGCCGCAGCCTCGTCACCACGGGGGCGGAACTGCGGATCGCCGGGCTTTCGGCGAACTACGCGACTCTCGTCGAGGAGGTGCGCCGCGTCAAGGAAGCGCCGCCGGACGCACGCGAGCCGTTCAGCATCACCGGCGTGCTGGAGCGGATCGGCCGCAGCGTCGCCCAGATCGGCGATACTTTCATCGGCATCATCGACATGGTCGGAGCGCTCCTGATGGCGCTATGGGTGGTCGTGCGTCACCCCTCGCGCTTCCGCTTTACCTCGATCGTCCATCACATGGAGCAGGTGTGCTGGCGGGCGGTGCCGATCATCGTGCTGATCACGTTCCTGATCGGCTGCATCATCTCGCAGCAGGGCCTGTTCCATTTTCGCCGCTTCGGCGCCGACGTGTTCGTCGTCGACATGCTCGGCGTGCTGGTGCTGCGCGAGATCGGCGTGCTGCTGGTCGCGATCATGGTCGCCGGCCGCTCCGGCAGCGCCTACACCGCCGAACTCGGCTCGATGAAGATGCGCGAGGAGATCGACGCGCTGCGCACCATGGGCTTCGATCCGATCGAAGTGCTGGTGCTGCCGCGGATCATCGCGCTTGTGATCGGCCTGCCGGCGCTGACGTTCCTCGGCATGATGGCGGCGCTTTACGGCGGCGGCCTCGTCGCCTGGCTCTATGGCGGCGTCGAGCCGGAAGCGTTCCTGCTGCGGCTGCGCGATGCGATCAGCATCGATCATTTCGTGGTCGGTATGATCAAGGCGCCGTTCATGGCGATCGTCATCGGCATCGTCGCCTGCGTCGAGGGCATGCTGGTGCGCGGCAGCGCCGAGTCGCTCGGCCAGCACACCACGTCGTCGGTGGTGAAGGGCATCTTCTTTGTGATCGTGATGGACGGCATCTTCGCGATCTTCTTCGCATCGATCGGGAAATGACGATGGCAGCAGCGGCATCCGGCGATGCGATCATCAGCGTGCGCGATCTGACCGTCGAGTTCGGCGGCGGCAAGGTGCGCGTGCTCAAGGGTCTCAATCTCGATGTGAAGCGCGGCGAGGTGCTCGGCTTCGTCGGCCCGTCCGGTGCCGGCAAGTCGGTGCTGATGCGCACCATCATCGGCCTCGTGCCGAAGGTCGCCGGCACCATCGAGGTGATGGGCACCGAGCTCGGCAGCGCCGACCTCGCGGCGCGGCGCGCGATCGAGCGGCGCTGGGGCATCCTGTTCCAGCACGGCGCGCTGTTCTCCTCGCTCAGCGTGCGCCAGAACATCCAGTTCCCCGTGCGCGAATATCTCGACGTCTCGGACCGGCTGCTCGACGAGATCACCATCGCCAAGCTCGGCATGGTCGGGCTGAAGCCGGAGGTCGCCAACCGTTACCCATCGGAACTGTCGGGCGGCATGATCAAGCGTGTGGCGCTGGCGCGCGCGCTCGCACTCGATCCCGAACTGGTCTTCCTCGACGAGCCGACCTCCGGCCTCGACCCGATCGGCGCGGGCGACTTCGACGAACTGGTTATGACCTTGCAGCGCACTTTGGGGCTGACCGTTTTCATGGTAACCCACGATCTGGACAGCCTTTACACGGCCTGCGACCGGATTGCCGTTTTAGGAGACGGTAAGGTGATCGCTGTAGGGTCGATCGACGATATGCGGGCGTCCCAGCATCCGTGGCTGAGATCGTATTTTCACGGCAAGCGCGCCCGCGCAGTAGCAACGTGAGTTTTTGGAGCTGAGTGATGGAAACCCGGGCGAATTACGTCCTGATCGGCGCATTTACGCTGGGCGTGATCGCAGCAGCTTTCGGCTTCGTGCTCTGGTTCCAGAGCCTGCATTCCACCAAGCTGCGCCAGCCGATCCGGATCGTCTTCGAGGGGCCGGTGACGGGCCTGCGCAACGGCGGCAGCGTCAATTTCAACGGCATCCGTATCGGCGAGGTGGTGTCGGTCAAGCTCGACAATCCGCGCCGCGTCGTCGCGCTGGCGATGATCGACAATGCGCCGCTGCGTAACGACACCCAGGTCGGCCTCGAGTTCCAGGGCCTCACCGGCGTCGCCGCGATCTCGCTGAAGGGCGGTTCGCTGGACGCGCCGCCGGTCGCGGCGGCCGACGACGGCGTCCCGACGCTGACCGCCGACCCGAACGCGCTCCAGGACATCACCGAGGCCGTGCGGGCGACGCTCCAGAACATCAACCGCGTCGTGGCGGAAAATCAGGAGTCGGTGAAGAACTCGCTGCGCAACATCGAAACCTTCACCGAGTCGCTCGCCCGCAACGCCAGCAAGATCGACAGCATCGTCGCCAAGACCGACAGCGTGATGGCGAAGGTCGACAGCGTCGTGTCGAAGGCCGACAACGTCATGACCGGCATCGATCTGCTCGCCGGCGGCAAGGACGGCGGCAAACTCGCCGCGACGCTCGAATCGATCAAGGAGCTGTCCGACAATCTCGACAAGCGCTCGGCCGGCCTGATCGCCGACGGCCGCCGCACGCTCGGCGATATCAGCCGCGCGGTGAACAACCTCGACCGCGATCCGCGCCGTCTGCTGTTCGGACCGAGCAACGCCAGCACGCCAGCGCCTGCACCCGAGCCGCAGCAGCGGCGTCGCTGAGGGTTTCTTGGCACATGTCATTGCCGGGCATAGCCGTTCGTAGAACGGCGTAATCCGAATTTCTCTTCGTCATTGCCGGGCTTGACCCGGCAATCCATCTTTCGTCAGGCGAAAAATAAGATGGATGCCCGGGTCAAGCCCGGGCATGACGAACAGAGAATGAGGCGCGAGTGGTCCTTCACCTCTCCCCGCGGGCGGGGAGAGATCGGATCGCGTGAGCGATCCGGGTGAGGGGCGTTGCCGCAACGGAAGCTTGCCCCTCACCCCAACACCCCCGGTCAAGGACCGGGGCGTTTGTCATGTCCGTGCTGGCGGATCGTCTCAGGCGAGTCGGCCGCTGGCGTGGGCGAGCAGCGTGTAGACCAGACCAGTTTCCGAGGCGAGATAGTTGCGAACCGCCGCCGGGCCGCCGCGTTCGTCGCGCGAAACTTCATCGAGCAGGCGCTCGAACTCGGCGATATAGCGGTCGGCCGTCTGCTTGAAGGCGCGCTCGCCACGATACTTGCGGCTGACCTCGTCGAACGCCTTCTGGCCGTTCGGCGTGTAGAGACGCTTGCTGAACGCCTTGCGCTCGCCGCGCTGGTAGCGGTCCCAGCTCTCGGCGACGAGGCTGCGGTCCATCATCCGGCCGATGTCGAGCGACAGGGCTTCCAGCGGGTTCGTGGGCGCCTGCGGAGCCGCGGGAGCGCGGCCGCGCGGCGCTTCACGCTCGCCGTCGGCGCGGTTCAGAAGGTCCGACAGCCAGCCGTCGCGGCTCTGATCGTTGCCGGCCGGGGCCACCGGCGGCGCTTCGGTGCGGCGCGGAGCGGGCATCGGCATGCCAAGGTCCGGCGGTGGCAGATTCGAAGCGCTGCGCGCTTGCGGCTGCTGACGCACCGGCGCCTCGTTGCGGCCGCCGGCCGCTGCCATCACGGGCTCTTCTTCGCGGTGGCGGTCGCGGCCGCTGGTTGGTACCACGTCGAGGCCGCGGCCGTGCCGGGCGACGATGCGGTTGAGTTCGGCCAGCGCTTCGATCTGGTCGACGATGACCTTGCGCATTTGCGCGGTGCTCTCGGCGGCTTCCTGCGGGATTTCGAGCACGCCGCGGCGCAGTTCGCCGCGGGTCGCTTCCAGCTCCTGCTGCATTTCCGAAGCCATCTGCTTCATGCCGTGCACGATCGTAGCGAAGCGCTCGGCGGACTGCTTGAACATCGCATCCGCTTCCTGCATGCCCTGCTGGTAGATCTCCGCCATCGCTTCCGAGGTGAGGCGGCGCTCTTCCTCGGCGGATGCGCGCACTGCTTCGAACTGGCGGCTGATCGAGGAGGCGCCGGCGCCGGCGGTTTCCGCGACGACGCGGGCGATGTCGCGGGCGCGGGATTCGGCCGCCGCCAGCGATTCGTCGAGCAGGCCGGTGAAGCGGGTCAGGCGCTGGTCGAGATCGGTGGTGCGCAGGTCGAGCGTGGTGACGAGGGATTCCAGCGCCGCCTTGCGTTCGGCGACGGATTCCGTCGTCGTTGTGTTGCTGCGTTCGACGAGTGCTGCGGCCTCGACAAGCGCACGGCCATGGCTGTCGAACTGGTTCGACAGCGACCCGAGATCGTTCAGGGCTTTCTGCGTGGTCGAGGTGAACTGGTTCAGCTGGGTCTCCAGCGCGCTCGTGCTGGTGCCATGCCGGCTCGTCACGTCATTCATGGTGGCGACGAAATCGGCGACGCGCGAGACGAGGGCCTTCTCGAGCGAGTTGAGGTTGTCGTGGGCGCCGGTGAGCACCTCCTGAAGCAGGATGTTGCCCTCACGCAGCCGCTCGAACAGCGCCACCGTATCGGTGCGCAGGATCTTGCTGGTCTCCTGCATTTCGGTGACGGCCGAGGCCGCGACCTGACGCGACTGTTCGATCGCGGCGCGGGTGGTCTGCTCGATGTCCTTGAGCGACTTGTTGACCGCACCGGTCGCGACTTCGCTCGCGGTGTTGATCATGCGGGCAACGTCGGAGCCCTGCGTCACGAGGTTCTGGGTAAAGGTCACGCCCTTGGCCTCGATCGACTTCAGCGCCTCGTCGGTGACCCGCTTGATGTCTGCGCTGATCTGGTTGCCGCGGCCGCTCATGGCCTCGACCAGCGCACCGCGCCGGTCGTCGATCATCTGCGTCAGCCGCTCGGTATGCTGCTGAACGGCGCCGACGACCTCTTCCGATTTGCCGGTCATCGTCGAACCGAAGCTGGTCGCCGATGCAATGATCGAACGTTCGACGTCGGCGGACGTCGACTTGATCTGCGTCGAGATGTCGTTCGCGGTCGTGACGAGCGTCGCCTGCGCGGTGCGGGCGCTGGAGAGGATCGCCTCCGACGTGGAGGCGGTGGTGGAGCTGAGCGCGCGCTCGATTTCCGAGGTCAGCGACTGAATCCGGCCGGTCGCGTCGGAGGACGCCGACAGCAGCGATTGCGACGATGCGGATCCCGCTTCGGTGAGACGGCGCTCGACCTCTTCCGACAGCGCCTTGATCTGGCTGGCAGCCGATGCTGACGAACTGAGCAAGGTCTCCTGCACGTCACGCGCACTGGCGATAATGGAGGCGGACGTCGTGTTTCCTGCAGTCGTCAGGCTGCGTTCGAGATCGGCCGACAGGGTCTTGATCTGTGCGGCAACGGCGGTCGACGCCTCGACCAGGGTCGAATGCGCCTCGCGTGCGCCACCGAGCACGGCAGCGGAGGTGGAACTGCCGGCCGTGGTCAGATTGCGTTCGATCTCCGCCGACAGCGTCTTGACCTGTTCGGCCACGGCGGCCGATGCAGCAACGAGCGTGGAATGAGCTTCACGCGCGCCGCCGAGCACGGCAGCGGACGTGGTTGCGCCAGCAGTAGTCAGCGACCGCTCGACGTCGAGCGAGAGCGACTTGATCTGGCTTGCCGCATCGGACGACGCCGAGATCAGCGACCTCTCGATGTCGGCGGACAGCGCCTTGATCTGGGTCGACGCATCGGAGGAGGCTGCGAGCAAGGTCGCTTGTGCCTCGCGGGTGCTGTTGATCAGCGCCGCGGTCGTTGTGTTGCCGACCATCGATAGCGCGCGCTCGGACTCGGCCGTGGCGTCGCGCAGCTTGGCCGCCACCTCGCTGGAGACGCCGAGCAGTGACTGCTGCGCCATCCGGGCGCTGTTCTCGATCGCCTCGCCCGAGTTGGAGACGAGGTTGGTGAGGGTGCGCTCCGCCTCGTCGACGCGCGAGCGGATGCCGAGCGACAGCTCCTCGGCGCGCGAGACCAGCGTGTCGCTCGCCTCGCGGCCGCTGATTTCGATGCGGCTGGCGACGGCTTCGACGCGCGAGCCGAGCAGATCCTCGAATTGGGCGACGCGGGTCTCGATATCGGTGGCGACGGCAGTCGCGCGGACCTCGATGCCCTGCTGCACGTCCTGGAAGCGGGCGTTGATCGTTTCCGTCAGATAGACGGTGCGGCTGTCGATCGCCTCCGAGACGTTGGCGATGCGTTGGCCGATCGCGTCGACCGCCTGGGTCGCACCGTCGGTCAGCGATGTGGTGATCGTCGACAGGCGCTGGTCGAGCGTTTCGGTGACCGAGCGCGAGCGAGCATCGAACGACTCTTCGAGCGCCTTGACGCGGCTCTCGACCGTCTCGTCGAACGACTTGATGCGGGTGTCGAGCGACACGTCGAGGCTGGTGACGCGGGACTCCAGCAGGCTCTGGAACTGCACGAGGCGCTGATCGAGCGCGGCGCTGATCTCGCCGCCGTTCGAGGCGACGCGGCTGTCGAACGTGTCGACATAGTTCTTCAGGCTATCGGAAATGGTCTGCGTGCGCTGACCCATCCGCTCGACGATTTCGCCGCCGAATGTTTTCACGGTGCGGTCGAATTCCGAGATGTGACGGGTGATCAGCGCGCCCAGCGTGCCGCTGTCGCGGGCAAACCGCTCGGCAAGTTCGGCGCCCTGATCCTTCACAAGCTCGTCGAACGCGCTCATCTGCGTCGAGAGAGTGTCGTGCGCCGTCTCGGTCTGGCTGACCACGCGCGAGATGAGAGCATTCGCGGTGGCGTCGAGCGCGTCGCGCGCCTTGTCGCCGGATGCAACGATGCGTTCGGCCATCCGGTTGCCGGCCTCGTCGACCTTGCCGACCAGATCGCCGCTGCGCAGATCGAGTTCGAGGAGGAGCGAGTCGGTCGAGGTCTTCAGCGAATCCTGGACCTGTTCGGTGCGGTCGGCGACGGCATCGATGATATCGGCGGCTTTCTTCTCGAACTCCGTCGTCACGCGGTCGACGCGCTCGGTCAGCAGTTCGTGAACCCGGTCGGCGAGTTCGACGAATTCATCGTGAACCGAGCCGGTCTTGAAATTGAGGCTGGTGGTCAGCCGCTCGCTGGCGTCGAGCACGGCGCGCGTGGTTTCGGCGCTGGCTTCCTCGAGACGGTCGAGCAGGTCGCCGCCGCGCTCGCCGAGCGCGAGGATCATGTTGTCGCCGGCCGTGCCGAGCGCGCGGGTGATGTGTTCGCCGCGCTCTTCGAGTGCGCTGGTGATGCTCTGGGCGACTTCGTCGACGCGCGAGGCGATTGCGTCCGAGATCAGAGCAATGTCGTGACGCAGGTCGATCTGCACGCCGGAGATGGCGTTGCGCACCTGTTCGGCCTGGCCGACGAGATTATCGCGCTGCTGGGCAATGTCCTGGAGCAAGGCGCGGATGCGCACCTCGTTGTCGCTGTAGGCGCGCTCCAGCGCCGCGACTTCGTTGGTGACGAGGGTTTCGAGTTCGCTCGCGCGCG
>JBMOOJ010000001.1:0-42614 GCA_049323835.1 Pseudomonadota bacterium | reverse complement strand
GAAAGAATATTCCGGATGTACTCCTGTTTCTTCCGGCTCTCCGTGCCAGCCCATTGCCGGAAGGATTTTTTCAGCAACGACTGGTATTCCTTAGACTGAACTCGTTTCGCAATTTCTTCATCATGCATATCCAAGCGTGCGATGATGTCGAGAATAGTCGATTGCTTTTCACGAATTTCATCTTCGAGCATTTTTATCCAAGCGCGCAATGCTTCCATTGCGCGCTCTTGTTCAGTTTCGGACCAGTGGCTGGCTGCGGCAGATAAAAGCCCACCGGCGAAAGGAATAGCCCCACTCGCAGCATTTAATGCGCTGCGAATCATTTTGTTTTTATTTCTCCCCGGTGTGGAATCTGGCCCAATTTCGGGTGGAGCTATCTCCGTCATCTAACCCCTCACGAACACCCCGTGGTCCCGCCACACGTGTCGCACTTCAGGCAGGTGCCGTTGCGGACGAGTGTGAAGTTGCCGCATTCGCCGCACATCTCGCCCTCGTAGCCCTTGGCCTTGGCTTCCGCGCGGCGCTCGGCCTTTGACGGTGCGGCCTGTGCGGTCGCGCTCGACGTGCTGGCGGCGCCTGCCTTGCTCCACTGCAACGCTTCCAGCTTCTCGGTCGGCGAGAGGTCGGTTTCGGCTTCCTGCTTCAAGGCCGTTGCGCCTTCCAGCGTGTCGCCAATGCGCGAGGAGGCGCGGGCTGTGGTGGCGATGCCACCCCCACCCGGTGCGCTGCGCGCACCACCCTCCCCACTGAAGGGGGAGGGAGACGAAGCATCGCCGCCGCCACGCATGACGACGAGGTTGTCGCTGCGCGAGCGGGTGAGGCCCTTCGACAGATACTTGGTGCCGGGGTGCTGTTCCGGCGCCTTGCCTTCTTCCACGCCCTTGCCGAGCGCGTCGAAGTTCGACTCGGTCGGATCGACATGCGCGAGATCGAAGCGCGACATGTACGACACCGCCAATTCGCGGAACACGTAGTCGAGGATCGAGGTCGCGTACTTGATCGAGTCGTTGCCCTGCACCGGCCCTGCGGGTTCGAAGCGGGTGAAGGTGAAGGCGTCGACGTATTCGTCGAGCGGCACGCCGTACTGGAGGCCCAGCGACACGGCGATGGCGAAGTTGTTGATGAAGGAGCGCAGCGCCGCGCCTTCCTTGTGCATGTCGATGAAGATCTCGCCGAGGCGGCCGTCATCGTATTCGCCGGTGCGCAGATAAACCTTGTGGCCGCCGACGACCGCCTTCTGGGTGTAGCCCTTGCGGCGATCCGGCATCTTCTCGCGCTCGCGGATGACCGTGACGCGCTCGATGATCTTCTCGACCACCTTTTCCGCGAGCTGCGTGGTGCGCGCGGCCATCGGCGCGGCGGCGAATGCCTCCACCGCATCGTCCTCGTCCTCATCGTCGCTGATGAGCTGCGAGTTCAGCGGCTGCGACAGTTTTGAGCCGTCGCGATACAAGGCATTCGCCTTGAGAGCGAGCTTCCACGACAGGAGGTAAGCGGACTTGCAGTCCTCCACCGTCGCGTCGTTCGGCATGTTGATGGTCTTCGAGATCGCGCCCGAGATGAACGGCTGCGACGCCGCCATCATGCGGATGTGGCTCTCGACCGAGAGATAGCGCTTGCCGATCTTGCCGCAGGGATTGGCGCAATCGAACACGGCGTAGTGCTCGGCCTTGAGGTGCGGGGCACCCTCGACCGTCATCGCGCCGCAGACGTGGATGTTGGCAGCCTCGATCTCGCGCTTGGTGAAGCCGATCGCGGCGAGCAGGTCGAAGCCCGGAGCCGCGAGCGCTTCCGCGCCGATGCCGAGGCCGTTGATGATGAACTCCTCGCCGAGCGTCCACTTGTTGAAGGCGAACTTGATGTCGAACGCGGTCGGCAGACCCTTCTCGACCTTGGCGATCGCTTCGTCGGTGAAGCCCTTCGCCTTCAGGGTGGTGTGGTTGATGCCGGGCGCCTGCGCCAGCGAGCCGTGGCCGACCGCGTAGGCTTCGATCTCGGCGATCTCGCTCTCGCGATAGCCGAGCGTGCGCAGCGCCACAGGAACGGCCTGGTTGATGATCTTCCAGTAGCCGCCGCCGGCGAGCTTCTTGAACTTCACCAGCGCGAAGTCAGGCTCGATACCGGTGGTGTCGCAATCCATGACGAGGCCGATGGTGCCGGTCGGGGCAACCACGGTGGTCTGCGCGTTGCGGAAGCCGTTCTTCTGGCCGCCGTCGAGCGCCGCATCCCAGACCGCCTTCGCACGCTCGACGATGTCGGCCTGCGGGCACGACGCATGATCGAGCGGCACCGGGTTGACCGAGAGCGCCTCGTAGCCTGTGAAGTTGCCGTAAGCGGCGTTGCGGTGATTGCGGATCACGCGCAGCATGTGCTGGGCGTTCTTCTTGTAGCCGGGGAAGGTGCCGAGTTCGGCCGCCATTTCGGCCGAGGTGGCGTAGGCGGTGCCGGTCATGACGGCAGTCAGCGCGCCGCAGAGTGCGCGGCCTTCCTTCGAGTCATAAGGAAGACCCATGGTCATCAGCAGGCCGCCGATATTGGCGTAGCCGAGGCCGAGCGTGCGGAATTCGTAGGAGAGTTCAGCAATGGCCTTGGACGGGAACTGCGCCATCATCACCGAGATTTCGAGCACGATGGTCCAGAGCCGGCACAGGTGCTCGTAGGCAGCCGTGTCGAACACGCGCGTCGTGGTGTTATAGAAGGTGATGAGGTTGGCGGAGGCGAGGTTGCACGCCGTGTCGTCGAGGAACATGTATTCCGAGCACGGGTTCGATGCGCGGATGTCGCCGGACGCCTTGCAGGTGTGCCAGTCGTTCATCGTCGTGTTGTAGTGCAGGCCCGGATCGGCCGAGGCCCAGGCGGCGTAGCCGATCTTTTCCCACAGGTCGCGGGCCTTGATGGTCTTCGTCACCTTCTTGTTGGTGCGGCCAATCAGATTCCAGTCGCCGTCGGTTTCCACCGCGCGCAGGAAGTCGTCCTTCAGCGACACCGAGTTGTTGGAGTTCTGGCCGGCGACCGTGAGGTACGCTTCCGAATCCCAGTCGGTATCGTAGACGTCGAAGTTGATGTCGGTGTAGCCCTGCCTGGCGAACTGGATCACGCGCTTGATCATGTTGTCGTTGACCAGCGCCTTGCGCGCCGCGCGGATTTCACGGCGCAGCGCCGGGTTTTTCTCGGGATCGAAGCAGTCGTCGCCCGAGCCTTCGCAATTCACGCAGGCCTTGAGCACGGCCTTGAGGTGCTTCTGGTTGAGCTTCGAGCCGGTGACGAGCGCCGCGACCTTCTGCTCTTCCTTCACCTTCCAGTCGATGTAGGTCTCGATATCCGGGTGATCGGCGTCAACGACGACCATCTTGGCCGCGCGGCGCGTGGTGCCGCCCGACTTGATCGCGCCTGCCGCACGGTCGCCGATCTTGAGGAACGACATCAGGCCCGACGAGCGGCCGCCGCCCGAGAGCTTTTCGCCTTCGCCGCGCAGACGCGAGAAGTTCGAGCCGGTGCCCGAGCCATACTTGAACAGGCGCGCTTCGCGCACCCACAGGTCCATGATGCCGCCCTCGTTGACGAGGTCGTCATTCACGCCCTGGATGAAGCAGGCGTGCGGCTGCGGATGCTCGTAAGAGGACTTGGACTTGGTCAGCTTGTTGGTGAACGGATCGACGTAATAGTGGCCCTGGCCGGGGCCGTCGACGCCATACGCCCAGTGCAGTCCGGTGTTGAACCACTGCGGCGAGTTCGGCGCGACCATCTGCATGGCGAGCATGTAGCGGAGTTCGTCGTAGAACGCGCTCGCGTCCTCTTCTGACGAGAAGTAGCCGCCCTTGTAGCCCCAGTAAGTCCAGCAACCGGCGAGGCGGTCGAACACCTGGCGCGACGAGGTTTCACCGGCGAAGCGCTCGGCTTCGGGAATATTGCTCATCGCCTCCGTGTCCGGCACCGAGCGCCACAGCCACGAGGGAACCGTTTCTTCCTCGACCTTCTTCAGGCGCCGGGCAACGCCCGCTTTACGGAAATACTTTTGCGCGAGCACGTCGGAGGCGACCTGCGACCATTGATCCGGCACCTCGACATTGTCGAGCTTGAACACGATCGATCCGTCGGGGTTACGAATCTCGCTCGTGGTCAGCCGGAACTTGATCTCCGCGTAGGGAGACTGGCCGGCTTTGGTGTAGCGGCGTTCAATTCGCATCTTGGTCGTGCCCCGTCTTTTCGCCGGCGGCTGTTTCAGCCTTGCCGGTCATTTCTGTCGTGCTGCCCCAAGTTTGCCATCACATCTGGCACTTTCCGGCAGCGGTTAAGCCGGTGCGTCCGGCTCTGTTTTACGCCCCAAACTCGCTAACGCATGAACTGCGTTCTTGGCCGCATTTGCAGAGCTGTTTTCGCCCCGATCCGCTTGGCCGTATCCCCTTGGAAAGAGACGACAATCCCCCGTTCCGCGGCTTTGAGAGCCCGCAGTTCAAGCAGTCGAAACCCTTTTCGGGGGAGTGTCCGGCGAAGACCTCAAACCAACCATCGTCGAACAGTCCAAAGCTAGGACGACTCCAACGCGCCCGTCAAGGAATAGTACGGGTTCCTGAATCAAATACTAAATATGGTGGATTTCGGTGAAAACCAGGGGGGCGAGCCGCGCCCTGACACCGGCAAGTATCGATGAATCCTGAGAGATTCGGGAAGCAAAAAATTCGGCTGGAGGCGGTGATTTTCACAGCACTCCCGCTGTTCACAGCAGGGTTCCGGCGCGAATAAATCGCTTGCGCTTTTGGAGACTCGGGCAGGCGGCCGCGGCCAGCCGATGCCGGCCCGGGAATCGCTCTCCCGCCGTCCGTTCGGCCGCGCAGATTCCCTAGCCGGAAGCCATGACTGGTGGATGACGCGGCACATGTCGCCCGCGGAGTGAAACGACAGGCGAGGGCGCTTGGTGTATTGCGCCGAAAGAAAAGGTGAACCGATTCACGGGCTTTGCATCGAAGCTCTGCTCCGGCGCGCATAGCAACGCTTCGGCTTTCACCATAGTCTTCGCTGCGTCTCGCCGGAATCTCTCATGCTGACATCTTCAACTCCGACCGCGCGGCCGCGCATCGCGCCGCTGGGCATTCTGTTCGTGCTGATCACGTCGGTCGCGTGGGGGCTGAACTGGCCGTCGACGAAGTATCTGATTTCCGAGTTGCCGCCGCTGCCGGCGCGCGGGCTTGCCGGCCTCATTGGCGGTGCGGCGCTCGGGATCTATGCGTGGCTGCGCGGCGACAGCCTCGTCATCCCGCAGGACCAGCGGATTCGGCTTCTGGTGTCGGCGTTCCTCAACGTCACCATGTGGATGGCGGTGATGGGCTTTGCGCTGCTCTGGTTGCCGGCAAGCGAAGCGTCGGTGATCGCCTACACCATGCCGGTATGGACAGCACTGCTGGCGTGGCCGTTGCTCGGCGAGCGGCTGGTGCCGGTTCGTCTCATCGCACTCGTGCTGGCCTTCACCGGTCTCGTCATCCTGTTTTCAGGCGAGGGGGTCGACGCCAGCATCGCGAAATGGCCGGGCGTCGCACTCGCACTGCTCGGCGCCATCGCCTTCGCGCTTGGCACGATCTTTCTCAAGCGCTATCCGCTTCGGCTGCCCGGCGCGACATCGGCGGCCTGGCAACTCGTGCTCGGATGCCTGCCGGTCGCGATCGCCGGCTTTGCGCTCGATCAGCCATCCTTTGCCAATCTGTCTCCGCTCGGCTGGGCCTGCATGGCGTACATGACTTTCGTCGGGCTTTCGATCGCCTACATGACGTGGTTTGCAGCGCTCGAGCGATTGCCTGCGTCGGTCGCAGCGATCGGCACCATGCTGGTGCCGGTGATCGGCGTGGTCGCTTCGGCGATCGCGCTGAACGAGCCGCTGGGACTTGTGCAGATCGCAGCACTTGCTCTCACGCTCGGCGGCGTCGCGCTGGCGGCGCGCTCCTGACGGATCCCGGCGCACATCGGCCACACCAGTGACGACGAAGAAACGGTACTGATCGCTCATGTCCTCACCCTCGCTTCCGCGCGTTGCACCGCCCGCGATTACGCCGTCGGGGCTGGTCTTTCTCGCGATCACGTCGGTCGGGTGGGGGACGAATTTCCCGGTGATGAAGTTCATTCTGAGCGAGTGGCCGCCGCTGACGCCGCGTGGGCTGACCGGGCTTGCCGGTGCGTTGGGACTTGCGCTGCTCGCGGGCGCGTTCGGACAGAGCTTGAAAGTGCCGCGGCATCTGTGGCCGCGGCTGATCGTGATTTCGCTCGTCACAATCACCACCTGGATGACATTCATGGGGTTGGCGCTGGTGTGGCTGCCCGCGAGCGAGGCTGCGATCATCTCCATCAGCGTCCCGGTTTGGGTATCTCTGATCGCATGGCCCGTTCTCGGCGAGCGAATCTCGCTTGTACGTGCCGTCTCGCTTGCCGTTGCACTTGGCGGCATCACCGTGCTGATCGGCGGCAAGGGCATTGATGCCAGCATCGCGAAGCTGCCGGGATATCTGTTTGCTGTCGCGGGCACCGTTCTGGTTGCGAGCGGCACCATCCTGCTGAAGCGTTTTCCGATGGCCATGCCGCCGATCTCGCTCGCGGCCTGGCAGATCGCCATCGGTTGCCTGCCGGTCCTCACGTTCGGCATTTGGTTCGAACGGCCGGCGGTCGCCGTTCTGTCCGGCGCGGGCTGGGCCGCGCTCGCCTATATGACAGTGGTTCAGTTCTGCGTGGCGTATGCCTGCTGGTTCGCCGCACTGGCGCGGCTCCCCGCATCGACGGCGTCCATCGGCACGCTGATGGTGCCGGTGATCGGCGTGATGTCGTCAGCGCTCATGCTGGGCGAGCCGCTCGGGATTCAGGCGATCGCCGTACTGATTGTCACGATCGGCAGCGTTGCGGTAGCGATGCGCTCCTGAACGCGAAACAAAAACTGCGTTCTGAATGCAAACGAAAAACGGGCGACGCGGGGGGCATGTCGCCCGTTCTCTCACCTTGACGCAACCAACGCACTTTTAGATGCGTATGATCTTGTCCGGAAACCGGTATCCACTTTTCGGGATCATACGAGGTTACGGGCAGGGATAGCGATTGCCGTCGTTGTTCAGATAGGTGCGGGTGCGCGGATCGTACGAGCGATAGCGCTGACGGCAGTAAGCATCGGCGTCCGCGGTCGCTGACGGCACGGCGACGACCGGTTCGTCGTCGTAGTCCTCGACGACATAGCCCGGCGACGCATAGTAGCCGGGCCCGTAGTAGTACGAGCTGCCGGCGAGGGCCGCGCCTGCGGCGAGGCCGGTGGCGAAGCCGATGCCTGCGCCATGACGGTGACGATGGCCATGCCAGCCCGGACGCGGACCGATGCCGGGGCGGCCAACCCAGCCGCCGCCCGGCCTTACGGCCGGACCACCTGCCCAGCCGCCGGGGCGGCCGACGCCAGGATGCAGGGGCGGCGCCACGGCCGGACGTCCAGCGAGACCCGGGCTCACGTAGACCGCCTGACCGTTCGGCAGGATCGTCGCGCGCGGACCGGGGCCGCGATTGGCGAACTGGGCATCGGCCGACGTGGAGACCAGAACGGGCGCAAGGGCCAGAAGGGCAGCCGCGCCGAGGGCTTTGAAGTTCAACATCAGGTGGCTCCAATGGGGACTACGCCGAAAACGGATGAGGCAACGAGGCGTTCCGCGCCATCACAAGATTCTGTCCCGCAGGTTAGATGGTGGTATCGGCTTGCTGTACAAGAGCTGAATAGATTGCGCCCAAATCGTGTTCACCGCGACACAACGCAGCAGGTGTCCGTGGTGAACTGACGGCTGGCGTCAAATTTGTGTTGAGCGCCGACGCCCTCGCTCGTCGCACAACTGCTGGACAATCCCGTGTCCGGGTGTCATCACAGACGATCGATCGAGCCCGGATTCCCTTGCGATGAAGCAGTTTTTCCTGAAGTTTTTCACTTGGTGGAGCGGACAGACGTTCGGCACCCAGCTCTGGACCTGGCGCTTCGGCGAGCTCGTCGGTGAGGACGAAGGCGGCAACAAGTACTACCGGACTCGCGGCGGCAAGATCGATCCGTCGCTTGGCTTCGAGCGGCGCTGGGTCATCTACAACGGTTATGCCGAGGCCACGCGCGTTCCGCCGGGCTGGCACGGCTGGCTGCATCATGTCGTCGACACGCCGCCGACGCAGGAAAACTACAAGCCGCGCGAATGGCAGAAGCCACATCAGCCGAACCTGACCGGTACGCCGGGCGCGTACCGGCCGCCGGGCTCGACGCTGTCGACCGGCAAGCGCCCGAAGGCGACGGGCGACTACCAGCCTTGGACTCCTGTCAACTAAGACGCCGGTCAGCTGGCGCGCCTCGACGTTCACTGGGCGCTGATCTGCTGCCGTTCGCGGAAGCGCGCGGCGGCGCGCGTCATCGCCTGGGCGCGCTTTTCGATGAACGGCATCATTCGCTGACGTACCATCGCCAGCACGTCCGCGGGCGCGGTGTGCGGTGATCCGGCAGAGAAGGGCGGGGCGGGATTGTATTCGACCGCGAGCTGCACCGCTTCAGCCGCCTTGCGCCCAACCATCGCATCGATCATCACCAGACCGAAATCGATGCCAGCGGTGACGCCACCACCCGTGATGCGGTTGCGGTCGACACAGACGCGCGTCTCGATCGGCGTCGCACCGAACTTCTTCAGATCGTCGAGCACGGCCCAATAGGTGGTTGCCTTGTAGCCGTCGAGCAGCCCCGCCGCGCCGAGCACGAGCGCGCCGGTGCAAACTGAGGTGACGTAGCGCGCGCCGTCCGCCTGCTTGCGCAGGAAATCGAGCACTTCGTCGTCGTTCGCCATGTCGTCTGCGCCCGAGCCGCCGGGCACGCAGATGACGTCGAACTGCGGGCATTCGCTCATCTTCATCGTCGGCAGGATGGAAATCGGCGTGTCGCTCGGGACCGGATCGAGCGTCTTCCAGATCAGATGAACCTTCGCGCCGGGCATGCGCGAGAGCACCTGCACCGGGCCGGTCAGGTCGAGCTGGGTGAGCTTCGGAAACAGCAGAAAGCCGATGTTGATGGTCTGATCGCTCATGGCGCGCTCCCGCGTTTGATCTTGACGGAGCGACGATCGCATGATGGGTTCAAGTCATAAATGGCATTATTCCCTCACTTTCGGACATTGTTTTCGTGATCGGGGTCCTGATCTTCCCGGGCTTTCAGATTCTCGATGCGGCCGGCCCGATCGCGGCGTTCGAGATTGCCGCGCGCCTGTCCGGCAAAAAGCCGGACATCCGCGTCATAGCTGCGAAGCCCGGACCGGTGCGCAGTTCTTCTGGCGTCGATATGCATGCGCGTGCATTTCCGAGGACACCGCTCGACATGCTGATGGTGGCTGGTGGCGACGGCACCATCAGTGCGGCGCGCTGCGGAGCGACGCTGGCCTTTGTGCAAGCGACGGCGCGCCGTGGCGTGCGCGTCGCGAGCGTTTGCTCAGGGGCCTACGTACTGGCGGAAGCGGGGTTGCTCGACGGCAAGCGCGCCACCACGCACTGGAGCCGCACGCGGCATTTCCTCGAAACTTACCCGAAGGTGAAGCTCGAGCCGGACCGCATCTACACCTGCGACGGGGATATCTGGACCTCGGCCGGCATCACCGCGGGCATCGATCTGTCGCTCGCGATCATCGCGCAGGACTATGGCGAGACAATCGCGCGCGCGACGGCGAAGCAACTGGTCGTCTACCACCAGCGCTCCGGCGGGCAGTCGCAGTTCTCCGCGCTGCTCGAACTGAAATCGCCGACCGGCCGTTTCAAGCCGCTGCTCAGCTGGGCGCGCGAGCACCTCGATCAACCGCTGACGGTCGAACAGATGGCGGAGAAAGCGGCGATGAGCGCGCGGCACTTTGCGCGCGCGTTCATTGCCGAGACCGGGACGACGCCGTCGAAGGCTGTCGAGCGGTTGCGCGTGGAGGTCGCGAAGGAGCGCATCGAAGCAACCAGCGATCCGATCGAGATCGTTGCGCGCGGGGCCGGCTTTCGCGATCCCGAGCGGATGCGGCGGGCCTTCATCCGCGCGTTCGGTCAGCCACCGCAATCGCTGCGGCGGGCGGCACGGGCAGGGCAGGTCAGCCCAGCTTCTTCAGCCAGTCGCCCATCTCCCTGAGCGCGCCGTTCGCCTTGGTCAAAAGCTTGCCCATTGTGATGAAGCCGTGGAACTGGCCGGGGTAGGTCGTCCATGTCACCGGCACGCCGGCGCTTTCCAGCCGCTTCGCGTATTCGTCGCCTTCGTCGCGCAGCGGATCGGCGCCTGCGGTCAACACATAGGCCGGTGGCAGCTGTTTCATGTCGGTGATGCGCGCGGGCGAGGCCTTCCAGGTCTCGCCGTCGGCGAGCGAATTCAGATAGTGATCGCGGAACCAGCGGATGACCGTGTGCGTGAGGAGGCAGCTTGTCTCCGGCTCGCTGTGCGACGGATGGGTCATCGCGAAGTCGGTCGCGGGATAGATCAGAAGCTGCCCCTGTATCTTCGGGCCATTTTGACGCGCATCGATGGCGACGACCGCGGAGAGATTGCCGCCGGCGCTGTCGCCGCCGACGCTGATGCGGTTCGCATCGATGCCGAGCGACGTCGCGTTTGCCGACACCCATTTGGTGGTGGCGAGCGCGTCATCGACCGCAGCTGGGAACTTGTGCTCGGGCGCAAGTCGATAGTCGACGGAGATCACGATCATTTCGCCGTCGCGGGCGAGCGTGCGGCACACCACGTCGTGGGAGTCGAGATCGCCGATCACCCAGCCGCCGCCATGAAAGAACACCAGCGCAGGAGCGAGCCCGTCATACTTGCGGAGCTGCTTGGGCGTGTAGGTGCGCACCGGGATCGCACCGCCGGGGCCGGGGATGGTGCTGTTCTGCACCGACGCCATTTCCGGCGGCTCGGGATGCGAAACGACGCGGCCGGCCAGATAGAATTCGCGCGCTTCCTTCGGCGTCAGCGTTTCGTACGGCGGACGGCCGGCTTCGCGGAAGGCATTGAGGACGGCGGCGGCATCGGGATCGAGAACAACGGGCATGAGCGGATTTATCCTTGGCGTTTCGTTGAATTGTTGACGTGAAGATCAACCGGTCAACCGGCCGCCGTCAACCACGTAGGCCGATCCGGAAACATAGCGGGCCTCCTCGGAGGCGAGGAAGGCAACGACGGACGCGACCTCCGACGACAGTCCGAGACGCCGTGCGGGCACGCGCTCGATCGAGCGCGCAGCGACCGCCTGCTGCTGGCCGGGATTGCGCCCCTCGAAGATCGACGTGAGCATCCGGCTGTCGATCAGGCCAGGGCAGACGCAGTTGACGCGGACGTTGGTGCCGGAGACCTCAATCGCCGCACTCTTGGTCAGGCCGATCACCGCGTGCTTGCTGGCGCTGTAGACGGCGATGCCGGGCGAGCCCATCAAGCCAGCGATCGAAGCCGTGTTGATGATGCTGCCCGCATTCTTCTCCAGCATGACGGGAAGCACGTACTTCATGCCGAGGAAAACGCCGGTGACGTTGACATCGAGCACACGCTGGAAGCTCTCGAGCGGGTAGTGAACGATTGGGGCGATTTCGCCCTCGATGCCTGCGTTGTTGTAGAAGATATCGATGGTGCCGGCGGCCTCGACCGCCTTGCGCACATAACCCGCGACTTGATCTTCGCGGGTCACATCGGCAACGAGCGTCACGGCCTTGGCTGCGGCGGGAAGGGTGGCGACGGCCTTCGCAAGCGCCTCCTGCTGGCGATCGACGGCGACGATGCGCGCGCCGCGCTTCGCCATCAGTTGCATGGTCGCGGTGCCGATCTCGCCGGCCGCGCCGGTGATCACCGCAACCTTGCCGTCCACCCGTATTCCGTCCGTCGTGTCCACGATCAGCCTCCCTGATAGCATCCGGCGTTCTTGTTTTGGGCATCGCCGGTTCTCGCCCGACTATCCCATTCCGGAAAACGGGTGGCCAGCGCGAGACCCGTAAACCCCGGCATGCATCCGCCGGGTTTGCCCTGCGCCGTGGCCTGTGCCAGCCCGGTTATCGCCCTTTCCTAGCCTTAATCAGCGTGTTAACCGGATGTATCGCCAGCGGCGTAAACTGGCGCAAACGCGATTCGCCGATTGAAGCCGCCGAAATGCACCGAAACGTCCTGATTGCCGTTATCGCAGCGATGATCGCTGTGACCTTCCTTGCGCCGCCGGCGGCTGCGCAACTCGGCAACATTTTCGAGCCTCTTTTCCGGCCCCCGGCGGATATTCCGCGCGGCGCGCCTGTAGATGAGGAAGACTCCGTTCCCGATCTTCCGCGCGGCCGCGTGCTGCCGAGCCGCCCTCAGCCGCAGCCGGGTCTGACCGCACCGCGCCCCGGCGCTGTCCAGAACCAGCCGCTCGCGCCGCCGCCCGGCACACAGGCCGCGCCGCAAGGCGGGCCGCCGAGCATTGCCGCGCCCGCTCCGGGTCAGACACCCAACCCGCTGCCGGGATTGCCGCCGGGACAACGCCAGCCGCGCGGCACGCCGGGACAGACTCCGCCGACGCCGGCAACGCTTCAGCCGGGCGATGAGGTCGTGACCGAGCCGCCCGCGCAAAAGGTCGTCAACAAGCAGGCGGTGTTCTCGGGATTGGACAAGATCACCGGCCGCATCATCTCCTTCGATGCAGAGATGGGCGAGACGGTGCAGTTCGGTGCGCTGCGTGTGAAGCCGCGCGCCTGCTACACCCGCCCGGCGACGGAAGCAGCGAACACGGACGCCTTCGTCGAGGTCGAAGAGATCACGCTGCAAGGTGAAGTGAAGCGCATCTTCTCCGGTTGGATGTTTGCCGCGAGCCCGGGCCTGCATGGCGTCGAGCATTCGATTTACGACATCTGGCTGACGGACTGTAAAGGTGCGTTGCAGACGGTAAGCACGGCTCCGCCAGAGCCGCCGAAGCCGCCACCGCCGCCGCAGCAGCAGAGGCGCCAGCCGCGGCCGCCGCCTGCCTCAGGTCAGGTTCAGCCGCCGCCGCAGCCGCGTCAGCAGCAGGTGCAGCCGCAGCAGCAACAACAGCAGCAACAGGGCTTCGGCTTCCCGCTGTTCCGGTGAACTTGACGCCGTTCCGCGCGCAAGAGCTGCGCGATTGCTGACACATTCTGACGTTTGTTACCGCACAGGTTATTGACCGCGTCCGGACCGACGTGCCGAGATGCGCTCCACAACAAGAACCGTGGAGCAAGTGATCATGCCTGTGCCGGCGACCGAGAAACGCGCGCAATTCCGCAATATGCATGAGAGCGGCTGTTTCGTCATTCCGAACCCATGGGATGTCGGGAGCGCGAAGCTGCTCGAACATCTCGGCTTTAAGGCGTTGGCGTCGAGCAGCGCGGGCTTCGCGTGGTCTCTCGCCAAACCAGATAACAACGTCACGGTGGAGCAGGTGGTCGCGCACCTGAAGGATCTGTGCGATGGCAGCGATCTGCCGGTGAATGCCGATTTCGAGGGCGGGTTCTCGGCGACACCTGACGGCGTGGCGAAGAACTGCGCGAGCGCGGTGCGCGCGGGCGTCGCTGCATTGTCGATCGAGGACTCGACCGGCAACAAGGAGCAGCCCCTCTATGCGCGCGAGATCGCCATCGAGCGGATCAAGGCCGCGCGCAAGGGTATCGACAGCGAGGATCGCGCGGCGATGCTGGTCGGGCGCTCGGAGGGCTTCTTCGTTGGCAAGCCGGATCTGAGGGAGACAATCGAGCGGCTGGTCGCTTACGCGGAGGCGGGGGCTGACTGTCTCTATGCACCGGGTTTGCGCACCAAGGACGATATCGCCGCGGTGGTAAAGGCGGTTGCGCCGAAGCCCGTCAACGTGCTGTTGCACGGCCCCGGCTTCACGGTGGCCGAGATGGCCGAACTCGGCGTGCGGCGCATCAGCATCGGCGGCGCGCCGGCGCGTCTCGCCTATGCAAAGATGTTCGAGGCTGCAAAGGAACTGGCGGAGCAGGGGACGCTCAACGGCTTCGCCGGTGGCATCTCCGGCGGTGAACTGAACAAGATCTTCAGAGGCGGTTGATCGCCATTACTCGATGCGGAGGATGCTCAGCGCTTCCGCGCCGCTGACAGGCCGCTCGATCGGCAGCGCCGCGAAATTGCCCTGACCCTGGATCGCGACGTCGAGCATGCGGCGATAGCGCAGCCGCGGCACCTCGGCGGCGCCGAACGTTCGCAGATGATCAGTGACGTACTGGGTATCGAGCAGCACATAGCCGCCGGCGACGAGCCGCGCGACGAGATGCACCAGCGCGACCTTCGAGGCGTCGCGTGCGCGGTGGAACATGCTCTCGCCGAAAAACGCGCGGCCGAGGCTGACGCCGTAAAGGCCACCGGCGAGCGCGCCGTCCTCCCAGACCTCAACGCTGTGGCAGTGACCCATGCGATGCAGCGCGCCGTATAGCTCGCGGATGCGCCGGTTGATCCAGGTGTCTTCACGGTCCGGCTGCGGTGCAGCGCACTCGGAAATCACGTGATCGAACGCGGTGTCGACTGTGACTGAGAAGCGGTCCGATCGTACGGTGCGCGCCAGCCGCGACGCGACACGAAAGCCGTCGAGCGGAATGATGCCGCGGATCTCCGGCTCAACCCAGAACAGCGAGGGGTCCTGCGCGTTCTCGGCCATCGGAAAGATGCCGCAGGCGTAGGCGCGCAGCAGCACGTCGGGCGTGATTTCAGACGATGTGGAGTCGCGTGAACTCATGGCCTCTTTTAGCAGGCGGAGGCTTGTTCCGCGACCCCGCGGTCGCGCTAGCGGAACGGTCCCTTGAAGACGAAGAACGCGCCGAGCGCAATCAGGATGAAGCCGATCAGGTGATTGAGCGTGAAGCGCTCGCCGAGATAGGTCATCGAGAAAACGGCGAACACGGCGAGCGTGATTACCTCCTGCATCGTCTTGAGCTCCGCGCCGGAATAGACGGCGCTGCCGTAGCGGTTGGCGGGGACCGCGAGGCAATACTCGATCAGCGCGATACCCCAGCTCGCGAGTACAACGATCCAGAGCGGCTGCTCCTTGAATTTCAGATGGCCATACCAGGCAAACGTCATGAAGACGTTGGATGCCGTGAGGAGCAGGACAGGCAGGAGTGGAGCGGGAATGGACATTGATGGGCTCTTTCGGATAGCCCAAATGACGTTAGCCGGCGCTGACGGCCTGCTGGACTTCGGGCACGTGGACGAGCGGGAAGCGTATCACAATCCGCGTTCCCGCGTGCGCCGGATCGCGCGCCAGCGATGCATCGAGTTTGGCCGCCATGGCGCTTACGATGCGCTGACCGAGGCCGGTCGAGCGCGGATCGGCCTTCGCCTGGAAGCCGACCCCGTTGTCGGCGATGCAGAGTTCGATGTCGTTGCCGAGCCGCTTCAGCTCGATGTGAATCGGTCCCGATCCATCCGGATAGGCATACTTCACGGCGTTCATGACGAGTTCGTTGACTACCATGCCGAGCGCGACAGCGCGATCCGGATCAATTTCGATCGGGTCGGACTTCAGCGTCAGCTTCGACATGCGGTCGCCCTCGGTCGAACGGCGCAAATCCTCCAGCAGAGCCTCGAGATATTGGTTGAGCGACACTGTCTTGAGGTCGTGGGACGTGTAGAGACGCCGATGAACCTGCGACACCGCGGTCACGCGGCCCATGGCATTGGTCAGCGCAGCCTTCACGTCCTCGTCTTGACTCGAGCTTGCCTGGAGGTTGAGGAGCGAGGCGATGATCTGGAGGCTGTTGCCGACGCGGTGGTTGACCTCGCGAAGCAGCATTTCGCGCTCCGCTGCCAGCGCCTCGAAGCGGTCGCGGGCCGCGCGGATTTCGGCCTCCGCCTCGTCGCGCGCAGCCAGCAGGCGGGCACGGTCCAGTGCACCGGTGACGGCAACGTGAAGCAGGGTGACGAAATCGCCGTGCGTGTCCTTGACGATATAGTCGGCGGCGCCGGCCTTTAGCGCCGTGACCGCAATCTGGCTGTCCTGCGACGCGGTGACAAATACCACCGGAGGGGCGCCGGCGATGCTTTGGATCCGGTCGAGGGTCTCAAGGCCGTCGAGACCCGGCATATGCTGATCGAGCGCCACCACGTCGATGCCGCCGCGTGCAATGCGCGCGATACCCGAGGCGCCGTCAGCGGCGCGCTCGACGGTGAAGCCGTGCTTCGTCAGCCCACGCTCGACCAGCCGCGCGAGCGCCGCGTCGTCTTCGATATAGAGCAGGGTTGGTGCTTGAGCGGTCATGGCTTGATCGGGGGCACCTGAATGACGGAAAAGAACAGGCCGAGCTGACGAATGGCGTTGGCGAAGCTGTCATAGTTCACCGGCTTGGTGATGTAGACGTTACACCCAAGCTCATAGCAGCGCTTGATCTCCTGCGCGTCGTCGGTGGTGGTCAGCACCACGACCGGCGCATACCTCAGCTTCGGGTCTTCCTTGACCCGCTTGAGAATGTCGATGCCGGTCATGTCCGGCAGGTTGAGGTCGAGCAGGATCAGCAGCGCCTCGCCATCTTGCGATCCGCCGTTCGCCTGCGTGAAGAGAAACGTCACCGCATCGGTGCCGCTCGTGAACGGCACGATCTCGTTGTTGACGCCGGCCCTGCGAATGTTGCGTTCGATCAGACGCGCATGGCCTTCGTCATCCTCGATCATGACAATTCGTACAGGAACGCTCACGCTGGTTGTCCTTTGCTTTCGGCAGTCCAGTTGATGGGAAGGGTCACGGTAAACGTGCTGCCCTGATTCAGTTCGGACGATACGTTCAAGGTTCCGCCCAGTCTGCGCACGAGTGCACGCACATGCGCCAGACCGATACCCTGACCCGGCTTGTCCTGCGTGCCGGCTCGGCGAAACAGATCGAAAATACGCTGGTGATCCCTGGGATCGATGCCGCGGCCGTTGTCGATGACGTCGATGACCGCAAAGCCGAGCTTGCGGCGGCCGCGAACGGTGATCTCGCCGGGAGTCCCGTCCTTCAGGTACTTCAGTGCGTTGTCGATCAGGTTCGAGAAGATCTGCTCGAGCGCAAGCCTATCGCTCGTTACGTCGGGCAGCGCTTCGATGCGGATGTCGGCACTCGCTTCGGATGTCTGATGCGCTACGGTCGTGACGATCGCCTGCATCAGTTCGTTAAGATCGATCCGCTCCGGGCGGAATTGACGGCGGCCCTCGCGCGTGAGATTGAGAATCGCGCTGATCAGGCGATCCATCTTGCCGATCGACGACTTGATGAAGCCCAGCGCCTCGGTGAAGTCGTCCGACAGTTGCTTGTCCTCGCCTTCAAGCGCCGGCTCCTCGGCAGGTGCTTCGGCTGGCGCGCCGCTGTCATTTCCGGCGCGCTTCGCGGCCAGCCGCTTGAAGATGCTGGTCCGTAGCTCCTCCAGCTCGCTGGTGAAGCCCATGATGTTGACCAGCGGCGAGCGCAGATCGTGGCTGACGATGTAGGCGAAGCGCTGCACCTCCTCGTTGGCTTCGCGCAGATCGGCGGTGCGTTCCTGCACAGTGTTTTCCAGATGGATATTGATATCGCGCTGAAGCTGTTCGGCCTTGTCGCGTTCCCGCGATGCCCGCCGCACCAGCGCGATCGACAATCCGGCGAGCGCGATGACGATTCCCGAGCCGGCGGTCGTGATCATGGCCGCCATCCTCTGGCTTTGATCGGCGGAAATGTTTCGCGCAGCGAACAAGCGTCCTTCTTCCTTTCGCATGTCGGCCGAGAGCTCCACAATCTCCTGCGCAGCTTCGTTGGCGCCGCCCTGCCGCAGGATTTCGGCACTGGTGGAGGTATCGTTGTTCTTGACGCGGTCGATGCCGCGGGCGAATTCCGCAAGCCGCGTCTCGATCGCCTTGCGCAGCTTCTTGTTGTTCTCGGCCTGAGCCGGGTTGTCGCTCGTGAGTTGGGTCAGCTTGTCGGCCGCAGGCAGAATGCGCGCGGCGGCTTCCTCGTACTCGCGCAGAAACTGCGGACCGGACGAGAGCAGATAGGCACGGACGGCGCTTTCGGCACGGCGGATCTCGAGCAAGACGGTCGAAATCTGCCCCTCGACCTCAACGGTGTGCGTCACCGCCTCGGCGTCCTCGCGCGCCTTGTAGACGAAGTAGATCGACGCCGCGCTGATCGCGACCAGCACGGCGAGGCCAAGTATCAAAATGAGAACTTGCGACAGGCCCGTCCGCCGCAACCTTTGGTCGCCCACTAAGTATTTGCCCAATCTTGTGAGTTTCTGGAGCGGCAGCACCGGAACGGCGGCCGTGTGTATCCATCCGGTTTCAACGCGGACGGCCGGGTTTGGTTCCCTGACAGCGGAACCTATTTGCTGGGAGTTTCGGCCGGGCCGGTACTGGCGAGATACTGTTCGAGCCAGTGGATATGATAGTCGCCGTCGATGATGTTCGGCTCGCGAACGAGATTGCGGAAGAGCGGCAGCGTCGTTTCGATGCCATCGACCACCATCTCGTCGAGCGCCCGGCGCAACCGCATCAGGCATTCGCCGCGGGTCTTGCCGTGAACGATCAGCTTGCCGACCAGCGAGTCGTAGTAGGGCGGGATAACGTAGCCCTGATAGACGGCGGAATCGATGCGCACGCCCAGACCGCCCGGCGGATGGTACTGCGTGATCTTGCCGGGCGACGGCCGGAAAGTTTGCGGGTTCTCCGCGTTGACGCGGCACTCGATGGCGTGGCCGCTCACGCCGATCTCGTCCTGCCGTGCGGGGAGGTCGCCGCCGGCGGCGACGCGGATTTGCTCAAGCACGAGGTCGATGCCGGTGATCATTTCGGTCACCGGATGTTCGACCTGGATGCGCGTGTTCATTTCGATGAAGTAGAACTCGCCATCCTCGTAGAGGAATTCGATCGTGCCCGCGCCGAGATATTTCATCTCCTGCATTGCGCGCGCACACGTCTCGCCGATCTTGGCGCGCGCTGCAGCCGAGAGCACCGGCGAGGGGCCTTCTTCCCAGACCTTCTGGTGGCGGCGCTGCAGCGAGCAGTCGCGCTCGCCGAGATGGATCGCGCCGCCGCGGCCGTCGCCGAGCACCTGAATCTCGATGTGCCGCGGCCGCGACAGGTACTTTTCCATATAGACCGAAGCATCACCGAACGCGGCTTTCGCTTCCGAGCCTGCGGTCTGGATGGCTGTCATCAGATCGGCTTCGGTCTGCGCGACCTTCATGCCGCGTCCGCCGCCGCCTGCCGCGGCCTTGATCAGAACGGGAAAACCGATCTCGCGCGCGATCCCCATCACGTCGTCGTCCGGGCCAACGCCGCCATCCGAACCTGGCACCACGGGAATGCCGAGGCGTTTGGCGGTGCGCTTGGCCTCGATCTTGTCGCCCATCATGCGGATGTGCTCGGACTTCGGACCGATGAACTGGAGATTGTGCTCTTCGAGGATCTCCGCAAAACGCGCGTTCTCCGACAGGAAGCCGTAGCCGGGATGGACCGCTTCTGCGCCGGTGATCTCGCAAGCTGCGAGAAGCGCCGGAATGTTGAGGTAGCTGTCCTTCGACGGCGGGGGGCCGATGCAGACGCTTTCGTCGGCGAGGCGCACGTGCATGGCGTCGGCGTCAGCGGTCGAGTGCACGGCGACGGTCGCGATGCCGAGTTCCTTGCACGCGCGCAGGATGCGCAGAGCGATCTCGCCGCGGTTGGCTATGAGAATCTTGTCGAACATCGCACTGCCTGGCGGCTAACGTTTACGCTTCGGATTATTCGATGATGACGAGCGGCTCGCCGAACTCGACCGGCTGGCCGTCCTCGACAAGAATCTGCGTCACCGTGCCGGTGCGCGGCGAGGGGATCTGGTTCATCGTCTTCATCGCTTCGATGATCAGGAGCGTGTCGCCGGCCTTCACCTTGCTGCCGACATCGATGAACGGCTTCGCGCCGGGTTCTGCCGCCACGTAGGCGGTGCCGACCATGGGCGAAGGCACGACGCCCGGATGCTTCGCGGCATCTGCGGGGGCAACGGCTACCGCTGCGGAGGGCGGCGCGGCAATGGCAGGCGCGTGCGCGACGGCCGGCATCGCGGCCGCGACGGTGACATTGCGGGCCACCCGCACGCGCAGGCCCGCACGCTCGATTTCGATTTCGGTCAGGTTGGTTTCGTCGAGCAGCGCGGCGAGTTCGCGAACCAGTTCGCGTTCGTTCAGCGGCTTCGACTCTTTCGACTTATCTTGCGGCTCGCGTGCCATGGATGAATCCGGGAACTTTCTTGATTATGGACGTGACGCCTCAGGCTTTCGCCTTGGCGCCGATGCGTTGAGCCAGACCCGAGACCGCGAGTCTGTAACCGTCGATGCCGAAACCTGCGAGCGTCGCAAACGCGGCGCGCGCGACGAACGAATGGTGGCGGAAGGGTTCGCGCGCGTGAACGTTGGTCACGTGGACTTCGACCGCCGGCAGTTTCACGCCGAGCAGGGCATCATGGATCGCGATCGACGTGTGCGAGTAGCCGCCCGCGTTGATGACGATGCCTGCGGCTTTCGTCGCGCCCGCCTCGTGGATGAAGTCGATCAGTTCGCCCTCGCGGTTGGATTGCCGGCAGTCAGCCGTCAGTCCATAGCGCGCGGCTGTGTCGCGGCATAGCGCCTCGACATCCTTCAAGGTCGCATGACCGTAGGTTTCGGGCTCACGGGTGCCGAGCAGATTGAGGTTCGGTCCGTTGAGCACGTAGATCGTATTGGCCATCAATTGTCCGGCGAGATGTCAGCGCTTACGCGGCAAAGGCTTGTGTGTTCCGACCGGGGTTATAGGTAACCTCACTGGACAGGGGAAGCCTCCAGCAGGGCCTGCAAACAAGCTGAAACGAGCCATGTGCGTCGAAACCCGTTTCAAATCGGCCGCTTCTTCAAATTAACCAATTCTTAACCTTTGTGGCGCGCAGGCCATTGGAATTGCTTCATTTTTGGACGGCAGCCAACCGGAGGCGCGTTTTTACCAGCTCTGGACAGTGGGCGATCTGCGTCGACGCGCATCAGGGGCAGGGTTCTGGACGACTGCTCGGCCAGCAGGACCGGAATCCACAGGGCGACCGGGAATGGTCCGGTTCGTCATTTGACGTGGTTTCGAATGCTGCGTGGTCGTGCGATAGCCGGATACATAATGCGATTTGAGACTGGCTATGTCGTCGGACCTCGAAGCCGCCATGACTTAGTACGGCACGCTTCGCATTCGTGGCGATTGTACCGGCGCACGCTACACGGTTGAAAAGTACGCATCGCGTAGAGCAAGGTTTCGCAGAGGATCATCTTTTTGATTTTCGCGCCGCCGGAATTTTTCCTCGCACTGTTTTTCACTTCTGAAACCTTTCCATACCGGTGGCGTAATTGCCGCATCGGCGACGCGACGAGCCGTTCTCACGATTGTCTCTCGCACCGCTGCTCTCGCTTTCGGTGGATGTCTGCCGAAGGTGTCCTTTTTCAATCGGGAGACGATCAATGAAGCGTATTGCTATGCTTTCTGCAGCCGCGCTTGGTGCGCTGCTCGTGACTGGTACCGTGACTGCTCCGGCGTTCGCGCAGGAGAAGACTGTTCAGGTCGGCGGCGCGCCGATGTTCCCGTCGAAGAACATCATCCAGAACGCCGTGAACTCGAAGGATCACACCACGCTGGTCGCAGCTGTGAAGGCGGCCGGCCTCGTCGACACGCTGCAGGGCCCGGGCCCGTTCACCGTGTTCGCTCCGACCAACGCTGCATTCGGCAAGCTGCCGAAGGGCACCGTCGAGACGCTGGTGAAGCCGGAGAACAAGGCGACCCTCACCAAGATCCTGACCTATCACGTCGTGCCGGGCCGCCTCGCAGCTGCCAACCTGAAGGACGGCATGAAGCTGACCACCGTTGCCGGTGAGACGCTGACCGTGAAGGCTTCGGGCGGCAAGGTTCGCATCATCGACTCGAAGGGCGGCGCGTCGAACGTGACGATCCCGAACGTGTTCCAGTCGAACGGCGTGATCCACGTCGTCAACAGCGTGCTGCTGCCGAGCTAACACCCTCGCCGCAAGGCAGGTTCGTTAAGGTCCCGCTCTCCGGAAGGAGGGCGGGACCTTCGTTGTTAGCGGAACAGAAAAAGGCGGACCGGTGGCCCTTTGCTGTTGGCCGTCAGGCTTCCAGAACCGCGACGATCTCGAGCGTTCGCGGGTTCACCACGACGATGTCGGCGCCGACGAGAATGTACTCGTAGCCGCGCCATTCCGGATGGATCGTGACCACCTGGGCCGGCAGGGCATGGAAGGTCACGCTGCCGCGCGGAATCTTCGTGCCAACGGAAATCGAGAAATTGACGTTGGTGACCGGCTTGACCTTCTGCTGCTTGATCACGGTCGTGATCTGCGCGCGCTGCTCCGTCGAGATTTTGGCGCCCGCACCGGCCTGGCCGGTGGTCGTCGATTGTTTGGACTGCGAGTCCGTTGCGGACTTCGAAGCGGGCGCCATCTTGTTGTCCTGCGCGGCCTTCGATCCGGACGGCGTATCAGCCTTCATGTTGTTCGGCTGCTTGCTGTCCTGAGCGCGCTTCTGATCGGGCGAACCGTCGCGTTGGACGCGATCGCCCGGCTGCCGGTCGGACTTCATGCTATCCATGGAACTCGGGCTGTCGCCGCGGTTCAGCGTACCGCCCGACTGTCCACTCGTTGACGCAGGCGGAGCGGCTTGTGGCGCGCTTGGTAACGCGCCGCTCGCGCCGGATGTGGAACCCGGACCCTGACCTTGTGCGCCGGCAAGACTGGTAGTGAGCACGAGCGCTGTCGCAGCGGCAGACGCTAACAGTGACTTCTTCATGGAACTCCTCCTTTTGTCCCTGCGGCCGTCAACGGCAGGGAAGGAGCGGCGTTCCGAAAAGGTATCGAGATAAACGTGAGATTTTCGTCAGAGACGTGAATGCCCGTTCATCGGGTGCGATGAACGGGCATTGAAAAATGCGGAGCGGTGAAGCGTGCAGCGCTCAGCAGGTGGCTTTGCCGCAGCGGGCTTCGGAGATTTTCTTGGTCAGGCCTTCAACGCCAACCGCGCCGATCACGACCTGCTTGCCGATCACGTAGCTTGGCGTGCCGTTCATGCCCAATGATTCGGCGAGCTTGAAGTTCTCTTCAAGCGTGGCGCGCACTTCCGGGCTGTTCATGTCCTTCTCGATGCGTGCGACATCAAGGCCGGCTTCCTTCGCAGCGGCAAGCGCGCGGGCCTTGTCGGCTTGGCCGCGGCCGGAGAGCAGCTTCTGGTGGAAGTCGAGATACTTCTTGCCGGTCGGGTCTTGCATGCGAACGGCAACGCCGACCTGCGCGGCTTCGACCGACGTTGGCCCGAGCACCGGAAACTCCTTGAGCACGACGCGCAGTTTCGGATCGGCTTTCATGATTTCCATCATGTCCTTCATCGCGCGTTTGCAGTAGCCGCAGTTGTAATCGAAGAACTCGACGAAGGTGACGTCGCCGTCCTTGTTGCCGACAGTGACGCCGCGCGGCGACTTGAAGATCAGATCGGCGTTCTTGGCGACCGCGGCCTCATGCTTCGCCGCGTCGGCGACTGACTGGCGCTTGCTGAGTTCGGCCGCCATCTCTTCAAGTATCTCGGGGTGCTCCATGAGATACTTCTTGATGATGCTTTCGATCTCCTGGCGCTGGCTGCCGGAGAACGTCTGGGCCTGGGCGGATGCAGGCATGGCGAACAGGCCGAGAGCCAGCAGGGCAGGTGCGAGTGCGCGAAGCGTGATCATGGCCACATCCTTAAGGCGGAAATTCTGAAAGGGGCGTTTACGTCTGGCTCAGTTCTTTTGCCCGGGCAACGGCTTTGCGCTCACGATATCGTCAGCCTTAACCCATCCGGGCGTGCCGACCGCAAAGCGCGTCTTGGCGCGGGTGGCGAGGTCGCGGGCGGTCTTGTTGTCGCCGCGCAGGAATGCGGCCGTGGCAGCCGCGAGGTCGGCTTCCGCGAGGTTGCCCTGCTTGCCGTAGGCGACGGCGAGCTGTGAATACGCGGCCGGTACCTCCGGTTCGCGCGCGAGCGCCGCTTTCAGAATCTGGACCGCCTCGGCGGCGTAAGCCTTGTTGCTGGATGCGATCATCGCCTGTCCGAGCATGATCTCGATCAGCGGGGCGCGGTTGGACAGCTGGACAGCGCGGCGCAGCGGCGGAATCGCTTCGTCCGGCTTGCCGCCTTCGAGCAGCGCCTGACCCTTGAGCTCGTGGAAATAGGGGTTGTTCGGCTGGGTCTGGATCAACCCGTCGATCTGGGCGATGGCGACGCGCAGGTCGCCGTGGCGATAGGTGGCGATGGCGCGTGCGTAGCGGGCGGGGAGATTGTCGCCCGCGCTGGTGTAACGCCGCACCACCGTATCCTGCCGTTCGAGGAAGCCCGAGATCTTTGCGCGCATCATGTCGTGACGCAACTGGAGCGCCGGATCATCCTTCCTGTCCCAGTACGGACTGGAGCGGGCGAGCTCGCCGAGCGCGGCGACGCGCTCGGAAGGCAGCGGATGCGATTGCATGTACGGATCGGCGCCACGGCCGGCATACATGATCTGATCGTTGAAGCGCTTGAACGTCTCGTACATGCCCTTGGATGACTGTCCGGTGGCGTCGAGGAACTTCACGCCGGCCTTGTCGGCGTTCTCTTCCTGCTGCCGCTGATATGACAGCACCGTGCGCATGATCGCCGCCTGAGGTGCGGCAATGGCGGCCGCACCGCCGCCTCCAGCGCCCGAGCGGGCGCCGGCGACTGCGGCACCAAGGCCGAGCAGGGTCGCGAGCACCATCTGCGTCTGCGCCCGCGACATCTCCTCGCGCAGCTTTGCGAGATGACCGCCCGCGAGGTGGCCGGTTTCGTGCGCCAGCACGCCGATGATCTGGTTCGGCGTTTCCGAATCGCGCAGCGCACCGACGTTAACGAAGATGCGGCGGCCATCGGCGACGAAGGCGTTGAAGCTCGTGTCGTTGATGAGGACGACCTGAATGTTCTGCTTGGTGAGACCGGCGGCGCGCAGGATCGGCGCCGTGTACTCGCGCAGCAGCTGCTCGATCTCGGTGTCGCGCAGAATCGGCGGCCCCCGGCGCTGCTGCGCCGAGGCTGTCACCGGCGCCAGCGCCACGGCGGCGGCGGTCACAGCCGCGATCCATCGCAACGGTGAGCGCGTGACGCAGCTTCGGCGCGCAGCGGTGTCAGGTGGCATTTCGTTTGGCAAAGGGACCCGATCCAGTGATAAAAGTAATGCTAACAAGCGCTTGATTGCGGCAGGAGAGCGGCGTCTCGTGCACCTGCAGGGAACCGCCGGACAGCGGCCGCCGCGATCCTGCACCACGCGACCTTGCCACACCGGATTAGCAGACTTCGATGCATGATGTGACCACCAAAAACACCGTAGCCTTGCTCAAGCCGTCCTCGCGCGGGGACGTACCGCCCTTCATGGTGATGGACGTGATGGCCGCGGCCGCCCGGATCGAAGCCGCCGGCGGGCATGTGGTGCATATGGAGGTCGGGCAGCCGGCCAATCCGGCGCCGCAGACCGCAATTGCCGCCGCACGCGCCGCGCTGGAGCGAGGCCGCATCGATTATACCTCGGCGCTCGGCATTCCCTCGCTGCGGGCGCGAATCGCGCGGTACTACCGCGAGACACATGGTTGTGATGTCGATCCGGAGCGGATCGTCGTCACCACCGGGTCGTCCGGCGGCTTCATTCTCGCATTTCTGGCGATGTTCGAACCGGGCGACCGGGTGGCGGTGGCGATCCCGGGCTATCCGCCGTACCGGCACATCCTGACGGCGCTCGGGTGCGAGCCGGTGCTGATCGAGACGCATGCAGACTCGCGCCATGCGCTCACCCCCGAGGCGCTGCTCGCCGCCCATCGCAAGACGCCGCTGAAAGGCGTCTTGGTCGCCAGCCCGGCGAACCCGACTGGCACGATGATGAGCCGCGAGGCGCTGTCACGACTGACGGAGGCGGCAGCGAGCGAGGGCATCCGCTTCATCTCCGACGAAATCTATCACGGTCTCGACTACGCATTTCCGGCGGTGAGTGCCGCGCAATTGTCGGACAACGTTGTCGTCATCAATTCGTTTTCGAAGTACTTCTGCATGACCGGCTGGCGTGTCGGCTGGATGGTCGTGCCGGAGTCGCTGGCGCGTCCGATCGAGCGCTTGCAGCAGAACCTGTCGATCTCGGTGCCGACCCTTTCGCAGATCGCCGCCGAGGCCGCGTTCGACGGGCGCGCCGAGATGGATGCGGTCAAGCATGCCTACGAAGACAACCGCCGTCTTCTCATTGAAGGCTTCCCGAAAGCGGGGCTGGATCGTCTGCTGCCCGCCGACGGTGCATTTTACCTCTACGCCGATATCTCGCGTTTCAGCGCCGACAGTTTCGATTTCGCCAAACGCATGTTGGAAGAGGCGCATGTCGCGGCGACACCGGGTGTGGATTTCGATCCGGTGCATGGCCGCGCGTTCGTTCGCTTCTGCTATTCCGGCTCGACCGATGACACGCGCGAGGCGATCGCGCGCATCACGCGCTGGCTGGCGCGATAGCATCTCGTAATTCTTCTGTATGGAATGCAAGCGTCCGTGCCTATGTAAAGCGCTCGCCAACTCTTGCGGCTGCCGTTAAGAACGTCACGCGCATCAGGCGCGCCGGGACAACACGACGGAAGCACCACATGAGCAGCAACATATCTTCGGGCCATCTCGCCACCGCATTCTGGCCGCAGCCGGACAACGCGACCCGCGCGTTCGTGCGCAATGCCATTCTTGTCATCGCGGGGACCGCGCTCCTGACACTGTCGGCGAAGATCAACGTGCCGCTGCCGTATGTGCCGATGACGATGCAGACGCTGGTGGTGCTGATGATTGGCGCCGGTTACGGTTCGCGGCTCGGGCTAGTGACGCTGCTTGCTTACATTGGCGAGGGTGCGATCGGGCTGCCGGTGTTCGCATCGCCGGTAGGCGGCGTTGCGATCCTGATGGGGCCGACAGCAGGCTACCTGGCGGGCTTCGCCGTTGCCGCCTTTATCACCGGGTGGATGTGCGAGAACGGCTTCGGCCAGTCGATGCTGCGCGTGTTTGCGGCCATGGCGGTCGGCCACGTGATCATCCTCGCACTCGGTTTCGTATGGCTTGCGTTCGGGGTGAAGCTTGGCATGGAGCGCGCGTGGCTCGTCGGCGTCGTGCCGTTCATCGCCGGATCGGTGGTGAAGAATGCGCTGGCGACTGTCCTTATGGCCGTGCTCTCGCGCTGGGCGCAGCGTATCCGCGCCACGTAGTCAACGGCGTTGTTTGGTCAACGGCGTCGCTCGAATGAAATACGCCCGGCAGCGATGCCGGGCGTGTTGTCTTGAAGGATTGCGGTGCTACTCGCCGCCGCCGAAGCGGCGTGACCACCATCCGGCCTTGCGCGGCTGTTCCGCCGTCTCGGTGGCGGGCTCCTGTGCAGGCGCAGCCTGCGCGGCCGCGGGCTCCGGCGCGGGTTGAGGCGCTGGCGTTTCGCTCTCGACCGAGAAGAAGCTCACCTTTTCGCGCACGGTCGAGCGGCGGCGCGGAGCGTCGTCGCTTTGCGCGGTTGCCGGCTCGGGAGCTGTCGCAGGTGCGGGCGCGGGTTCTGCGACGGGCATGTCCGCAAGCGGCTTCGGTTCGTGGGACGCCTCGAAATCGGCAACAGCGGGTTCGGCCTCGGATGAGGGCGTCGGTTCAAGTTCATCGGCGATCGATCCGGCGAGGCCTTCCTCGCGGGCTCCACCGCCACGGCGACGGCGGCCGCCACGGCGTCCGCGGCGGCGCGGACGGCGCTCGCCATTTTGCTGGTCGGAGCCGCGGGTCTCCGCATCTTCATCGCCGGCCTCGTCGTCGCTCTCGTCGCTTTCAACCGATGCGCTGTCGTCGCCGGAGAGGGCAGCCTGCGTAACGAACGTATCGCCGTCGTTGCCGCTCTCGCTGCTAGGTGCGGCTTCGCGATCTCCGCCCCGGCCGCGGCGGCGGCGACGGCGGCGGCGGCGCGGGCCGTCCTCGCCATCGGTGCGAGCTTCGGACTGAGAGGTTTCATCCTCGTCCCCGCCGTCTTCAGTGAACTCGTCCTCGAAGCTTTCGTCCTCGTAGGGCTCTTCGACCGGCGCGGGATTGGCGGCGAGCTGGGCCGCGAGCAGGGCCTTCGCGGCCTCGAGCGTGTGCACCTGTTCACCGCGGTCGATCACGAACGACTGCTGGCCGCCGATAGTCGCGTCCGCGATCACTGCGATTGTTACCTTGAAGCCGTTCTCGAGGTCGCGCAGGTGCCCGCGCTTGTGGTTCAGCACATAGAGTGCAACGTCGGTGCGGGTGCGGACCACGAGATTGTGGGTCGCGCCCTTCATCAGGCTTTCCTCGACGCTGCGCAGCAGTTGCAGTGCGACGGAGGCGACCGAGCGGACGTGACCGGAGCCGCCGCAATGCGGGCAGGGCTCGGTCGACGATTCCAGCACGCTGGCGCGGATGCGCTGGCGCGACATTTCCAGCAGGCCGAAGTGCGAGATGCGCCCGACCTGGATGCGCGCGCGATCCTGGCGCAGGCAATCGCTGAGCTTGCGCTCAACCGCGCGATTGTTGCGCTTCTCGTCCATGTCGATGAAGTCGATGACGATCAGGCCGGCGAGGTCGCGCAGTCTCAGTTGCCGCGCGACTTCTTCGGCGGCTTCGAGATTGGTCTTGAGTGCGGTGTCCTCGATATTGTGTTCGCGGGTCGAACGCCCGGAGTTCACGTCGATCGAGACCAAGGCCTCGGTCTGGTTGATGACGATGTAGCCGCCCGAGCGCAGTTGCACTGTCGGCGTGAACATGGCGTCGAGCTGGCTTTCGACGCCCATGCGCGAGAACAGCGGCTGGCCGTCGCGATACTGTTTCACGGCCCTCACATTCGAAGGCATCAGCATCTTCATGAAGTCGCGGGCTTCTTCGTAGCCGCCTTCGCCGCTCACCTGAATCTCGTCGATCTCCTTGTTGTAGAGATCGCGCAGCGAGCGTTTGATCAGCGAACCTTCCTCGTAGACGAGGGTGGGGGCCTGCGATTTCAGAGTGAGGTCGCGCACGGTTTCCCACATGCGCAGCAAATATTCGAAGTCGCGCTTGATTTCGGGCTTGGTGCGGGCCGCGCCGGCGGTGCGCAGGATGATGCCCATGCCTTCCGGCACGTCGAGATCCTGCACCACTTCCTTGAGCCGCGAGCGATCCTGCGCCGAAGTGATCTTGCGGCTGATGCCGCCGCCGCGCGCCGTATTCGGCATCAGCACGGCATAGCGTCCGGCGAGCGAGAGATAGGTCGTCAGCGCCGCACCCTTGTTGCCGCGCTCTTCCTTGACGACCTGAACCAGCATCACCTGGCGGCGCTTGATGACTTCCTGAATCTTGTACTGGCGGCGCGGACGGAACGCGCGCTCGGGCACTTCCTCGAGAACGTCTTCACCGCCGACGGACTCGACCTGCTCCTCTTCGGCTTCGTCCTCGTCGTCGTCCTCGTCATCGACTTCGCCATGCACGGCTTCTGAAGCAGGCTGAGCATCATCCGCATGCGGAGTGTCGGACTGTTCGTCGTGGTGATGATCGACGTGATGCTCGTCGCCGTGGTCCTGTGCTTGGTCGCCATGCGATGGCGCGGAATCTTCCGAAACAGGGGCTTGCGGACGTTCGTCGGCGGAAAGCGTCTCGGCCTGAGGCCGTTCGTTACTAGCGCTCACGGTCTCGTCGCGGCGCTCGCCGGAATGGTCCGCGGGTTCGCCGTCACGCGCGTGATCGCCAACTTGCGCGGTATCCTGCTCGTGCCGATCTGCTTCGGCGTGATCGTGTGCGCCTTGCGCGTGATCCTGATCGCCGGCAAAGGCTTCGACGCCCTCGGTCTGTTCAGCTTGCTGCGCCTCGTCGGCGCCTGCGTCCTGCACGACCGGGCTGCGGACGCGATCGCCATGACCGCGGCGGCGGGAATTGCGATGACGCGAGCGGCGGCGGTTCGAGCGGTTCTCCGACTCTTCTTCCGCCTCACGATGCGCGCGCTCGTCGGCCTCGATCAGAGCCTGACGGTCCGCGACGGGGATCTGGTAATAGTCCGGATGGATTTCGCTGAAGGCGAGGAAGCCGTGGCGGTTGCCGCCATACTCGATGAAGGCGGCTTGCAGCGACGGTTCGACCCGCGTGACCTTGGCGAGATAGATGTTGCCGCGAAGCTGTTTGCGCTGAGCGGACTCGAAATCAAATTCTTCGACGCGGTTGCCGCGCACCACCACGACCCGGGTCTCCTCCGGGTGGGTGGCATCGATGAGCATTTTGTTGGCCATTGGGAAGCTCTTGGCGGCGGAGGCGACGCATGACGGCCGGGTCTTTCGGCGCGGCCGCGTATCGTGACGCTCCACCTGATTCGGGGGTGATGAAAAGGCCAAACCGTGCCCGGATGCGCTGTGCCGAACGCAACGTCGACGAATCGCGGCGCGAAGAAATCACGCGCCGCTTCGGCATCGATGTTGCGGGGATTGAAATCGGCGAAACAGTCTGACGCATCGAGCGATCGGCCCGTGGATAAGGTTTAGCGGCAAGCCGCCTTATGAGGTCTGGCGGCAGAGCCGCCTTCTGGGTTTGGCGGCGGAGCCGCCGTGGTCGTTGCTGAGGTCGTCCCTCAAAGCAGTCTTTCGGCTGCAATACCGGATGTACGTGCCTTGAGCCTGTGACCCGGAAAGCATGGAAGCCGGAACACAGACGCTGCCTGGGCCTTGGATCGTCCGCCCCATTTCAGCCGCGCGCCGCGCTGGCCATGGAGGGGATCGGAAACACGCAAGCGCTTCAAGATCACCCGAAAGGGAGACGTCAGAAGCGGTTTGCGCCGCACCGAGGAGCTGAACGCGACACAACCGGAAGTTTATACCTTCAGCATCATATACATACGTCGAACGCCGGGTGCTGGCAAGGGAAGCGTCACGCCGCTGCAACAGTCCGCCTTAATTCAGCAGCGGGTCCTTAAGGACCAATTAACCGTGCGGTTCTATTGCGATAAGAGGGGACCAAAGACAGAGGATTCGTTGGCGACCCGCGCAAAACAGCTTATTTCATGGGCTTTCGCGCTTGGTTGCGGCGCCGCGGCGATGCACGCCCCTGCGGCCTTTGGCCAGGCATCTCCAGCATCCCCGGTACCGGTCCAGTTCCCGGTCGCCTCAGATGTGCGCGTGGCTGGCGACGGCAAGCAGACCCGATTCATCCTCGACCTCGACCGCAAGGTTGAGTTGCGCGCCTTCACGCTCGCCGATCCATACCGGGTGGTTGTCGACCTGCCGCAGGTGACGTTCCAGCTCCAGAACGGGGCAGGCGACACCAAGCGCGGGCTGATTAAGGCGTTCCGCTATGGCCTCGTGATGGCTGGAGGCTCGCGCCTCGTCTTCGACCTGACGGGCCCGGCCAAAATCGAGAAAGCGCAGGTGGTTGACGCCGCCCACGGCCAGCCAGCGCGCCTGGTGCTGGAGCTCGCCGCGGTCGACCGCACCACCTTCGTGCAGCAGCTTTCCGCCGAAAGCCGCCCGCAGCTGCGTCCGACGTTCGGGGACGTGCCGGTCGAAACCACGGCGGCGACCCCGGCTGCGCTGAATGCAAACGCTGCGACCGGCTCGAAGCCTGATAATCGTCCGGTGATCGTGATCGATCCCGGCCATGGCGGCATTGATCACGGCACAGAAGCGCCGACCGGCGAAATGGAAAAGACGCTGGTGCTTGATTTCGCAAAAGCGCTGCGTGACCGCATCGAAACGTCCGGTAAATACCGTGTGGTGATGACCCGCAGCGACGATACTTTCGTTCCGCTCGGAGAGCGGGTGAAGGTCGCGCGCAATCATACCGCAGCGCTGTTCGTCTCCATCCATGCCGATGCATTGCCGCGCGGCGATTCCAGCGCGCAGGGCGCGACCATCTATACGCTCTCCGATAAGGCCTCAGACGCCGAAGCCGAGCGGCTCGCGGAACTCGAGAACAAGGCGGACGCCATTGCCGGCTTCAACCTGACCGAGGAACCGAACGACGTTGCCGATATTCTGATTGATTTGACCCAGCGGGAAACCAAAACGTTTTCAAACCGCTTTGCCCGCACACTGATGGGCGAGATGAAGACCGTTGCGCGCATGCACAAGCATCCGCTGAAGTCGGCCGGTTTCAAGGTGCTGAAGGCGCCGGATGTTCCCTCGGTGCTGATCGAGCTCGGTTACGTCTCGAACAAGGACGATTTGAAGCTTCTGGTATCTGAAAGCTGGCGTTCGCGGACCGTCGGGTCGGTGGCGCAGGCGGTGGAAATGTTCCTCGGCAAGCGTGTCGTCAACGCCATGCCGGGCAGGTAAGTCTCGGGATTTGCAGGCGGCAGTCTGGAAAGCCCTAGTTTAGCCACAGCCGCTGCCTTATAGAATGAAAGAGAAGCTCGCGGAATCAAACGGGTTTTGGGCTTTCGGGCTGGCCGCAGTACCCGTGGTTGTTGAGATCATCTCATCGCAGCACCTGTTTCGGGGTTGCGTTCTGAAGGCGAGGCGTCCGGTGTAAGGATGCGGATGAGCGGATTAGACCGGGATTAGCTAGATGCGTTTGCTGCTTCGGTTCATGGGCTTCCTGTTTGCGGCCGGAACGATCGTGTTCCTGGTCGGCGTTGCCGCCGTCGCCGCGGGCATCTGGCATTTTTCCAAGGATCTGCCGGACTATTCGCAGCTTCAGGATTACGAACCCGCCGTGATGACTCGCGTGCACGCCTCCGACGGCGCGCTGCTCGGTGAATACGCCAAGGAGCGCCGACTCTATCTGCCGATCCAGGCGGTGCCGAAGCCGGTCATCAATGCGTTCCTTGCGGCCGAAGACAAGAATTTCTACGAGCACGGCGGCCTCGACTTCCAGGGTCTCGCCCGCGCGGCCGTGCTGTATGCGCAGAACTTCGGTTCGAACAAACGTCCGCAAGGCGCATCGACGATCACGCAGCAGGTCGCGAAGAACTTCCTTCTGACCAACGAAGTCTCGTTCACGCGCAAGATCAAGGAAGCGCTGCTGGCAATCCGCATCGAGCGCGCATACTCGAAGGACCGCATTCTCGAGCTCTATCTCAACGAAATCTTTCTCGGGCTGGGCGCCTACGGCATCGCGGCCGCGTCGCTCGTCTATTTTGACAAGTCGGTGAACGAGCTCACCGTCGCGGAAGCTGCCTATCTGGCCGCCTTGCCGAAGGCGCCATCGAACCTGCATCCGATCCGCAATCGCGATCGCGCCATCGAGCGGCGCAACTACGTGATCGATCGTTTGCTGGAGAACGGCTGGATCAAGCAATCGGATGCCGACAAGGCCAAAAAGGATCCGTTACAGGTGACGGGCCGCTCGAACTCGGCGCATGTGCTCGCGGGCGAGTACTTTGCGGAGGAGGTCCGCCGTGAAATCTTCGAGCGCTACGGCGAAAAGAAGCTGTACGAGGGCGGCCTGTCGGTCCGCACCACGCTCGATCCGAAGCTGCAGGTTGTCGCGCGCAAGACGCTTACCGCCGGCCTCGTCAACTATGACGAGGCGCAAGGCTATCGCGGCCCGTTGCAGAAAATCGACGTCACCGGCGACTGGGGCGTGAAGCTTGCGGAGATCAAATCGCTCTCCGATATCTCGCCGTGGAAGATGGCGGTGGTGCTGGAAACCAGCGATCAGTCGGCGCGCATCGGATTCCAGCCGGGCCGCGAGATCGGCGGTGCCGTGCTGAAGGATCGCCAGACTGGGCTGATCGCGCTCGACGGTGTGCGCTGGGCGAAGGCTGCATCGGGACCGACGCGCTTCAAGACGCCGACCAACGTTGCGCAGGTGCTGTCGCCGGGCGACGTGATCTATGTCGAGCCGCTGATCGGCAAGGACGGCAACAAGGTCGAAGGCCAGTTCCGGCTGCGGCAGTTGCCGGAAGTCTCCGGCGCACTGGTCGCGATGGACCCGTGGACGGGCCGCGTGCTCGCCATGGTCGGCGGTTTTTCGTTCGACCAGAGCCAGTTTAACCGCGCGACGCAGGCGTATCGCCAGCCCGGCTCGTCGTTCAAGCCGCTGGTCTACTCGGCCGCGCTCGACAACGGTTACACGCCGTCGACCGTCGTCATCGACGCGCCGATCGAAATCGATCAGGGGCAGGGCAACGTCTGGCGTCCGGAAAACTATTCGACCGGCAAGTACTACGGTCCGTCGACCTTGCGCACCGGCATCGAGCTGTCGCGTAATACCATGACCGTACGGCTTGCACAGGACATCGGCATGCCGCTGATCGGCGAATACGCCAAGCGCTTCGGCATCTACGACGACCTGCCGAATTACCTCTCGTACTCGCTGGGCGCCGGCGAGACGACGGTGATGCGCATGGTCACCGCGTATTCGATGTTCGCGAACGGCGGCAAGCGCATCAAGGCGAGCCTGATCGACCGCATTCAGGATCGCTACGGCCGTACCATCTTCAAGCACGACCAGCGCGAATGCCGCGGCTGCGACGCCGCCGACGGCTGGAAGAATCAGCCCGAGCCGTCGCTCGTCGATCGCCGCGAGCAGGTGATGGACCCGATGACCGCCTACCAGATCACATCGATGATGGAAGGCGTGGTTCAGCGCGGCACCGCGACGACGATCCGCGAAGTCGGCAAGCCGATCGCCGGCAAGACCGGCACGACCAACGACGAAAAAGATGTGTGGTTCGTCGGCTTCTCGCCGGATCTCGCGATCGGTGTTTACATCGGCTACGACAAGCCGCGCCATCTCGGCCGCGGCCAGACCGGCGGCCATCTCGCGGCGCCTGTCGTGCGCGAGTTCATGAAGGTGGCGCTCGCCGACAAGCCCGCGGTGCCATTCCGCGTACCGGCTGGCATCAAGCTGATCCGCGTTGATGCCAAGAGCGGCATGCGCGTCGGACCGGGTGAGGGCGGACGCACCATCCTCGAAGCGTTCAAGCCGGGCACGGCGCCGCCGGACAACTATTCGGTGATCGGTGTCGCCGATGCCGACGGCCGCGCGCCGCTCAGCGGATACCCGGACTCCGATCGCACGATCCTGCGCTCCGGGACCGGCGGGCTGTATTGATCGCACACGAATCGGCCGTGTCGCGGACGCGCAGCAAGCCATTGCGCGAGTCGGCGCAGATCGCTAAATCGGCCTGCAACCAACGCCAATCCGGACACCATTCATGCGTCCTGAAATCGAACGCCTCGTCGAAGAGATCAAGCAGTCAGTCGGGCTGCTGAGGAGGCATCTTTGACGTCGATGCCTCGACCGCGCGCCTCGCGGAACTGAACAAGCTCTCCGAAGATCCCGATCTCTGGAACGATCCGCAGAAAGCCCAGAAGCTGATGCAGGAGCGCACCTCGCTCGAGGGGCAGCTCACCGGCATCGGCAAGGTCGAGCAGGAACTCGAGGATAACGTCGGTCTGATCGAGCTCGGCGAGGCCGAGAACGATCAATCGGTGATCACCGAAGCCGAGAACGCGCTGCGTGCCCTGAAGAAGGATGTCGCGCGCCGCGAACTCGAAGCGCTGCTGTCAGGCGAGGCCGACGCCAACGACAGCTATCTCGAAGTCCATGCGGGCGCCGGCGGCACCGAAAGCCAGGACTGGGCGGCGATGCTCTTGCGCATGTACACACGCTGGGCCGAGCAGCACGGCTACAAGATCGAGGTGCTGGAAGAGACCGAAGGCGAAGAGGCCGGCATCAAGTCCGCCACCATTCAGGTGAAGGGCCACAACGCCTACGGCTGGCTCAAGACCGAAGGCGGCGTGCATCGCCTCGTGCGCATCTCGCCGTTCGACTCGAACGCGCGGCGGCACACGTCGTTTTCCAGCGTCGCCGTGTTTCCGGTTGTCGACGATCGCATCACCGTCGACATCAAGGAAAGCGACGTGCGTGTCGACACCATGCGCTCCGGCGGCGCCGGCGGCCAGCACGTCAACAAGACCGAGTCGGCAGTGCGTCTCACCCACATTCCGACCGGCATCGCGGTGGTCTGTCAGGCCGGACGCTCGCAGCACAAGAACCGCGCGCAGGCATGGGACATGTTGCGCGCGCGGCTCTACGAGATCGAGCTGAAGCGCCGCGAGGAGAAGGCCGCCGCCGATCAGGCCGCCAAGACCGACATCGGCTGGGGCCATCAGATCAGGTCATACGTGCTGCAGCCGTACCAGATGGTGAAGGACTTGCGTACCGGCGTGCAGACGTCGGATACGCAGGGCGTGCTCAATGGCGAGCTCGACGAGTTCATGGCGGCGACCTTGGCGCAGAAAGCCTTCGGCACCACGCCGGGCGCGATCGAGGACGTGGACTAGGCGGCGCGGCCGCCGCTAGCCGGTGATGGGCGATGCGGCCGCTTCCGCGTTGCCGGCCTTCGTCAGCCGTCCGAGCGTGTCCTTCAGTCCGACCGTGTCCGGATAGATGAAAAGCTGGGTCACGCGGCCCCATTTCAGTTGCAGGGCGTGGATACCGTGATTGTGCGTGAGCACACCATCGGTGCCGGAGTTGGTTTCGTTCCACTCGGCGATGACGAGCGTGTTCCACGGCGTGCCGCTCACCCAGACGTTTGTGACGTCGAACCTGATATCCGGTAGCAGGCGATAAAGCCGCTCGTACCAGCGGCGGGTCGCGGCAAGCGACGTCCGCGTGCCGCCAAGGGCGTGGTCGCCGGCAAAGCTGTGCTCGAATCTCGGCGCGAACGCGCGCAACACTGGTTCGGCATCACCGCGGCTGACGGCCTCGAACAGCGCAAGAACCTTCCGGCGGACAATGCGATGGTACATGGCTCGCTCCTGCATCCATAGAGAAGTGCCTATATCAGTTCAATAATTGTACTGATGGGAAAGCTAGCTCATTTGAGTTCAATGATGCAACTTGCTAATATCGGCTGGCGGAGGCCGCAGTCATGGAACGGACCAGTTTTGCACAAATGCGTTGTTCGCTCGCGCGCGGGCTCGATCGGATCGGCGAGTGGTGGTCTCCGCTGATCGTTCGCGACCTTTATCTCGGGGTGACGCGGTTCGACGATCTGGTCGAAGACCTTGGAATCTCGCGCAATCTGCTGACGCGGCGGCTGAAGGCGTTGATCGCCAACGGCATCGTCGCGCGCAAGGTCTATCAACGCCGTCCGGTGCGCTACGAATACCGGCTGACCGAAGCGGGTCGCGATCTCATTCCGGCGCTGCTGGCGTTGACGGCTTGGGGCGATCGCTGGGCTGCGCCGAAAGAGGGCAGCCCGATGCTGCATGAGCATGCGGCGTGCGGCTGCAGCTTCACGCCGCAGGTGACATGCTCTGCCTGTGGCGAACCGATCGAGGCCGATGCCGTGATTGCGACGCGCGGCCCCGGCGGTGCGGCGAAGATGGGAACCAGGGTGCTGGCGCGGCGGCTGCCGCCGCCGACACCGGGACGCCAGGCTTGATCACTTCCGGAACGCGGCTTCGCCGGCGTCGGATATCTCGACCCATTTCTGGTTGGGCGTGGCCTCGGCGTCGTAGTTGTCGTTCCAGTTCCACCACTTGTACGGCGGCGACTGCGGATAACCTTCCGGGGAGTCTTCCCACGTTTCCTGGCGGCCGAGCGCCGTCATGTCGAGATAGCTCCAGATCGTTCCGATCGCCTCGTCGCCGCGGCTGTTGATGAGGTAGGTGCGGAAGATGCGATCGCCGTCGCGGATGAACACGTTGTGGCCGTGCCATTCGCCGACGCCGAAGTCCCAATCGAAGTTGTCGGTGATCGTGTACCAGGGCATGCCCCAACCCATGCGTCCCTTGATGCGGGCAATGTCCGCCTGCGGCGCCCGCGAGATGTAGGCGAGCGTGGTGTCGCGCGCATTCAGATGCGACAGGTGCGAGACCTGATCGGCCACCATGGAGCAGCCACGGCAGGCATGTTCCGGCCAATCGAACACACCAGGCTCGAAAAAGGCGCGATAGATGATCAGTTGCCGGCGGCCTTCGAACAGGTCGAGCAGGCTGACTTTGCCCCGCGGTCCGTCGAATGCATAGGCCTTGTCGACGGCCATCCATGGCATCCGCCGCCGCTCGGCGGCGAGGGTGTCGCGGGCGCGCATCAGAGCCTTTTCCTTGACGAGCATCTCCTGCCAGGCGGCGCCCCACGCCTCCGGCGACACGACCGGGGGTGTTTTCATGGTTTTGTCCAGGTTTTTATGCATGTGCGTCTCCTGTTCCTGCTGGCTCTCCAGCTTCAGCGGCTCGCAGCGAAAATCTAGGTGAGGCGCATCCAGCGGCGGGAGTGACAAGTGTGTCGGGATTCCCGCGCGGGCGGCACGCGCTGGAACCCGGCGCTCCGGCGTTTGTCGAGCAACGGTCAGGCATCACAGTGTTGCCGGGAAACGGGTGGTTGTCCGCGAGCCCGGCCTGCACCATACGCAACGCAAAACCTGATCGGATATGACGATGCCGGGACAAGATCTAAAAATCGACAGCCGGGACTGGATGCTGCTCGTTCTGCTGTCCGTCCTGTGGGGCGGGTCGTTCTTCTTCGTCGGCGCGGCGATCCGCGAAGTTCCACCGCTCACCATCGTCTTTCTGCGTGTCGGCGTCGCCGCGCTTGTTCTGCTGCCACTGGTGCTGATGCGCGGCATCGCCTTTCCGTCCGGCTTCGCAGGCTGGAAGGTGTTTCTGGTGATGTCGGCGATCAACAACGTCATCCCGTTTTCGCTCCAGGCCGGCGCACAGGTCTACATCACGAGCGGTCTTGCATCGGTGCTCAACGCCACGACCCCCCTGTTCACGGTGCTGGTGATGTCCGCGTTCTCAGAAGAGCGGCTTGTGCCGCGCCGGATCGCCGGCGTCCTGCTCGGGCTCCTGGGTGTCGTCATCTTGCGCGGGCAGGGCCTCGACCTCACCTCGAACCAGACCATCGGCATGCTGATGTGCCTCGGCGCGACGCTGAGCTACGGTTTCTCGGCGCTCTGGGCCAAGCGCCACATGACCGGAATTCCGCCGCTTGGCGCAGCGGCATTTCAGATGATGACGTCTTGCCTGCTGATGGCTGTACTCTCGTTCACGTTCGAACGGCCATGGGAACTGCCCGTGCCGAGCGCGAGTGCGACGCTCGCCATCGTCGGAACGGGCGTTCTGTCGACGGCGGTCGGTTTCATCATCTTCTTTCAGATCATCGCACGCTCAGGCCCAAGCAACGTCATGCTCGTGACGCTGCTGGTGCCGGTCAGCGCGATCCTGCTCGGTCACTTCCTGCTCGGCGAGGTGATCGTCACGCGCGAATACATCGGCGCGATCATTATCGCGGCAGCTCTGATCGTGATGGACGGCCGGGTGTTTGGATTGTTCCGCCGCAAGCCGGTCGCTGCGGCGGGCGTTGAAAGCTAGACTTAGTTGGAGCTGAGGCGCACGCCGGCGCGCAGGAAGCGTTGCGGATCGACTGGGTCGCCGTCGATCCGGGTTTCGTAATGCAGGTGCGGACCGGTGGACCGTCCGGTCGAACCCACCGCGCCGATCACCTGGCCGATGCGTACCGTGTCGCCGACCTTGACGTGAATTTCAGAGAGGTGGCCGTAGCGGGTCGAGAGCGTGTTGCCGTGATCAATCTCGATGAGCCGGCCATAGCCACCTTGCCAGCCGGCGGTGATCACCTTGCCGACTGCGGTGGCGCGGACCGGGTCACCGGTTGACGCGCGGAAATCGAGGCCCGAATGCATGGCCGGGCGGCCGAGGAACGGGTCGGTGCGGATACCGAAGCCCGACGAGAATTCGACCTCGCCGATCACCGGCTTGCGATACGGCACAACCGCAAGTGTTTTGGTCAGCCGGTCGACCTGTGCGCGGGCGACGTTGATGCGCTGGAGTTGACGTTCAAAGCCGGCTGCGTCGGTGCCGGGTTTGACGGGAATGAAGGGGCCGCCGATGCCAGAACGTGGCTTGGCGTCAGCGGGCATCTGGAGGCCGAGATCGGTAAAGACGCTGCGCATGCGGCGCGCGCGAGATTCGTAACTCTCCTCGACGGCGTTGAGCGTCGCGACCTGTTTGGTCTCGACCTTGTCGAGGGAGGATTGCAGGCGCGCGAGCATCGTGTCGAAGCCATCGACCTTGAACGGTTCGGCGGGGCGAACGGCGGCGACGGCAGTCGTGCGCGATTGCAGCCGTGCTTCGCGATCGGGCGGCGGAGCGAATACGACGGTGTCGCCGACCGGCGAGGGTGTCGGCAACGGGCCGGCGTCGGAGCGGGTCGGCGATTTGATCGATCCGGTCGCGGCCGCATCCGGCAGCGAGCCGAGTGCGGCGGCGCGCGATTCAAGCATCGCCTGACGGCGCATCACTTGTGCGAGTTTCTGATCGAACTGTTCCTGGTCGAGCAGCTGGCGGCTGGTGGTCCGGTCGACCTTGGCGCGCAGTTCGGCGATGCGGTCTTCGTAGGCGTACTGCATTTCCGCCTGACGGGCGATCAGGCGGGTCAGCACGTCGTCGCGGAAGGCGAAATAAGTCGCGGTGGCGCCAGACCAGGCACCCATGATGATAATCGTGCCGACCACGATCCAGAACACGACGGGCCCGAAACGAACCTGCCGTCCGGCATGGACGATGGTGTAATCGCTGGATGCGCCTTGTGCCTGCGCGGGGCGGGGTTGTGGATGCGGGGCCGTCCGGCGAACTTGACCACGGGGGTCCTGCGGGTGGTGGCGGCCATACTCAGATACATGTCCGGAACGATACGACATCGGCACTCCTGCGCCGATCGCTCAATTCCAACCGGCTCTGCTCCGGCCGATTTGACCCGCTTATGGTTAATTTTCGGAAAATTGGACCGGTCGTGACGTGCGTATTTGAGTTTTGTCAAAATCCATTGATCGTCAGTGGTTTGATGGTTATTTTTTATGTAAAATGAGTGCCTGATGCGCATTCTATGGCTTTAGCCGCGAAACTTCAGAAAGTACTTCAGCGGCATGGCCTTCGACTTTCACATTGCGCCAGATTTTGTCGATTTTCCCGCGCGCATCGATCAGTACGGTGGTGCGCAGGACGCCCATGAATGTCCGGCCGTACATCGATTTCTGTCCCCACGCCCCGTAGGCGTTGAGCATGGTCAGTTCCTCGTCGGCTCCGAGCGGCACCTTGAGCTGGTGCTTGTCGCGGAATTTCTCCTGAAGCTTCTGCGAGTCGGCGGAGACGCCAAGCAACGCCGTGTTCCGTTTGGCGAAGTCGCCGGAGAGGCGCGTGAAGTCGGCGGCCTCCAGCGTACAGCCGGGCGTATCCGCGCGCGGGTAAAAGAAGATCACGAGATTTTTGCCCTCGAAGTCGGCGAGTCTGACGGTGACGCCGCCATCCCGTGTCACCGCGAACGCCGGGGCTGGCCGTCCTTCAGCGATCGGCGATGAGGCTGGTGCCGCCGCCTTGCCGGCTTTCCCTGGGGCCGCTTTCACGGCGGCCTTCGGCTTTGCCGGCCCCTCGGTCTTGCCCTTAACCGGCTTTGCATCCGCGCGCGGTAACCTGTTCGCGGAACGGCCAGCCGATTCGGCTTTCGAGGTTTTCTGACGTGATTTCGGGGGCATACGCCTTCCTTTCGACGCTTTCCGTGGTTCAAACAGCCCACGGGCCTGATGCCGCAACGACACCTTCGGCGACTGGGCATAAATGCTGCCGCCAGAGTAAGGTGGCAAGGGATTCGGGGCGCGCGGCAGACCACGGAGAAGGCCGCGTTTTGAGTGAGGAGTTTGGCGGCGCGCGCCGAGCCTGGCGGTCGTAATTGTGCGACGCATGGGCTTGGCTGTGGCGACAGGCTCGTGATCGACGTCAACACCGAGAGGCAATGGCCAGGACCAAGCCACCGCAAGCCGTGAATTTGCGCGCCGATGCCAAGCACTCCGAGTGGAGCGATTCCGACTGGGATCATCACGACGAGGCTGCGAGCGTGCGCGCGCGGAAGCTGCTTGCGAAGCGCCGCGGCCCCCGCATTCCGACGATCCATGGCATTGGCGACTGGTTCATGGCCGTTTCGAGCTGGCTACGTGGCGAGCGCTGGTTGCGCCGCGTGCTGGTCGGCGTCCTGTCCGTCTTCGGCGTGGTCGGCATCTGCTTCGGCGGACTGTGGTGGCGGCTCGGCGCCGGTCCGATCAATCTGGACATGGCGACGCCCTGGCTTGCCTCGGCGATCGAAGCCAACATCGGCAAGGACCACATCGTTGAAGTCGGCGGCACGCAGATCGAGCGCGCGGGCCGTGCCCGTATCGCCGTCCGCCTGCGCGACATCGTCGTCCGCGACCGCGATCGCGTGGTTGTGGCGAATGCGCCCAAGGCCGAGGTCCGGGTGTCCGGCGGGGCCTTGCTGCTCGGCCAGGTCCGCGCGCAGAGCTTAAGCCTCGTCGATGCCGAGCTTGCGGTCCGCATCACGCCGGACGGCCGCATTACCGTTTCGACCGGCGACAGCGCGCGTCCGATCGCTACCGGTCAGGCGAAAACGGTACCCGGCAATCAGACCGCGCCGGCGGCGTCCCAGCCCGCGTTGCCGCTGCCTGGACAGAATCCACTGGCGACCGCGCCCCGGCGCGGTGAACGGACCGGCACCGCCGGGCTGCTCGCCGCGCTCGACTGGCTCGACAGTTTGAGCGCCACCGGTCTCGACGGGCAGAATCTCGACGAAATCGGCATCAAGAACGGCGTGCTCGTCGTCGACGATCAGCAGCGCGGCAGCCGCA